>NZ_JBFTHT010000001.1:0-607385 GCF_056394385.1 Arthrobacter sp. 10N44_2 | reverse complement strand
CACCCCGATCCGGGCAGAGGCTTCCTTGACCGACACCCCCTGCCGGACCAGGGAGAAAAACTCATCCTTCAGCGCATCGGGCGCCCGATAACCACTCGGCATCGCAACCTCCAAAACCAGAATGTTGCAACGACCGTATGACTTTGCGCGTGCCGGAAGGGCGGTAAGTGACCCCGCGATGCTTTGTTCAGGGGTGCTGCGGCTGATTAGTCCACCGGTTAGTCCACCGGGCTGTAGCGGGCGAGGTCCGCGGCGTTGGTCGCCGCGCTCATCAGCAGTGCCGCCGCCAGCATGTGAGCGCCGACGAGCAGCGCCGGGATGCCGTTGTAGTACTGCGTGAAGCCGATTGCGGCCTGCAGCACCGTGACGCCCAGGAGCATGAACACCGCGGAGCGGAACGGCCCCCGAATCCGCCCGCGGACCACAAGGACCAACGCGAACAGCGCGCCAGCGGTCACCAGGTAGGCGGGCACGGCGTGGATGTGCGCGAACAGGTCCCAGTCGAGGTCGTTGCGCGGGGCGTTCGCGTCCCCGGCATGCGGACCGGCGCCGGTCACCACCACACCGAGGCAGACCGCGACGGCGGAGAGGACCGCGACGGCGGTCATCACCGGGCGGGCAACGCCCGGCAGGGCGGGAAGCTGCACGGTCCGGGCCTTGCCCGTGCGGCCGTACGCCCGGTTCACCAGAAGGGTCGCCAGGACCACGAGGGCCATGGACACGAGGAAGTGCAGGCCTACGACCCATGGGTTCAGCTGGGTCAGCACCGTGATGCCGCCGATGACGGCCTGGGCCGGGATGCTGGCGAGCAGGCCGAGGGCCAGCAGGAAGAGGTCGCGGCGCTCCTTGCGGAGGTTCCACAGATAGACCAGCATCATCACGGCGACGGCCGCCAGCGCAAACGTCAGGAGCCGGTTGCCGAATTCGATGATTCCGTGCATCCCCATTTCCGGGGTGGTCGTCAGGGATCCCTCCGTGCAGCGCGGCCACGTGGGGCAGCCAAGGCCCGAGGCCGTCAGGCGGACGGCACCTCCGGTCACCACCAGGACGATCTGGCCAATGAGGGACAGCACGGCCAGCCGCCTGATCGTCTTATCGACGCGGACTGGCAGCCGGGAGGTGATTCCGGAGACAATCCGGGGAGTTCGTGACGCCGTGCTCACAGTTTTCTCAATTCCACTTAAACCAACGGGTTGCTGCGCCGCCGGCGATCGCCGTCCAGAGCAGCAGGACAAGAACGGCGGCACCATTGACGCTGCCGTACAGGAAAGCATCCCTCAGCGCCTGGCCCAGCGCGCCGGAGGGGAGGAAATGCACCACAGCCTGGGCCAGCGCCGGGAGCCGTTCGGCCGGAATCACGATTCCGCCCAGCGCGCCGAGCAGGATCCAGAGCAGGTTGGTGATGGCCAGGGTCGCCTCCGGCCGGACCGTCCCGGCGACCAGCAGCCCGAGTGCCGTGAAGGCGGCGGCGCCGAGGATCAGGATGGCCAGCCCGGGCAGCCAGCCCGCGGGATTGGGCTGCCAGCCCAGCAGCACGGCCACCGCGGTCACGATGAGCACCTGCAGGAACAGCACCGCCAGGACGGCCAGGACCTTCCCCGCAATCAGGCCGGTGCGGCCCAGGGGTGTCGTGGAAAGAAAGCGCAGGACGCCGTAGCGGCGGTCGAAGCCGGTGGAGATGCCCTGCCCGGTGAAGGCCGTGGACATGGCGCACAGGGCCAGGATGCCGGGGACGGCGACATTGATGCGGCTCGAACCGAGCCCGTCCAGCAGCGGCGTCACGGTCAGCCCGACCATGGCCAGCAGCGGCAGCACGATCGCGAGGATCAGCTGCTCGCCGTTCCTGAGCATGGTGACTGTTTCGTACTGCCCCTGCAGCAGGATGCGGCGCAGCAGGGAAGCGGGCGCGCTGCCATGCGCGGCGGGGGGCGCGCCGGCACGGCGTGCGCTCTCCAGCGGGGCACCACCTGTTACGCGGTTCATCGGATCTCCCTTCCGGAGATGTCCAGGAAGACGTCCTCGAGGCTGCGCGCTTCAAGGCTCAGGGAGCTGGGCATGATTCCGCGCTGGGCCCACCACGCGGTGATCGCGGCGAGGTCGGCGGGGGTCAGGGCTCCGGTCACGGCGTAACTGCCGGCCCGCGCCTCGGTGACGTCGACGCCGTCGGGCAGCACGCCGGCGAAGTCCAGGCCTGGTTCGGTTTCGAACAACAAGGTGCGTATGTGCTGCGACGCGTCGCCCGCCGGGAGCTGGTGGCGCAGGAGCTGGGCGACGGTGCCCTCGGCGACGTTGCGGCCGGCGTCGATGATGTAGACGTAGTCCGCCAGCCGCTGGGCGTCGTCCATCAGGTGCGTCGTCAGGATGATGCCCATGCCGCTGTTCCGCAGTTCGGAGATGAGATCGAAGACCATTTGGCGGGACTGCGGGTCGAGGCCCGCGCTGGGCTCGTCGAGGAACAGGACCTCCGGATTGCCGACCAGCGCCGCGGCCAGGGCGAGGCGCTGTTTCTGCCCGCCGGACAGGCGCCGCACGTTGGTGCGGCCGAAGGAGTCGATGCCCAGGCGGCCGATGAGTTCATCCACCGGCCACGGGTCCTGGTACATGCCGGCGATGTGCCGCAGCAGGGGGATGGGCCGGGCCGACGGCGGCAGGCCGCCGTCCTGCAGCATCACGCCCACCCGGGCGCGGAGGCCCGCGCCGGCCGAATCCGGATCGTGGCCGAGTAGGCTGATGGCGCCGGCGGTGCGCTTTTGCAGCCCCTGGGCGCATTCGATGGTGGTGGTCTTGCCCGCGCCATTGGCGCCGAGCAGGGCCGTGACTTGGCCGCGTTCGGCGATGAGGGAAAGGCCGCTGACCACGCGCAGCATCTTGCCGTCGAGGGTGGGCAGTGGACCAACATCCTTGACAAGCCCGCTGATGGTCAGAACGGGGGATTCGGGAGATCGCACCACAGCATTCTACGCGATGTAGTACGTCGGCTCCCCGGAGGGGGCGTCCCGCAGGCAAGCCATGCCTTACTGGAATGCCGGACTAAATTACGACATGATTGTGTTGTGTATTCCATGAGCCCCCTTGTGTCCGGAGCCGCTGTGTCTGGAGCAGCTGTGTCCGGAGGCCCTGTGTCCGGAGCCGCTGCGTCCGCAGTCCCGTCCGGGCGCGGCGCCGCGCGCGTCCGGCCTGCCCGGGTACACGTGGCGGCCGTTCCGGACGCCGTTCCCGCGGCTGCCGGCACCCACACGCACGACGCCGAAGAGCGCACGCGTGACCGCGTCCTGAACGCGGTGCTGGAGCACGGACCCATCAGCGCGGCCGAACTCGGCGACCTCCTGGGCTTCACTCCGGCCGCCGTGCGCCGCCACCTGGACCACCTCGCGCGCACCGGAGTGATTGAGGTCAAGCGGGTTGCCCGCGCCGGTGCCGGCGCCGGACGGCCCGCCCGCCGCTACGTCCTGAGCTCCCAGGGCCAGTCGAACCTGGGCAACGACTACCTCGACATCGCCTCCGTGGCGCTGCGCCGGCTCGGCGAGGCGGCCGGCCCCGAGGCCGTGCGGCAGTTCGCCGTCGAGCGGTTCGCCGACATGGAGCGCCGCTACGCACCGGAGATCGAGCAGGCCGGACCGGACATCACGGCCCGCGCCCAGGCTCTCTCCGCGGCGCTGAGCCGCGACGGGTTCGTCGCCTCGGCGCAGTCGATCGAAGCCAAGGCCCCGCTCCCGGCGGCGCTCTCCAGCGTCCAGCTCTGCCAGGGGCACTGCCCCATCCAGCACCTGGCTGCCCAGTTCCCCGTGTTCTGCGACGTGGAGACCGAAGTGTTCTCCCGGCTGGTCGGCGTCGATGTGCGCCGGCTGTCCACCCTGGCGCGCGGCGGGCACGTCTGCACCACCCACATACCTACGGGCCGTCCGGCCGCCGTCGGGACTCCCAGTCCCGCTGCACCGGTCAACCCGGACGAAGTATCCAACCATCTCCAAGAAAGGCCGTGATGACGGACCAACTATCAGAGAAGAAGGTTGCTGACTCTACTGTGATTTCGGAGATTCTGGAAAAGAATCCCGAGCTCCACGGAATTGGCACCTATGAGTACGGCTGGGCCGACAAGAACGACGTCGGGGCCAACGCCCGCCGCGGCATCAATGAGGACGTTGTTCGCGATATTTCGGCCAAGAAGAACGAGCCGGAATGGATGCTCGACCTCCGGCTCAAGGGCCTGAAGTACTTCGACCGCAAGCCCATGCCCACCTGGGGCGCGGACCTGTCCGGCATCGACTTCGACAACATCAAGTACTTCGTGCGCTCCACCGAGAAGCAGGCCGCCACCTGGGAGGACCTGCCCGAGGACATCCGGAACACCTACGAGAAGCTGGGCATCCCGGAAGCCGAGCGCAGCCGCCTCGTCTCCGGCGTCGCCGCCCAGTACGAGTCTGAAGTGGTCTACCACCAGATCCGCGAGGACCTGGAAGCCCAGGGCGTCATCTTCCTGGACACCGACACCGCGCTGCGCGAACACCCGGAAATCTTCCAGGAGTACTTCGGCACCATCATCCCGGTGGGCGATAACAAGTTCGCGTCGCTGAACACGGCCGTCTGGTCCGGCGGTTCCTTCGTGTACGTGCCCAAGGGCGTCCACGTGGACATCCCGCTGCAGGCCTACTTCCGCATCAACACGGAAAACATGGGCCAGTTCGAGCGCACGCTGATCATCGCCGACGAGGACTCCTACGTCCACTACATCGAAGGCTGCACCGCGCCGATCTACACCTCGGACTCGCTGCACTCCGCCGTCGTGGAAATCATCGTGAAGAAGGGCGCCCGCGTCCGCTACACGACCATCCAGAACTGGTCTACCAATGTGTACAACCTGGTCACCAAGCGCGCCATCTGCGAAGAGGGCGCCACCATGGAGTGGATCGATGGCAACATCGGCTCCAAGGTCACCATGAAGTACCCGGCCGTCTACCTCGTGGGCGAAGGCGCCAAGGGCGAGACCCTGTCCATCGCGTTCGCCGGCGAAGGCCAGCACCAGGACACCGGCTCCAAGATGGTCCACATCGCGCCCAACACCAAGAGCTCGATCATCTCCAAGTCCGTGGCCCGCGGCGGCGGCCGTGCTGCCTACCGCGGCCTGGTCCAGGTCCGCGAAGGCGCCAAGCACTCGGCCAACACGGTCCGCTGCGACGCCCTCCTGGTGGACACCATCAGCCGGTCGGATACCTACCCGTACATCGACATCCGCGAGGACGACGTCACGATGGGCCACGAGGCCACGGTCTCGCGGGTCAGCGAAGAGCAGCTGTTCTACCTGATGTCCCGCGGCATGCGCGAAGACGAGGCCATGGCGATGATCGTCCGCGGCTTCATCGAGCCGATTGCCCGCGAACTGCCGATGGAATACGCCCTCGAGCTGAACCGACTGATTGAACTGCAGATGGAAGGATCGGTCGGTTAATGACTGACATCACTACTGAAAAGGCCCGCATCGGCGCGCCCTCAGCCCAGCCGTTCATCAACGGCTTCACCGAGGAAGGCGAAAGCCTCTCACCGCTGAACGCCGCGGAGTCCAAGGCGCCGCTGGCCGGCGAAGCCGTCAAGCGCCACTCGCACGGCGGCGGCGTCGGCGTACCGGACAGCTCACGCGCCGGCCGCCTGACCTCCTACAAGCTGGCGGACTTCAAACCGCTGACCGGCATGGAGGAGGACTGGCGCTTCACCCCGCTCAAGCGCCTCCGCGGCCTGCACACCGAGGTCCTCACCGGTGCGGCGCCGGCCGTGAGCGTCACCGCTCCGGACAGCGTCAGGGTCGAGACCGTCGGCCGTGACGACCGCCGGATCGGCTCCGCCGCCATCCCCGAGGACCGCGTCTCCGCGAACGCCTGGGAGAACTTCGCCGAGGCCACCGTCATCACGGTCCCGTCCGAGGTCGAGGTGGAGGGCGAGGTCAGCGTGCTGCTGACCGGCCAGGGCACCGAAGCTTCCGCGCAGCACGTCGTGATCGTCGCGGAAAAGTTCTCCAAGTCCGTCGTCGTCCTGGACCACCAGGGCACCGCCGTCGTCTCGGAAAACATCGAAATCCTCGTTGAGGACGGCGCGCAGCTGACCGTCATCTCGCTCCAGGAATGGAACGACGACGCCGTCCACGCCTCCTCCCAGCAGGCGAAGCTCGGCCGCGACGCGAAGTTCAAGCACATCGTCGTCAGCCTCGGCGGCGACCTCGTGCGGGTCACGCCTTCGGCACGCTTCACCGCCCCGGGCGCCGAAGTGGAACTGTTCGGCCTGTACTTCGCCGACGCCGGCCAGCACCTCGAGCAGCGCCTGTTCGTAGACCACGCCGTGGCCAACTGCAAGTCCAACGTCCTATACAAGGGCGCCCTGCAGGGCCGCAACGCGCACACCGTGTGGGTCGGTGACGTTCTGATCCGCAAGGAAGCAGAAGGCACCGACACCTACGAGGCCAACCGCAACCTGGTCCTGACCGACGGTGCCCGCGCCGATTCCGTGCCGAACCTTGAGATTGAGACCGGCCTGATCGCCGGCGCCGGCCACGCCAGCGCCACCGGACGATTCGATGATCAGCACCTGTTCTACCTGATGGCCCGTGGCATCCCGGAAGAGGTGGCCCGCCGCCTGGTGGTCCGCGGGTTCCTGAACGAGATCATCCAGAAGATCAACGTTCCGGCCATCGAAGAGCGCCTCACGGAAGCCGTCGAGCGCGAACTCGCGGCGACCAACCACTAGTGCGCAGCACCAGAGAACACGGACGACATCAATGACTGAACAGCCAAAGGGCGAGCTAGTCTGCAACGCCAGCGAGATCCAACTCAAGCAGGCGCTGCGGATCCTGATCGACGACTACCCGGTAGCGATCGTGAAGGACTCGATGGGGGAGATCCACGCCATCGGCGACACCTGCTCGCACGCGGACATTTCGCTCTCCGAAGGAGAAGTCGAAGGCTGCAAGATCGAGTGCTGGGGCCACGGCTCCCAGTTCGACCTGCGCAGCGGCGAGCCGCTCCAGCTGCCGGCCTATGATCCCGTTCCCGTGTTTGCCGTGACCGTCCTGGATGACGAGGTCTACGTGGACTTCACCAACGTCCTGAACGGCGCCGAGGCTCCCAACTTCAGCTAGCTGCCTGCAGCCGGCAACCCGCACAAGAAAACTTATCGCCAAGAAAACGCACAGTGCCGAGGGCACGGTGCAGAGGAGAACAAGACACATGTCGACTCTTGAGATCAAGGACCTGCACGTCAGCATTGACACCGAGCAGGGCACCAAGGAAATCCTGAAGGGCGTCAGCCTGACCATCAGGACCGGCGAGACGCACGCCATCATGGGCCCCAACGGCTCCGGCAAGTCCACGCTGGCGTCCACCATCGCCGGGCACCCGCGCTACAACGTCACCTCCGGCACGATCACCCTCGACGGTGAAGACGTCCTCGCCATGAGCGTCGACGAGCGCGCCCGCGCCGGCCTGTTCCTCGCCATGCAGTACCCCGTCGAGGTCCCGGGCGTGAGCATGACCAACTTCCTGCGCACCGCCAAGACCGCGATCGACGGCGAAGCCCCCAAGCTGCGCACGTGGACCAAGGACGTCAAGGCCGCCATGGCGCAGCTGCGCATCGACGCCGACTTCACCCAGCGCAACGTCAACGAAGGCTTCTCCGGCGGCGAGAAGAAGCGCGTCGAGATCCTCCAGCTCGAGCTCTTCAAGCCGAAGTTCGCCATCCTCGACGAGACCGACTCCGGCCTGGACGTCGACGCGCTCAAGGTTGTCTCCGAGGGCGTCAACCGCGCCCACGGCGAAGGCAACATGGGCACCCTGCTCATCACGCACTACACCCGGATCCTGCGCTACATCAAGCCGGACTTCGTGCACGTGTTCGTCGATGGCCAGGTTGTGGAAGAGGGCGGCCCGGAGCTCGCCGACCGCCTCGAAGACGAAGGCTACGACCGCTACGCCACCGGCGCAGGGGCGGCCACCATCGCTGCCGCCTCGGCTGCAGCCCAGGCGTAGTTAGGACTCCGCAATGACCGAACTCAATGTGGCCCGCACGGGCCTCGAGGATGTCGAAGAGGCGCTCAAGGATGTGATCGACCCGGAACTCGGGGTGAACATCGTTGATCTGGGCCTGCTGTACGGTCTGAAGTACTCGGACGACGACGGCGCCCTGCTGATCGACATGACCCTCACCACCGCCGCCTGCCCGCTCACCGACGTGATCGAGGAGCAGGTCGGCAAGGCCCTGGACGGGATCGTCGACGACTGGCGGCTCAACTGGGTGTGGATGCCGCCATGGGGTCCGGAACGGATCACCGAGGACGGCCGCGACCAGATGCGCGCCCTGGGCTTCAACATCTAGGTCCCCACCGCCTCCCTAATTACGCCGACGGCGGCCCCACCTCATTGAGGCGGGGCCGCCGTCGTCATTTCGTCCCGGCGTTCCCGCCGCCGTTCCCATATCGTCCCGGCGGTGGTCTGATAAAGACAACGGGTCCACACGCTTCGGGCCGGGCACGCCGTCGAACAGGAGGCACACGGGAATGGATGCCACGCCACCGCCGCGGCCCTCCGATGCCGGCAAGGACTTCGTGGTGGTCGAGGACAGCGGCGAGTTCTCCTACTACCGGTCCCGGGAAGCCCTGCTGGCCGACTTCGAATATGTCGGCGAAGCTCCGTGCATCATGGACCGCAGCGCCACTACCTACCGGCTGGAGCTGGACGAGAACCGCCACCTGCGCATGGGACCGCCCCTGGGATCGGTGGAGTTCCACTGGCTGCGCCAGGCCCTCGCCGAGGCGCGTGACGTGCATCCCGAGTCCCTCCGGCTGCAACGGGTTGACCCCGTCGGGCTCGCCGGGCTCGTGGCCGGACTGTTCGAGACGCTGCAGCTGGAACGCGGAACAGATGCTGAGCTGGGACTTTGGAGCCTGGACATCGACGGTCTGGCGACGCGGCGCAATGCGCTGGCCGACGTCGACCGCCTCCTGGCCGGAAACGACCGGCTGGAATCGGTCCTCGTGACCGACCCCTTCGGGCACCAATACCGGCCCGTGTGGCACGCAAAGCACCGGCACCTGGGCCACGCCGGATTCCTCAGCTACGTCGAGGTCCCGATCCGGCGCCGGCAGCGCGGGTGAGGCCTCGGGTTTAGGCCCGAGAGTTGGGCCGAAGGGTTGGGGCCAGGGGGCTGGGGCCAGGGGGTGGGGCTAAGGCGTTGCCACCGCGAACGTGTCGCACTTGTTGATGTCCCCGGTGGTGTACCCCTGGTAGAACCACTTCTGCCGCTGGGCACTTGAGCCATGGGTCCATGCCTCCGGTGAGACGCGGCCCGTGGCGGCCTTCTGGATGCGGTCATCACCGACGGCGGAGGCCGCCGACAGGGCGTCCTTCACGTCCTGGTCAGTGAAGGGGTCGAGATAGGGCTGGCCGGTCTTGGGATCCGCCTGCGTCGTTGCATAGTGGGCCCACAGCCCTGCGTAGCAGTCGGCCTGGAGCTCAACCCGGACACCCCCGGAGCCGGGGCCCTGCGGATCCTGTTGCGCCCGGTCGAGGTCGCCAAGCAGGTTCTGGACGTGGTGGCCGAATTCGTGGGCCACCACATATTCCTGCGCCAGGGGACCGCCTGAGGAGCCAAACCGGTCCACCAGCTCCTGGAAGAAGCCGGGATCGAAGTACGCCGTGGTGTCCACGGGGCAGTAGAACGGCCCCACGTCCGAGGTGGCGGCGCCGCAGCCGGTGTTGGTTCCGCCGGTGAAGATCACGGCCTTCGGCCGCGGGTACTTGGTGTTGTACTGCGACAGATAGGCCGGCCAGAAGGCGTTCAGGCTGTTCACCGTGCCGGTGATCCTGCAGTCGAGGCGGGCGTCGGCGTCAGCGCCGGTCTGGCAGGCGGGGGCAGAGCCCTGGCTCTGCGACTGGGGCTCCTGGACGGTGCCGGCCAGACCCTCGAGAAGCTGGGGGTTGATGCCAAAGAGGGCTGCCAGCAGCAGGATGATGCCGCCGCCGATCCCGCCGCCGATCATCGGGCCGCGGCCCATCCCGCGACGGTCCTGGACTTGTGACGGGTCCAGCGGGGCGTTGTCGTTAAAGCTCATGGAGTCACAATATCCCGCACACGCAGCCGCGGCGCCCGGCAACGCTAAAGTTGGTTCGATGCCTTTTCTCGACAGACTCCAGCGCTGGGCCGATGACCGTCCCGACGAGACAGCCGTCGTCGTGTCCGGAGAGCACCTCAGCTGGTCTGCCCTGCGGGACAACGCGGCGGCCCTGGTGCCCTCGGCGCCGGCCATCACTGTGCTGTCCGAACAAAATTCAACCCACTTCGCCATAGCGTTCGCCGCGGCCGTGGCTGGTGAGCGGCAGTGCGCCGTGTTGGACCCGGCCTGGCCCCAGCAACTCCAGGACGGCATCACCGCCCGCATCGCCGGGTCGGAAACGGGTCCGGCGCGTGCAGTTCCCGGGCCGGACCCGTTCTTGGTCGACGGGCCGCCGGAGACCTCGTTCCTGGTCGGCCTGACGTCCGGCACCACCTCGGTGCCCAAGGCGTTCACCCGCTCGCGGCGGTCCTGGCAGGAATCCTTCGAGGCCTCCATCGAATTCTTCGCACTGACGCAGGACGACAAGTCCCTGGCTCCCGGGCCGCTCGCGGCAAGCCTGAACCTCTATGCCCTCGCCGAATGCCTGTATGCCGGCGCCGAGTTCCACAGCCTGGACCACTTCGACGTCGGTGCCGCCCACGCGGCCGTCAGCCACGACGGCATTACCCGCCTGGTCCTGGTGCCCACCATGCTCCGGCTGCTCAGCGAGCGGGGCCTTACCGGCGGTGTCGATGCCTCCGGCATCCGCAGCATCATCTGCGCCGGTTCCAAGCTGGACGCCCGGACGCTGGAGGCGGCCCGGCGCTGGGCCCCCAACGCGACCATTTTCGAGTACTACGGCGCCTCCGAGCTCAGCTTCGTCTCGGGCGCCGGGTTGCGCCCGGGCGAGCCCGTCGAGCCGGGCGGGACCGGCATCGGGAAGCCCTTTCCCGGCGTCGAAATCCGCATCCTCGGCGACGACGGCGCCGAACTCCCGGACGGCAGCGACGGCAACATCTGCGTCCGCAGCGGCATGGTCAGCAACGGCTACCTGTGGGGTGACGACGGCCAGGCGCTGCGCTGTTTCGACGGCTGGTACACCGTGGGGGACCAGGGCTACCTCTCCGACGGGACCCTGCACATGCTGGGCCGCCGCTCCGACATGATCATCACCGCCGGCACCAACGTCTACCCGCATGAGGTCGAGATGGCGCTGGCCTCCGTCCCGGGCGTCGCGGCGGCCGTGGCGGCCGGCATGCTTGACGATCTTCGCGGCCAGCGCGTCGTGGCCGGCGTCGTGCCCTCGCACGGGGCGGTCACCGCCACCCAGCTGCGGTCCGGGATCGACGATGTGCTGGCCCGGAACAAGCGCCCCCTGGAGTACTTCGTGCTGACTGAGCTGCCCCTGACGGACCGCGGCAAAATCAGCCGGCAGCTGCTGCTGGACTGGGTGGCCCGGAACGATCCCAGGATCCGGCGTCTTGACTGAGCCGCGCGCGGGCAGCGGGCCGGCAGCACCCGGGCGGCCGACCCGCGGGACGTCGTTCCCCGGGCGGTCTGTTCCCGGGCTGTCTTTCCCGGGGCTGCTGCCTGAGGACAGGCAGCCGGTGATCATCGCCGCGCGCCGGACGCCGCTGTGCCGGGCCAACGGGGCCCTGAAGAAGCTGCGCGCTCACGAACTCCTGGCTCCGGTGCTCCGCAGCCTGCTCGCCGATGCCGGCGCCGGCCCCGGCCGGCAATCCGTGACCGACGTCGTGATCGGCAACGCCGTGGGCGGCGGCGGGAACGTGGCCCGGCTCGCCGCGCTGGAGGCGGGCCTGCCGGTCACCGTCCCCGGCGTCACCGTGGACCGGCAATGCGGCTCGGGTCTGGACGCGATCGTCCTGGCCTCCCGGCTGGTCGCGGCGGGCGGCGGCGGCCTGTACCTCGCGGGCGGCGTCGAGAGCATCAGCACGGCTCCGCTCCGCGCCCACCGCAACGACGACGGCAGCCCGGACTTCTACAGCCGGGCCCAGTTCGTGCCGCTGAGCTTCGGCGACCCCGACATGGGCGTGGCGGCCGAAAACGTCGCAGCCCGCTTCGGCATCAGCCGGAAACGCCAGGACGCCTTCGCGCTCCGCAGCCACCAACGCGCCCTGGCAGCCGCGGCCGCCGGGACGTTCGACGCCGAAATCGTGCCCCTCGCCGCCGGCTCCGGGGGGTCCGCGGCAGCCGACGACGGTCCGCGGCCGAGTCTTGGCCCGGCCCTGATGGCCCGTTTCCCGCCTGTATTTGCCAGCGGCGGCACGGTCACGGCCGGTAACTCCTGTTTCGACGCCGACGGTGCCGCCGCCGTCCTCGTCACGTCCATGGAGCGGGCCCGGCAGCTGGGCGCCGCCGACGGGCTGTTGGTCCTGGGAACCGACACTGCCGGGGTGGCGCCGCAGCTGCTGGGCATCGGAGCGGCCGCTGCGACCGAACGGCTCCTGGCGGCGCACGGACTGAGTGCTGCGGACGTGGGCCTGGTGGAATTCAACGAGGCCTTCGCGGCCCAGACGCTCGCGTGCTTTGACCAGTTGGGAATCGACCCGGACCAGGCCAACCTCGACGGCGGCGCCCTGGCCCTTGGTCACGCCTATGGAGCCTCGGGCGCGGTACTGGTCACCCGGCTGCTGTTCCAGGCCCGCAGGTCCCCGGAGCCGGGGCAGCTTTCCCTGGCGATGATCAGCATCGCAGGCGGCATGGGCACGGCCGCGCTGCTGGGGTACGCGCGCCTGACCTGACCCCGGGAGGGGGACATGCCCATTCTTCACCGCGCGGGGTGGACATTTGGGCCGCATGTCCACTGGCGGCGGGCAGGGGAGGGCATGTCCCTGTGCCCGGTGCGGGCATGCCCCGCCGCGGCCTCGGGGAAGGGAGATGCCCATTCTTGGGCACGGGGAGTGGGCACGTGGTGGCGTGGTGGCGGTGAGGCCGTGCCTAGTAGACGGACCCTTCCAAGAGTTCTGAGAGTCGGCTGGCGGCGCGCCGGAGTTCAGGAACGCCGGCCTCGAGGCCGGCTTCGGTGGCTGACTCAACGGGGCTGGTTAGTGCCATGGACTCACTGGGGCGTCGGGTTCCGTTCGGCACAGCGACGGCGACCGACAGCACGCCGGTGGCACGCTCATCGGCCGAATACGCGTAATCGACGCCGGGCTCAGGCAGGCGTGCGCGGAGCTCGTCGGCAGTAAATGTACTCTCCTCATGGCCGGATGCGACGGCCGCGGCTACCACTTGCCCGAGTTCCGCATCGGAAACGGTGGCCAGCAGGATCTTCCCGGCCGCTCCGACGGTGAGGGGGAGCCGCTTACCCAGCGGCAGGTCATAGCGGAGGGGCGAGTCGCCGTCGACACGTGCGACGAGGATCCTTTCAAAGCCCAGCCTGGTGTACAGCGAGGCCGTGAGTCCCGTCTGCGAGGCCACCTGTTGGAGGATCGGCCGCGCGGCAACCACGAGGGGGTCGTTCTCCAGGTAGCTCCGGGCCGCGGGCAGGACCGCGGGGCCGATCCGGTAGGACTTGTCCGTCTGGCTGACCATGCCGAAATCCTGAAGGACCCGCAGGATCCGCAGCGTCGTCGGCAGGCTCATGCCGCAGGTCCTGGCCAGGTCACTGAGGCGCTGGGGCCGCTCCGCACGTTGGAGTTCGGCGAAAACCTCCATAGACCTGGACAGGGAGCGCATGTTCCCGGCCTTGGGGCCGCCCTCTTCAGCGGAGCCGGCCGAATGTGTCGAAGTCACTGTCATTGTTTCATTCTATGTAACTGCACTGCGCTTGACAGCGTTTGTGTCTCCTGTCACTATTTCTTCAGACGAAATGTTCTTTCATTCTATGAAATAGAATATCGCGAAACGTAAGAAGGAAAACGATGACAACGGAGTCACTACTGACTAAACCCGAGCGCGCCATCCGCGTCGCTCCGTCGGTGCTTGCGGGCATCGGCACGTTCACCGCCGTCGGCGTCTATGTTCTGGTCAGTTCGGTCGGCCTCGGCCTCTGGACGTCGTTGGGGCCAGGCCCCGGCCTGTTCCCGTTCGCCATGGGAGGGGTGCTGGTCGCGATGTCGGCGCTCTGGCTGGTCCAGGAGCTGCGCCGGCCGAGCGAGAGGGCCGAGGGGATCGACAGGGGTCTGGTGATCGCGGTCGTGGTCAGCCTTGTGCTTGTGGCGTCCGTCATGGATTTGCTGGGCTTTCAGCTGAGCATGTTCCTGTTCCTGCTCTATCACCTGAAACTGCGGGGCCGCCGGACCTGGGTGTCCTCCCTGATCATCGCCCTTGCCGGAAGCGTCGGTGCGTTCTTTGCCTTCAACTACGGGCTGAACGTCGCACTCCCCGTCTCGGCATTCGCTCCGCTGAACCTGATCGGACTATAGACGTGGACACACTTAACGAACTGCTCGGCGGCTTCGCAGCCGCCATGACCTGGCAAAATCTGATCTTCGCCTTCCTGGGCTGCCTGCTGGGCACCATCATTGGGGTCCTTCCCGGAGTTGGCCCGGTGGCCGGTGTAGCCCTGCTCATCCCGCTCACTTTGAACCTGGACCCCACCGGTTCGATCATCATGCTGTGCGCCATTTTCTACGGCACCCAGTACGGCGGAACCATCACCAGTGTCCTTTTGAACACTCCGGGTGAGGCGTCGTCGGCGATCACCACCATCGACGGTTACGCGATGACCAAGCTCGGCAGGGCCGGTGCGGCGCTGACCCTGGCCGCAGTAGGTTCCTTCGTCGGCGGAACCATCGCCACCATCGGACTGGTCGCTGCTGCTAAGCCCCTGGGCGAACTGGGCCTGCTCGTCGGTCCGCCGGAGTTCTTCGCCCTCATGGTCGTCGGCATCTCCCTGCTGGTCGCCCTGGCTGGCAAATCCATGGTCAAGGCCCTGATCTCCGGAGCCCTGGGCCTGCTGATCTCCATGGTCGGCATCGACCCCGTTGCGGGTGCCCCGCGCTTCACCTTCGGGATGGACCGGCTCCTGGACGGCGTTAGTTTCGTGGCCGTCATTGTCGGCGTCTTCGGGCTCTCCGAAATCCTGTCCCACCGCAAGAACGCGGAAACTCCGTTGGTTCATGCCCCCGGACTCCGCTCGCTGCTCCCCACCCGGACGGAATGGCGCCGCAGCGCCCCCGCCATGGCCCGGGGCACCGGCGTCGGCTTCGGACTCGGCCTTATTCCCGGCATGACCGGATCAGTCTCGTCCCTGCTGTCCTATGCCGCGGAAAAGAAGTTCTCCCGCTTCCGCCACCAACTCGGCAAGGGCGCAGTCGAAGGCGTCGCCGGTCCCGAAACCGCCAACAACGCCCACGCCAATGCCGCCCTGATCCCGCTCTTCACCCTCGGCATCCCCGCATCCCCGACCATCGCCGTGCTGATGGGCGCGTTCCTGCAACAGGGCCTGACCCCCGGACCCAGCCTCTTCACCGAACATTCCGACATCGCCTGGGCCATCATCGCCAGCCTCTTCATCGGAAACGTGCTGCTGCTGCTGCTCAACGTCCCCCTGGTCGGCCTTTGGACCTCCATTCTGCGCGTCCCCACGCCGATCCTGACCGCCCTGATCCTGCTGTTCATGGTCATCGGCGCCTACACCATCAACTTCAGCGTGTTCGACGTCTTCGTCATGATCGGGTTCGGTCTCCTCGGCCTGGCCCTGCGGAACCTGGACATCCCGTTGGCACCGATGGTCCTCACCCTGGTGCTCGGCCCCCTGATGGAACGCTCACTACGCGAATCCCTGGAAATCTCCCAAGGCGACTTCAGCGTCTTCACCAGCCGCTCCATCTCCGCCGTCCTGATCGGCGCCGGCGTGCTGATCATCTGCAGCCCGCTGCTCAAGTTCCGCAAACCCAAGGCCCTCACCGAGGATCCCGAAGCCTGACCCTCCTAATACACCGTCCAAACACCCACCAGCCACCAACGCATTTCTTCAAAGGAGAAGACCCTTGTCACGCAATATAATCACCGCAGCCTTCGCAGCAGCAGCACTTATCGCCCTCACCGGCTGCGGCGCCAACGCCAGCGCCTCCAACACCTCAGGGGAGGACTTCCCCAAGAAGGGCAAGTCCATCGACCTGATTGTTGCCTTCTCCTCCGGCGGAGCCGTGGACACCGCAGCCCGCCTCGTTCAGCCGATCCTGGAGAAGGAACTCGGCACCAACGTCGAGGTCATCAACAAGCCAGGCGCCGGCGGACAGATCGGCTACACGGCACTGACCAGCGCCAAGCCCGACGGGTACACCATCGGCGCGACCGGCTCACCGTCAGTGGTCGTTTCACCGCTGGACCCGGCCCGCGGCGCCAAATACACCCGCGCCAGCTTCCAGCCCCTCGGCCGTCAGGTCATCGACCCCGCCGTCATTGCCGTCCAGCCGGACAGCCCGTACAAGACGCTGAAGGAACTCCTCGACGCCGCCAAGGCAAACCCGAAATCCATGACCGCCAGCACCACCGGACTGCAGACCGGCGAACACTTCGCCCTGGCCCAGATCCAGGAAACCACCGGCTCCGAATTCGCCCCCGTGCACTTCTCCGAAGGCGCCTCCCAGGCCACCACCGCGTTCCTCGGCCGGCACGTGGACGTCCTCGTTGCCAACGTCAGTGACGTGACCGACCTGACCAAGCAGGGCAAGGCCCGGGTCCTGGGCATCATGACCGCCGAACGCTCACCCTCGCTGCCTGACGTTCCCACCTTCCAGGAATCCGGCTATGAGGTGGAAGCCGGTACGGTCCGCGGTTACTCCGCACCGGCCGGGCTGCCGGACGCCGTTGCCAAGAAGCTGGAAGCCGCCCTCCAAAAGGCCATCGAGGATCCTGCCGTCAAGGAAAAGATGAGCGCCCTGGGCCTGCAGACCAGCTACCTCTCCGGCACCGACTACGAGAAGTTCTGGGCCGGACAGGAAGAGGACTTCAAGAAGGTCCTCCCGCTGGTCCAGAAAAAAGACTAGTCCAACCACCAGCCGCCACCCACGGAAGAATCCACCATGACAACTCCTGTCCTTGAGGACATCGACGCAAACTTCGTCCGCCCCGACCGGGACCTGATAGGCCGCCTTGCCAAACTTCCCGCCGCCAACATCGGCGACGCCATGGACCGCCTCGGAATCGCGGACTCAGCCATTCAGGCAATCTGGCCCGGCGCCCGCCTCGCCGGACCAGCCTTCACCGTCTGGACACGCCCCGGGGACAACCAGGGCATCCACCGCGCACTGCAGCTCGCCCGCGCCGGGGACGTGATCGTCGTCGCCGGCGGCGGAGACGAATCCCGGGCACTTTTGGGCGAGCTCATCGGCGAACGGGCCATCAATCTTGGCCTCGCCGGCTTCGCCCTGGACGGGGCAGCCCGCGACGCCGAAGCCCTCCGCGAGATCGGCATGCCCGTCTTTGCCCGCGCCATCACCCCGGCCGGACCATACAAGAACGGACCCTCCCGTCTCGGCACGCCCATCTCCTTCGGCGGGATCCCCGTCCTGCCCGGGGACATCATCATCGGCGACTCCGACGGCGTCGTCGTCATCCCCAGGGAACAGGCAATTGCTGTAGCCGAAGCCGCCGAAGCAGTCTTCGACGACGAAACCACCCGCCGGGCCGCCATCATCGCCGACCGACACTAAAGCAAGAAAGACAGAAAACTATGACCGCGTGCACCATCATCGGCCTCGGCGAAGCCGGAGCCACCTACGCGACTGCACTCATTGCGGCAGGCCACAGCGTCACAGGATTTGATCCCGTCGCACCATCCACCCCGGCCGGCGTCACCAGGGCAGCAACCGCGGCCGAGGCGTGCCTTGGCGCAGACGTTGTCCTGGTCCTCACCGGAGCGGCCGCAGCCCGCAGTGTGGCCCAGGAATGCCTGCCCGTTTTGCCGGAGGGCAGCTGCTATGCCGACTTCACCTCGTCCTCACCGCACGTCATGCGGGAACTTGGGCAGTTGCCCAGTCCGGCACTCTTCGTTGACGTCGCCATCCTCGGGCCCGTAGCCGCGCTGGGCGAGAAGACCCCGCTGATGGTCAGTGGCCCGGGGTCCCGGGCCGTTGCCGATCTCCTGGCGCCGCTTGGTGCCGAGGTCGAAATCGCCGACGGCGAGCCCGGGGCCGCGATGGCCCACAAACTGCTCCGCAGCGTCTTGATGAAAGGCCTGGCCTCCGTGGTGGTCGAAGCCGTCACGGCGGGACGGGCCGCGGGACTGGAAGATTGGATCCGGAGTCAGATCGCCAGGCAGCTGGCGGGGGACGGCCAGGCAGTCATCGACAGGTTCCTCACCGGCACAGCCAAGCACGCCCTGCGCCGTTCCAAGGAGATGCAGGACACTGCCGGCTACCTCACCGACCTCGGAGTCCCCGCCGAAATGACCACAGCCTCCGCTGCGGCACTTACGCGCATCGCCGAGAAATCAGCACAGGCGGCGCCGGCCTTGCGCTGACCCCGACCTCAGGCAGAATCGTTTACAGGAATCAATGATGAACCATCCGCAAACCAGCACTACCCCGTCAGGAGCAGCAGCATGATCGGCATCTGGGCCCTGGCAGCCTATCTGGCCGTCATCCTGCTGTGGACGACCCTTCTCAAGCGCAGCGTTGGAGAGGCCATGATCCTCGGATTCCTGGTCGTCCTGCCTTTCACGGGGGTCACAGCGGCGCAGATCGGCTGGTCCTCCCTTTACACGGCGGTGACTGATGAAATCGTCTACGCCACCATGGCGTTCGTCTTCATGGGGTACCTGCTGGACAAGACCGGAGTGCTGGACCGGCTCATCGACCTGTTGAACTCACTGATCGGCGGTACCAAGGGAGGCCCCGCCTGGGTGTCCACCGTGGCGTCGGCAGGCCTCGGCGGGGTGGTCCACAACCAGGCGGCGATCGCCGCGACCGTGGGTTCCGTGACCATCCCGTGGATGGAAAAGTCCCGGCTCGACAAGCCCGCGGCCGCGACCCTCGTCGCGGGAAACGCCGGAATGGGCATCACTTTCCCGTTCAGCGCTTCGATGTTCGTCCTGGTCGGCTCCGCCACAGTCGGGCCCCTGCTCAACGTCAATGAACTCGTGCTTCCGCTGTTCATCGGCGGGCTGTGGTGCTTCCTGCACCGGCTGATCGTCACCTGGCTGCTGATCCGCAAGAGCGGGATGACACCCTTGGATGCCGCGCACCGGTTGCCGGTCCGGGCGGCGTTCGGCCGCGGCTGGGCCACGCTGCTTTTGTTCGTCGTGGTGGCCATCCCACTGATCATCACCTCCGGCTTCATCGCCACCGCACTGTCGGACTGGACCGGCGGAGACATCACCAAGTCCCTGAGCATCATCGTCTGGATCCCGGTGGTCCTGATCATCACCGGCGCCGTCCTCGGCCGAAAAAACCTCCCACGCAGCGGCCGGGGCTGGTGGACCCTGCTGCAGGAGTCCGCCCCGAGGTTCGGGATCGTCGGCATCACTGTCGTCTTCGCCTTCGCCGGCGCCAACGCCCTCGCCGCCACCGGCCTGCCCCAGCAAATGACGGCACTGCTCAACCGGATGAACCTGCCCCTGTGGCTCCTCGCCATCCTCATCGGGCTGATCGTCATCGCCGTCGCCGCGCCCCTCTCCGCCACGGCCACCATGGCCGCCGTCGGAACCGTCGGTGTCGCCACACTCGTTAGCGCCGGTGTTCCGGCGACCACCGCCGCCGTCGCCGTGCTCGTCTTCTCATCCTGCGAAGCCGCCGTTCCCCCCGGAGGCGCGCCCCTGTATGTCGCCTGCGGCATCGCGGACGTGGACCCGATCAAAACCTTCGCCCGACTGCTCACCCACTACGCCCTGCCCCTGCTGGGCATCGGCGTGCTCATCATCCTCGGCATCTTGCCGATCTAAAGGAACCGCGACATGCACAAGATCAGACGAGCCATCGAAGTCATCTTCATCGTGAGCCTCGCCGCCCTCCTCGCCGGCGGAGTCCTGTTCGTGACGGGCCAGGCCATCGCCCTTGCCGCCGGCCAGAGCGAATGGCTCGTATTCTTCAACGAATCCGTCAAGCCCCCGATGTGCCTTGCGGCATCGATCTGTGCGATCGCCGGGTTCTTCCTCAACTACAAGCGCTCCGAAAACAAGGAACAGACTCCCCAGAAGGCAGCGACGCGATGACCGACACCAGGGAATCCGGAACCTACCCGTCCTTCGCCGAACTTCTCGAACGGGAGGGCGCGCTATCCGGGACGTCGTGGGGGCTGTTTCCCCAACCTGACCGCGGAACGCCGTCCTTCATCACGCAGGACACCACCCTGGAGGCCAGGAACTGCATCAGGACCGGCGTGGTCTTCGGCCTGGACTACCCGGCCGATGCCTTCGATCCCGGAATGTCACTCAAGCGCAGCGCCCCTCGTCACACCATCTACTCCTCCCACCCGGCCCACCGGGACGACTACCTGGACGGGTATTACCTCCAGGGATCCACGCAGGTCGACGGGCTCCGGCACCGCCGGGCAGACGACATCGGCTTCTACAACGGCACCCGCGATGACCGGATTACGGAAGGCACCCCGGACCTCGGCATCCAGGAATGGGCTGACAAACCCATCGTCGGCAGGGGAGTGCTCGTCGACCTCGACGGCTACCGCACCGGCGAAGGCACTCCCATTGACCACACAGCAGGTGAGCCCCTCGGGCTTGACCTGATCCAGGCAGCCATCCAGGCCCAATCCCTCACCATCCAGCCGGGCGACATCCTCATGCTCCACACCGGATGGTGTGAATGGTTCCTGGCCCTGACCATGGCGGACAAGCAACAAACCCGGGAGAGCCGCCGCGCCACCGGCATCGCCCAATCACAGGAATTCGTCGCCTGGGCCTGGGACCACCGCCTCGCGCTGATTGCCGCCGACAACTTCGCCCTCGAATGCCTGCCCGTCATTCCCGAAAGCCCCTTTCTGTTATCGGCGCCCAACGACCACGGCATGATGCACCAACAGCTCTTGGCCAAACTCGGCATGCCGCTCGGCGAACTCTGGAAGCTGGGACCCCTCAGCCGACACATGAAGAAGACCGGAACCTGGGACGCCTTCGTCAGCATCAAACCGCTGAACATCACCGGCGGCACCGGGTCACCTGCGAACGCCACCGCAGCGACGTGAGGGCAGGTCCACTGGCTGCGGCCAGGGGAGGGCATGTCCACTGGGTTGGCAGCGGAACCGCGGCCCGGCCATCCGGGCCTAGTCTTCCGGGTCCTCCGGCTCACCCAGCCCACGGGCGGCGAGGGCCTCGCCGGTCTGCCGGGCGAAGGCCACCGTGCTGATGAAGACGGGCAACACAAGGGCCCGCGGGTTGCGTTCGAGTCCGCGCGCCCGGGCCGAGTCGCGCACGTCCGTGTAGGCCCCGGCAACGAACGGGATGCTGCGGAGCATGATGGCGATGGTCAGGGCGAAGCGTTCCGGGTCCGCACCGAAGCGCCGGAACGGCCGGGCAAGCGACGCCACGCCGTCGAGGAGTGCCTGCACAGGAGTGGTGGCGGTCAGGATAGACGCCGCGACGACGCAGACCAGGACGTTCAGGACGATCCGGGCGGCGGTCGGTGCGCCCAGCTGCCACCATTGAAAAAGCCCGATCGCCACGAGTACCGGAAGGACCGGACGCACCGCCCGGAACAGCCGGGCCGGGCCGGCCCCGCTGAGCAGGAACAGTCCGCAGAGCAGCACCAGCATGACGGCCGACACGGCCCAGTCCGCGATCAGGAACGACGTCATTCCGCACCCAACGACCAGCAGGAACTTCAGCCACAGCGGCGCACGGTGGACCAGGGACGAGCCCGGCACATACGCCGCCAGCAGGAAGCCGTGGCCGCTCACGCCTGCTCCCGCCGGGCCTGGTCGGGCACGGCCCGCTCCAGCCGGCCGCCGGCTACGCCGCCGAGCCCACCGCCTGCTGGGACGCCGTCAGCCGCTGGCAGGCCCGCCGCGCACAGGGCACGGTAACGGGTGACGGCGGCCGCCGGTTCGCCGTCGAACACCACCTTCCCGGCGTCCACCACCAGGACGCGGTGCATGTCCAGGGCCAGCTCAAGGTCGTGGGTGGACAGAATCACCTGCTGGCGGAGCCCGGCGAGCGTGCGCCGCAGGAGTTCGCGGTTCCGCAGATCCAGCAGCGTGGACGGCTCGTCCAGGACCAGCACCTCCGGATCGACGGCCAGGACGGCGGCGAGCGCCAGGAGCTGGCGTTCGCCGCCGGAGAGTTCGTAGATGCTTTGGTCCGCCAGCGGCAGGAGGCCGAAGCGTTCCAGGACCGACTCCGCATGGGCCCTGCGCTCGGTGGCGTTGCGGATGGAGCGGCGCAGGGACAGTTCCACATCCTCGCGTCCGGTGGGCATGACGAGCTGGGAGAGCGGGTCGGTGAACACGAAGCCCACGCGGCGGCGGACCTCCCGGACGGCCCGGACGGTATCGGCGCCGTCGACTCTCACGGTGCCGTCGCTGGGTGCCACGAGGCCGTTCAGGAGCCTCAGGAGGGTGGACTTGCCCGAGCCGTTGGCCCCGATAACCCCGATCCGCCGTTCCGTCAGGTCGAGCGAAAACTCCTGGAGCAGCGTCTTGGGTGCGGGGCGGCCGTCAACCGGCACCCGCACCGAAACCCGGTCCAGGACGATGATGCTCACGGGCGGGTGTCAACCGTCCGGACACGGCGCAGCAGCAGGTCCGGGAAGGCCTTGTGCAGGGCCAAGGCGATGCTGACGGCCAGGACGTTCTTGATGATGTCGCCGGGGTAGAACACGAGATCGGCCAGGAAGGCTTTGGAGAAGTCCAGCTTGGCGTTGACCATCATGCCCAGGATGCCCAGGCCGTGGATGAAGACGATGCTGCTCACCATGGCGGCGGCGAACAAGAGGATGGCCCGCAGTCTGCCTTTGCGGTTGGCGGTGCGCTTGAGCACGACGACGGTCAGCCAGCCGACGGCCGTGGCGGCCAGCAGGAACCCGATGATGTAGCCGGCGGAGGGTCCGGCGAGGACGCCCAGCCCGCTGCGGCCGCCACTGAAGATCGGCAAGCCGGCGAAGCCCAGGAGCAGGTACAGGCCGACGGCGGCGAAGGCCCGGCCAGGGCCCAGGGCCAGGCCCGTGAGCATGACGGCTAGGGTCTGCAGCGTGATGGGCACGCCGAGGCCGCCTACGGGAATGGCGGCGATCAGTGCCGAAGCGGCCACCAGGGCGGCGAAGACGGCGATGAGGCCAAGGTCGGTGGCATTCCAGCGGACCCGGCGGCGCGGGGTCCTGGCTGCGGCGGGACGGTCGGTTTGCGTCATGATGTTCCTGTCGGGGTGCTGCTCAGGGGGCTGCGGCGGAAATATGGATTGTGATATTGACTGTACGGCCGCCGCGCGGACGGTTTTTTGTAGGCGCCCCACTAACGCGCGGCCCGGTTGCTGGAGGGCACCGCCAATGAACACGGCCAGCCGGCCGGGCCAGCATCGCGACGGCGGCTGCCTGCTGCCATACGTGCCAATGTCAGGGAGCCGGGGTGGTGCCGGTAGACTTGCAGAGGCCGTGCTCTCGCATCGCCCTGCCCCGGCCCCGCCCAGACTCCACCCGTCGTGCCGCGGCATTCCCTGTTGTGAAAGGCCTTAGCTGCATTGATTACCGTCCAGGATCTCGAACTGCGCGCCGGCGCCCGCCTCCTCATGGACCAGGTGAGCTTCCGGATCGACAAGGGAGACAAGATCGGTCTGGTCGGCCGTAACGGTGCAGGCAAGACAACGCTGACCCGGGTGCTTGCGGGCGAGGGCCTGCCCGCCGCCGGCAAGGTAACCCGCACCGGCGAAATCGGCTACCTGCCGCAGGATCCGCGCACCCCGGACATGGAGCAGCTCGCGCGGGACCGGATCCTGTCCGTCCGCGGCCTGGACATTGCCGTGGGCAAGCTCCGCCTGGCGCACGAAGAGATGGCCAGCGAGGACGCTACGGTCCAGCGCAAGGCGATGAACCGCTATGACCGGCTTGAATCCGAATTCCTGGCCGCCGGCGGCTATGCCGCCGAAGCCGAGGCGGCAGCGATCTGCTCGAACCTCGCCCTGCCGGACCGGCTGCTGAACCAGCCGCTCAAGACCCTGTCCGGTGGACAACGGCGCCGCGTCGAGCTTGCGCGCATCCTGTACTCGGACGCCGAAACCATGCTCCTCGATGAGCCCACCAACCACCTCGACGCCGATTCCATCTCCTGGCTCCGTGAGTTCCTCAAGAACCACCAGGGCGGGCTGATCGTCATCAGCCACGACACCGAACTGCTCGAAGCGACGGTCAACAAGGTCTTCCTCCTCGACCCCAACCGCGCGCAGATCGACTTCTACAACATGGACTGGAAGCGCTACCTCAACCAGCGCGAAACGGACGAGCGCGCCCGCAAGCGTGAGCGGGCCAATGCGGAAAAGAAGGCCCAGGTCCTCATCGACCAGGCCAACAAAATGCGCGCCAAGGCCACCAAGGCCGTCGCCGCCCAGAACATGGCCAAGCGTGCCGAGCGCCTGCTCGGCGGCCTCGAAGCCGTCCGCGCGACCGACCGCGTGGCAGCACTGCGCTTTCCGGATCCGTCACCCTGCGGCAAGACCCCGCTCACCGCGGACGGCCTCAGCAAGTCCTACGGCTCGCTGGAGATCTTCACCGACGTCGACCTTGCCATTGACCGCGGGTCCAAGGTGGTCATCCTGGGCCTCAACGGCGCCGGCAAGACCACGCTGCTGCGGATGCTGGCCGGCGTCGACAAGCCGGACACCGGCGAAGTCGTTGCAGGCCACGGCCTGAAGGTGGGCTACTACGCGCAGGAGCACGAGACGCTCGACGTGGACCGCACCGTCCTGCAGAACATGCGCTCCTCCGCCCCGGACATGAACGACGCGGAAGTCCGCAACATCCTGGGCTCATTCCTGTTCTCCGGCGACGACGTCGACAAGCCCGCCGGTGTGCTCTCCGGCGGCGAGAAGACCCGGCTGGCGCTGGCCACCATCGTGGCCTCGAGCGCGAACGTGCTGCTCCTCGACGAGCCCACCAACAACCTGGACCCCGCCAGCCGCGCCGAAATCCTCGGGGCCCTGAGCAACTACACCGGCGCCGTCGTCCTGGTCAGCCACGATGAGGGAGCCGTCGAGGCGCTCAACCCGGAGCGTGTCGTCCTGCTTCCCGACGGCATCGAGGACCACTGGAACGAAGACTACCTGGACCTCATCACGCTGGCGTAAGTCACCCAACCGACCCGCAGCCGGGGCCGTTCCCGGCACTGAAAACGGCCCCAGCAGCGAGGCAGCCGGGTGGCCCCAGCAGCGAGGCAGCCGGGTCAGCGGACCGGCATCTCTTCCGCGCCCGTGATCCGGTGCAGGTCCGCGTAGCTGATCGAGAACATCGAGTTGTGGTCCCCTGCGCCCGCCCAGAGCACGCGATGGGCCGACAACGACTCATCCAGCAGAGTCCGGATCTTCTCCGGGTGGCCTACCGGGGCGACGCCGCCCACCTCCTGGCCGGTGTGGGCCAGGACGAACTCGGGGGAGGCACGGCGGATCTTGCCCGTGCCCAGCCGGTCCGCGACCTTGCGGACGTCCACCTTGGCCGCGCCGCTGGCCAGGATGAGCAGCGGGGTGCCCTCGAGCTCGAACACCAGGCTGTTGGTGATCGCCGCGACATCGCAGCCCAGCGCAGCGGCGGCCGCTGCCGCCGTCGGCACCTTCGCGTCGAACACCGTCACGGTGTCCTGGGCGCCCAGGGCAGTGAGGGCACGCTTGACGTTGGCCACCGGGCCGGGAAAGGCGTCAGGGCTCATCGCTCAGAACCCCTGGGCGTCGAGGATGGCGTCTTCCTCTTCTTCCGCCGTCGCGTTCTTGCGCTTCCGCGGAGCAGGACGACGGCGGGCCACCGGGCCGCTGGAGTGCAGGAACACGCCCTCGGCGGCCTCGGCTTCGGCGTCCTCCGCGTCGATCGCGGCGTTGCGGGCCTGCTGCCTGGCCGCGTAGCCGAACCCGACGAACATCAGCACGCCGAACGCGAACCACTGCAGGGAGTAGGACAGGTGGGTGCCCTCATCAGTCGTCGGTTTAGGGAACGGGAACGGCATGTCCTGCACCGACGGCGACTCGGAGGCCAGCTGTCCGTAGGCGCCCGTCAGCAGCGGATAGCCCAGCTGCCCGGAATAGGCGGAGAGGTCGATCGAGGCCAGCTGTCCGTCAGGGGCGCCGCGCTGCAGCTCGGGCTCGGCCGGCTTGAGGCGGGCAACCACCGTCACCGGCCCCTGCGGCGGGGCAGGCACTGAGTCGGGCCGTCCCGGGGTGTTGTTGCCGATGGGCAGCCAGCCACGGTCGATCACCACGGTTTCGCCGGACTGGAGCTTGAAGGGGACCACCACCTCGTAGCCGGGCTGGCCGTTGAGCGGGCGGTTGCGGACAATGCGCTGGCCGGCGGCGTCGTAGCTGCCCTTCAGTTCCACCTGGGTCCACTCCCGCTCCGGATTCAGCCGGCTGAACTGGTCGCGGACATCGGCGAACGGCACGGGGGTGGCCGAGTAGTTGGAGACCACCCGGTTGATTTCGGCCAGGGTCTCGGCGCGGCGGTCCATCTGCCACCGGCCCAGCCCAACGCAGCCGGCAGCGAAAATCGCGGCCAGCAACAAGTACCCCAGCCATTTACTGGAGAAGAGAAAGCGGTACATTCAGCCGATCCTGCCTGACGGGTCGAGAGGGGCGGTCACTGGCGGGAGGGGGACGTTCTCTGCGCCGAGGACCACAGTCTCTTTCCACAGTCCGCGCGTCTGGAGGTAGTCCTCAAGCCACGCGCGGTGCTCCCCGCACGCCAGCCAGATCTTGCGCCGCTCCGGGGTGTGGATCTTGGGATTGTTCCACAGCAGCTGCCATTCCGCCGCCGCGCGGCAGGCTTTCCGCGAGCAGACGGTGCCCGGGGCCGCGGCCTTGTCCCCACCGGTCCCGGCCAGGTCAAAGAGATTCATGAAGCTGCCCGTCCGTGGTCGTCGTCGTTCTCATCTTCGATCAGCTCACCCTGCAGCAGCGTCCCTGAACCATCTGCGCCGTCGCTCAGATCCTGCCCGTTTGGATCCTGCCCGGCGGGGCCCGCGGTGTCCGGTGCGTCCAGCTCTGCGAGCGGAGCATAGTCCAGGAGCGAGTCACTGTGGATTTCCGCCTTGTCGCTGCCGTTGGCGATCACCACCGCCACCCAGGGCAGGAAGACAGCGCCGGCAATCGGCAGGAGCTTGAACCAGCCATCCACGACAAAAATCAGGATCAGGCAGACCATGCGGATGCCCATGGCGATGGCATACTTCACCATCCGCTGGTGCATCTCGTCCGAGTGCGCAGCAGCGGCGTCGGTGATGCTGTGCACCTCGGTACCGCCGGACTCGGAGTCCGGCCTCCCGGGCACATGAGCACCGGGTCGGTTTTTGAGTGTCACGGCTGTCAGATCACGCTCCCAAGGCTTACTTCGATTCTCTCACCATCGGCGGAGCCGCCCAAACGGAAGCGCACCGGGCGCTAAGATCGGAGGCAGGAAAATTCCAGCCCCCAACGCGGCCCTCCCTGCCGCAGAATCCCGGAGCCCCATATGACTGACACATCCACCACTGGCCGCAGCGTTCTGATCACCGGCGGAAACCGCGGGATCGGCCTGGCCATCGCCGAGTCCTTCCTGGCCAACGGCGACAAGGTAGCCGTGACCTTCCGCAGCGAATCGCCGCTGCCCGAGGGCATCCTCGGCGTCAAAGCGGACGTCACAGACGAAGCGTCGGTGGACGCCGCGTTCGCGGAAGTCGAAGCCGCCCACGGCCCGGTGGAAGTCCTTGTGGCCAATGCCGGCATCACCAAGGACACGCTCCTGATGCGGATGAGCGAAGACGACTTCACCTCGGTGATCGACACGAACCTCACGGGCGCCTTCCGGGTGATCAAGCGCGCATCCAAGGGCATGATCCGGGCGCGCAAGGGCCGCGTGGTGCTGATTTCCTCCGTCTCCGGCCTCTACGGCGCGCCGGGCCAGATCAACTACTCCGCCTCCAAGGCAGGCCTGGTGGGCATCGCCCGGTCGCTCACCCGCGAGCTCGGCGCACGCGGGATCACCGCGAATGTCGTCGCGCCCGGCTTCATCAACACCGACATGACGGCCGAGCTGCCCGAGGCCACGCAGAAGGACTACCTGACCAAGGTCCCCGCCGGCCGCTTCGCCGAGGCCTCCGAGGTCGCCAACGTCGTGCGCTGGATCGCCAGCGACGAGGCGTCCTACATTTCCGGTGCGGTCATTCCGGTCGACGGCGGCCTCGGAATGGGCCACTAGCCCCTGACACAGCAGGACGACACAGGACTCCTGCGGAGCACAGCGGACGACGGCGGATTCCGCCGTCGTCCGCTGTGCTGTGTCCGCTTGTTCTGTGTCCGCTTGTTCTGAGTCCGCTGTCTATTGCAACCCGGACCGGGCCACTGGAGACGCACACTTTTCCGGGCCGGGAACCGTGCCGGGTTCCGCGGCGGGCCTTTTTGCCCTTGGCTCCGGGGCTCCTGGAGCGTGTAATGGGCTCACAGCCCCTGACCATGCCGCGGCAGGGGCGTGGACGCAGGAGGAAATCATGAGTGATCTCAGCAAATGGACGCCCTCGGACATGCTGGAACCGGTCCGCCGCTTCCTTGACGGTGATCTGTCCATAGCGCCAGGGATCAAGATCGAACAGTTCCAGGAGGGCACCACCCTGGTGGTGCGGGCGGAAGCGCCGGGGATCGACCCGGACCGGGACGTCGACGTCTCGGTCGGCGAGGGCGTGCTAAATATTGCGGTGGAGCGGCGGGAGTCGTCCGAGCACAAGAGCAAGGACGGTTACCGCTCGGAGTTCCGCTACGGCCGGGCCGCCCGGAGCATCGCGCTGCCCGCAGGGGTGAGGGAAGAAGACATCACCGCCACGTACAAGGACGGCGTCCTGGAAGTCCGCGCACCGGCGCCCAAGGTTGTGACCGGTGAAGCGACGACGAAGATCCGGATCGACCGCGGCTGACCCACCCCCGGCATGTTCAAGCCACGTGACGACGGAACTACGCCGCCGGGGCTTCTTTGTGGATGCTGAACAACTGTAATGGCGCGGTCCGCTGGCATGATGGATTGCAGACCCACAGTATTTGGACGTTTGGAACAAAGGAGCTCGTATGGGACTGCTGGAGAACAAGACTGCGATCGTGACCGGTTCGTCGCGCGGAATCGGCGCCGAAGTGGCCAAAATCCTCGCCGCCGAGGGTGCGGCCGTCGTCGTCAACTACCGCCAGAAGGCGCCGCGCGCCAACAAGGTCGTCGCCGAGATCGAAGCCGACGGCGGCCGTGCCGCGGCCGTCGGGGCGGACCTCACCACCCAGGAAGGCGTCCAGGCCCTCGCCAGCGCCGCGATGGAGAACTTCGGCTCGCTCGACCTCCTGGTCCTCAACGCCTCCGGCGGCATGGAGACGGGCATGGAAGAGGGCTACGCGCTGAAGCTGAACCGCGACGCCCAGGTGAACATGCTCAACGCCGCCGTCGCGCTGATGCCCCACGGCTCGCGCGTGGTCTTCGTGACCAGCCACCAGGCCCACTTCATCGACACGGTGCCCACCATGCCCGAGTACGAGCCCGTGGCCCGCAGCAAGCGCGCCGGCGAGGATGCACTCCGGGCACTGGTCCCGAACCTGGCCGAGAAGGGGATCACGCTCGTGGTCGTCTCCGGCGACATGATCGAGGGCACCGTCACGGCCACCCTGCTTGACCGGTCCAACCCCGGCGCCATCGAGGCCCGCCGCGCAGAAGCCGGCAAGCTGTACTCGGTCAAGGAGTTTGCCGCGGAGGTCGCCAAGATGGCCTCGGCCGAGGTCGAAACCGGCCACACGGAATACGTTGGCGGTGCGGATTATTTCGGTAAGACCGCAGACCAGGCAGCGGATAAGAGCTCCAGCTAGGCTCAGGCCGCCACGCGCGCCGGGATGGCGCGTAGAGAAGGCACGTCCCGGCAATGTTTGACTAAACATTGCCGGGACGTGCCTTCCCGGTTAATGCATCAGACTCCGGCGATATGCCGGACGGCGTCAAGATAGGGAAGGTTGACGGCGGCGTCCGCGGCAGCGCGGACGGCCGGCTTCGCGTTGAAGGCGATGCCGATCCCGGCGGCGCCCAGCATGTCGAGGTCGTTCGCGCCGTCGCCCACGGCGATCGTGTGTTCCATCGGGATGCCCTCGGCTGCAGCCCATTCGCGCAGGTACTTCTCCTTGGCCGCCCGGTCGATCACGTCGCCGAGCACCTTGCCGGTCAAGGCGCCGTCGACGATTTCGAGTTCGTTCGCGATCCAGTAGTGCAGCCCCAGGTCTTCGGCGATCGGCCGGAGGATCTGGTTGAAGCCACCGGACACGACGGCCACGGCATGGCCGGCGGCCTGGAACGCCGCCACCAGCTCGGCGGCGCCCTCGGTCAGCCTGACCTCGGCGCGGACCGACTCGACGACGTCCGCGGGCAGCCCCGCGAGGACCGCCACCCGGGCGTGCAGGCTCTGGGCGAAGTCCAGCTCGCCGCGCATGGCCGCCTCGGTCACCGCCGTCACTTCCTCGCGCTTGCCGGCGTAGGCGGCCAGGAGCTCGATCACTTCCTGCTGGATGAGCGTGGAGTCCACGTCCATGATGAGGAACTTCCGGGGCGCGCTGCGCAGTGCTGCCGGAACCAGCGCCGTGTCGACGCCCTCGATGCCGGCGGCCGCCAGCGCACGGCGCGCACCGTCCAGGCGGCCTTCCGCAACCGCGGCGGCTGTGGCGGCGTCGGCAGTCCGTCCGTCCCGTCCGGTGTCCGGGCGGCTGTCCACTCCGCCGGCCTGGGAGGCGCCCCGGGAGGAGTCCAGTGAGTCGTCCTGCACGCTGTCCAGGGCGCAGTCGACGGCATACACCTCGAAGCGGGCGTCGCCGGTCCGGGTTTCCGTCCCGACGCCCAGCCCGGCGGCCGTCAGGAGCGAACGCAGCCGCTGGATGTCGGGAAGGGACAGTTTCAGGCCGTAGCTCACTGCGGTCACGTTCGAACTCATGGCCTCAATCCTAGCGAGCGGGCGGCGCGCGGCCCGAATTCGTTGCGCCCGGGCGGGCGCCGCGTGACGCTCCACGGCAGGGCGCGGCGCCGGTTATCAGTCGCCCGCTTTTTTGTCCTAGTGTCTACTCCTATGAGTGATGTTCTTGAAATGGCCGGGGTCAGTGTTGTACGTGGGGCGAAGACGCTCCTGGACAAGGTCGACTGGCAGGTCAAAGAGGGCGAACGCTGGGTGATTCTGGGCCCCAACGGCGCCGGCAAGACCACGCTCCTCCAGCTGGCCGCGGCCCGCATCCACCCGACCTCCGGAATGGCGGGCATCCTCGAGGAAGTCCTCGGCGCCGTCGACGTCTTCGAGCTCCGCCCCCGGATCGGCCTGTCCTCCGCTGCGCTGGCCAGCCAGATCCCCGAGCACGAGAAGGTCCTCAACGTGGTGGTCACCGCCGCATATGGCGTGACCGGCCGCTGGCGCGAGGGCTACGAGAAGGACGACGAGCGGCGCGCCTTCGGGCTGCTGAACGAGTGGGGGATGGGCCCGCTGCTCAACCGCCCCTTCGCCTCGCTTTCCGAAGGGGAGCGCAAGCGCGTCCAGATTGCCCGCGCCCTCATGACCGATCCCGAGCTCCTGCTCCTGGACGAGCCGGCCGCGGGGCTCGACCTCGGCGGCCGCGAGGACCTGGTCCAGCGCCTGAGCGAACTCGCCCGCGACGACGCCGCCCCGGCGATCGTCCTGGTCACCCACCACCTCGAAGAAGTGCCGCCGGGCTTCACGCACGCGATGCTCATGCGCGACGGCGGCGTGGTGGCCTCCGGCCCGCTGCCGGAGGTCCTCACGGCGGAAAACCTGAGTGAAACGTTCGGCCTGCCGCTGGACGTCAGCGTCAACGCGGGCCGGTACACCGCGACCGCCAGCCGCTGACGGGGCTGCTGACCGCGCGTGGAGCTCCTCAATAGCGCCCTCATATTCTTCGCCGGGCTGTGGGCGGGCACCATCAACAGCGTCGTCGGATCCGGCACCCTGGTCACGTTCCCGGTGCTGATCGCCCTCGGCTACGCCCCCGTCACGGCCTCCATCAGCAACGCCATGGGGCTCGTGGCCGGCAACGCCACCGGCGCCTGGGGCTACCGGAAGGAACTCGAAGGCCGCGGCAAGCAGCTGCTCCGGCTCCTGCCGGCCTCGCTGCTGGGCGCCGTCACCGGGGCCTACCTGCTCCTGCACCTGCCCGAGATGGTCTTCTACTACGCCGCCCCCGTCCTGATCGTGCTGGCCCTGCTGATGGTGGTGTTCCAGCCGCGGCTGCAGCGGTGGGTGAGGAACCGCGAGGAGAACCCCGAGCACGCGATCAGGGACCGCCGCCACAGTGTCCTGCTGGTGGTGCTGGTGTACCTCGCCGGCGTCTATGGCGGCTACTTCGTCGCGGCCCAGGGCATCCTGCTGGTCGGCATCCTGGGCGTGTTCATGACCGGGACCATCCAGAACGCCAACGCGATGAAGAACTTCCTGGTCCTGGGCGTGAACGTGGTGGCCGCCGCCTCCTACCTCCTGTTCGCCTTCGACCGGATCGACTGGGGCGTGGTCGGGCTGATCGCCGTCAGCTCCCTGATCGGCGGCGTGATTGGCTCCAAGGTGGGGCGCCGGCTCTCCCCGGCGGTCCTGCGCGGGGTCATCTTCACCCTGGGCCTGGTGGCACTGGGATTCATGATCGCCAACCTGTTCAAATAGCCCCTTCCAACAGCCCCACAGGAATGACCTGCCCGTGACCTTTCACTTTCTCGAATCCGCCGACGACCCGCGGGTTGCGGACTACACGCAGCTCACCGACGTGCACCTGCGCAAAGTCCGGGAACCCGCCGAGGGCCTGTACATCGCCGAGTCCTCCCGCGTCCTGCGCCGGGCCCTGGCCGCCGGGCACCGGCCGCGGTCCTTCTTCCTGGCCGAGAAGTGGGCCGGGGACCTTGCCGATGTCTTTGAGCAGTTCCCGGACGTCCCGGCTTACATCGGCTCCGCGGCGCTGCTGGAGGAAATCACGGGCTTCCACCTGCACCGCGGCGCCATGGCCGCCATGCACCGGCCCGCCCCGGTGCCGCTGGCGGACCTGCTCGCCGGGGCCCGCCGGGTTGCGGTGCTGGAGGACATCGTGGACCACACGAACGTCGGGGCCATTTTCCGCTCGGCCGCGGCCTTGGGCGTGGATGCCGTCCTGGTCTCGCCGCGCTGCGGGGATCCGCTCTACCGCCGCAGCGTGCGGGTCAGCATGGGCACCGTGTTCCAGGTTCCGTGGGCCCGGCTGGAGGACTGGGCGGAAGGCCTGGCCGCGCTGCAGGAGCAAGGCTTCACCGTGGCGGCCATGGAACTCACGGATGACGCGGTGGACCTCGACGTGCTCGCGGCGCGCCGCCCGGAGCGGCTGGCCCTGGTGCTGGGCACGGAAGGCACGGGCATGAGCGAAGGAACCCTGGCCGCCGTCGACCTCGCAGTGAAAATCCCGATGCGCCCGGGCGTCGATTCGCTCAACGTCGCCGCGGCGTCGGCGGTGGCGTTCTGGGAGCTCCGCCCGAAGGACTGAGGCCCCTGCATCGTGCGGCGGCCGCGCCGCGCTGACGTGCGCCAATGGTGTTCGTCAGCGGTCCGGGGATCGGCTATCATTGATAGCTGGCCGTCCGGTGCTTTCCGCCGGCCATCCCATTCATACCTGGCAACTGGCAAAATCCAGTTGTGCGAACAAAGGTCCAATTATGAAGTCTAATACTCACCCGAAGTACGAAGCTGTTGTTTTCAACGACCTGGCTTCCGGCGTCAAGTTCCTGACCAAGTCCACCGTGTCTTCTTCGAAGACCATCGAGTGGGAAGACGGCAAAACCTACCCGGTCATCGACGTCGAAATCTCCTCCGAGTCCCACCCGTTCTACACGGGCAAGCAGCGCATCATGGACTCCGCAGGCCGCGTCGAGCGCTTCAACGCTCGCTTCAAGGGCTTCGGCGGCAAGAAGTAACTTTCTTCCCCAAGGTCTTACGGAAAGCCCGCACCGGCAACGGTGCGGGCTTTCTGCGTCTCTGCTGCCGTTCCGGCTAACCGGGCGACCCGGGTTCCCGGGTTCCCGGGTTCCCGGACGCATGCGGCAGGATGGAGGTCATGACATCCCATCCCGCGGCCACCGCCCCCAGCCCCGACGACGGCGGCGGCCGTCACCACGGCGAGTACAAGGTCCCGGGCGGCAAGCTCGTGGTCGCCGACTTCGACGTCGTCGACGGCGTCCTGGCCCACGTCTCGCTGAGCGGGGACTTCTTCCTCGAACCCGACGAGGCGCTGCCGGAGATTAACCGGGCGCTGACCGGGCTGCCCGTCGAGACCAGTGCCGCGGACATCGCGGACGCCGTGACGGCGGCGCTGCCCGAAGGCACCGTGCTGTTCGGTTTTTCCGCCGACGCCGTCGCCGTCACCGTCCGCCGCGCCCTGGCGAAGGCCACCGGCTGGGCGGACCACCACTGGAACATCATCGCCCCGTCCGTCCTGCCCACCCACGTCAACGTCGCACTGGATGAGGTCCTGACCGAGGAAGTCGGCGCCGGGCGGCGCAATCCCACCCTGCGGTTCTGGGACTGGGAGGAGCCCTCCGTGGTGATCGGCAGCTTCCAGTCCGTCCGCAACGAACTCCAGCCCGAAGGCGTGGCCCGGCACGGCATCAGCGTGGTCCGGCGGATCAGCGGCGGGGGAGCGATGTTCATGGAGGCCGGGAACTGCATCACCTACTCGCTGTACCTCCCGCAGACCCTCGTGGACGGCATCAGCTTTGCGGACTCCTACCGTTTCCTCGACGCCTGGGTGATGGCGGCCCTGGAAAAGGTTGGCATTAGCGCCTTCTACGTGCCGCTCAATGACATCGCCACCGAGCACGGCAAGATCGGCGGGGCCGCGCAGAAGCGGCTCGCCAACGGCGGGATGCTGCACCACGTCACCATGAGCTACGACATCGACGCCGAGAAGATGGTGGAGGTGCTGCGGATCGGCAAGGAGAAACTGTCCGACAAAGGCACCAGGAGCGCCAAGAAGCGCGTCGATCCGCTCCGCCGCCAGACCGGCCTGGCCCGCGCCGAAATCGTTGCGGCGATGATGGACGTCTTCGCCGAACGCTACGGCGCAACACCCTCCGTCCTCACCGACGCCGAGCTGGAGGCGGCCCGCCGCCGCGTGGAGACCAAGTTCGGCACCGCGGAGTGGCTGCACCGGGTCCCGTAACGGCCAGTTCCAAAGCGGCCCGGTCTACCCCATCGGCTGCTCCCCACCGGCACCCTCGCCTCGCACGCTCGGCCAGGGGCCCAGCTGCCGGCGTGGGCCCAGCTGCCGTTTTCAGCCGTCAAAAGGGCCGTTACGGAGCAGTCGATGGTGCCTGGGCCGGTGCTGTCAGTGCCTGCGCCCTGAGGGAACGGTGCAGCTGGCTGCGCTGTTCGATGATGATCCGGCGCAGGGCACGCGGCGCATCAGGGTGGGCGGCCAGCCACTGGTCGGTGCGGACAATCACGGCGTGGGTTTCGGGCGTTCCGCCGTCCAGGTCCTGTGCCGCGGGGTAGAAGCCGCGGATAATCCGGCTGGCGATCTCGATGCTCCGGTCCGCCCAGACGTCCTCGAGGGATTCGAAGTACGGGTCGATGAACCCGGCCAGCAGGGAGACCGCGCCGGTGTTGAATCCGGCAATCGTGGCGCCGAGGAGCTGGTTGGACAGGCCGGTGCCGTGGACGGCGGCCTCCCAGGCGGCCGCCTTGACGGATGCCTCGGGGCGCGCGGCGAGGGCCGTGGCGTGCCCGGACTTGCCTGCCGCCGTGTTGTCCCGGGCGAGCTCCTGGTCGAGCTGCTCCTGCGGGGCCTGGCCGTTGGCTGCCAGCGCATGCCAGAGATTCCAGCGCAGTTCGGCGTCCACGGCGAGGCCTTCGATCACCGTGCTGCCGTCCAGGATGCCCCTGAGCAGGTCCAGCCGGCCGGCGTCGTAGCGGCTGGTTGCGGCAAGGGTCCGGGCCCAGGCCAATTGCTGGTCGGAACCCGGCGCTGCCGCGTGCAGCTGTTCGGCGGCCGTGGTGAGGAAGCCGTGGCGCACGGCATCGCGCTGGCCCCGGGGCACGTAGCGTTCCACCGCCGTCGAGGCATTGCCCAGCACATTGAGGAGGACGCCGATGCCCGGCTCGGCGGGCCCGAAGCGCTCGACGGCGTCGACGTAGAGTGCGGCCGGTGTGACGGCATCCCGGGCCGAGTCCCACAGCGCCGTCCAGCACAGCGCCCGCGCCATGGGGTCGTCCAGCTTGTCCAGGGAGCCGCGGACAGTGGCCTCGGAATGCGGGTCCAGCCGGACCTTGGCGTAGCTGAGGTCCTCGTCATTGACCAGCAGCAGCGCAGGGCGCGGTTTGCCGGCCAGCGCGGTCACATCGGTCCGGGCGCCGCGGACATCGGTCTCGACGCTGTCAGTGCGGACCAGGGCGCCGGCGTCGTCGAAATCGTAGAGGCCGACCCGCAGCCGGTGCGGGCGGGGCTCCTGCCGGCCGGTGGTGGGATCCACGGCGTCCTGCAGGACGGCGACGGAGCTGAGCGCGCTGCTGTCTTCGGTGGATTCGGTGATCTCGCTGGACAGGGTGGAGATGCCGGAGGTCTGGAGCCATTGGCGGGCCCATTCGCTGAGGTCGCGGCCGGACGCGGCGCTGAGGGCGGCCAGCAGTTCGGCGAGGGTGGTGTTGCCGTAGGCGTGGTCCCGGAAGTACTGGCGGGACCCGGCGATGAAGGCTTCGAACCCGACGTAGGCCACCAGCTGCTTAAGCACCGATGCGCCCTTGGCGTAGGTGATGCCGTCGAAGTTCTGCTTCGCGGCTTCCAGGTCCGGGATGTCGGCGACGATCGGGTGGGTGGTGGGCAGCTGGTCCTGGACGTAGGCCCACGCCTTGCGGTTGTTGGCGAAGTTCACCCAGGCCGTGTCCCAGTCCGTGGTCCGGTCCACGCCGAGGGTGCCCATGTAATCAGCGAAGGATTCCTTGAGCCACAAATCATCCCACCACTTCATGGTGACGAGGTCCCCGAACCACATGTGCGCCATCTCGTGCAGGAGCGTGTTGGCGCGGGCCTGGTACTGCGAATCGGCGGCCCGGGAGGTGAAGACGTAGCTTTCAGTGAAGGTCACCAGGCCCGGGTTTTCCATGGCGCCGAGGTTGTACTCGGGGACGAACGCCTGCTCGTATTTGCCCCACGGGTAAGGGAAATCAAAGAGTTCGTTGAAGAAGGACAGCCCGTTCCTGGTGAGGCGGAACAGGGCGTCGGTGTCGAAGGACGCGGCCATGGAGGCGCGGCAGTAGAGCGCCAGCGGTACGTCCAGAACGGTGCCGTCGGCGAGCGTGCCGCGCCAGGCGTCCTCGGCCTTGAAGTACGGTCCGGCGAGGACGGTGGTGATGTAGGTGGACATCGCCTTGGTGGGCGCGAAGTCCCAGCGGCTCGTGGCGGGATCACTCGTCAGTTGGGTGCGCAGCACCTCGGCGCCGTTGGAGGACACCTGCCAGTCGGAGGGGGCCATGACGTGGAAGGTGAACTCGGCCTTCAGGTCGGGCTGTTCGAAGTTCGCGAACACCCGGCGGGCGTCGGCGGGTTCATACTGCGTGTAGAGGTAGCACTGGCCGTCGGCGGGGTCGACGAAGCGGTGCATGCCTTCACCGGAGGTGCTGTACAGGGCGGTTCCCGTGATGGTGACCTGGTTCTCCGGCTGCAGGTTTTCGAGCCGGATCCGGGAACCGTCCACGACGTCGGCGACGGCGAGTCCCTTGCCGTTGAGGAAGACGCTGTGCACGCTGCCGGCGATGAAATCCACGAAGGTCGTCGCGCCGGGTTCGCTGGCCGAGAAGGAGATGATGCTGCGGCTCGTGTAGCCGGCGACGTTCGGGTCGGCCGCCTGCCGGACGTCGAGGGAGACATCGTAGCTGTGAGTGGTGATGAGGGCGGCGCGGTCCGCGGCCTCGTCGCGGCTCAGATTCTGGTTTGACACCCCGCTATCTAATCACGGGAGCGTGTGTGCCCGGTCACGCCGGCGGGAACATCAGGAAGGCGGCCGCCAGGCCCAGCAGGGCGATCAGCAGCCAGGACGCCAGCGCGGCCAGCAGCGCGCGTGCGCCGGTGTGCAGCAGCTGGCCCACCCGGACGGCGGAGCCCAGCCCGAATAGCGCCATGCCGAGCAGCAGGTCCTGGCCGGCGGCGGCCGCGTCCAGGGCCGCGGGGGAGAGCCACCCGGTGGTGCGCAGGCCCGCCAGGGCCACGAATCCGAGGACGAACAGCGGGACCACCGGGGGGCGCTTGGCGCCGTCGGCTGCGGTGCCCAGCCGGTGATGGAAGCCCGCGGCGGCGACCATCGGTGCCAGCAGGATCACCCGGGTGAGTTTGACGACGACGGCGACGGCCAGCGCCGCGGTGCCGGCGGTCTGGGCGGTGGCGACCACCTGCCCGACGTCGTGGACGGAGGCGCCGGTCCACGCCCCGAAGATCTCCGGACCCAGGCCCAGCGGCCGCGCGAGCAGCGGCAGCACACCGATCGCCAGCGTGCCGCACAGGGTCACGAGTGCCACCGGCAGCACGGTTTCTTCCTGCCGGATTCGGCGCACGGCGGCCATCGCCCCGATCGCTGACGCCCCGCAGATGGCGAATCCCGTGGCCACCAGCAGCGCCACGCGGGGCGGCAGCCGGAAGAGCCTGCTGATTCCGTACGTCCCGGCGAAAGCGGCCAGCACGACGGCGGTCACGAGCAGGAGCGCAGCCCAGCCCAGGCCCAGCACATCGCCGAGGCTGACTTTCAGCCCCAGCAGCACGATCCCGGCCCGCATGAGGTGCTTGCCGGCGAAGTCCAGCCCGGGCCGCGCCGGCCCGGCGGTCCAGCCAGACACGCCCGGCAGGTTGGCCGCCAGCAGCCCGAGGAGCACGGCCATTGTCATCGCCGGCAGCGCGGGAAGGAGCAGGTGGGCGGCGACGGCGACGGCGACGGCCGCCGCGGCGCCGGCCAGGCCTGGCGCGGCGTCTGTCAGGGCTGAGGCGGGGGCGGATCTCTTGGGGGGCACGCCCCTACATTGCCGTACCCGGCCGGAAAACCCGTAACCGCGGCCGTCCCGGCAGGCGGCCCGGACTGCGCGGCCAGCACTGAGCGCCGCGCCGCGGGCCGCCGAAATGATTTCGCAACAAAAAAGTGGTTGGCTAGTGACCATGTCTGACCTATTCCAGGAATACTCCGAGGCCGCCGGCCGCACCGGCGCCTACGACGAGATGTTTGCCCCCGGCCAGCAGGCCCGGAGATCTTACGGGCAGGTGGCCCTGGCCCTGCGCGAACTCTCGTTGGCTGACGTCAGCGCCCGCGCCGATTCCATGGCCCGGACCTTCCTGGACCGCGGCGTGACCTTCGACTTCGCGGGTGAGGAACGGCCCTTCCCCCTGGACATCGTCCCCCGCGTGATCCCCGCCGATGAGTGGAGCGTGCTGGAACGCGGTGTGGCCCAGCGCGTCCGTGCCCTTGAAGCCTTCCTCAATGACGTCTACGACAAGATGACCGTGGTGTCCGACGGCGTCATCCCGCGCCAGCTCGTCACGACGAGCGCGCACTTCCACCGCCAGGTGCACGGCTTTGAGCCGGCCGGCGGCGTCCGGGTCCACATTTCCGGAATCGACGTCGTCCGCGACGCCGAGGGCACGTTCCGGGTCCTGGAGGACAATGTGCGCGTACCCTCGGGCGTCAGCTACGTCCTCGAGAACCGCCGGGCCATGGCCAAGGGCCTGCCCGAGGCTTTCGGCCAGCAGCTCATCCGTCCGGTCGAGGAGTACCCCCGCCGGCTCCTGTCCGCCCTGCGGAAGACGGCGCCCTCCGGCGTCGACGATCCCACCGTGGTGGTCCTGACCCCCGGCGTGTTCAACAGCGCCTACTTCGAGCACACCCTGCTCGCCGGACTCATGGGTGTCGAACTCGTCGAGGGCCGCGACCTCATCTGCCGCGGCAACCGGGTCTACATGCGCACCACCGCGGGCGAGCAGCGCGTGGACGTCATCTACAAACGCATCGACGACGAATTCCTGGACCCGCTGCAGTTCCGTGCCGACTCCATGCTCGGCTGCCCCGGCCTGGTCAACGCCGCCCGCGCCGGCGGCGTCACGATCGCCAACGCCGTGGGCAACGGCGTCGCCGATGACAAGCTGGTCTACAGCTACGTGCCCGACCTCATCCGGTACTACCTCAACGAGGAGCCCGTGATCGCCAACGTGGACACGTTCCGGCTCGAAGAGAAGGAAGCCCGGGAACACGTCCTGGACCGCCTGGACGAGCTCGTGGTCAAACCGGTGGACGGCTCGGGCGGCAAGGGCCTCGTGATCGGCCCGGACGCGTCCAGGGAGGAACTCGACGCCCTGCGCAAGCGGATCATCGCCGACCCCCGCGGATGGATCGCCCAGCCGGTCCTGCAGCTGTCCACGGTGCCGACGCTCAGCGGCGACAAGTTCGGCCCCCGCCACGTGGACCTCCGCCCCTTCGCCGTCAACGACGGCGAGGACGTCTGGGTTCTCCCCGGCGGACTGACCCGCGTGGCGCTCAAGGAGGGCTCGCTGATCGTCAATTCCAGCCAGGGCGGCGGTTCCAAGGACACCTGGGTCCTGGCCGATTCCCCGCAGGTCCCCGTCGAAGTGATCCCGCGACCCACCATCGCAGTCCGCGAGCGGGTTTCGGTCTGGCCGGTGGAGAGCAACTGGCGCGACAGCCAGAAAGAGCAGCAACAGCAGCAGCAGATTTCTGACGCGCAGGAGGTAACCGCGAATGCTTAGCCGTATTGCCGAGTCACTGTTTTGGATCGGCCGCTACGTGGAACGGGCCGACGGCACCGCCCGGATCCTCGACGTCCACCTCGAACGGCTCAACCATCTGCCCATGGAGGAACAGCGCAGCGTGGCGCAGGAACTCCTCGCCGTCATGGGTGCCCGCGCACAAAGCGACGATTTCGGCCTGCCCGAACTGCTCAACGCCCTCGCCTACGACAAGCAGAGTGCCACCTCCATTGCCGGTTCCCTCGGTGCCGCACGGGAAAACGCCCGCCGAGCCCGCGAGACCGTCTCCTCCGGGCTCTGGGAAAGCCTCAACACGACCTACTACGGGCTCAACCAGCACCGCAAGGACGTGGTGGGCACCTACCGGTTCTGCAACTGGGTCCTGGAGCGCACCGCCATGGTCAGCGGCCTCGCCGACACCACCGTCAGCCACGACGAGAGCTGGCAGTTCCTGGTCCTGGGCCGGTCGCTGGAGCGTGCGGACATGACCGCGCGCATGCTCTCCACCCGCGATGTCCTCTCGGCCGGCATGTCCTGGGTGAACATGCTCCGCTGCGCCGGGGCCTACGAATCCTTCCTGCGGACCCGCCGGGCTGCGTTCGGGGACCAGCACGCGGCCGAATTCCTGCTGCTGGACCGGCTGTTCCCGCGGTCCATCGTCTACGCGCTGCGCGACGCCGACGAGTGCCTGGCGAAGCTCGACCCCTCGGCCCAGCGCGTCGGCTTCATCAACGACGCCCGCCGGATCGTCGGGCAGGCCCGCACCTTCCTGGAGTTCCACCGCACCGATGACCTCATGTCGGAGCTGCCGGAGCACATGGAGCGTGTGCAAAAGGCCGTGTCGCAGGCCTCGGACGCCATTTCCCGTAAGTACTTCAATCAGGCAGACGAACTGGCCTGGGTGGGAGAAGTTTCATGACCCGGCTGAACATCGTCCACAAGACGGCCTACAAGTACAACAAACGCGTGACCCTGTCCTACAACGAGGCCCGGATGACCCCGCTGACGGACCCGCAGCAAGTGGTACTGGAGTCCTCCATGAAGGTTTCGCCCTCGCAGGCGGCCCTGAGCAGCTACCGCGACTACTGGGGCACCCGGGTGACCGCCTTCGACATGCAGATGCCGCACGAGCACCTCGAGGTGCTGTCCACCACCACCGTCGAGGTGCACCGGGTCGAGAAGATCGCAACCGAGGCCGACATCGTCGGCTGGGACGTCCTGGCCGCACCGGAAACCCTGAACCAGTTCAGCGACTGGATTCCCCAGTCCCAGCTGACAGGTCCCGGCTCCGAGGTGCTCGCCATCATTCCCGGCGTCGTCGAGGGGAAATCGCCGCACGAGGCCGCCATGGCGGTCTTTGCCTGGATGCGCGGTGAAATGACCTACATGAAGGGCTCCACCGGCGTCACCACCAACGCCGAACAGGCGTGGAACCAGCGGCAGGGCGTCTGCCAGGACCTGGCGCACCTCGCCATCGGGTCACTGCGCAGCTGCGGTATCCCGGCCCGCTACGTGTCCGGTTACCTTCACCCGCGTTCGACGGCGGAGCTCGGCGAGACAGTTGCCGGCCAGTCGCATGCGTGGCTCGAGTGGTGGGACGGCGAATGGCGCAGCTGGGACCCGACCAACCACAAACCCGCGGGGGACTTCCACGTCACCGTGGCCCGGGGCCGCGACTACCGCGACGTGCCGCCGCTCAAGGGCATCCTGTCCGGCGGCGGGGGATCGGCCCTCAGCGTCAGCGTGGAGATCACCCGCGTCGCCTGACCGCACGCCGCGCCCCACGTTGCGCTATCAGATCGGGTTGCCCTGAAGCCCTCAGGGCAACCCGATCTGAAAGCGCAAGATGTGTTTTTAGGGGGGGCGGATTATTCGAGGCCGGAGCGCGTGGCGTCGTCCAACGGCGTCCACCACGTCTGGGGCGGCACCACCTTGAACCGCCGGCCCGTGACGGTGTCCGGCGCAATCCGGACGAAATGTTCCTTCTTTCCGGCCTGCCACGGGAACAGCAACAGACCCACCGTATCCATGACTTCCTGGGGGTTCTGCACCGGCGCGGCCTGGCCCTTGATGACGACGCTCCAGGCGACTCCGGTGTCCGCGTTGATGCCGTCGGCCTCCAGCGCCACCGGCGTGCCGCCGGTGGCCGCCTGCAGCTTGGTGCCCTCCGCGGTGCGAAACACCAGCGTGCCGTGGTCCACTTTGTAGTTAATGGGGAAAATGTCGGGATGGTCGTCCACCCAGACCGCCAGCCTGCCGACGGAGACGCTGCGCAACAGCCGCCAGCATTCGTGGTGGTCGAGGTCTTCGACGGCGTGGGTCTGGTCCTTTGGCTCGTGACGGCCAGGGCTCGATTCAGTGCTCATGCCGGCGAGCGTACGCGGCCGGGCTGACGGCGGCTAGGGCAAATGGACCCAGCCGCCGGGTTAATCTGCGAATTCTGAGGCTTTCCTGAGTAGTTCGCGGTATTCTGGCAAAAGGCCGTCAGCGTCTACATTGGCCGGAGCGAATGGGGGCAATGACATGCATTCAGCGGGTGAGGGCTCAGGCCATACCGTGTCCGAACCAAATCCCGTCGTTGAGGAACTGCTGATGGGGTTCGGCGCCCGGACGGAAGAGCTGCTCCAATCCAAGGAACGCATCACCGGCCTGCTGGAAGCCGTCGTCGCCCTGGCCGAGGACCTGAGCCTGGATGCCGTCCTGGAACGCGTCGTCGAATCGGCCTGCCGGTTGTTGCACGCCAGGTTCGGCGCCCTTGGCGTCATCGGTGATGACCACGCGCTCAGCCACTTCATCACTGTCGGCATCGATGGCCAACTGGCGCGTCAGATCGGTCCGCTGCCGACCGGCCACGGCGTCCTCGGCCTCCTGATCACAGACCCGCGGCCGCTCCGGCTGCATGAATTGAATAAGCACCCCGAGGCCTACGGGTTCCCCGCGCACCACCCTCCCATGCAGTCCTTCCTGGGGGTACCGGTCCGCGTCCGGGACGTGGTGTTCGGCAACCTCTACCTCACGGAAAAAGAAGGCGGAGACGACTTTTCCGCCGAAGACGAGGCCCTGGCCGTCGCCTTGGCCGCAGCGGCCGGCGTCGCCATCGAAAATGCCCGGCTCTACGACGACGCCCGCCGCCGGGCACGCTGGCTGGAGGCCTGCATGGACGTCTCCGGGCTGATGTTGAGCACGGACCGCGACTACACCTCGGGCGGCCTGGACCCGATAGCCGGCCGCGCGCTCCAGGAGTCCGCGTCCTCACTCGCCCTCCTGGTGGCCCCCGCCGCCAACGCCATGGCCCACGTGGTGATCGGCGTTGCCGGTGAGCGCGGCACGGCGTTTTCGGGACGGTCACTGCATTTGGAGTCAAATCTCCTGGAAGGTGTCCTCGAAGGCGGCGAGCCAGTGCTGTTCGACGACGCATCCGAAGTGTTGGGGGAGGTCGACGGTGCAGTCACCGGCCCGCTGCTGGCAGTGGCCCTGAGTACCCAGGGCGCCCACCATGGCCTCCTGCTGCTGGCACGGGACAAGGAGTCGGTGCGCTACGCCCGGACCGACATCGAAATGGGGGCCGTCTTCGGCTCCCACGTGGCCCTCGCCTTGGAACTTGCCCGGGTGCACCGGCTGCGCGAGGAGCTTCTGGTCTTCACCGACCGCGACAGGATCGCCCGGGACCTGCATGACCTCGTCATCCAGCGGCTGTTCGCCGCCGGGCTGAGCGTACAGAGCCTGACCCGTTTCACCAAGGAGGATCTGGCGCTGGAGCGCATCCGCAACATCACCGGCGAACTCGACGAAGCGATCCGCAGCCTGCGCGACACCATTTACTCGCTCAAGAGCAACACAGGCGAGATCGAACTGCTGAGCGGCCGGATCCGTCGGGTCACTCGCAGTTCGTCCAAGTCCATGCCGTTCCCGCCGCGCCTGACCATCACGGGACCCGTGGATGCCGTGACACCGGACAAGGCCGACAACGTCGTGGCCGTGGTTTCCGAGGGGCTCAGCAACGCCATCCGGCACTCCGGGGCGGATACAATCTCGGTCTCGGTTGCGGTCGTCAAGGGCAGGGTGACGGTGGTGATCAGCGACAACGGCGCCGGATTCACTCAACCCGAAAAACGCAACGGGCTAAGCAACCTCGAGGACCGGGCGCGCATGCTCGACGGCGAATGCACCATCACGAGCGTGCCCGACTCCGGTACCAGCCTGGAATGGTCGGTGCCCCTGTAACCGGCACGCCCGAAGGTCCGGTTTCCGCGGAGCCTATCCGACGCTGCGGGGCCGGATTACTTCGCCGGTCCTCCCGCCGGCGGCCGCCGGAAATGCCGGGCTGGCGATGAAGACGGCTGCCTGCGTGCGGCGTTCGAATCCGAGCTTGGCCAGCAGGGACGACACATAGTTCTTGACGGTCTTTTCCGCCAGGAACATTTCGGCGGCAATCTGCCGGTTGGTCAGTCCGCCGCCCACCAGCTCCAGGACCTTGCGTTCCTGGGGCGTGAGGGAGGAGGTGCGCGGGTCGACCTCTTCGGCCTCCACCAGGCTGTCCACGACGCCGGCGGCCACGCCTTCCTCGAAGAGGGACTCGCCCGCTGCTGCCCGCCGCAGGGCGCCGATCAGGTCCGTGCCGCCGATCTCCTTCAGCACGTATCCGCGTGCCCCGGCCAGGACGGCGCCGCGCAGGGCCTGTTCGTCGTCGAAGCTCGTCAGGATGATGCAGTTCAGGGACGGGTCCACCGACCTCACGTCCCGGCAGACCTCGATGCCGGTTCCGTCCGGCAGACGGGCGTCCAGCACACAGACATCAGGATGCAGCGCGGGAATCCGCCGGGTCGCCTCCACCGCGGATCCGGAACTGCCGACGACGGCAAACCCCTCGCCTTCGAGAAGTTCCTGCAGCCCGCGCCTGACAAGTTCGTGATCATCAAGGATAAAGACGCGGATCACCGCCTGCCCGCCATCAGGTGCAGTGAGACCTGCGTCTGCCCAGGCAATCATGATTCTCCCGTCCGGCCGCTCGCGCGACCGCTCGATACTGTTAATGACACCATGCTCTTTGTCACGAGATGCTGTCCTTCGTCTGCTGACCCCAGCCTCTGCCATTCTTGTGCACCGGGGCGGCGCGGACAAGGGTCATAGTGCCCAACAGGCCGCCTCCGGCCAGTCGCCCGGAACGTTTTCGGGTGGCCCGCCAGCCGGGCTGCGTGCATGCCCTTTGGCCCTAGGCGTCATGCCGGCCGAAGGAAATCATGGGAGCGTCGCCATCTGGCGCGGGAAGCTCGGCCGGTACGAGGGCAAAGGATTGCGATGAACGAAGTCAGGGACGTCCGGAAGATCGTGGTAGGCGTTGACGGCTCGGACGCTTCGGTGTCCGCGTTGCGGCATGCGCAGGCCCTCGCGGTGCCCCTGGCCGCCAAGGTCGTCGCAGTGGCATGCTGGGACTACCCGCCGGTGTACGACGGCTATGTCGCCGTCGGCATCGAGGACTTCGACGTCCGGGCCGGGGAAATCCTGGCCGAGGCGGTGGCGAAGGCCTTCGGCCCGGACACCCCGGACAACGTCGAGGCCCGCCTCATCCAGGGGCACCCCCGCCGCGTGCTGATCGAGGAGAGCAAAGCCGCGGACATGCTTGTTCTGGGCCGCCGCGGCCACGGCGGATTCGGTGGACTGTTACTGGGATCTGTGAGTTCCGCCTGTGTGGCACATGCGCATTGCCCGGTGCTGGTGGTCCACTCGCCAGAACACGGCTGACGCCGCAATCCTGCCGGGAGGGTGCCCGGGGGTTCTATTCGAAGGTGGCCCGGCGCGGATCCGCGAGCCGGGTGGTCCACACATCGGGCCGGTTGACCTTGAAGCGTCGTCCGGTCAGGGCTTTGGGCGCCACCCGCACGTAGTAGGCCTTCTCGCCGGGCTGCCAGGGCTCCAGGAGCAGGGAGTCAATTTCGTCCTTCTCCTCCTGGCTCTCGATGACCTCGGCTTCCCCGCGCGCCATTACGCTCCAGGCCGTCTCGTCGCGGGCGTCGTAGCCGTCGATCTCAAATGCAACCGGCTTGCCTGTGATCGCGCCCCACAGCTTCGTGCCGCCGGCGGTGCGGAAGGCAATCGCCCGCCGTTCGAGGACGAAATTCACCGGGAAGATCTCCGGATGGTTGTCTACGATCAGCGCTACGCGCCCCACAACTTCGGTGTCGAGCAGCGCCCAGCACTGGTCCATGGTCAGCGAGTATTCCGGCGAGGGCGTGGTTGAGTCCATGTCGAGCCACACTACGGGCCGGCCCGGACCCCGATTAGGGCCATAGGTCCCGCAGCGGACACGTAAGTGACGGACGCCGCGGCCCGCCGGCGCCGGTCACCAGGGACTGGGCTTGTAGTCCTTGAGGAACACGCCGTACTGGTCCTCGCCGGATTCGCCCATCACGATAGGGTCGTACACGCGGGCGGCGCCGTCAACTAGGTCCAGGGGCGCGTGGAAGCCCTCTTCCATGAGGCGGACTTTGGTGTAGTGCGGCCGCTCGTCCGTGATCCAGCCGGTGTCCACGGCCGTCATGAGGATGCCGTCGGCGTCGAGCATTTCCTGGGCGCTGGTTCGCGTCATCATGTTCAGCGCCGCCTTGGCCATGTTCGTGTGCGGGTGCCCGGGGCCCTTGTAGGCGCGGGAGAACTGGCCTTCCATGGCGCTGACATTGACGATGTACTTCCGCCGCGCGGTGGAGCGCTTCATGGCCCCCCGCAGCCGGCTGACCAGCAGGAACGGAGCCGTCACGTTGCACAACTGCACTTCGAGCATCTCCAGCGGGTCCACTTCGTCCAGCACCTGGGTCCAGCTGTTGATGGTGGCGAGGTCCGGGACCAGTCCGCCCGCGTCGATCGCGGTGCCGGAGGCAATCCGCTCCAGCGACGCCGACCCGGTGGACAGGGCCAGGGACGTGATCGCGTCCCCGGCCAGCACGGGATGGTCGAGCACGCTGCTGGCGAGGGCAAGCGGGTGCTTGTCGTGGGCGTGGCCGAACGTGACAAGCTCCGGGCCCCCGTTGGCAGCCTGGAGGGCGGCGGGCAGCGGCTCGTCCTCGGCGTCGACGAGCGGCTTGTAGGCGTTGCCGGAGCGCCGCACGGTCTGGGCCGCGTTGTTGATGATGATGTCCAGCGGTCCTGCGGCATCCAGGGAATCCGTCAGGGCCATCACCTGGGACGGGTCACGGAGGTCGATGCCCACGATCCGGAGCCGGTGCAGCCAGTCGGCGCTGTCCTCCATCGCAGCGAAGCGGCGGGCGGCGTCCTTCGGGAACCGGGTGGTGATGGTGGTGTGCGCACCGTCCCGGAGGAGCCGGAGCGCGATGTACATGCCGATCTTCGCCCGGCCGCCGGTCAGGAGGGCCCTGCGGCCGGTGAGATCGGTGCGGGCGTCGCGCTTGCTGTGGCTGAACAGGGCGCACTCGGGGCACAGCTGGTGGTAGAAGGCATCCACCTGGGTGTAGTGCTGCTTGCAGATGTAGCACGGCCGGGACCTGATCAGGTGGCCGGCGATTTCCCCGGTGGCGGACGTGGCGAGCTTGTTGCCGCGCGTCTCGTCGTCGATCCTGTCGGGGGCCGCCGTCGCCGTCTGTGCGATCACGGCGCGGTCCGCCTCGGCGATCTCATCGCGCTTGCTGACCCGCCGGTGGCGCTTGACGGCCTTGAACATCTTCCCGGTGGCGCGGCGCACTGAGACGTAGTCCGGGTGCTCCTCGTCATAGGCGTGGATCGTGTTCAGGACCTTCAGGCAGGCCTGGATTTCCTCCGGGGTCAGTCCGGCGAGATCAGACCCGGCAAGACCAGATTCGGCAGAGGGAAAGTCGGAGGACAGATCGGGGGAGCTCATTGCCCTAATTTTACAGGGTGCGGGGAGCCCGGCCGGACGTGCCTGCCGGGCCCCCGCCTGCCTATGCCGTGGGTGAGTGCTTGACCGGTGCGTCTGTGCCCACAGCTGCGGCCTGCACGTCGGCAACCTTGTCCACGGACTCCCGCAGCTCAGGCCAGTTCTCGGTGGCGGTCCGGACGGCGTCGGGCACCAGGCGCAGGTTGGCCGCGGAGAGCGCCCTTTCCGCGTCGCTGGGGTCCGGGACGTGCTGGCCCTTGGACAGGACCGTGATTCCGGAGTCGGTGACCTTGAACCCGCGGGCTCGGTCCAGTTCGGGGTCGAGCCCGATCGTGGCCCCGGCCGGAATCCTGACGTTCTTGTCGATGATGGCGCGTTTGATCACGGCGCCTTCGCCGACATTGACCTTGTCCATCAGGACCGAGTCCAGGACCCGGCTCGAGGTGCCCACGTAGACGTCGTTGGAGAGCACGGAGCCTTCCACGATGCCGCCGGAGACGACGACGCCGCTGGCCACGATGGAATCCAGTGCCGTGCCCACGGTGTTGGACTTGCCGCGGACAAACTTGGCCGGCGGAGAGATGGTCTGGCGGGTGTAGATCGGCCACTCGGAGTTGTAGAGGTTAAACACCGGGACGGGGGAGATCAGGTCCATGTGGGCGTCGTAGAACGAATCGATGGTGCCGACGTCGCGCCAGTAGGTGCGGTCCCGTTCGGTGGACCCGGGAATGTCGTTGAGGGTGAAGTCGTAGACACCGGCCTCGCCCTGGTTCACGAAGTAGGGAATGATGTCCCCGCCCATGTCGTGCTTGGTATCGAGGCGCTCGGCGTCCACGTGGAGGGCTTCGATCAGGGCATCGGCGTCGAACACATAATTGCCCATGGAGGCCAGGAACTGGCTGGGGTCGGCCGCGAGGCCGGGAGTCGACGACGGCTTCTCCACGAACGCGGCAATTTTGTCCGGGTTGTCCGCATCGGTTTCGATCACGCCGAACTGGTCCGCCATGTGCAGCGGCTGGCGGACCGCGGCGACCGTGGCCTTGGCCCCGCTCGCGACGTGCTGCGCCACCATCTGGGAGAAGTCCATCCGGTAGACGTGGTCTGCGCCGACCACGACCACGATGTCGGGGTTGGCGTCGTGAATGAGGTTCAGCGACTGATAAATGGCGTTGGCGCTGCCGAGGAACCAGCTCTTGCCGACGCGCTGCTGGGCCGGAACCGAGGCCACATAGTTGCCGAGTTGGGTGGACATCCGCCACGTTTCGGAAATGTGCCGGTCAAGGCTGTGGGACTTGTATTGCGTCAACACCACAATTTGCAGATAGCGGGAATTCACAAGATTTGAAAGGGCAAAGTCAATGAGCCGGTAGCTTCCGGCAAACGGGACACCAGGCTTGGCCCGGTCCGCCGTCAACGGCATGAGCCGGTTTCCCTCGCCACCTGCGAGGACAATTGCCAAAACTCTCTTTTGATGCGGCATGGTGATAGCTCCTGAACGCCTTCGTTACTCCCCAATACAGTCCGGCATGCCCGAACGTCTTCACACTAGATCAGTTCCACCGTAACGACTACCTTGGTGCATGTGCGAATAGATATTGTGACCAAAGAATTCCCGCCGGAAATTTATGGCGGCGCCGGTGTCCATGTGGCCGAGCTCAGCCGGGTGCTGGCCCAACGCGTGGACCTTCAGGTGCGTGCCTTCGGCGCGCCCCGCGAGCCCGGGTATCACGGAGCGACTGTCACGTCGTATCCCGTGCCCGAAGACCTGGGCTCTGCAAACGCCGCCATCCAGACCCTCGGGGTGGACCTGAGGATCGTTCCGGACATCGCCGGCGCGGACCTGGTCCACTCCCACACCTGGTATGCCAACATGGCCGGACACATCGCGTCGCTGCTCCACGGCATCCCGCATGTCCTCAGCGCGCACAGCCTCGAGCCGCTGCGCCCGTGGAAGGCCGAGCAGCTCGGTGGCGGCTACGCGGTGTCCTCCTGGGTGGAAAAGACCGCCTACGAGGCCGCGGCCGCCATCATCGCCGTCTCGGAAGGCATGCGCCAGGACATCCTGCGCAGCTATCCGGACGTTGACCCGGCCAAGGTCAAGGTGGTCCACAACGGCATCGATGTCAGCCAGTGGAACCGGGACGAGGCTGATGACATCATCCGTCCGCTCGGAATCGATCCGGAGCGCCCCAGCGTTGTTTTTGTGGGCCGGAACACCCGGCAGAAGGGCGTGCCGTACCTGTTGCGGGCCGCCGCCAAGCTCCCGGCCGACGTCCAGCTGGTGTTGTGCCTCGGTGCCGCGGACACCCCGGAACTGGCGGCCGAGACGGCACGCCTGATCGAGGAGCTGCAGAGCCAGCGCAGCGGCGTGATCCTGATCGAGCGGATGCTGCCCCGCAACGAGGTCATCCAGGTGCTCAGCCACGCGACCGCGTTCGCGTGCCCGTCCATCTACGAACCGCTGGGCATCGTCAACCTTGAGGCGATGGCGTGCGGTGCCGCCGTGGTGGCCAGCGCCACCGGCGGTATCCCGGAGGTCGTCGAGCACGGCAAGACCGGACTGCTTGTTCCGATCGAGCAGGTCACGGACGGCACCGGAATCCCTCTGGACCCGGAGAAGTTCGTCACCGACTTTGCCGAGGCCCTCATCGAAGTGGTGTCCGATCCTGCCCGGGCCCGCGCCATGGGCGAAGCCGGCCGGCGCCGGGCCGAGGAGCACTTCTCCTGGGAATCCATCACGGAGACCACGCTCGAGGTCTACCGCTCGGTGCTCCAGCAGGGCTCCTGACCCCGCGACGGAACAGCACCACAGCGTCACTGCACTGCGGAGTCACTGCACTACAGAGTCACTGCACTGCGACGACGGCGCCGCCCCGGCTGAGGGGGCGGCGCCGCCGTCGCATTTCGGCTGGGTCAGCCGCGGGTCTTGGTGCCCTGGGCCTTGGTGCCGTGAGCTTTTGTGCCGTGAACGGCGCGGGCAAGCAGGATCTTTTCGTCCAGTGGCGCCTGGCCGCTGGCCCGCTGCTTGCGGAAGTAGTCCCGGGCCTCGTCCTGGCGGACCTTCTCCGCGCCGGTGGAGATCTCAGCGCGGAGGTGCTCCGGGCCGTACCCGAACGCGTCCACCAGGTCCAAGGCGTGCGGACGGATCTTCACGAGCAGGCGGTTGATGTATTCGCCCACAGTGCGTCCGCGCTGCATCGACAGCCTGCCGTTCATGAGGTACCAGGACAGGTTCTTCTCGATCAGGGACAGGCCGAAGAGATCGCGCAGCCACGTCAGGACTTTGTGCGTGCCCGGGTCTGTCACCTTGCCCAGGGCCTCGGTAAAGGCTTCCCACTGCAGCAGCTCCGCATGGGCCTGGGCGGCTTCGATGAGTTCGTGCTGGTGGGCGTTGAACAAGGCGGCGCCCTGCTGCTGCGGGAGCTTGTTCGCGCCCTTGAGGGCCGTGGCCACCTCCGCGACCATGGTCTGGACGCGGTCCGTAAGCAGGGTCCGCTGGCTTGCTTCGTCCTTGATCGCCAGCGCCGCCTTCTGCACTGATCCGGTGTCGGCCACGAACTGGGCGACGCCGCGTAGTCCGGTGCGGTGGATCGCCGCACCGGTGGCCTGGCCCACGACGTAGCGGGCCAGCACGCCGACGTTGACGGTGCGGAATTCCTTGGCGTAGTCCGCCAGCAGGCGCTTGGCGACCAGCTGCAGCAGGACGGTGTTGTCGCCTTCGAACGTGGCGTAGACGTCGAGGTCGGCGCGGAGCGAGGCGAACCGGTTCTCAATCAGGAATCCGGCACCACCGCAGGCCTCGCGGCATTCCTGCAGCGTATCCAGGGCGTGCCAGGTGCTCAGCGGCTTCAGGGCCGCGGCCAGGGTTTCGAGGTCCTGGCGGTCCTGGTCGGTGTCGTGGCGGCCGGAGAAGACATCGTCGAATTTCTGCAGCAGTTGCTCGCTGGCGAAGCTGGCGGCGTACGTGGTGGCCAGCCGGGTGAAGAGCCGGCGCTGGTGCCGCTGGTAGTCCAGCAGCACTTCCTCGTCGGTCTGGGAGGAGGCATTGAACTGCCGGCGTTCGGTGGCGTACTGGATGGCGGTTTTCAGGGCCAGCTTCGACGCCGTCACGGCGGCGCCGTCGAGGGAGACCCGGCCCTGGACCAGCGTGCCGAGCATGGTGAAGAAGCGGCGGCCCGGGCTGGCGATGGGGGACGTGTAGTTGCCCTCGGGGTCGACGTCGCCGTAGCGGTTCAGGAGGTTGGTGCGGGGGATCCGGACGTTGGTGAAGTGAAGCCGGCCGTTGTCGATGCCGTTCAGGCCGCCCTTGACCCCATCGTCCTCGCCCCCGATGCCCGGCAGGAACTCCTTGGTCCCGGGGTCCCGGAGGTCCATGTAGAACGCGTGCACGCCGTGGTTGACGCCCTTTGTCACCAGTTGGGCGAACACGACGGCGGCCAGGCCATCGGTGGCGGCGTTGCCGATGTAGTCCTTCCACGCTGCCCGGAACGGCGTGTGGACCACGAACTCCCCGGCGGCGGGGTCGTAGGTGGCGGTGGTGGCAATGCTGGCCACGTCGGAGCCGTGCCCGGTCTCGGTCATGGCGAAGCAACCCGGGATCTCCAGGCTCATGATGCCGGGCAGCCATTTCTCGTGGTGTTCCGCGGTGCCGAGGTGGTTCACTGCGGAGCCGAACAGGCCCCACTGCACGCCGGCCTTGATCTGCAGCGACGGGTCGGCGATGACCAGTTCCTGGAAGCCGGCCACGTTGCCGCCGTGGTCATCGGAGCCGCCCATGGACTCCGGGAAGGCGCGGTGGACGGCCCCGTTGTCCACCAGGATCCTGAGCTGCCCGAAGACGCGCCGGCGGTGTTCTGTGTGGGTCTGGCCCTCGATCTTGTGCAGTTCCGGGCGGCCGGCGAGGCCCCTGGACTTCAGCCGGATGTCGGCCCACTTGCCGAGCAGCTGTTCGCCAAGGGCCGCGACGTCGACGGCGGGCGCCTCAGGGGTACCGGGCTGGCCGGAACGGCCGGTTGCCGTGGTTGCCGCCGGCTGTTGTGGTTGCGGCCGGCGCCGGGGTGCGTTGCCGGTGGTACGGTCGGCTAGTTCAGTCATGTCGCTTCCTTCTGTGGTTCTGACAATCTTTAGTGCTGACAGTTCAGGTCGCGGGCGGGGACCGGTGTGCCGCTGCTACGGCGCGCCCTGGCCTGCCGGGTCTGTTCGTTCCGTTTGTGCTGCTTCTGCGGGAGGAGGTGCCTGCAGCTCGGGGGCGATGCCGAAGCAGAGCCAATCCGTGATCTGCCGCGCCATGGCCTCCTGGCCGGGCTTGGCCGGCCCGGGCGGGCTGGCGAGCCACTGTTCGCCGGCATTCCGGACCAGGCCGATCGCGGCGTTGGGCCAATAGCCGATCACGGCTTCCTTGTCCTGGCCGCCGCCCAGATGGCTGCGCATCGGCCGGGCAATCATGTCGCTGATGGCGGCGAAGAAGTGGCTCAAGGCTCCCGCCGTGGACATGGACGGGCCGGCCGTTTCGGCCTCGCCGGAAGCATGGCGCGTCACGAACGTGTAGACATTCGGGCTGGTCTCGGCCATTTGCAGGTACGCGGACACCATTGCGAACAGGCCTTCGCGGGGCGTCTGGGCGCTCTGGGCCGCCTCCTGGATGCGCCGCTGCATCTGGCTCAGGACCACCTCGCCCACGGCCTGCTGGAGTCCGGCTTTGTCGCCGAAATAGCGGTAGAACACGGACTTCGACGTTCCCGCGGCTGCGGCAATGTCCTCCATGGATGCGTCGCTGCCGAGGGCATGCACCGCCTTCCGGGCGGACTTGATCAGCTCCCGCCGCCGTTCCTCGCGGTGGGACTGCCAGCGGGAAGCGCGGCCGTCGACGGCGGCCTGCCCGGCGGGCACGGCGGCTTTGGGGATGTTCACGATACCCAGCGTATCAGGTACGCTGGGTATCGGTAATCGCTTTGATCGAAGGAGACAGCCCATGTCCGTCAACGGACAGTCAGTGCCCCGCCCCCAGCCAGCCGCCGCACCCGCCGCCGGGAAGATACAGCACGCCAGCGCGGGCCCGGCGCAACTCCGCAAGGCCGTGGTCGTGGGTGGCAACCGCATCCCGTTCGCCCGGACCGGAGGCGCGTACACGAAGTCCTCCAACCAGGACATGCTCACGGCCGCCCTGGATGGCCTGATCGCCCGCTTCGGCCTGCAGGACGAGCGGATCGGGGAAGTCGCTGCGGGGGCGGTCCTCAAGCACTCCCGGGATTTCAACCTCACCCGGGAAGCGGTGCTCGGCTCGGCCCTCTCCGCCGAGACCCCGGCGTATGACCTCCAGCAGGCCTGCGCCACCGGCCTGGAAACGGTGCTTGGCCTGGCGAACAAGATCAAGCTGGGCCAGATCGATTCCGCGATCGCCGGCGGCGTCGACTCGGCCTCTGACGCCCCCATCGCCGTCAGCGAGGGACTCCGCGAGGTGCTCCTTGACCTCAACCGCGCCAAGACGATGTCCCGGAAACTGCAGGTCCTCAGCCGGCTCCGTCCCAAGGATCTGGCGCCCGATGCCCCGAACACGGGGGAGCCGCGCACCGGCCTGTCGATGGGCGAGCACCAGGCGCTGACCACGGCGCAGTGGAAGATCACCCGCGAGGCCCAGGACGAGCTGGCCTTCAACAGCCACCGGAACCTGGCCGCGGCCTACGACGCCGGCTTCTTCGATGACCTCCTGACCCCCTACCGGGGACTGAGCCGCGACTCCAACCTGCGCGCCGACACGAGCCCGGAGAAACTGGCCACCCTCAAGCCCGTCTTCGGCAAGAACCTGGGCGCCGAGGCGACCATGACGGCCGGCAATTCCACCCCGCTGACAGATGGCGCCTCCACCGTTCTGCTGGCGTCCGAGGAATGGGCCGACGCCCACGACCTCCCCAAGCTCGCCGCGGTGATCGACGGCGAGGCTGCCGCCGTCGACTTTGTCCACGGCAAAGACGGGCTGCTCATGGCCCCGGCCTTCGCGGTGCCCCGGCTCCTCGCACGCCACAATCTCAGCCTCGCGGACATCGATTTCTTTGAGATCCACGAGGCTTTCGCCGGCACGGTGCTGAGCACCCTCGCTGCGTGGGAGGACGACGAATTCGGCCGCACCCGCCTGGGCCTGGACGGCGCCTTCGGCAGCATCGACCGGGCCAAGTTGAACGTCAATGGCTCCTCGCTGGCCGCCGGACACCCGTTTGCGGCCACGGGTGGCAGGATCGTGGCCTCGCTGGCGAAAATGCTGCACGAAAAGGGCGACGTCAACGGGCGTCCGGCCCGCGGCCTCGTGTCCATTTGCGCCGCCGGCGGCCAGGGCGTCGTCGCAATCCTCGAAGCACTCTAGGGAGAACCGGATGAGCGACAAGTACACCCGGCTGGTCAGCCACGGACTCGGCAAAGACCTCGCCAAGCGTCTCGGCCTCCCGCAGCCAGTGGTCCTCCGGCGGCACGAGCCCGGCCGCCGCCTCATCGACGGACCGGTCCTGGTCCAGGGATCAACCGGCGGCGCCGACGAGCTCGCCGCCACCCTGCTGGACTGGAACCTCGATGTCCGTCGCCACGCGATACCCAAGGAGAAGCTCGGCGCCATCATCCTGGTGCTGGACGAGCTGGCCCACCCGGGCGATCTTGAGAAACCGGTCCTCACCGCCGCCGCGTCGCTGCGTGACCTCGCCCCGAACGCCCGAGTCATCACCGTGTCCCGCACGGCGGGCTCGGCCACGGAACCGGCAACGGCGGCTGCCAGGCAGGGCGTGGACGGTCTGCTGCGGTCTTTGGCGAAGGAACTCCGTGCCGGCGCCACCGGCAACGGCATCCTGCTCGCCGACGGCGCCCGGACCACGAGCCCGGCAACACTGGGGGCGGTGAGGTTCTTCCTCTCGGGCCGCTCGGCGTTCGTGGACGGGCAGTTCCTGACCGTCAGCTCCGGCGCCGGCCAGCTGCCCGACGACGTCGAGAAGCCGCTGGCCGGCAAGGTGGCCGTGGTGACCGGCGCCGCACGCGGCATCGGGGCCGCGATTGCCCGCACCCTGTACCGCGACGGCGCCACGCTCATCCTCGTCGACATTCCGGCTGCGGGAGAGCATCTGGCGGCAGTGGCCAACGAGGTCCATGGGACGGCCCTGCAGCTGGACATCAGCCGCGACGACGCCGGCCAGCGGATCATCGGCCACGCCGCGGCACGGCACGGCCGGCTGGACATCATGATCCACAACGCAGGGATCACCCGGGACAAGCTCCTGGCCAACATGGACGCCGGCCGCTGGAACTCCGTGCTCGCCGTCAACATCGCCGCGCAGCTGCGGATCAATGAGGCCCTCCTGGCCTCGGAGCACTTCCAGGACTCGCCCCGGATCGTGTCCGTGGCCTCCACCAGCGGGATCGCCGGAAACCGCGGCCAGACCAACTATGCCGCGTCCAAGGCCGGCGTGATCGGCATGGTCCGCGCCACGGCGCCTCTCATCGGCGAGCGCGGCGGCTCCATCAACGCCGTGGCTCCGGGGTTCATTGAAACCGAGATGACGGCCAGGATCCCGTTCGCCACCCGCGAGGTGGCGCGGCGGCTCAACTCCCTGCAGCAGGGCGGCCGGCCGGGGGATGTTGCCGAGGCCATCGCGTTCCTGGCCAGCGACGCCGCGGGCGGGATTTCCGGGGAGGTGCTGCGCGTCTGCGGGCAGAACCTGGTGGGCGCATGAACGGTTTCCAGACCGTCATCCTGGGCGAGATGCCGGCCCTGTCCAAGCTCTACGTCAACGCGGCCGCCGCCGCGGCACGGCGCCGGGTCCTGGGCACCCACGGCGGCACCGAACTGCCCGCCTACATCCACGAGGTCCGTGGCGTGCGGGCCGACGTCGCCAATCTGACGGCGTATCAGCACCTGATCGGCGAGACCGCGAGCGATATCCTGCCTGCGGGCCTCATTCATGCCCTGGCATTTCCGCTGGCCATGAGCGTGATGAACCGGGACGATTTCCCGCTGCCCCTGCTGGGCATGATCCACCTGACGAACAGGGTGGTGCAGTCCGGGCCGGTCCTGTTCACGGAGGCCCTGGACATCCGGACCCGCGTGGAGAACCTGCGGGGGCACCGCGCCGGTACGCAGCTCGATGTCGTCGCGGAGGTGCGCGCCGCCGGGCAGGAAGAGGTCCTCTGGCGCGGGGTTTCGACCTACCTGGCCAAGGGGGTGTTCCTCCCGGGGATCGACAAGGCCTCGGTGGCCGTGCCGCCGTCGCCGTTCTCCGTGCCGGATCCCACGGCCCTGTGGCAGCTGGGCGTCGATACCGGGCGTGCCTACGCGGCTGTCTCCGGAGACTTCAACCCCATCCACCTGAGCGTCCTGACCGCCAAGGCCCTCGGGCAGCGGCGGTCCCTTGCCCACGGCATGTACCTCGCGTCGCGGGCACTGGCCGACGTCGGTGCCGTCAAAGGCGACGCGTTCAGCTGGGAGGTGGCCTTCGAGGCGCCCGTGTTCCTGCCCGCCCGGGTGGCGCTGGACATCAGCACCGTCCAGACCGAGGGCGGCGGCTGGCGGCGTTCGGACTACGTGGCGTGGAACCCGCTGTCCGGTCGCCGGCACTTCAGCGGATCGGTCGCCGCGCTGGATTAACCGGTACTGCCATAGCCGGGCAGGACAGACAGTCCGACGGCGGCATCCGCTGTGGGGTTACCCCGGCGGGAGCCGCCGTCGTTGTGCCTGCCGGTTGCTTAGGTTGCGGACGGGGTTTCGGACGGGTCCGCCGGTTGCTCTTCCGGCCGGCCGGGCTTCGCCACCCGCAGCATGCGGTGCATGCTCAAGAGAATGGATTCCACCGCGCTGGGGGCGTCGTGGGTGTGCGGCACCGAGCCAAGCCTGGCGGTGAGCTCGTTGATCGCCGCGTCGGCGGTGCGGGCCAGCTCGGCCTGGCGATCCGGGTTGTCCTCCTCCGTGGCTCGCAGCACGTCGCCGACGGCGGACATGGCGTCACCGAGGGGTGCCGCGTATTCGTCCGGAATCACGAACGGGGTGTCCTCGGCCCAGATGACGTCGGAGAGCACCTGGGTGACGTCCTGGACGTGGAATGTGAGCCGCTCCAGGTCCCGCAGGTTGCGGTAGTCGAGGGTGATGTCGCGCGGATGCAGCCGGCGGCGGGGATTGGCCCGGCGGCTGGCGTCAGCTTTCTCGACGGCGAGCCGCACTGAGCGGGCGTGCGCCGCGAGCGCTTCCGAGCGGCGGGACCAGTCAACATGCTCCGGCGGCCAGCTCTCCTTGAGCGCCTTGCCCATGTCCCAGAGCTGCTGGGCGAGCGCCTGGCGCAATTCCACGATGCTCAGGGCCGCGGCCCGGAAATGCAGCGGCGGGAAGACCAACAGATTCACGACGATGCCCACCGTGACGCCGACCGCCATCTGGAAAAGATACCCGAACGAGAACGAGTCCGGGTTGTGGCCGCCCACCAGCAGTACCAGCAGGGCCGCCGTCGGGATCCAGTCCCGGCCCGAACCGATCTTGGGCAGGCCGGCGAGGATAACGCCCAGTCCCATGACCACCGCGACCGTCCACGGCGACGGCGAGCCGAGGCTGAAAAGCATGAACGCCAGTCCCACCCCGATCGCCAGACCGACCAGCGCCTGCAGGCCCTGGCGCATGGAACCGGCAACGTTCTCGTACATGGCCACCAGGGCGCCGAGCGGGGCGTAGTAGGGGTAGTCAGCGGCGGAGCCCGGCATGAAGGGCGCGATCGCGAAAGCAATGCCCGCTGCCAGCGCCGCCTTCAGAGCCAGCTGGAGCCGCGGCCACACGAGCGCCGCCGCGACGCCGCTGGCCGCGCCATGGGCCCGTATGCGCAGCCAGGAGGGCGGCTTGTCTGTTGTCTTTTCTGGAGTGACCATCCCGGCTCACCCTAGGGCCGCGTGGTTGCTGCTACAAATGGACGAACCTGCTGCGGCGCCGCAGGAGCCTGCAGGGGGCCGGTCAGGACGCGGCGCGGGCGGCCCGCCGCACTGCCGCGGACAACCGCTGGGCCCGGCCGCTGGTCCGGCCTTCTTCGCTGCGGCGCGGCACGTACCCGAATCCGAGCCCGTAACCGGGATCCGCGAAGCCGAGGGCCGCGTTGGCGCCCTCGTGTCCGAAGGCCAGGTGGCTGCCGAAGTTCCGCCCCGGCTGGGGTTTCATGAACACGACGGCAAAGGCGTTGTCCTGCCCGGAGCACCGGTCCAGTCCCCACACCTGCTCAGCGGCCATGAGTTCGATGGTGGCCGGGCTCAGGAACGCGGGACCGCCGTCCACCCCGGTCGTGGCGGCGGCGTAGAGTCTGGCCAGTCCGTCGGCCGAGCCCACGCCGCCGGCGCTGCTCATTCCCGCGGCACGGACGACGCGGTGGTTGGGCAGTTCCATGATGGTGCTGACCGGCGCGTTGCTGTTCAGGCCGTCGAGGCTGAGCGGGTCCAGCCACGGCTGGGCCGGGTCAGGGTCGTAGAGCACCTCGCGGTACCGCGGTTCCTGGTCCTCGGGCAGGCCCAGGAAGAAGTCGATGCCCCGCGGGCGGCGGATACGCTCGTCGTAGAGCCGCTGGAGCGGCACTCCGGCGGTGCGGCGGCAGAGTTCCTCCATGAGGATCCCGATGGTCAGGGCGTGATAGCCGAAAGCCGTGCCCGGCCGCCACAGCGGCGCTGAGGCCGCGAGACAGCGGGCCGCCTCGGGTTCGGTGAAGTCGGCCAGGGCGAACCCGCCGGCGACGCCGGGCAGCCCGGCCTGGTGGGACAGCGCCTGCCGGACGGTGAGCAGGTCCTTGCCGTGGACGCCGAACTCCGGCCAATAGGACGCGACGGTCCGGTCCAGATCGAGAAGGTTGTCCTGGACGAGCACGGCGATGACCATGGCGGCGGCGCCCTTGGAACACGAGTACGTGCCCGTGATGTCGCCGGCAGCGAACCCCGGGCCGCCGCGGAGGTCCACCACTTTCGTTCCCAAACGGTAGACGGCCAATTGCGCGCTGTAGTCCTGGTCCTCGGAAAGGAAGGAGTCGAAGAGCTCACGCACCTCGGCGAACTCCCGGGTGGCAAAGCCGGCCGAGAGGGACTGCGCTGCGTGTTCCATGGACCCCATATTCATGACCAACACCCTAACGGCCGTCCCGGGCGCCGGCGGCTTCAGGCTGCGCCGTGTCCCGGGGCAACCTCTTCGCCGGCCCGGACCGGTCCCGGGGGTGTGCCGTCGCCGAACGGCCGGCCGCCGAGTTCTTCGCGGCCGTGCCCGGTGAGCCAGCTGCCCAGTTCCGGCCCGCGCGGGACGATTCCGGTGGGGTTGATGTCCTCATGCACGATGTAGTAGTGCTGCTTGATCTGCACAAAGTCGGTGGTGTCGCCGAAGCCGGGGGTCTGGAAGAGGTCCCGTGCATAGGCCCACAGCACCGGCATTTCACTGAGCTTTTGCCGGTTGCACTTGAAGTGCCCGTGGTAGACGGCGTCGAAGCGGGCCAGTGTGGTGAAGAGCCGGACGTCGGCCTCCGTGATCGTGTCGCCGACCAGGTACCGCTGGCCCGCCAGGCGTTCCTCGAGCCAGTCCAGGGCCGTCCAGAGCCGATCGTAGGCGGCGTTGTAGGCCTCCTGGGAACCGGCAAAGCCGCAGCGGTAGACGCCGTTGTTCACCTCGGTGAAGACACGCTTGTTGACGGCGTCTATTTCTTCCCTCAGGTGCTCCGGGTACAGCTCCGGCGCGCCGGCGCGGTGGTACTGGGTCCACTCCGTGGAAAAGTCGAGCGTGATCTGGGGGAAATTGTTGGTGACTACCTGCCCGCTGGGGACGTCCACGATCGCCGGGACGGTGATCCCGCGGGGGTAGTCGGGGAAGCGGCGGAAGTAGGCGTCCTGGATGCGTTCGATTCCGAGGACCGGATCCAAGCCGTCCGGGTCGAGGTCGAAGGTCCAGGACCGGGCGTCGTGGGTGGGGCCGGGCTGGCCGAGCGAGATGACCGCCTCCAGGCCGAGGAGCCGGCGCACGATCACCGTGCGGTTGGCCCACGGGCAGGCGCGCGCTGCGATGAGGCGGTAGCGGCCAGGTTCCACGGGCCAGCCGGGTTCGCCGTGGGCGCCCGTGGCACCGTCCCGGGTGATCCGGTCCTCAATGTAGTTGGTATCCCGGGTGAATTCCTCGCCGCCGGTCACATACGCGCCCTTGGTGCTGAATCCCGGATCGTCGGTGTGGGTACTCAGGCTCATGGTCCCAGCCTAAGGCCGGGAAGGGAACGGCCCGAACGCGGCCGTGAACACGGGCGCCATCGGCTGCCAGGCAAACCACCATGCCCCGGCCACAACCACGGCGAAGAGGGCAATCCACACCGCGGCGGGGATGGAGGTGGCCCGGGCCAGCAGATAGGCGTCCGACGTCGGGAGCCTGTCCCGGTGCCGCAAATGGACGTTGGCCAGTTTGCCGAGGTCCCTGACGGCAGCGACCAGTAGCGCCAGGCCCAGCACGATCATCACGTGGCCGTTGAATACCGGCGGCACGAACAGCACCAGGAGCGCCGAGGCCAGTACGGCGGCGGCGGTGATGAGGAGACCCACGCCGTTGCGGAGGAACAGGAAGGATGCCAGGAGGATGAGCGTGCCCACCGACATCGCGGCCGGCCCCCAGCCGTTGAAACCGCACCAGACCATCGCCGCCCCGACGACGGCCGGCACGGGGTAGCCCCAGAACGTCGACCAGGCGGCGGAGAGGCGGCTCCTGCTGTACGTCGTGGTGGTGCCGGAGTGGTCCAGGCCCAGCCGGATGCCTCCGAGCCGCTGGCCGGTGGTAAGGGCGGCAAACGCGTGGCCGAGTTCGTGGGTCACGGTGGCGAGCAGGCCAAAGTAGCGCCAGGACAGGCGGGGCAGGGAGACGGCCACTGCCAGCAGGACCACCGCAACGAGCTCAATACTGCTCACATGCGGGCTGGGGGCGTGGGTGAATCCGGCAACGATCCGCTCCCACCATGTCAGGGCCAGGTTCGGTTCCCCCAGCAGGCCGGGCGGGGTCATGCCCTGCCCGAGGCATGCGCGATGCAGTACGCGGTCCAGGGCCTGGCCTCCAGCCGGTCCTCGGGGATCGGGGTGGCGCATACAGCGCAGATTCCGTAGGTGCCCTCGTCCATCCGCGCGAGAGCGGCATCGATCTGCAGCAGGGAAGCCCTGCTCTGTTCCAGGAGCGCGGAGGCCTGGGATAGTTCGAAGGCGATCGTTGTGCCCTCGGGGTCGTGTTCGTCGTCGACGTTGGAGTCGAGGCGGGCGGCATTGACCGAGGTGATGTCCCGGCGGAGGGCGGGCAGGAGGGCAAGCTTCCGGTCACGTTCCTCGCGCAGGAGGATCCGGAACCGTTCGACGTCAACCATAGGCTTCAAGGCTAGCGCGGCCGCTGCGGGGGCGCCTAAACGGGCCGAAGGAGCCGTCCGCGCCGGGAGCCGGCCAAGGACTCAACGAACTGGTAGATGATTCCCACATCCACGGAAAGAGCGCGGGCGGTGGGGGCAGCGTCTAGAGTGGGCGCATGGTGGACCAGACGCACCCCGAGACCCCCGCAAACCCCGAGGACCGTCCAAACCCCGATCATCCTGCAGACGCCGGCAACGCCGCGGCCCCCGGGAGTCCAGGGCAGACCGGGGACGCTGATACGGCCGACGCGCTCCTGCGCGAACTCGCCGCAGCCTATGGCGTCGACACCAGCTACTGGGGCTGGGACGGAGTGCAGCGTTCCGTGGCCGCCGGGACCCTGCAGGACGTGCTGGCGGCCCTCGGAGTCCCCGCCAACGGGCCCCAGGAACAGCAACGCTCCCTGGCCGAGTCCCGGCTGGCACCCTGGCGGCGCATCCTGCCCCCGGTCCTTGTAGTGAGGGAGGGACAGGAGTCCCGCGTCGAGGTCCACGTCCCGCACGGAAGCGAGGTCCGCGTCTGGATCGACGCCGAGGACGGAAGCAGCTATGAGGCCGCCCAGCGGGAGAACTGGGACCAGCCGGTCGACGTCGACGGCGTTCTCACGGGACGTGCCACGTTCGCCATACCCGGCGGCCTCGGTCTCGGCTGGCACACCTTGAGAGCCGACGCCGCGGGCACGGCGGCGCAGTGTCCGCTGGTTGTTACGCCAGACCGGCTCCGCGCCTCGGCCCTGCTCAAGGAACGCCGCACCTGGGGACTGACGGCCCAGCTGTACTCCGTGCGGTCCTCCCGGTCCTGGGGGATTGGCGACTTCGCCGATCTCGGGGACCTCGCCGAGGTTGCGGGGGAGCAGGGGGCCGGGTTTGTGCTGGTCAATCCGCTGCATGCCGCCGAACCAGTGCCGCCGGTCGAGGACTCCCCGTACCTGCCCACCACGCGGCGCTTTTTCAACCCGCTCTACCTGCGGGTGGAGGAAATCCCGGAATACGGTTACCTGGACGCAGCCGGCCGGGCCGAGGTGGCACGCCTGGCCGAAGGCCTGCAGGCGGCCAACCGTTCCCGGGACCTCCTGGACCGCAACGCCAGCTACGCGGCAAAGCTCGCCGCCCTGGAACGCGTGTTTGCGGTCCGCCGCGGGCCGGCCCGCACCCGCCAGTTCGCCGGCTTCTGCGCCGAGCAGGGGCAGGGGCTCGAGGACTTTGCGCTGTGGTCTGCGCTCGCCGAAGAGCTGCCGCCGTCGGCGCCGGAATGGGCCGGAGCGGCGGCATCCCCGGCGTCGCCCTACTGTGTCGAGCAGCGGCCGAGGCTGGCAGCCCGGATCGAATTCCACTGCTGGCTGCAGTGGCTCTGCGACCAGCAGCTCGAGGCGGCCCAGCGTTCGGCACGCCAGGCGGGGATGGGGATCGGCGTCGTCCATGACCTCGCCGTCGGGGTAAAACCCGGCGGCGCCGACGCCTGGACCCTCTCCGGCGTACTTGCCCGGGGCGTGAGCGTTGGTGCGCCTCCGGACATGTTCAACCAGCTGGGCCAGAACTGGTCGCAGCCGCCATGGCATCCGGGCCGGCTCGCCGAATCCGGCTATGCCGCCTACCGGGACATGCTCCGGACCGTGCTGCGGCACGCCGGCGGCATCCGGGTGGACCACATCCTCGGCCTGTTCCGGTTGTGGTGGATCCCCGAGGGCGGGGGGCCGGAGAGCGGCACGTATGTGCACTACGACCACGAGGCGCTCATCGGCATCCTTGCCCTCGAGGCGCAACGGGCCGGGGCGATCTTGATTGGCGAAGACCTGGGGGTGTTCGAGCCGTGGGTCCGCGGCTACCTGGCCGAGCGGGGGATATTCGGCACGTCGATCCTGTGGTTCGAACACGACGCCGATGGCCCGATTCCGCCGGAGCACTACCGCGAGCAGTGCCTGACCAGCGTCAACACCCACGATCTGCCCCCGACGGCGGGCTACCTCGCCGGTGAACACGTCACCTTGCGCGAATCGCTCGGGCTGTTGCGGCGGCCCGTGGCGGAAGAACGCGCCGAGGCCGCGGCCGAGCAGGAGGCCGTGCTGGCCCGGGTCCGGGCACGCGGCCTGCTGGCGGAAAATGGCACGGACGTCCGGACCACGGTGGAGGCGCTGTACGCCTACACGGCGCTGGCCCCGTCAGCGCTGCTGGGGGTGGCGCTGGTCGACGCCGTGGGGGAGACCCGGACCCAGAACCAGCCGGGCACCAGCACCGAATACCCGAACTGGCGCATTCCGCTGGCCGCTCCCGAGGGTGTGGTGCTGATAGACGACCTGCCGGACAACGAGCGGTTCCTGTCCCTGCTGGGCACCGTCCGCGGCGCGCTGCATCCCGGAGGGAGGCCGGACACGGGGGAGCCGGACCGTGGACCGGGCGCGGGCAGCTTCTTGACCTGAGCCTGGCCTGAGGCCGGGAATGCAGACAGCATTGGCCGCACCAATACCGGCCGCTAGCATGGACCGATGACGCGGATCGGCCGACTCTCCCTGGCCGGCGGATGGGCGCTGGCGATGCTGCTGGCGGGGTGCACGTCGGTGCAGCCCCTCCAGGCCGGCCCGCCTTCGCAGTCCCCATCTGCCGAGTCCCCACCGGCCGGGTCCCTGCCTGCCGGGCCGGCGGGGACCGAATCGCCGCCCACGTCCCCCGGCCAGGACACGCCCGCCGCGACCCCGCCACCATCCCCGTATTTCGCGCAGCCGGCCCCGCACCCCGCTCCGGGCGGGCAGGCCAGCGGCGGAATCGCGCACATTGTGGTCATCGTCCAGGAGAACAAGGCGGCCTCGCAGATCATGGGCGCCAGCGAAGCGGGCTACTTCAACAAGCTTGCAGCGGAATTCTCCGTGGCCGCCAACTATCGGGCCATCACCCACCCGAGCCTGCCCAACTATCTCGCCCTCACGAGCGGAACCAGCGCGGGGATCACTAGCGACTGCAAGCCGGACTCGTGCACCGCCGATGTGCGCTCGATCGCCGATGAGATCACCCAATCCGGACGGACCTGGAAAATGTACGCCGAGGGCATGCCCGCGCCCTGCGCCGCGCATGACTCCCGCCGGTATGCGGTGAAGCATAATCCGTTCATGTATTACCCTGCCGTGACGGACGACGTGGCCTCCTGCTCGGACCATGTTGTTCCGTATGACCGGCTGGGGCAGGACCTGCGGTCGCCGTCGACCCTGCCGGACTACTCTTTCATCAGCCCGGACATGTGCAACGACACCCACGACTGCTCCATCGGCACCGGAGACGACTGGCTCGCCCGCGAAGTGCCGAGGATCCTGGGATCCCCGGCCTTCACGACGCAGAACTCCCTGCTGGTGATCACGTGGGATGAAGGCAGCAAAGACGACAACCGGGTGGCTACGGTTTTTGCCGGCCCGGCAGCGCGGAAGCACTTCACATCCAATGCCGCCTACTCGCACTATTCCTTGCTGCACACCATCGAGGACGTGTGGGGGCTGAGCCCCCTGACCGATGATGTCCGCAATGCGCCGCTCATGGGTGAATTGCTGAACCACTAGCGGTCAGCCTATTCCCGGCCAATACACAGGAACCACTGCCCATAATGGACCCGAAGCTCCGGTCAACCGCTATTTGACCGGAGCTTCGCCACATCCGCCTGCACCGCCGGCGGTGTCCGCCCGGGTGAAGCTAGGGCTTGGCCTCGACGAGGAAGACCAGGGTCTCGGGCAGTACGCCGTCGTAGGCCATCGCCTCGCCCATTACGTCATTTTGCATCGCGGCCATGAGGGCATCCACGTCAGGGACATCCATCATCACTGCGACTTGCGTCGGGTTCTCGGGGTTGACGAACGTACGAATGTTGGTGATCCCCAGTGGGCCGAACACCTCTTCGCGCTTCGGCGAGGCAAGCCAATGATCCTTGTCCTTGACATCGTGGTGGCCGATTATGGTTGGCATGGCGGTCCTCTCGCAGGGGGCCAGCGGTCCGCCGGCCCACTGCTCCGAAAGTTACTCGCCGCCGCATGCCCGGGCAAGTCATTTTTCCAGCCTCATACCGCGCGTCTGTGTGCCTTACGGAGGGCCGCCGCCCTGAACTGGGCGGCCGCCCGTCCCCAGCGCCCGGTTCCCGTGACAATCTCCTCCGATAGGGGCCTTTGGGCACAAGCCCGGCGCGTGCGGGAGTTCCTAAAATGAAGCATGGCCGCCGACGCGATCGAGGTGGAACGCAAGTACAGCCCTTCGGAATCCGACGCCCTCCCGCCACTGGCATCAATCCCAGGGGTAGATCGCGCCGGGCAGCCCGTCAACGAATTGCTGGACGCCGTCTACTTTGATACCAAAGCACTGGCATTGGCCAGGCAACGGATCACCCTGTGCCGGCGGTCAGGCGGTCGGGATGCAGGATGGCATCTCAAACTGCCGGTCGCCGTGGGGGAGCGCCGGGCGATTCGGGAGCCGCTTGGCGGCGATCAGGATGCCGTGCCGGAAAATTTGCGGCAGCTGGTGCTCGTCCACACCCGCTGCCACGCGCTGATGCCGGTTGCACACATCCGGACCAGCCGGAGGGTCACGCGGTTGTACGCCGCCGACGGCGCAGTCCTTGCCAACTTCAGTGACGACCGTGTCGAGGCCCAATCCCTGCTAACCCGCGCGGGACCGTCGCGGTGGCGGGAATGGGAACTGGAACTCGCCGGCGGCCCCCGTCGGCTGCTGCAGGACGCCGACGCTCTGTGCGCCGCAGAGGGAGTCACCATCGCCACCCACCCGTCCAAGCTCGCCCGGGCGCTCGGACCGGACTATCCGGAGAATCCGGGCACGGTTCCGAAACCGAGCCCGAGCGGGCCGGCCTCGGACGTCATGCTCTCGTACGTATCCCAACAGATACGCGCCGTGAAGCTGCATGATCCTCGCGTCCGGGTCAATGCGCCCGATGCCGTGCATCAATTCCGGGTGGCCGCCCGCCGGCTGCGGTCGGCACTGGCAACCTTTCGAACGCTCACAGATACGACGTCGGCCAGGTTCCTTAGCGGCGAGCTCCAGTGGCTCGCCGGCAACGTGGGCCAGGCCCGGGACGCCGAGGTCATCCGTGCCCGGCTGACGCAAATGATCAGTGCCGAACCTCCGGAGCTGTTAATCGGGCCAGTCGCGCAGCAGATCCAGGAGCACCTCGGCACTGTCCAGCAACAGGGCCTTGCCGCCGGACTGGCGGCGCTGGACAGCACCCGCTACTTCCGCCTCCTCGATGCCCTCGATGCCTTCCTTGCGGTACCTCCGCTGAGCGGCGGGGCAGGCAATGATGCGCCGGGGACGGTTGGCCGGCTCGTCTCCGCGGAACGAAAACGCCTCAAGGCGGCGGTCCGGTCCCTTGACGGCGGCACAGGCGGGACACCGCAGGATGCCGCATTGCATGAAGTTCCGAAGGCTGCCAAGCGGCTGCGCTATGCCGCAGAGGCGGCTACCCCCATTTTCGGCACTCAAGCAACGAACGTTGCCCGGGCCGCGGAGGGCATCCAGGAGATCCTCGGAGACTTCCAGGACAGCGTCGTCACCCGGGAAACCCTACTGGTGCTGGCGGGGCAGGCCGCGGATGCCCCCGGCAGCGGATTTACCTTCGGGCGCCTGCACGCCCTCGAGCAGCAGCGCGGCAACGAAGCCCGCTTGCGGTTCTACGATGCGTGGCAACAGTCCAGGCCGAAACCCCTGCGCTGGGCCTAGCCACCGCGTCCGAACGCCGGGAGAACCCCTATGATCGAGCCCCGCAACGCAATGCCGGCCATCTGGTCGGACGGACTGGGCCGCGCCAGCATCCGCTCCGTGCAGGTCCTCGCCGTGTCCGCCCTCGCGTGGGCAATCATCTGGGCCGCCAGCCGCATCCCGCTCGTCATCATCCCCGTCCTCATCGCCGTTATCCTGGCCGCAGCGATCTCCCCGCTGGTCCGCTGGCTCACCGGGCACGGCTGGCCGCGCGCCCTCGCGGTGGTTGCCTCGTTCGTGGCCATTCTCGCCGTTTTCGGCAGCGTCATCGCCGGCATCGTCATTCTGGTCTCCAACCAGTGGGGCGAGCTCACGGCCCGGGCCGCTGCGGGGGTCGAGCAACTGCACTCATTCCTGAACCACGGACCTGTCCCTGTCAGCGACCAACAGATCACCGCCGTCATGGACTCGGCGCGGGAGTTCTTCACCTCGAGCACGTTCAGTGCAGAAGCCCTCACCGGTGCCCGCACCGCGGTGGAAATCTTCACTGGCGCGGTGCTGATGGCCGTCACCCTGTTCTTCTTCCTCAAGGACGGTCCCGAAATCCGGGCCTTTCTCATTGGCATGCTGCCGGCCGACCACCGCGCCAGGGCACGGCTGGCGGCGGATCGCAGTACCGTCGTCCTGGGCGGGTATGTCCGCGGCACGGCCATGGTGGCCGCCGTTGACGGTCTCGTCGTCGGGATCACCCTCGCCATCATGGGAGTGCCGCTGGCCTTGCCGCTGGGAGTGTTCATCTTCATCGGCGGATTCATCCCGATCGTCGGCGCTACCGTCGCAGGAACCCTCGCCATTGTCGTCGCGCTGGTCTCCAACGGGCTGGTCCAGGCGCTCATTGTTGTGGCCGTGGTCATCGGCGTGAACCAGCTCGAACACCACTTCCTGCAGCCGGTCCTGATGGGCAGGGTCCTCAGCATTCACGGCCTGGCGATACTGCTCGTCCTGGCGGCGGGCACCATACTGGCCGGCATTGTCGGCGCGCTGCTGGCCGTGCCCATCACCGCCGTCACGTGGACGGTCGTGAAGACATGGACCGGCAAGGACCCGCTGCCCGGACTTGAGCCGCCCGGGCCGGAGCTGGCCGGACCTGAGCTGGCCGGGCCAGAGCTGGCCGGACCTGAGCTGCCCGGGCCAGAGCTGCCCGGACCAGAGCCGCCCGGACCAGAGCCGCGGTAGGCCCGCCGTTCCGGACGCTGCCTGAAGCTGACCGCGGCAACGGGGACCCGGCACTACAATTGACCGGTTCCCAGGACTTGCTCCTGCCCGGCACACGCCCGGCCACCAACAGAAAGATCCGATGCAGACCACTTCTGACCACGCCGTCCCGGCGCAAGTTGACCTGAAGCAGGCCGACCGCCCGGACCACAAGCCCCTGGTCCGCTGGCTACTGGCCAACCAGGTCGCACCCGCCGGCCCCGAAGCCGAGGAAGATCACAAGCCCAACGCCTGGTGGAAAGTCATGTGCCTGACCGGCGTCGACTATTTCTCCACCCTGTCATACCTTCCCGGTATCGCCGCCCTGGCCGCCGGTGCCCTGTCGCCGCTGGCCACCCTGCTCATTGTGGCCCTGACCCTGCTGGGCATGCTCCCCATGTACCGCCGGGTCGCGCAGGAGAGCCCGCACGGGCAGGGCTCGGTTGCCATGCTGGAGAAGCTGCTCCCGTTCTGGCGCGGCAAGTTCTTCGTCCTGCTGCTGCTCGGGTTCGTTGCGACCTCGTGGATCATCACCATCACCCTCTCCGGAGCGGACGCGACGGTGCACCTGCTCGAAAACCCGATCGTGCCTGCGGGATTGAAAGGCAGTGCCGTGATCATCACGGTGATCCTGCTGCTGATCCTGGGTGGGGTGTTCCTGCTCGGCTTCAACGAGGCCGTCGGCGTCGCCATTCCGCTTGTGGCCGTCTACCTGCTCCTGAACGCCGCGGTCGTCGCCGCAGGATTCGCCCATGTTCTCTCCGAACCGTCCCTGATCGCCGGCTGGACCGACCGGCTGCTCGCCAGCGCCGGCGGCGGCCCCATGGACCTGATCGGGCCCGCCGTCATCGCCTTCCCCCTGCTGGTCCTGGGCCTGTCCGGGTTCGAGACAGGCGTCTCGATGATGCCGCTGATCAAGGCCACCGGCGACAGCCCCGAGCAGATCATGGCGTCCCGGGTCAGGAACACCCGCAAGCTGCTCACCACGGCGGCGGCCATCATGAGCGTCTACCTGATGTCCACCAGCTTCCTCACCACGGTCATGATCCCGGCCAAGGAGTTCGAGGAGGGCGGACAGGCCAACGGCCGCGCCCTGGCGTTCCTCGCCCACGACCTGTTCGGCGCCGAGTTCGGCACCGTTTACGACATTTCCAGCGCCCTGATCCTTTGGTTCGCCGGAGCCTCCGCCATGGCCGGACTCATCAACATCGTGCCCCGGTACCTGCCGGCCTACGGCATGGCGCCGGAATGGGGCCGGGCCGTCCGCCCGGTCGTAATCGTCTACACCGTGCTGAGCGTCGGCATCACCATCGCCTTCAACGCCGACGTCAACGCCCAGGCAGGTGCCTACGCCACCGGCATCCTGGCCATGATGGTATCCGGAGCCGTCGCCGTGACCGTCTCCGCGATCCGCCGGCACAGCCGCGCCGGAACCATCGGCTTCGGTGCGCTGACCCTGGTCCTGCTGTACGCGCTGGGCGCCAATGTCATCGAAAAGCCCGACGGCATCGCGATCTCGGCGTTCTTCATCGCCGGCATCATCGTCGTCTCGCTCATCTCCCGGGTCCAGCGCACCACCGAACTGCGGCTGGAAACCATCGAGTTCGACGAGGCAGCCCGGCAGTTCATCACCGATTCGATTGCCTTCGACGGGCAACTGAACGTCATCGCCAACAAGCGCCAAGCCGGTGACAAGGCTGAGTACGCGGACAAAGAGTACGAACAGCGCGGGCTGAACCCCGTCCCGGGCCCGGCGGATGTCATCTTCCTGGAAGTGGAAATCTCCGATCCTTCGGCGTTCAGCCACACGCTCCGGGTCGAAGGCGTCGAAGTGGACGGCTACCGGGTCCTGCGGGTGGAGTCCCCGGCCGTGCCGAACGCGATCGCGGCCGTCCTGCTGGCCATGCGCGACTCGACCGGCACGAAGCCCCAGTGCTACTTCGAGTGGTCCGAGGGCAACCCCGTCGGCCACCTCATGCGGTACCTGTTCCTGGGCGAGGGCGACACCGCGCCGCTGGTGCGCGAAATCCTCCGCGAGACCGAGCCCGACCAGGCACTCCGGCCCGCCATCCACGTGGGCTAGGCAGAGCGCACTCTAACCACAACGAACAGCCCCGCCGGGATTTGAGCAGTTCAGGTTCCGGCGGGCCTGTTCGCGCGTAGTCGGAGTCCGCGTCGTCGTCTTCGGTCAGCACGCAGGCCCGTCACGGGTGCGTCGGGTCCACCCCAGGGTCGACGGCGGTAAGCAGCCCGGGCCTCAGACGTTGGCTGATTTCCCCCAAGGGCCGATCTGGTCCAGGGTGTATCCGTCCGGGTATGCCACGACGTTCATCCTTCCCGGCACAAATATGGGCTCGGTCGGCAAGGGACGCAACCTGGCCTTGAGGGAGCGGAACCGCAGCACCGCGTTGAACGGTACGCGCAGCACTGCCGGGGCAGGTTTCAGGCCCAGGGCAACAGCGACCTGGGGTTTGTCCATCATCAGCGCCAGGATGGTCGGGGTGAATCGGCGAAGCAGGGCGGGGATACGGCTGGCGAAGGCCGCGACGGTCGCATTGAACAGCATCGAGCCCTCGGGGCTCGGGCCCATGTTCCGGTCCTCGTATTCGTCCAGGAACCGTTCCGCCTCCGCGAAGGTGGCCGGGATGCCCTCAAGCCCCATCTGCCGGCCCAGTTCGGCGTAGAAATCCGTGGCGGCCCGCTTCTCCAACTCCGTCAACCGGCGCCAGCCGTGACGTTCGGTCCAGCGCAGCGGCAGGACAAGCAAGGTCATGAGGACGTAGACGAAGTCGTCCGGGGTGCCGGACACCCCGTTGTGGACCCGGCGGAGCAGTTTGATCATGGCCTGGCTGCGTTCGTGCTCGAACCCGTTGGCGATGATCTCGTGGAGGACGATGCCGGTGTCGTAGGAGCGCTTCATCGGCCGGGATTTCATCTCTCCGGTCGCCGCCAGGGTCCTCGCTGTGGAGGGGATGGCGAAGTTGCGGTAATAGGCGACGAAGAAGCCCGAATGGATTTCAGTCTTGAAATCGAAGAGGACCATGTTCCGGTAGATCCCGTACATGTCCGTACCGCTCGGGCGTGTTCGGCGGGTCGGGTGCGTGAGGAGTTGCATGGCGGCTTTCTGTAGCTGTCGCAGGCTATGCCGGGGCGGGGGAGTTATGGAGCTTTGCTTCAACGGAGAGCAGGTAGCTGCGCTCCTCCGCGGTCAGGAACGTCGCCGAAGTGCCCGCAGCGAGTTCAGCGTCCCGGATTTCGACAACCATCCGGTGCAGCCTGTCCTGTACCGGTGCCTGGGGGTCGGCCTCAAGGGTCCGGTCAAGCGACGTGCTCTTCAGCGCCTTGGACCAGATGGCCTCGACGCGTGCGAGGGTTTCGGTGTTCCGGCGGTGCAGGTTTTTGCGGGCAGCCCTGCCGGCAACCGCCGGGATCGTGAGCCCGGCGCCGGCCAGGACGGTCGCAACCAGTTCCAGCTGATGGTACGGGAAGCCAGGCCTGACCAGTACGGCCAGGAATGTCAGGTGCCGGGCCAACAAGGACAGACACATCTCGGCCATCACCAGGAAGCCCATGATGCAGCCGGCGCCCAGCATGGAGAAACCGACGCGGAACGGGCGGCTCATCCGCGGGACGTAGCGGAAGCAGATCACGGCAATTTCCGCGCTCATCGAACAGATGAAGAGGGTGAGCATCAGTGAGAACAGGAGAGCCGGGAAACGGTCCTCGTAGATGCCCCAGGCGGTGGTCGTGACGGTGGGTCCTGTGAGGAGGAAGAACGCGGTCTGCAGGCTCAGCGTGAGCGTCAAAGGCAGTGTCCGTGTCCACCAGGTCCGGCGGCCGCCGGCTTCCGGGGCGATGGCGGCGTATGCGGCGAGGCGCAGATACCAGAGCGAGATAATCATCAGGGAGTTCAGGACCAGTTTGACCAGGTTCATGCCGCCGAGGGCCGTATCGACGGGGACGTAGACAATCGGGGACATGAGCAAAGAGCCCACGCCTCCGTACACGGCACAGGAGAACACCAGGTCGCTCCGGCTGCGAAGCAGGGCGGGAATGCGGGCCCCGGCCAACAGGAACAGTGCCGCGGCCATGAGGAACTGCATCATCCGAAGACCGCCCCGAAGTTGCCCGGCTCCGCGTCCGGCTGCTGGTAGGAGCGGCGGATGCGGGAGGCAAGCCGGTCGGCAAGGAGTTCGGCCGTTACCTCGAGCTCGTCGGCGAAGTCGGTGCGTTTCAGGGCCGAGACGACGCGCTCCGGGTCGAGGTCCGGGAAGAAGACCTGGGCGTAGTCGTGCGAGAGGACTTCCTGCTCGTGGCGGAGGATCATGTGGGCGAACTCGTGCAGGACGATCTGCTGGCGGTGCACCTCTGACGCCGACTTGGCGTGGAGGATGAGGTCCAGGCCGTCCAGGCCGAACCACAGGCCACAGACCTTGTCGGTGGGGGTGTTGTCGATCGGCCTGATGACAATTGGACGCCCGCTCGCGGTCTCCAGGCGGCTCTTGATGGAACGCATGGAGACCGGCTCCTGCAGCCGCAGGCCTTCTTCCGCAGTCCGGGCCCGCGCTCGGGCGACGCTGTAGTCCATGGCGCTGATCCTTGGGATGGTCCGATAGGGGGCCGGAGTCCCTCCGACTCCAAGGAGGAGCGTATCAGCCCTGTTCAGAGGCCTTTCCGGCACCCGGCGTGTCGGAAGAAGTGACGTTCGTCTCCGCCAGCTGCTCGTCGATGAGGTCCCGGATCTGAAGGAGCGTCTCGGGTGACAGGCCGCCGAGTTGCCGGGCAGCGAAATTGCGGACCTTGTTGGCCCGCATGCTGGCCAGGAGGTCCAGCTGGGCTTCGACTTTCCGGGGCAGTTCGTCCTGGTCGTGCAGCAGGTAGTCGCGGTTCACGCCGAAAAACTTTGCGAGGTTCTGCAGGAGCTCGGTCTTCTTCACCTCGGGCCCGGACCCGGTGCGCATGTAGTGCCAGCGGGCGCGGGAGATCGGGGTGCCGGCCGTCTTCATGGCGGCGCTGACGTCGTTGAAGGTGATCTTATTCCCGGCGGCTTCCGAGGAATCCAGGAGAAGGTTCAGCTTCCTTGCGAGTGCCGCGCCCGGCCCGGAATCGACTGACGCGTCGTTCATCGCGCGGCTCCTTTTCTGCGGTCGAAGGGTGGATCCAGAAGACAATATCATCCGATTGGACATGTCCAATAATTTTGCATTACCCTCTGAAAACAGAATTGGACATGTCTATTTCTGCATCGGAGGGGCACCGGGCCACGCCTCCGGTACCGCCTCCATAGTGGAGGCACGCAGCCTAAGGGTTGCCCGTCAGGGGAGCCACGCTCCGGCTGACGCCACGACGGCCGCATTCCTGCAGGAGCTTTTGGGGGGCCGGCAGGGATGCGGTCTTTTGGTTGGCCCGGCCGCGGCGGCTCAGCACCCTTGTACCGACAAGCGCACAGCGGCTCAGCGGGTCGTTAGTCCTTGGACTTCCGGCCTCGGGCCCGTCGAGCTGCCCAAACCACGAAGACGACGATGAACGCGACGGGCAACAGCACCAGCGGGTTCCAGCCTCTAACTGTCATTTGTCATCCCTCGATCTGCTTGCAAGTCTCTTGCGCAGACTCTACGCCGGCGACCACGGGGCGAGAACGCTGCGCGGCCATCCTCTGGCGGGCACGTCCGGTGGGCTCCGGGCCGGGGCAGCGGGTATTGGTATTCAGCGGCAGCGGGGGCGAAGCCGCGGCCCGTCGGCGGGGAAGCAGAAAAAAACCCCTGGAATCCGTGGATTCCAGGGGTTTTCCCTTGTGCGCGGAGGGGGACTTGAACCCCCACCCCCTTTCGAGGACTAGCACCTCAAGCTAGCGCGTCTGCCATTCCGCCACCCGCGCAGGTGGTAATTCCGAGTTCGTTTCGCCTTTCAGCGTTTTGCTTTTCTCGGAAGCAGCGAGAAAGACTCTAGCACGACTTTTCCGGAAACAAATAATCGGGGTCCGCGGGGGTGGTGTGGGTAGGCTGAAGCAAGCAATTGAGCCACCCGCCACGAGGAGCCGCTATGACTGACACCCGGACCGAAACCAGGCCAGAGGATGAGGTCGTCAGGATCTGCCAGGAGCTGATCCGGATCGACACGTCCAACTACGGCGACGGCTCCGGCCCCGGTGAACGCGCGGCCGCCGAATACACCGCCGGGCTCATGGCCGAAGTCGGGCTGGACGCCGAAATCTTCGAAGCAGCCCCCGGCCGCGCCAGCGTGGTCACCCGGCTGGCGGGGGAGGACCCCTCCGCCAGCGCACTGGTGGTCCACGGCCACCTGGACGTCGTCCCGGCCCTGCGCGAACAGTGGTCGGTTGACCCCTTCGGCGCCGAACTGAAGGACGGCCTGATCTGGGGACGCGGCGCCGTGGACATGAAGGACATGGACGCCATGATCCTGTCCGTGCTGCGCAACTTCGCCCGCACGGGACGCAAACCCAAGCGCGACCTCATCTTCGCGTTCTTCGCCGACGAGGAAGCCGGCGGCACCTACGGCGCCCGCTACGCCGTCGAGAAGCGGCCCGAACTCTTTGAGGGCGCCACGGAGGCGATCTCCGAAGTCGGCGGCTTCTCCGCCACCATCGGCGGCCAGCGCACCTATCTGCTCCAGACGGCGGAAAAGGGCCTCTCCTGGCTCCGCCTGGTGGCCCACGGCCGCGCGGGCCACGGCTCCCAGATCAACACCGACAACGCCGTGACCAGGCTTGCCGGCGCGGTATCCCGGATTGGTGCCTATAACTGGCCGATCGAGCTCACGCCGACCACGCGGCAGTTCCTCGACGGCGTTACCGAACTCACCGGGGTCGAATTCGATCCCGACGATCCGGAGAAGATCCTCAAGGAACTCGGCACGGTGGCCCGCTTTGTCGGCGCCACACTGCAGAACACCACCAACCCCACCCTGCTCAAAGGCGGCTACAAGCACAACGTCATTCCGGAATCGGCCGAGGCCCTCATCGACTGCCGGACCCTGCCCGGGCAGGAACAGCAGGTGCTGGAAATCGTGCGCGAACTCGCCGGCACCGGAGTGGACATCAGCTACGTGCACAACGACGTCTCGCTGGAGGTGCCGTTCGCCGGCAACCTCGTCGATTCGATGATCGACGCCCTGCATTCCGAGGATCCGGGCGCCAAGGTGCTGCCGTACACGCTCTCCGGCGGGACCGACAACAAGTCCCTGAGCCGGCTCGGCATCACCGGCTATGGCTTCGCCCCGTTGATGCTGCCGGACGAGCTCGACTTCACCGGCATGTTCCACGGCGTCGACGAACGGGTCCCGGCGGATTCCCTGAAATTCGGCGCACGGGTGCTGGACACCCTGCTCACCAACTACTGAGCGGACACCGCCTGACATGACGCCCGAGGACATCCTGAGTGGTCCGCTGCTGGAACGGATCCGCGGCCGCGCCGCCGGCTACGACCGCGACAACGCCTTCTTCCACGAGGACCTCGCGGAGCTCACGGCGGCCGGCTACCTGAAAATTTTCGTCCCGGTGATCGACGGCGGACTCGGACTCGGGCTTGCGGAAGCGGCGCAGCTGCAACGCCTGCTGGCGACCGCGGCGCCGGCCACGGCGCTGGCCGTCAACATGCACCTGGTGTGGACCGGCGTCGCCCACGTCCTTGCCGCCCGCGGTGACTCCTCGCTGGATTTCATCCTCCAGGAGGCGGCACAGGGTGAGGTCTTCGCCTTCGGCAATTCGGAGGCAGGCAACGATTCCGTGCTGTTCGATTCCCGCACGGAGGCCGTCCCGCTGCACGACGGCGGCTACAGCTTCACGGGCCGCAAGATCTTCACCAGCCTGTCACCGGCGTGGACCCGGCTGGGCATCTTCGGAAAGGACGCCAGCGCCGCGGACGGCGCCGGGGAACTGGTCCACGGGTTCATCACCCGGGAAACCCCCGGCTACGAGATTTTGCCCGACTGGGACACGCTCGGCATGCGGGCCAGCCAGTCCAACACGACCCTCCTGGAGGGCGCCGTCGTCCCGGCCGAACGGATTTTCCGGAAACTGCCGGTGGGCCCGAACGCCGACCCCCTGATCTTCGCGATCTTCGCCTGCTTCGAAACCCTCCTCGCCGCTGTGTACACCGGAATCGGCGAACGGGCCCTCACGCTCGGGGTGGAAGCGGTGCAGCGCCGGACATCGTTCAAGAACGGCGGCCGCAGCTACGCCCAGGACCCGGACATCCGCTGGAAGGTGGCGGAGGCGGCGATGGCCATGGATGCGCTCTACCCGCAGCTGTCCTCCGTGGCGGCCGACGTCGACGCCCTCGCGGACCACGGCAGCCAATGGTTCCCCCGGCTCGTGGGGCTCAAGGTCCGGGCCACGGAGACGGCGCGCACCGTGGTGGACCTCGCCATCCGGGTATCCGGCGGCTCCAGCTACTTCCGCGGCTCCGAGCTGGAGCGGCTGTACCGGGACGTGCTCGCCGGCATGTTCCACCCATCAGATGACGAGTCGGCGCACAATACCGTGGCGAACGCCTGGCTGGGCCCGCTGGAGACACACTAGGCGCCCAGGACTCCCCGCGGCGTTCGTGGCTGCCGATCCCGGCCGATGCGCGGCCGGGATCCGTGTGCGGCCTAGACGGTGCGCTGGACCTGGATGACTTTCCGGCGCAGCCAGAAACGCCGCCCGCCGCCCACGTAGAGGCGGCTGCGTTCCAGTTCCCATTTGCCGTACTCGGAATGCTCCACGAGCCGGCGGCGGGCCTCGGGGAGCGAATCCTCAGGGCCGACCGTCAGAACGAGGTACTCGTACTGCTTGACATAGTCCCGTTCCCGCCGGACCGAGCTGCTCAGAAAATGTTCTTTCATTGCTCTCCATTTTCGTCTTTTTCCGACTAACGTGAAGTCATGAGCATCGATCCGCGTGTCGCGCTTCAGTCCCTGACCTCTGCACTGGAAGAACACCTGGCGGCGGCCTCTGCCCGCAGAAGTGACGGGGATCCCGCGGTCGAGGCGGCGTTCTTCGCCGTTGCCGATGCCTTTGAAGTCTACGACGATGCCCTGTATGAGGCGTATGGGGAAGTGACGCCGCTCGAAGTGATCGACGGCGACGAAGACGGCGACGAAGACGATGTCGACGACGAAGAGGACCTCGAGATCCTCGAGAATTCCGAGAACTAGGGCGACCTGAGGATCCCCGCGGCCTCAGCCGGGGTCGGACACGTCTTCGAGCGCCTGCGCGATCTCCGGCGGCAGCGGCGCGAGCGCCGAATCCAGGATCTCCTTGAGCTGAACCGGTGTCCGGGGGCCGACGACGGCGGTTGCCACCCCCTGTTGGGACAACAGCCAGCTCAGCGACACATCCAGGGCAGTCCGGCCGAGCCCCTTCGCCGCCATGGCGACGGCTTCCACCACGCTGGACGCCGGTCCCCCGAGATAGGGTTCCACGTACGTCGCCAACCGCTGGTTGGCGGCCCGGGAATCAGCCGGGATGTGGCCACGGTATTTGCCGCTCAGGACGCCGCGTCCCATCGGAGCCCAGGCCATCAGGCCCAGCCCCGCGTCCTCGATGGCCGGAATGAGCTCAATCTCCGCGTTGCGCTGAAGGAGCGAGTATTCGGACTGGTTGGCCACGAGGGGGAAGCCCGCGATTGCGGCGGCCTTTGCAGTCTGCCAGCCGTTGAAATTGGAGACACCGGCGTAACGCGCCCGGCCGGACCGCACCGCGTGGTCCAGCGCTGACAGGGTTTCCTCCAGCGGAACATTCGGATCCCAGGCGTGCGCGAACCAGAGATCCACGTAATCGGTTCCCATCCGGGCCAGGCTCGCGTCCAGCCCGGAGAGCATGCCGTTGCGGGACGTGTCGACGCTGCGGCGACCGTCCGCCGTCGTCAGTCCGGCCTTCGTGGAGATCACCACTTCGGAGCGCGCCACGACGTCGCCCAGTATTCCGCCGAGCATCGCTTCGGCCTGCCCGTCGGCGTAGGACGCCGCTGTATCGATCAGGGTTCCGCCGGCATCGACGAAGGAGCGCACCAGGGCGGCGGCATCCTGTTCCTCGGTTTCCCTGGCCCAGGACATGGTGCCGAGGGATAGGGCGGACACGCGCAACCCACTGTTGCCGACATAACGCTGCTGCATGTCAGCTAGCTTACGGGGTCGGGCTGCTTCGTAACGTAGGGTCTATAAACGTGAACTGGATACAAGCGGCTCTGTTGGGCCTGGTACAGGGGCTGACCGAGTTCCTCCCGATTTCCTCGAGCGCCCATCTGCGGATTGTCGGCGCCTTCCTCCCGGAAGCGTCCGATCCCGGCGCCGCCTTCACGGCCATCACGCAGCTGGGCACCGAGACCGCGGTGATCGTCTATTTCTGGCGCGACATCCTGCGGATCATCCGTGCCTGGGCCGGTTCGCTGACCGGCAAAGTGTCCCGGCATGACCCGGATGCGCGCATGGGCTGGCTGGTGATCCTGGGCAGCATCCCGATCATCGTCCTGGGCCTGCTGTTCCAGGACCAGATCGAATCGGTACTCCGCAGCCTGTGGGGCGTCGCGACCATGCTGATTATCTTCGGCATGGTCCTCGCGGTAGCCGACACCATCGGCCGGCAGGACCGTGAACTGACGCAGCTGACCTACAAACATGGGCTCTATTACGGACTGGCGCAGGCCCTGGCCCTTTTCCCCGGTGTGTCCCGCTCCGGCGGCACGATCAGCGCCGGGCTCCTGATGGGTTACACCCGTGAGGCGGCGGCCCGCTACTCCTTCCTGCTGGCAATCCCTGCCGTTTTCGGCAGCGGCCTGTACCAGCTGTACAAGGTGGTCTCCAAGGAAGGCATCACCGGCCCGTACGGTCTCCCGGAAACCGCCCTGGCCACCGTGATCGCCTTCATTGTGGGTTACGTCATCATCGGCTGGTTCCTGAAATACGTCTCCACCCGCGGCTACCGGCTCTTCGTCTGGTACCGGATCATCCTGGGAATGTCCCTGTTCCTGCTGCTCGGTTTCAATGTCATCAGTGCCTAGCACTAGGCTTGGTCTGTGAAATCCTGGACCTCCCGCCCTGTTGCCCAGCTCCCCGGCAGCATGCCCGCCCTGAGCCTCTTCGATACCGCCAAGGGCGGAATTGTGACCCTGGAGGCCACGGGTGAGCAGTCCATGTATGTCTGCGGCATCACCCCTTATGACGCCACGCACATGGGCCACGCGGCCAGCTATGTCGCCTTCGACCTCCTCAACCGCGCGTGGCGGGACGGCGGCCAGCACGTCGCCTACGTCCAGAACGTGACCGACGTCGACGATCCCCTCCTGGAGCGCGCCACGGCCACAGGCGTCGACTGGCGCGACCTCGCCGCGAGCCAAATCGAGCTGTTCCAGACCGACATGGAGGCCCTGAACGTCCTCGCCCCGGACCACTACATCGGTGCCGTTGAGGCCGTTCCCCTGATCGTTCCCGCCATCGAGCGCCTGCTGCGCAACGGGCTCGCGTACCGCGTCCCCGGCGCCGGCGGCGAGCCCGACGGCGACGTCTACTACGACGTCGAAGCCGCCGGGAAGCACTCGACGGACGACGTCGACGCCTGGACCCTGGGATCCATTTCCGGACTCTCCGACGCCGAAATGCTGGAACTCTTCGCCGAACGCGGCGGCGACCCTGGCCGGGCCGGGAAGCGCCAGGCGCTGGATCCGCTGCTCTGGCGGGTTGCCCGCGAGGGCGAGCCCAGCTGGCCCGGTGGCGAACTGGGGGAGGGCCGGCCCGGCTGGCACGTCGAATGCACCGTGATCGCCCAGGAGTACCTGCCCAAGCCGTTTACCGTCCAGGGCGGCGGCTCGGACCTTATTTTCCCGCACCACGAAATGGGCGCCGGCCACGCGTACTCGCTGGCGGGCGTGCCGCTGGCCCGCCACTTCGCGCACGCGGGCATGGTGGGCCTCGACGGGGAGAAGATGAGCAAGTCCAAGGGCAATCTTGTCCTGGTTTCCAGGCTCCGGGCTGACGGGGAAGAACCTGCCGCGATCCGCCTCGCGATCCTGGCCCACCACTACCGCACGGACTGGTCCTGGACCGCCGCCGGATTCGCCGAGGCCAAAGACCGGCTCCGCACCTGGCGCGAGGCCCTCGCCGTGGCGCCGGAAAGCTCCGCCGCGGCCCTGCTTGGCAGGCTGCGGACCGAACTGGCCAACGACCTGAACGCGCCCGGCGCACTCGCCGCCGTCGACGCCTGGGCCAAGGCCGCCCTGGCAGCCCCGGGGGAGGCCTCGGCCACGGACGCCGCGCTGGTGAGCGACGCCGTCAACGCCCTGCTCGGCGTCGAACTCTAACCGGTTTTCGGTCGGCCCGGAGGAAGATCCCAAAACCCAGCGGCCGTCTCCACGGTGGCTGCGTCGGCCGGTCAGGACGAAGCGGCTTCGATGATCTTCTCGTCGCCCTCGTTCACGGCTTTGACGACGGCGTCGTAGTCACCACTGTCGACAGCCTTGCTGACCTTCTTGGTGGCCTTGCTGATCGCCTTGTCGACGCGGTCGAGGTAGAGGTCATCGACGATGGCAACGATCGCCGAGGAGCCCGGCGGCAGAAACTCCTCCGCGTTGACGCCGATGGACTTCTCCTCGTGCCGCTTCCTGATGGCACCCACACCGGCGCCGATCCCGGCACCGATCACGCCGGACAGCAGCAGTGGCGGAGCGAACAGTCCGACCACCAGCCCGCCGACTGCGCCGGCCTTGGTGCCCCCGGCGACCAGTCCGCCGCCGTGCTCCTTGACCTCGGTCTTGCCCGAGGAGTCACGCGACAGGACGACGGCAGCCGCGACGGCCGCGTCGTCCAAGCCCTTGATCGCCTTGAAATCCTCTGCCGCCGAGCCCTCGTCGGCGTACGACGACACGAACAAGATGTAGTTGTGATCTGTCATGGTGTGCCCTCCACTCGGTGTTGGCCGGCGTCGCGGCCAGGTCCAACTCTCGCCGCGACAGGCGGCCGCCGGCAGGGTCATAAGACTCTGGTCCGGGGGAAGACCCCCATAGGGGAAGTGCGCGGGAAAGGTGGGAGGGGGAAGGGGGAGGGAAACGCGGGACGCGGGCTAGGGCTTGTCCTTGCCCCGGCGCTTGAGGTAGCGCTCAAATTCGCGGGCTATCGATTCACCGCTGGCCTCCGGAAGGTCGGCGGTGTCCTTGGCCTCCTCCAGCTGGCGCACATACGCCGCAATTTCCGGATCCTCTGTAGCGAGCTCGTCCACGCCGCGTTCCCACGCGTCGGCCTCCTCCACGAGTTCCGTGGTGTCCAGCGGGACCTGGAGCAGCTCTTCGACCCGGTGCAGCAGGGCCAGCTGCGCCTTCGGCGACGGGGCCTGGGCTACATAGTGCGGCACGGCCGCCCAGAGCGACACGGTCGGGAGCCCGGCCAGCAGGGCCACCTCGCCGAGCACGCCCACAATCCCTACCGGGCCCTCGTACTGCGAGGCCTCCAGGTCCATCCGCTCACGCAGGGCGGCGTCGTCCGTGGAGGTGCTGACCGGAATGGGCCGGCTGTGCGGCACGTCAGCCAGCAGCGCACCGACCAGGATGACGTAGTCGACATGCAGCGCCTCGGCATGTACCAGCAGTTCGGCGGTGTAGGCACGCCACTTGTAGGACGGCTCGGTGCCCTGGACGAAGATGGCGTCCACATTCGAGTCGGGGACGCTGGCCTTGAAGATCCGCGTGGACGGCCACTTGATCTTCCGCTCACCGGCCGCTGTCCGCCGGATCGTGGGCCGGGTGAACTGGAAGTCGTAGTACTCGTCGGCGTCGATCGCCCCGACCTTCTTGCCGCCCCAGAGCTTGTTCAGGTAGCGCAGGGCATCGCTGGCGGCCTCTCCGGCGTCGTTCCAGCCTTCGAAGGCCGCGAGCATGACGGTGATGCGCCGGCCCTCGGGGACTGGCTGCAGCAGCCGCTCCGGCTCGGAGACGGCGCCTGGTTCGGTGGGGTCTGCCTCGAAGCTGTTCATGCCATCACCCTACGTCCAAGAACCCGCCGCGCGCAGGCAATCGCGCGCCAAGGAACCGCAATTTCCGCCCGAAATCCCAGGGTCAGGCGCGCGGAATTCGCCGTAGGCGTAGCGCGGGCGCCCGGCCGCGGGCTTCCCCGTAGACTGGAAGGCATGCGATCCTCAGCTTCCCGGCCCCTCCTTAAAGCAGCGCTCTGGGACATGGATGGCACCATTGTCGACACCGAGCCCTACTGGATCGCAGCCGAACACGCACTCGTCGAAGCCCACGGCGGACAATGGTCCCACGAACAGGCCATGCAGCTCGTGGGACAGTCCCTGATGTTTTCCGCGGGAATCCTGCAGGAAGCCGGCGTGACCCTGGAACGGCGCGAGATCATCGACACCCTCACCGGCCACGTGATCAGCCAGGTCCGGAGCTCCATTCCCTGGCGGCCCGGGGCCCGCGAACTGCTCGACGAACTCTACAACGCCGGCGTCCGTTGCGCCCTGGTCACCATGTCCGAGGCCCCGCTGGCCCGGGAGATCGTTGCGAGCCTGCCCGAGCCCTACTTCGAGTTCCTCGTCACGGGAGACACTGTGACGCAGGGGAAGCCGCACCCGGAGGCTTACCTCACGGCCGTTGAGCTCCTGCAGCAGCAGGATCCCGAGCTCGGCCTGCACCACTGCGTGGCCCTGGAAGATTCCGTGCCGGGTGTCGCCGCCGCCGTGGCCTCCGGCGTCGTCACGGTCGCCATCCCGCACATCCTGCCCCTCCCGCACGATCCCCGCCGCGCCACCTGGAACACCCTGGAGGGCAGGACAGTCGCTGACCTGGAGGAGCTCGTCGCCCTCCGGCACGACTTCCCCGACGCCACCTTCGGCGCCGCCGCGGACCCAACCGGCCGCTTAGGCACGGTCTCGACTACGGTCTCGACCACACTCTCGACCGCGGGCCACGCCCGTGGCTGACACCGGCAGCCAGGGGCAACCCGGCAAGACTCCCGCTAACCGCCGGGAAGGGATCCCGCTGGGCCGGATCGCCGGCATTCCGGTATTTCTGGCGTATTCCTGGTTCATCATCGCGGCCTTCACGGTGATCGCCTACGGGCCGGTCCTGCAGAGCAACAATCCGCGCCTCGGCGTCACCGCCTTCTTCGTCGCCTTCGCCTACGCGCTGCTGCTCCTGATTTCCGTGCTGGCCCATGAACTCGCGCACGCGCTGACCGCGAAGCTGTTCCACTGGCCCACGGAGAAAATTGTCCTCAACCTCTGGGGCGGCCACACCCAGTTCCAGAGCTTCACGGCCTCACCCGGCCGCTCCGTCCTGGTGGCGATGGCCGGGCCGGCCGCGAACTTCGTCCTTGCCGGCGCAGGCTGGCTCCCGCTTGCCTACGGCAACCTGAACGGCGTGGCCGACATCCTGGCCAACATCTTCGTCTGGGCCAACCTGCTGATCGGCATCTTCAACGTCCTTCCCGGCCTTCCGCTGGACGGCGGCCGGCTGGTCGAATCCGCCGTGTGGAAAGCCACCGGCAGCCAGGAGAAGGGCACAATTGCGGCAGGCTGGGCGGGCCGGATCATCGTGATCGCCCTCGCCCTGTGGTTCATAGTCCTGCCGCTGGTCAGCGGCGCACGTCCGGATATTTCCTTCACCCTCATCACCGCCCTGGTGGGCAGCTTCCTGTGGATGGGGGCGTCGGCCGCGATCCAGCAGGCCCGCCTGCGGGGCCGGCTGCACCTCGTCGACGCCGCGGCCCTCGCCGAACCCGCCCTCGGCCTTCCGGAAACCGCGACGGTCGCGGACCTCCTGGACCGGGCGCCGGCAGGAAAGCCCGCCGTGGTGCTGTGCGACCGGGACGGCCGTCCCGTGGCCATCGTCGACGCCGGCGCCGCAGCCAGTGTGCCTGCCGGACTGGCCGCAGCGACCGCCCTGACCGCGGTCTCCTACCCCCTTGGCGCGGGCGCCTATGTCCCCGAATGGTCCAAGGGCCAGGAGCTCGTCCAGTACCTGGCCCAGCTCGAGGGCCAGGAGTACGCGGTGGTGAACCGCGAGGGCGCCGTCACCGGGCTGCTGCGCCAGTCCGCCGTCGTCCGGGCCATAACGGGCAAGTACCGGAACGAACGCCAGAACCAGGGGCAGAACCGGTAGAGTTACTGGGCGGTCGTGAATTTCCGGCCCCCACGCGCAAGGACCGGCGCCCGCCGGCATGTCCGCGGCCACACAGCTTTACAGGAGCGAGGAACATCTTCATGAGCAGCGACACCGCCGCAGGCACTAACACTGCCAACACCACCGCCGCCGCAGGCACCGACACTCCCGCCGCCGGGGGCAGCACTGCCGCCAGCGCTAATGGTGCCACCGGCGCGGCGCGCCGCCGCGGACCCTTCCGCGAAGGCGAACGCGTCCAGCTCACGGACGAGCGCGGCCGCATGAACACGATCACCCTCGAAGTCGGCGGGGCCTTCCACACCCACCGGGGCTTCCTGAACCATGACGAGATCATCGGCAAGCCCGACGGCTCAGTGGTGGTCAACAACGTCGGACAGCAGTACCAGACCCTGCGTCCGCTGCTCTCGGACTTCGTGCTCTCGATGCCCCGCGGCGCGGCCGTCGTCTACCCCAAGGACGCCGGCCAGATCGTGACCATGGCGGACATCTTCCCGGGCGCACGCGTTGTCGAAGCCGGTGTCGGCTCGGGCGCCCTGTCCATCTCCCTGCTGCGCGCGGTGGGGGACAACGGCTACCTGCATTCCTTCGAACGCCGACAGGAGTTCGCGGACATCGCCCGCGGCAACGTCGAGACCATCTTCGGCGGACCGCACCCGGCCTGGAAGATCTCCCTTGGCGACTTCCAGGAGGAAGTGGTGCGCACCGAGGAACCCGGCTCCGTGGACCGCGTGGTCCTGGACATGCTCGCGCCGTGGGAATGCCTCGACGCCGTCGCCACCGTCCTGGCCCCCGGCGGCGTGTGGATCAATTATGTCGCGACTGTGACGCAGCTTTCGCGGACAGCCGAAGCCATCCGCGCGGACGGACGCTTCACCGAACCCGACGCGTGGGAATCCATGGTCCGCGGCTGGCATCTCGAAGGCCTGGCCGTCCGCCCGGACCACCGCATGGTCGCCCACACGGGTTTCCTGCTGGTAACCCGCCGCCTCGCCGACGGCGTCACGGGCATTTCGGTAAAGCGCCGCCCCTCCAAGACCGACTTTAACGAAGAAGACGTCAACGCCTGGACCCCGGGCGCTGTGGGCGAGCGTGCGGTCTCGGACAAAAAGCTGCGCCGCGCCGCCCGCGACGCAATCGCCGGAACGAACGTCGTCGACGCCCCGGAGATAACGAACTAGGCAGCATATTTCGGATGTCTCCAGCGGCACCCGCCTTCTTAGGGCTATGGTCTTAACAGAAGAGCAGGAAGGGGCTGATGCACGATGGAGACTCCGAATACTGACCCGGGCCGCACACCGGCCGAGGACGCAGCAGATGCTGCCGCCCGCACGGATGCGGTGCGCGCCGCAGCCGGCGAGGGTGACCGGTATGCCGCCAATGAACTGTCCGTCGCCGAGCGCCAGGTCAACATCCTCCGGGACAAGCTCCGCCACATTGACCGCCAGCTCGCCGCCGCGACGCAGAACAACTCCAAACTGGTCAGCATGCTGGAAACGGCCAAGGCCGAGATCCTGCGGCTGAAAAACGCCCTCGACCAGGAGGGACAGCCGCCGTACAGCTTCGGCACCATCCTCCAGCTCAACCCCAAACGGCAGCCGACGGCCGGGAACAGCGGCCAGGCGGCCACGGAGGAATCCGTGGATATCTTCAACGCCGGCCGCAAGATGCGGGTTGGGATCAGCCCGCTGGTCAACATCAGCCAGCTCGCCGTCGGGCAGGAAGTCCTGCTCAACGAGGCCCTGATGGTGGTCGCCGGACTCGGCTACGAGCGGGCCGGGGACCTCGTCACGCTCAAGGAAATGCTGGGGCCTGACCGTGCGCTGGTGGTGGGCCGGGCCGACGAGGAGCGGGTCATCCGGCTCTCCGGTGCCCTGCTCGCCCAGCGGCTCCGGGTCGGCGACGCGCTCTCGATTGATTCCCGGACCGGGTACGCGCTGGAAAAGATCCCGCGCTCCGAAGTGGAGAACCTCGTGCTCGAGGAAGTCCCGGACATCACCTACCAGGACATCGGCGGACTGGGCCCGCAGATCGAACAGATCCGCGACGCCGTCGAACTGCCCTTCCTGCACCCGGACCTGTACCGGGAGCACGGGCTGAAGGCGCCCAAGGGCATCCTGCTGTACGGCCCGCCCGGCTGCGGCAAGACCCTGATCGCCAAGGCCGTGGCCAACTCGCTGGCCGCCCGGGCCGCCGAGCGCGCCGGCAAGACGGACATGAAGAGCTACTTCCTGAACATCAAGGGACCCGAGCTACTCGATAAGTACGTCGGCGAGACCGAACGCCACATCCGCCTGATCTTCGCGCGCGCCCGGGAAAAGGCGTCCGAGGGCAGCCCGGTGGTGGTGTTCTTCGACGAAATGGACTCGCTGTTCCGCACCCGTGGCACCGGCATTTCCTCCGACGTCGAAACCACCATCGTCCCGCAGCTCCTCAGCGAGATCGACGGCGTCGAACGGCTGGACAACGTGATCGTGATCGGCGCCTCGAACCGGGAAGACATGATCGATCCGGCGATCCTGCGCCCGGGCCGCCTGGACGTGAAGGTGAAGATCCAGCGCCCCGACGCCGAGGCCGCGGCCGACATCTTCAACAAGTACATCACCACGGACCTGCCCTTCCACGAGTCCGACCTCGGCGAGCACAACGGCGACGTGCAGGCGACCGTGGACGCCATGGTCCAACGCACCGTCGAGGCGATGTACTCCACCGAGAAGTCCAACGAATACCTCGAGGTCACCTACGCCAACGGCGACACCGAAATGCTCTACTTCAAGGACTTCAACTCCGGCGCCGTGGTGCAGAACGTCGTGGACCGGGCCAAGAAGTACGCCATCAAGGACCTGTTGACCATCGGCCAGAAGGGCCTGCGGATCGACCACCTGCTCCGGGCGGTCGTGGACGAGTTCCGTGAACACGAGGACATGCCCAACACCACCAACCCGGACGATTGGGCACGCATCTCCGGCAAGAAGGGCGAGCGCATCACGTACATCCGCACCATCGTCCAGGGCAAGGCCGGCCAGGAGCCCGGGAAGTCCATCGAGACGATGCCCAGCACAGGCCAGTACCTGTGACGGCTGTTGTCCCCGGCAAGCCCGCCGACACCGCGGGCGGGCTGCCGGTCGGCGGGGCGATGCGGGTCATGGGATCGGAGACCGAATACGGCATCCACGCGCCCTCGGCCCCGGGAGCCAACGCCACGATGATGTCAGCCCGGGTCATTCAGGCGTACGCGCAGGTGACCCGGCAGCGGGCCGCCGGCGGCGCCGAGACCCGGTGGGACTACACGGACGAGGAACCGCTGCACGACGCCCGCGGCTGGACCTTGGAGCGCAGCAGCGCGGACCCGGAACAACTCACCGACCAGCCTCCCGTCCTCGACGCCGAGGCGATCGCCCTCGCCTACGGGCGGCAGGAACTCGAGGCCGACGGCGAGGACGAGTCCGGCACGCTGCTGATGAACATGGTGCTGGGCAACGGCGCACGGTTGTACGTGGACCACGCCCACCCGGAGTATTCCAGCCCCGAGGTGACCAACCCCCGCGCCGCCGTCACGTGGGACGCCGCCGGCGACCTCGTGGCACTGGCCGCGGTCCGGCGCCTCGCTGCGGATCCCGAACTGCCGCCCATCAACCTGTACAAGAACAACACGGACAACAAATCGGTCTCCTACGGCTCGCACGAGAACTACCTGATGCCCCGCTCGGTGCCCTTCGGCGAAATCGTGCGCGGCCTCACACCGTTTTTCGTCACCCGGCAGATCATTTGCGGTGCCGGGCGGGTGGGCCTCGGGCAGGACAGCGCCCGGGCCGGCTACCAGATCAGCCAGCGCGCTGACTTCTTCGAAACCGAAGTGGGCCTGGAAACCACCATCCGCCGCCCCATCATCAACACCCGGGACGAGCCCCACGCCACCGCGGACAAATACCGCAGGCTGCACGTCATCATCGGCGACGCCAACCTCAGCCAGGCCTCCAACTTCCTCAAGTTCGGCACCACCGCGATGGTCCTGAGCCTGATCGAGGCCGGGCTGGCGCCGCGGATCGAAGTCCATGAGCCCGTCGCCGCGCTGCAGGCCGTCAGCCACGACACCTCGCTCACCGGGTTGCTGCGCCTGGGCGACGGCCGGCGGATCAGCGCCCTGGACCTCCAGTGGATCTATTTCGAGGCCGCCTCCAAGCACGCGCAGGACACCGGCGTCGCGGACGCCGTGGACGGTGACGGCCACACCCACGAGGTCCTGGAGCGGTGGTTCGCCACGCTGAGCGAACTCGGCGGTGACCGGGCGGCGGCCGCATCCTCAGTCGAGTGGCTCGCCAAACTGTCCCTGCTCGAGGGCTACCGCCAGCGTGACGGCCTGGGCTGGGACAACGCACGGCTGGGCCTCGTGGATCTGCAGTGGGCCGACATCCGCCCCGAAAAAGGGCTCTATTACCGGCTGCTGGCGCGCGACCGGATGCACCGAATCGTCGACGACGCCGCGATTGCCCGTGCGGTGACCGAACCGCCGTCGGACACGCGGGCGTACTTCCGCGGGCGCTGCGTCAGCAGGTTCGGTGCAGACCTCGCGGGGGCCAGCTGGGACTCGGTGATCTTCGATGTCCCCGGCCGCGGCAGGCTCCAGCGGGTCCCTACCCGCGAGCCGCTGCGCGGGACCGAAGCCCTCACCGGCGGCCTGTTTGCCAGGCACCGGGAGGCCGGGACGTTCCTGGCGGAACTGCTCGGGCTCAGCCCCGGTTCCTGAAAACAAAGCCCCCCGCGGGCGCCCCGGGCGTGGCACTATTGCTACAGGATGTCCCTTAGGAGAAAAGGGACGGACATGAAGGAGAAAACAATGGCAGGCCAGGAGCAGCAGCAGCCGCAGTCGCGGGACACCGAGGTTGACGAGGACGTCCCCGCCGCGCCGCCGGCCCCGGCGGACGCCCAGGCGTCGGCAGCCACCCAGGGCGTCGATGATCTCCTCGATGAGATCGACGGCGTGCTGGAGTCCAACGCCGAGGAGTTCGTCCGCGCATTCGTCCAAAAGGGCGGCCAGTAGGAGCGCCGCCGGCCGCCGGATGAGGGCGGCGGGAGGGGCTAAGGGCCGGAAGAGTCGTTGATCCACCACGTTGAGGGAGAGCGTTAGTGCAGGAAACAACAGCCAACCGAGTAGCAGCCAACGCGACGTCCTCATTCACCGAGCATCTGCAGCGCGAACGGCCCGATTTGATGCCCTTCGGCCAAGTGCCTTTCAACCAGTTGCCTGCCGGCGGGCACGCCGGCCAGCCGGGAGCACCGCTGCAGGCCCCGCACGGGACGACGATCGTGGCGATGACCTATGCCGGGGGAGTGCTGATGGCCGGGGACCGCCGCGCCACCATGGGCAACGTGATCGCGAGCCGGCACATCGAGAAGGTCTTTCCCGCCGACCAGTATTCAGTGCTGGGCATTGCCGGGACCGCCGGCATCGCCCTGGACATCACCAGGCTGTTCCAGGTTGAACTTGAACACTACGAGAAGATCGAGGGCACGCTCCTGAGCCTGGACGGCAAGGCGAACCGGCTCGGCGCCATGGTCCGCGGCAACCTGCCCATGGCCATGCAGGGCCTCGCCGTCGTGCCCCTCTTCGCAGGATTCGACCGGCCCGCAGGTTTCGGCCGGCTCTTCTCCTACGACGTCACGGGCGGCCGCTACGAGGAACAGGAGCACCACGCGGTGGGATCCGGCTCGATGTTCGCCCGCGGCGCGCTGAAGAAACTCTGGCGTCCCGGCCTCTCGGAGCAGGACGCCGTGGCGGTCGCCGTCGAGGCCCTGTACGACGCCGCCGACGACGACTCCGCCACCGGCGGCCCGGACCCCGTCCGGCAGCTATGGCCGGTGGTGTACATCGTGAACCGGACAGGCGCCTTCCGGGTACCGGACCGCGACCTTGCCGCCGTGGCCGGCCGCGTCATCGAATCCCGCACTGTCGCCCAGCGGGAGGCCTGAGATGACCCAGCAGTTCTATGTATCTCCCGAACAACTGATGAAGGACCGTGCGGACTTCGCACGGAAGGGCATCGCCCGCGGACGTTCGGTGGTGGTCATCAGTTGCCGGGACGGGATTGCCCTCGTGGCGGAGAACGCGTCCCCGTCCCTGCACAAGATCGGCGAGATCTACGACAAAATCGCGTTCGCGGCCGTCGGGAAGTACAACGAGTTTGAGAGCCTGCGGCAAGCCGGGGTGCGGTATGCCGATGTCCGGGGCTATTCCTACGACCGCGAGGACGTCACGGCCCGCGGCCTTGCCAGCGTCTACGCACAGAGCCTCGGCGCGGTGTTTACGGCCGAACAGAAACCCTTCGAGGTCGAACTGGCCGTGGCCGAAGTCGGTCAGGCCCAGGAGGCGGACCATCTGTACCGGCTGACCTTTGACGGGTCCATCGCCGACGAGCACGGCTTTATTGTGATGGGCGGCCAGGCGGACAAGGTCTCCGAGGCTGTCGCGGCGGGCTGGCAGGGCGAACTCGACTTCGCGGGCGCCATCCGGCTGGCCCTCGCCGGGCTCGTGGCGGACAAGGAAACCACCACCCTGCCCGTATCCGCACTGGAAGTTGCGGTACTGGACCGGGGATCGGAAAGCGGCCGCGGCACCCGCCGGGCGTTCCGCCGGCTTGAGGACCCGGACATCGTGGCATTGCTGGCTGAGGAGAAGTGAGATGGACAAGCGCATATTCGGCATCGAAACCGAATTCGGAATTTCCTATTCAAGCCCGGAGTCCCGGCCGCTGGCACCGGAGGAAGTAGCCCGCTACCTCTTCCGCAAGGTGGTCAGCTGGGGACGGTCCTCCAACGTCTTCCTGACCAACGGCTCGCGCCTTTACCTGGACGTCGGGTCGCACCCGGAATACGCCACCGCCGAGTGCGACGACCTCGCCCAGCTGATCGCCCATGACCGTGCCGGGGAACTGATCCTCTGCGACCTCGTGGACGAAGCCCAGGAACGGCTGGCGGCGGAGGGATTCAACGGCACCGTATACCTGTTCAAGAACAACACGGATTCGGCCGGGAACTCCTACGGCAGCCACGAAAACTACCTCATCCCGCGGCGCGGGGAATTTTCCCGGCTCGCGGAAATCCTCATCCCGTTCCTCGTGACCCGCCAGCTGATCGCCGGGGCCGGCAAGATCCTCAAGACCCCGCACGGGGCGACCTTCGCGTTCTCCCAGCGGGCCGACCACATCTGGGAAGGCGTCTCCTCCGCCACCACCCGCTCCAGGCCCATCATCAACACCCGGGACGAGCCGCACGCGGACGCCGAGTTCTACCGGCGCCTGCACGTGATCGTGGGCGACTCCAACATGTCCGAAACGACGGCGCTGCTCAAAATCGGCACGGTGGACCTGATCCTGCGGATGATCGAGGCCGGGGTGATCATGCGCGACATGCGGATGGAGAACCCGATCCGCAGCATCCGGGAAATCTCCCACGACCTCAGCGGCCGGGCACTGGTCCGGCTCGCCAACGGCCGGCAGCTCACGGCCCTGGAAATCCAGCGCGAATACCTGGGCAAGGTGACCGCGTTCGTGGCCGAACACGGCGCGCACAACCCCCACGTGCCGCTGATCCTGGACCTCTGGGAGCGCACGCTGGACGCCATCGAAAGCGGCGACACGAGCACGATCGATACCGAAGTGGACTGGGCCATCAAGAAAAAGCTCATGGACAACTACCGGGAACGGCACGGGCTGGGCCTTGACGCTCCCAGGATTGCGCAGCTGGACCTGACCTACCACGACATTTCCCGTGGCCGCGGGCTCTTCTACCTGCTCCAGGCCCGCGGGGCCGTGCGCCGGGTGGTGGACGACACCGCGGTCAAGGACGCGGTGGATGCCCCGCCGCAAACCACGCGCGCCAAACTCCGCGGCGACTTCGTCCGGCGCGCCCAGGAACTCGGCCGCGACTACACCGTGGACTGGGTCCATCTGAAGCTGAACGACCGCGCCCACCAGACCATCCTGTGCAAGGATCCCTTCCGGAGCATGGACGACCGGGTGGATGCGCTGCTGGACTCGATGGGCTGATACCCAGCTTCGCACGTTATTCTGGGGTAGGGCCGCCCTGCGGCCGCCGCTTTCTTTGCCACGGGAAACCGAACGGCACTGAGTCCACCCTGCCTCGACGAAAGTTTCCAATTGCGCCGACTACTAGCAATTCTTCTTCCCGGACTGCTGCTGCTGACCGCCTGCGGCGGCAACGAAGCGCCTCCGGCTCCGGAACCCACCAGCCAGTCCGCCGGTGAGACCGCCAAGCTGGACTCGGTCAAATTGACTGAGAACGGTGAAAAGAAGGCCCCCGGTGTCGACTTCACCAAGCCCCTCGACGTCAAGGAACCCACTGTCAAGGTGGTCACCGAGGGCAGTGGCGACCGGGTCAAGGCCAACCAGATCGCCGACATTTCGATTGTGGCGTTCAACGGCAAGGACGGCTCCACCCTCGAGGACACGTTCCCGAACGATCCCGAGCCGCTGGAACTGAACGACGAGCTCAAGGGCAGCAGCCCCGTCATCTACAACGCGTTCGTGGGCGCCAAGATCGGCTCGCACCTCGCCCTCGCCGTTCCCGGCCAGGCCGCAGCCGAGGGTGCCGAGGCCAAGCCGACCCAGCTCCTGATCGTCAAGGTGCTCTCCGCCAAGGACGCACCGCCGGTCCTGGACAAGCCCGAAGGCGACGCCGTCACCCCGCCGGCCGGACTGCCGACCGTCAAGGAAAACGACAAGGGCGTTCCGGAGATCTCCGTCGCCGGCGTCAAGGCTCCGACCGCGCTGGTCTCCCAGGACCTCATCACCGGCAAGGGCCAGGCCCTCAAGGAGACCGACACGATCACCGTCAACTACGTCGGCGTCGCCCTCGCCACCGGCAAGGTCTTCGACTCCAGCTTCGAGAGTGGCAAGAAGGCCACCTTCCCGCTGACCGGCGTCATCAAGGGCTGGACCCAGGGCCTGACCGGCAAGACGGTCGGCTCCCGCGTCCTCCTGGTCGTCCCGAAGGACCTCGCCTACGGAGATCAGGGCCAGGGCGACGCGAAGGGCGACCTCGTCTTCGTCGTCGATATCCTCGGCGTCAAGTAATCCACCGCTACAACTGCCACCACTACACGTCACCTCAAAGGAGTAACCATGTCATTTGGACAGCGCAACCTCGACCGCGAGAAGCCGGAAATTGACTTCCCCGCAGGAGACGTCCCCACCGAACTGGTCATCACCGACCTGATCGAAGGGGACGGCGCCGAGGCCAAAGCCGGCGACACCGTATCCACCCACTACGTGGGCGTCGCCTGGTCCACCGGTGAAGAATTCGACGCCTCCTGGGGCCGCGGCGCGCCGCTGGACTTCAGGGTCGGCGTCGGCCAGGTCATCCAGGGCTGGGACCAGGGCCTGCTGGGCATGAAGGTCGGCGGCCGCCGCCGGCTCGAGATCCCGTCCGAGCTTGCCTACGGTTCCCGTGGCGCCGGCGGGGCGATCGGCCCCAACGAGGCCCTGATCTTCGTCGTGGACCTCGTCGCCGTCCGCTAGTCCCCACCCGCCCCCCGGGGAACGAAGCGCGGTAACAATCGGAAAAGTTCTTCCGGCTGTTGCCGCGCTTTCGTCATTTTCCGCGACCGGCTTTAGTACCCTTGCGGGGTGTCCGCCTCACGTACAGAACGCCTCCTGAACCTGCTCATCGCCCTGCTCAACACCAAGTACGGCCTGCGCCGCAGCGAGCTGCGCGAAAAGGTCTACCACGACACCACGAGCAGTGACGTCGCCTTCGGCCGCATGTTCGAACGCGACAAGGGCGAGCTGCGCCAGTTTGGCTTCGACGTCGAGGCCGTGACGGACACGGGCTGGGGCTCCGACGACCCGGCAACCACCCGCTACCGGATCGGCAAGGAATCGAACCGGCTGCCCGACGTCTCCCTCACCCCCGAAGAGTGCACGGTCCTGATCCTCGCGGCCCAGCTCTGGGAGCACGCCGCCCTCGGCTCCGCCGCCGTCGACGCGGTCCGGAAGCTGCAGGCCGCCGGCGGCCTGGTCGACGCCGAACTCCCCACCGGCGTCCAGCCGCGCATCCGCCCCGCCGGCCAGGCCTTCGAGGACCTGGTCGCCGCGATACACGCCCAGCACCCGGTCCGGTTCAGCTACCTCGCCGGCAGCACCGGCCAGGACCAGGAACGCCTGGTGGAGCCCTGGGGCCTGGGCAGCCGCTTCGGCCAGTGGTACCTCGTGGGCCACGACCGGGGCCGGGGGGACAAACGGTTCTTCCGCCTGTCCCGCCTGACGTCCGCCGTGACCGTCATGGACAAGGAGAGCTTCACGCCGCCGGCCGGGTTCAACGTCCGCGCCGAGCTGGCCGGCCTGGCCGAGCTGCCGGTGCAGAGCGCCGTGGTCGACGTCGAACACGGGCGGCTCCTGGGCCTCCGCAAACGCGCCCAGCCGCTTCCGGACGCAGCGCCGGAAGCCGCAGCGCCGGAAGCCCGAACACCGGGGCATTCGGCCGGGACGGACCGCCTCGCGGTGCCCTTCCGCGATGCGGAGACCCTGGGCGAGGAGCTGGCCTCCTATGGTCCCCGCGTCACCGTGATTTCACCCCCCGAACTCGCCGGCGCCGTCCACCGCCGCCTCACGGCAGCCGCCGAGTTCGCCGACAGGCCCCTGCCGGATGTGGCCTTCCCGGCGGCGGGCCGCGCCGGCCGTACCCGGAAACGAACCTCGGAGGACCAGCTCAAGCGGATGCTGCAACTCGTCCCGTTCCTTGTCCACAACCAGGGACTGCACATCAGCGAGGTCGCCGCCAGGTTTGGCATCACCCGCAAGGCACTCGAGGACGACCTGCGGATCCTGATCTGCTCGGGCCTCCCGGAGGGGTACCCCGACGATCTGCTGGACATCCAGTGGGACGATGACCACGTATTCATCACCCAGGCACTGGACCTGACCCGCCCCGTACGGTTCACCGTGGACGAGGCCTGTGCGCTCCTGACCGGCCTGGAGACCCTCAACAGCCTGCCCGAACTCGCCGAAGGCGGCGCCCTGGAATCGGTGACGCTGAAACTCATGGCCGCGGCGGGGGAGGAAGGCGTCAAAGCGGCGGCGCTCTCCGGCCCCGAGGTGGCCCCCGGCAATTCCGCCGTCCTCGACACCGCCCGCGCCGCCCTCGAATCCGGCGCGCAGCTGCACCTGAGGTACTTCTCGGCGCAGCGCGACGCCGTGTCCGAACGCGACGTGGACCCCCTGCGGCTCTATTCGCTGGACAACACGTGGTACCTCGAGGCGTACTGCCACTCCGCCCAGGGCCTCCGTAACTTCCGGCTGGACAGGATCGAAGCCCTTGAGCCCAACGGCCGGCGGGCGGCCGCGACGGCAAAGCCGGCGGACAGCTTTCCGGTGAAACTGTTCACCCCGAACGACGACGACACGGTGGTCGTGGTGGAACTCGCACCCCGCGGCACCGGCCTCGCTGACGACTATTACGCCGAGCGGACCGCGGCTCTGCCTGGCGGCGGAATGCTCGCCGAAATCCGGTTTGGCAGCACGGACTGGCTGCCGATGTTCGTGGCCCAGCACGGCGGGATGGTCCGGATCCTGCAGCCAGAGGCCCTCGCGGCCGCGTCGCGGGAGTGGCTCGCCGCGGCCCTGACGCAATACGAAGCCTTCCCGGATCGCCCGATAGACTGATCAGCATGCCTTGGTGGTCCTGGATCGTTATTTGGATAGCGCTTGTCGCGTTGTCGCTGTTGTTCTTCGGCGTGCTCGGCTTCCGGCTGTTCCGGCAGGCCACGACGACGCTCACCGAATTGGGTGAAGCCGCGGACCGCTTTTCCACCCTGCCTGCACCAGCGGGCACCGGCACCGTTTCAGCGGCCGGTTCGACAGCGGCCGGCGTTGGTGACCCGGTCAGCGCGGACGAGTCCCTTCGGCCGGCGCCCGGCGACGCCATTTTTGCCTCGCCCGCGCGGATGCGACATGATTACCACGCATCCAAGCTCGCCCGGCAAAACGCCCGCCGGCTGCGCCGCATCCAACGCAAGAAGGACCGCGGGCAACCCCAGGCACTGCGCGACATCGAAACGCGTTAGACATAGGATGTATTCAAACGAAAGGACCTCTCCCCATGAGGCTTGAAGGCTGGCATCTCATCATCATCATCGTTCTGGCACTGGTGCTGTTCGCTGCGCCGAAGCTGCCGGGCATGGCCCGCAGCCTGGGCCAGTCGATGCGCATTTTCAAGTCGGAAGTCCGGGAAATGAAGAAGGACGGCACCACCGATGCCAAGGATGGCTCCGAGCCGGTTGAAGGACGGGTCATCAACCACCCGCAGGCCGGCGCACCGGAAAGCCGCACGGGCGACGGAACCGACGTTCCGCCGTCGACCCGCGCCTAAGACCGCATGGCAGTAACCATGAGCCGTCGATCGAACCCCGAGGGGAGGATGGCGCTCCTCGACCACCTCAAAGAGCTGCGCAACCGGCTCTTCAAGGCGGCAATCGCCGTCGTCCTTGGGACGGTAGTGGGTTTCCTTGTCTACCAGCCAATGCTGGCGGCGCTGATCAAGCCGATCCGCGACCTGAATGAACACGAAGGCCGCCAGGCGACCCTGAATTTCGACGGCGTCGCGAGCTCGTTCGACCTCATGATCCAGGTCTCCGTGTTCCTGGGCCTGATTATCGCCAGCCCCGTCTGGCTCTACCAGCTCTGGGCCTTCATCGTGCCGGGGCTGCACAAGAAGGAACGCCGCCTGGCCCTGTCCTTCGTGGCGGCGGCCGTGCCGCTCTTCGTCGGCGGCGTCCTGCTGGCCTGGCTCGTGCTGCCCAACGCGGTCCGTGTCCTGACCGACTTCACGCCGTCGGGCGGCTCCAACTTCATCAGCGCCCAGGTGTACCTGTCCTTCGTGCTGCGGCTGCTGCTCGCCTTCGGCATCGCCTTCCTCCTCCCGGTGGTCCTGTTCGGGCTGAACCTGGCCGGGCTCATCAAGGGCCAGCAGCTGCTCAAGAGCTGGCGGATCACAGTCTTCCTGGTCTGCCTGTTCGCCGCGATGGCCGCTCCCGGCGCCGACGCCATGAGCATGTTCTACCTGGCCGGACCCATGCTGGCGCTGTTCTTCGCCGCGATCGGGCTGTGCCTGCTCAACGACCGCCGGCGCGAGCGGCGCGCCGTCAAACGCGACGCCGAGACCGAAGCCACCGCCGACCACGCCACCCCCAGCTCCGAGCTGGAGAATCTCTAGCCTTTCGCGCACTAGGCTGGAAACATGTCCTCACACCCCGGGCCGGAATCACCGTCCGAACGTTACCGCGCCAGCGTCGAGCGGGCTGCTGAAGCCAAGACCTATCTGGGCGGGTTCATCCGCTCGCTCGAATTTGAACTCGATGACTTCCAGCGCGAAGCATGCCTGTCCCTGCAGGCCGGCCGGGGCGTGCTGGTGGCCGCCCCCACCGGCGCCGGGAAGACGATTGTGGGGGAGTTCGCCATCTATCTGGCCCTCCAGCGTGGGCTCAAGGCGTTTTACACCACCCCCATCAAAGCCCTGAGCAACCAGAAGTACTCCGAACTGGCCGCCAAGTACGGCGCCGCCCAGGTGGGCCTGCTCACCGGAGATACCAGCATCAACGGCGACGCCCCGGTGGTGGTGATGACCACCGAAGTGCTCCGCAACATGCTCTACGCGGATTCGGACACCCTGGATGATCTCGGCTTCGTGGTCATGGACGAAGTCCACTACCTCGCCGACCGCTTCCGCGGCGCAGTGTGGGAGGAAGTCATTATCCATCTGCCCAGCGAGGTCCAGGTGGCGTCCCTGAGTGCCACGGTCTCCAACGCCGAGGAGTTCGGTGCGTGGCTCGACACCGTCCGCGGGCAGACCGATGTGATCGTCTCCGAGCACCGCCCGGTGCCGCTGTGGCAGCACGTCATGGTGGGCCGGAAGATCGTGGACCTGTTTGCCGGCGACACGAGCTTTGACGAGATCGCCCTGCCTGGTGGGGCAACTGCCAGTGAGACAAGTGCCAGGGGGGCAACGGCCAGTGAGACAAGTGCCAGTGAGGCGTCCGCCGATGCCGTAGCCGAGGCTGTCGTCGGGGGCCGGGCGGCCGCCGTCACCTCGGAAGTGCCCGGGCGGGCCGGCTTCGAGGTCAACCCGGAACTGCTGTCCATGGCCCGGGCCGAGAGCCAGATGAATTTCCGTGGCCGCTTCGGCCACGGCGGCCGGAACCAGCGCCGGCAGCAACGCAGCCAGCGGGACGAACCGCAGGGAGCCCAGCGCAGCCCGGTGCGGAAAGCCAGCCGGCCGCAGGTCATCGCCAGCCTGGACCGGCAGGACCTTCTGCCGGCCATCACCTTCATCTTCTCGCGCGCCGGCTGCGATGCCGCCGTGGCCCAGTGCGTCGCGGCCGGACACTGGCTGACCAGCGAAGCCGAACAGCAGATCATCGCCCGGCGCGTCGACGAGGCGGCCCAGGACATCCCCTCGGATGACCTCGATGTGCTCGGCTTCTGGAGCTGGCGGGACGGCCTGCTCCGCGGGCTCGCCGCGCACCACGCCGGCATGCTGCCGACCTTCAAGGAGGTTGTGGAGAAGCTGTTCGTCGACGGGCTGGTCAAGGCCGTCTTCGCCACCGAAACACTGGCCCTGGGCGTGAATATGCCGGCCCGCTGCGTCGTGCTCGAAAAGCTGGACAAGTTCAATGGCGAGGCCCATGTCAACATCACGGCGGGGGAGTACACCCAGCTGACGGGCCGCGCCGGCCGCCGCGGCATCGACGTCGAGGGCCACGCCGTCGTGCTGTGGCAGCCCGGAACGGATCCGGCCGCCGTCGCCGGCCTGGCCTCACGGCGGACCTACCCGCTGAACTCCAGCTTCCGGCCCACGTACAACATGTCGATCAACCTTTTGGCGCAGTTCGGCCGGCCGCGCGCCCGGGAGATCCTCGAATCATCCTTTGCCCAGTTCCAGGCGGACCGTTCCGTGGTGGGACTGGCCCGGCAGGTCAGGAGCCGGGAAGAATCCATTGCCGGGTTCAGCAAGGCCATGACCTGCCACCTGGGCGACTTCACCGAATACGCGAGGCTGCGGCGGGCCCTGGGCGATGCCGAAACCATGGCCTCCCGGAGCACGTCCCGGGCCAGGAAGTCCTTGACCGAGGACTCCCTGAGCAGGCTGCTCCCGGGCGACGTGGTGGATGTTCCGGCCGGGAAGTCGCCCGGGCTCGCGGTGGTGCTCAGCTCCGACCACGAATCCCGCGAGCCCCGCCCCGCCGTCATGACGCTGGACAACCAGCTCCGCCGGATCGGCCTGCACGACGTCGAGGGTCCGTTGTCGCCGATCACGCGGATCAGGATTCCCAAGACCTTCAACGCCAAGGTTCCCAAGTCCCGCCGCGACTTGGCCTCCTCGGTGCGCAACGCCATCCGCGAGCACCGGCCGCCGGCGCCGCCGCGCCGCGACGACGACTTCGGCCGGGCCTCCGCCGCGCCCAACCAGGAGAAGCGGATCGCCGAGCTGCGCCGGGAACTGCGCGCCCACCCGTGCCACGGCTGCAGCGAACGCGAGGACCATGCCCGGTGGTCCGAACGCTGGTGGAAACTCCGCCAGGAAACGGACGGGCTCATCCGCCAGATCCAGGGCCGGACCAACACCATCGCCAAGACGTTCGACCGTGTGTGCGGCGTCCTGACGGGCTACGGCTACCTGGAAACCTCGGACACCGGCGCGCTGTCCATCAGCCCGGACGGGCAACGCCTGCGGCGGATCTACGGCGAAAAGGACCTGCTGATTTCGCAGTCGCTGCGGATGGGGGCCTTCAACGACCTCGACGCCGCCGAGATCGCCGCGCTGGCCAGTGTGCTCGTCTACCAGGCCAAGCGTGAGGACCGCGGCCTGCGGCCCAAGATGCCGAGCGTGTCCCTGGAATCCGCGGTAGACACCGTGGTCCGCGAATGGTCCGCGCTGGAGGACGTCGAGGAAGCCAACAAGCTGCCCCTCACTGGCGAGCCCGAGCTCGGCCTCGTGTGGCCGATCTTCAAATGGGCCAAGGGCCGGCACCTCCAGGACGTGCTGAGCGGCACCGACCTGGCCGCGGGCGACTTTGTCCGCTGGGTCAAACAGGTGATCGACCTCCTGGACCAGCTCGCCGACATCCCGAACCTCGAGCCCCGGATTGCGCGGCTGTGCGCGGAGGCCATCAAGCTCGTCAAACGCGGCGTCGTCGCCTATTCCTCCGTGGCCTAGGGCGCGGGCCGGACCGGCCCGCTGCCTGCACCACTCGCTGGGCCGCTGCCGCGGCCTCCCAGATTTTCGAACCCGCCGGCGCTCGGCCGGCCCCAGCAACAAGGAGTTCCCGCCCCATGACCGATTCGCCGGCCGCCCCCGCCCCCCGCAACGTCACGCTGTACCGCAACGGCTCGGTCTACACAGCGGCCGATCCCTTTGCGACTGCGATGCTGGTCGACGGCGACACCGTCGCCTGGGTCGGTTCCGAGCAGGCCGCCACGTCCATCGCCGATTCCTCCATGGAGGTGATCGATCTGCAGGGCGCGCTCCTGGCACCCGGCTTCGTCGACTCCCACATCCACCTGACGGAAACCGGAATCGCGCTGGAGGGCCTCCAGCTGGCCGGGGTGCGCTCCTCCGCTGAACTGCTCGACGCCGTCGCCGCCGCCTCCGCTTCCAGCGCGGACGGTCCCGTCCTGGGCCACGGCTGGGACGAGACCACCTGGGCCGATCCCGCCCTGCCCTCCCGGGACGAAATCGAACGCGCGGCCGGCGGCCGCCAGGTCTACCTGTCCCGCGTGGATGTCCACTCGGCCCTGGTATCGAACTCCCTGGCCGCATCGGCCGGACTGGACGGGCTCGACGGCGGAGGCGCCGGAAGCCAGGTCAAACGCGACGCCCACACCGCGGCCCGCCTGGCGGCCCGCCGGCTGCCGGCGGACGCCCTGCGCGCGTACCAGCAGCGCGCCCTCGCCGAGGCTGCGGCCAACGGCTACGTGGCCCTCGCCGAGATGGCCGCGCCGCATATCGGAAGCATCGAGGACCTGCGGCTCGCGGCGGCCTGGAACAGCACCTCCGGCGGAGGACCGACCGGGGTGGACGGCGTGGCAGCGCCGGAGATCCTGCCGTACTGGGGCGAGCTCGCCGGATCCGCCGAACATGCCCAGTCCATCCTGGACGAATTGGGCCTGCCTGTACTGGGCCTGGCCGGTGACCTGAACATCGACGGCTCGATCGGCTCACGGACCGCCGCCCTGCGGGAGGATTACACCGACGCGCCCGGAGAGCGCGGCAACCTGTACCTCTCCGTGGCCGAGGCAGCCGCCCACCTCGCGGCGTGCTCCCTCCTGGGGATCCAGGCGGGTTTCCACGTGATCGGCGACGCCGGCCTGGACGCGGCCCTCGACGCCCTCGACCTCGCCGCGGCTGAGGTGGGGGAGCAGCGCGTCCGTGCCGCGGGGCACCGGTTCGAGCACGTCGAACTCGCCGATGCCGCGGCCATCGGCCGGCTGGCCCGCTATTCGGTCAGCGTCAGCGCGCAGCCGGTCTTCGACGCCCTGTGGGGTGGCGGGGACCGCCTGTACCAGCAGCGCCTCGGCTCCCGCCGGCTGGGAATGAATGCCTTTGGCAGCCTCTACGCGGCCGGTGTGCCGATCTGCTTCGGCAGCGACAGCCCAGTGACGCCGCTCCGGCCGTGGTCCAGCGTGCGAGCGTGCCTGCAGCACACCAATCCCGCCGAACAGATCTCGGCCCGCGCCGCGTTCCTCGGCCACACGCGGGCCGGCTGGCGGGCAGCCCGCTACCCCAACCCCATGGCCGGGCAACTGGTGCCGGGCGCTCCGGCCAGCTTTGCGGTCTGGGAGGTTGAGGAGCTCATGGTCCAGGTGGCCGACGGGCGCGTGCAGTCGTGGAGCACCGACCCGCGCGCCCGCACCCCGCTGCTGCCGGCGCTGGACACCGGCAGCGATCCTGCCTGCCTCCTGACGGTACGGGACGGCCAGGAACTCTATGCCAGCGGCGCCCTCCACGCCTGACCACCCGGCGCCTGATCCGTCCCGTCATCCAGCTTACGGAGCGGAAACATTTCCACCCGCGACCCCGCCCTGACCTGCACCGACAGACGAAACGGCAGGTCACGGCTCGGTTGACAGATCGGCCCGCCCCCGTAGCATTGAGGGGCAACGGAGGGTTGCGTACCGCGCAGACTCCGGCAGTCCCCGGTCCTTCCCAGGTTGCCGCACCCGCGGGAGCTTTACTTGGTCATGACCACGGGCACCCCCAGGGGGCGGGTCTACTTCGCAGCAGAAAACGGTTCCGGCGCCGCAATTCGTGGCCTGCCGGAACTGGCCCGAAGCGGGTGGACCTGCCCGGGCGGCCGCACGGGCGCCCCGCGGGCGCGCAACTCCCTATAATGGGAAGTTGCGCCTGAATATCCGGAACCATTGACTTTCGGCGCACCGACCGCTCCCTTCAAGGAAAGGCCTCGCTGTGCGTGTCCTCACCATCATCCCGACCTATAACGAGCTGGAATCGTTGCCCAAGACCCTCGGTCGCCTGCGCACAGCCGTGCCCGCCTCCGACGTGCTGGTTGTCGACGACAACAGCCCTGACGGCACGGGGCAGCTGGCGGACCGCATGGCCGCAGAAGACGGACAGGTCCACGTCCTGCACCGCGCCGGAAAGGCCGGCCTGGGAGCGGCGTACATCGCGGGCTTCAAGTGGGGCCTGGACGCCGGCTACGACATCCTCGTGGAGATGGACGCTGACGGCTCGCACCAGCCCGAGCAGCTGCCGCAGCTGATCGAGGCCGTGGAGCAGGGCGCGGACCTCGCCATGGGCTCCCGCTGGGTTCCCGGCGGCCGTGTGGTCAACTGGCCGCTCTACCGCCAGGCCATCAGCCGCGTCGGCAGCACGTACGCGCGGATCATGCTCGGAGTGAAGATCAAGGACGTCACCGGCGGCTTCCGCGCCTTCCGGCGCACCACCCTGGAGAAGCTGAACCTGGATGCGGTCGACTCGGTTGGCTATGGCTTCCAGGTGGATCTGGCCTGGCGCGTGGCCAAGCTCGGCCTGACCATCGTGGAACGGCCCATTACCTTCGTGGAGCGCGAGCTCGGCGCTTCGAAGATGAGCGGCAACATCGTCGTCGAAGCCATGATCAACGTCACCAAATGGGGACTTACGGCCCGCTGGAACAAGCTCCGGGGCAAGCAGGACAGCAGGCAGGACGCCTGAGGCGTGTCTCCTGGTCCGGGCATCGCCTGGGTATAGGGTCGGGCGGTATGGCGCTGCGACTTGTTCAGGTGAATTTCAAGGCTCGGGATGACTCAACGCTCGGCCGGTTTTGGGCGGAGGCACTCGGCTTGGGCGTGTCCAGCGAGGGACCCGGTGTGACCAATGTTGAACCCCCGGGTTTCGTCTGGCCGACCCCGCCGCCGTCTGCATCGATGTCGTCACCGTCCCGGACCCCGAGACGGTGAGGTACCGGGCACGCCTCGATCTCGCCACCACCTCTGCGGCCCACCAGGCGGAGCTGGTCGCTCATCTCTTGGGGCTCGGTGCGACGCCCGCCGACGTCGGCCAGGGTGCTGAGCCCTGGACGGTTCTGGCCGACCCGGAGGGCAACCTGTTCCGCGTGCTGGAGCCCCGCCCGATCTACCAGGACACCGGGCCGATCGCCGCGGTGGTGGTCAGCTGTGCAGACCAGCGGGCCATGGCCGGGTTCTGGGGCGGGGCGACGGACTGGACCCTGCACGAGGTGGGCGATGATCATGCGAGACTGCGTTCGGCCAAGGGTGTCGGGCCGTACCTTGAATTCCTTCGCACGCCCGGCGTGCAGGCCGTGTGGGGCCGTGTCCATCTCGACCTGATGCCGTACCCGGGTGATGATCAAGCGGCGGAGGTGGCCCGGCTGCGGGCTCTGGGCGCCACTGACGCCGACGTCGGCCAAGGCGATGTGCCCTGGGTCTGCCTCGCCGATTCGGAGGGCAACGAGTTCTGCGTCCTCACCCCCGGCTGACGCAGAATCCCGGCTCCTGTGCGCGTCCAGACGGTGCAGCCGCAGGAGGCGCAGAGGAGGCGCAGGGGAGACGCAGGAACAGAAAAAGGGCCGGGCCCGCATCATTCGATGCGGGCCCGGCCCTTGCCGTAGCCGGTGCGCTGGGGGACTAGGCCGAGCGGCGTTCGCCGCGGCGTTCGCGCAGGATGGTGAGGCGATCTTCGAGGATCTGCTCAAGCTCGGGAAGCGAGCGGCGCTCCAGCAGCATGTCCCAGTGCGTGCGCACTGCCTTCTCGTTGCTGTTGACGGGGCGTTCGCCATCCACCAGCAACGCCTCCTTGCCCGTTTTCGAAACCCAAACCGGGGGGATCTCGGCTTCCGAGGAGAATGTCACGAACACCTGCTCGCCATCCTCGCAACGGTATTCAACCCGCTGGCGCGGAGCCGGTTCGACGCCGGATTCGGTCTCCATGCTCTGTGCGCCAAGGCGCATACCCCGCAGGCTGCGATCGCTCATCTTTTCTCCCTCTATTCGGTTCGCAGGGTCAAGCCCTGCGTTGTCCGGGGACCGTCAGGCGCCGGACTTCTGGTTGCACCGCGCTGTACCGTACCTGGCCCGGTGTGGCCCGGCCAGATGACAGTCACCAGTGGACAAAACTCTTTGGAACGTCATTGGAATCAACGCTGTGCGGAGCGTTTTTGTTCCGGACGGCTGAACTTACCGGACAAATATTCAAGTATACGGGAGTGTTGCGGGCGCGGTAAAGCGAGTAGCCCCGCGGCGTGAACTGCGTATCCTGTACCCGCCCGGGCCGGCCTTAAGCTGGCTGGCCCCCGCAGCCGGGCCGAAACGGCCGGTCTGCGGGGGCCAGGACGGAACTATCCGATCCGAGAGACCCAGTTCGGGAGCAGGATCAGGGCCGGTTCCCTTGGCCGTCGGCTGCGGCGGGCGGTGAGTACGGTGCCACGTCCGGCGTTGAGGCCGTCTGCTCCTGCACCGCGCCCGCACCCAGTACGCTGCCGATCCCCTTGAGCGCCTCGCCAACCTCGCTGGGAATGATCCACAGCTTGTTCGAGGATCCCTCGGCAATCTTCGGGAGGGTCTGGAGGTACTGGTAAGCCAGCAGTTTCTGGTCCGGGTTGCCCTTGTGGATCGCGTCGAAGACCTTCTGGATGGCCTGCGCCTCGCCGTCGGCCCGCAGGATGGCCGCCTTCGCGTCGCCTTCGGCCTTCAGGATGGAGGACTGGCGCTGGCCTTCCGCGGTGAGGATCGCGGACTGCTTGGTGCCCTCGGCCGTCAGGATGGCGGCGCGGCGGTCACGTTCGGCCCGCATCTGCTTTTCCATCGAGTCCTGGATCGAGTGGGGCGGATCGATCGCCTTGAGCTCGACCCGGGAGACCCGGATGCCCCAGCGACCGGTCGCCTCGTCCAGGACGCCGCGGAGCTGGCCGTTGATCTGGTCGCGCGAGGTCAGCGCTTCCTCCAGGTTGAGGCCGCCAACCACGTTGCGCAGAGTGGTGGTGGTCAGCTGTTCCACTGCCTGGATGTAGTTGGCGATTTCGTAGGTGGCGGCCCGGGCGTCCGTGACCTGGAAATAGACCACGGTGTCGATCGAGACCACCAGGTTGTCCTCGGTGATGACCGGCTGCGGCGGGAAGGACACCACCTGCTCCCGCAGGTCGAGCAATGGCAGCAGGCGGTCCACGAACGGGATCAGCAGGGTAAGTCCGGGATTCAGGGTGCGTTGGTATTTACCCAGCCGTTCAACGACGCCGGCACGGGCCTGTGGAATGATCCGGACCGACCGGACCAGCACAATAATTACAAACACAATTAGTACCAGCAGCACAATTGCGACTGCGATATTCATACATCACCTATTCCCCAGTTGTTTTGTTTTAGTCTCGCGCCGGCAGCGCCGCACCGGCCGGACAGCAGTGCCCGCCGGACAGCGCCCTTTATTGGACGGCGGATTCCGGTTGCGGAGCCACGATCGCGGTGGCCCCTTCGATGGCACTGACCACAGCCTGCTGTCCGGGCGCCAGCACTCCCGATTCGGACCGCGCACTCCAGACGTCCCCGCCAATCTTGACGAGCCCGCCGTTTTCGCTCACAGCCTCCATGACGACGGCGGATTCGCCGATGAGGCGTTCAATGTTGGTGCGCTGATCCGCCGGTCCCCGGTGGAGATGCTTGAGGGCCACCGGCCGGACGAAGCCGATCATGAGCAGGGACACCACGCAGAAGGCGATGATCTGCAGCCACGGATCGGCGCCGGCGAAGTCCGCCACAAGCCCGGCGAGGGCGCCGCCGCCGAGCATGATGAAGAACAGATCGAGTGTGATCATCTCGACCACGGCAAACAGGAGAAAGAGCGTGAGCCACAACGCCCACCAATTCTCGATCAGCCATTCAGACATCAATTCCCCCTAGAGTTCCGGGAGCTGCAGGCACAGGTCCCCAGTAACTGTGATTCCATCCTAAGCGGAAAGGCAATAGCTGGGACCGGCGGTAGGGAATTGATGGCCAAAGTGGCCAAGTCGTTATTTCGCGGGTCGATTCCCCAGCCTGGCTTTCCGCCCCGGTTCCCTCCCGGGGAGTGGTTTTCAGGGCATGCCGGACGGCACCCGCGAAGTGGCGGGAGCGGAAATGGTCAGCGGATGGGTTGAAAGACGCTGATCCGGAAGCGGGCCGAGACGGAGGTCCGCTCCGGAAGCGCGGCCTCGAGGGCTACCAGTGCGGCGCGGTCCAGGTGGTGGCCGGCCGGTCCCATGTAGGCCAGGTTGGCGACGTCGCGCGGGCCAAGGTTCAATGCCAGGTCCAGATCAGATGCTGCGACGGGCGCGAAGTGCTGGCCCAGGGACGCGGCGAGCCGCTCGTCTTTGGCCGGCTCGATCCCCAGCATCCCGGCCGGCCCGGCAACCTCCGCCAGGTGGCCGGGCCGCGGTGTGACCACGATCAGGCGGCCGCCGGGGCGGAGGACCCGGGCGAACTCGGGCGCGTTGCGCGGCGCGAAGACCACGGTGACGACGTCGACGGCGTTCTCCGCGACCGGCAACGGCTGCCAGACGTCCCCGACGACGTTCAAAGCCTCGGGGTTCAGCCTGGCTGCGCGACGCAGGGCGAACTTGGAAATGTCCAGGCCGATTGCCGCGGCCGGACCACTGTCCGCGGCCCGGTCCAGCACGGCCCTGAGGTAGTGGCCGGTGCCCGTTCCGGCGTCGAGCACGAGGGGCCGGCCGGCGGGGGCCTCCCGGAGCGCCGGTGTGGCGAGCCCGGCCACGGCATCGGCCAGCGGCTGGTAATGCCCCGCGGAGAGGAAGTCGAAGCGGGCCGCCACCATTTCTGCGCTGTCGGCTTCAAAAACCGTCCCCTTGCCGACCAGGAAGTTGAAGTAGCCCTGTCTGGCCGCGTCAAAGCTGTGGCCGGCTCCGCACACCAGGGTGCGGGCGCCGCCAGTGAAGTGGAGGCCCTGGCGGCACACCGGGCACAGGAGGGGGAGATCGGCGGCGGGCATAGCTTTCATCCTATGCGCGGATCGCCGGCCCGCCGCGCGGACGGGATATTGGCTACAGGGGCGCCGGGCACCGGGAACGCCGCGGCGTGCCTCGCCGCACCGGCGCAACGTGAGGTGTTTCACAGCGGGCACGCCACGGGCTAGGCTCGCAATCGTGAAATCTGAACATCTTCCGCTGCTCAATTCCGTGTCCGCCCCTGCCGTGCACCCCGACGGTTCCCGCGCCGTGGTCTCCGTGCTCCACCCGGACTTCGATGCCGATGCCTACGTGGGCCAGCTGTGGACCGTGCCCTTGGGCCAGGACCTGACCCACCCGGACTTCAACGACCCTGACCAGAGGCCACGCCGGCTGACCCGGGGCTTCCGTGACACAGCACCGGACTTTTCACCTGACGGCCGTGCCCTTGGGTTCCTGCGTGCGGCAGCGGACGGAAAGCCGCAGCTGTTCGTGGTGGAAGCCGCCGGCGGCGAACCCCAGCTGTTGACGGCGGCCCCACTGGGGGTCAGCTCCTTCACGTGGTCGCCTGATTCCCGCAGCATTCTCTTCAGCGCCAGGACGCCTGACGAGGGCCGGTATGGCAGCGTCGACGGCGTGAGTGCGGGCAGCGAGGACGCCCGGCTGATCACGGATTTCCAGTACCGGATGAACGGTGTTGGCTACACCGCTGACAAGCCGCTTCAGCTGTTCATCCTCGAGGTGCCGCAGCTTGACGCCGAACCGAAGGTGGCGCCGGCCGGACGCGCCCTGAAGGCCCTCGGCACCGCGGCCGATCCCGCGGAGAATGCTGCCGGGCTGCTGCCGGCCGCCAAACAACTCACCACCGCACCAGCGGACCACAACGGCGCCGGCTTCAGCGCCGACGGCGGCACCATCTTCTTCACCGCCGCCCTGCACGATGGGCGGGACACTGACCTCGTCAGTGGAATCTACGCGCTGCCTGTTACCGGAGGGCAGCCGCAGGCTGTGGTGCCGGCCAACGCCGGACGGCAGAGCATCAGCGCCGTGCGCCAATCCGCCGATGGGCTGTGGCTCTTCTTCCTGGCCCAGGATCTGGGCGCATCCGGTCTGGACTTCGTGGCCAGGAACACCGTCCTCTATGCGATGCCTGCCGCCGGCGGACACGCCACGGCGCTCAGCGATGCCGAGGCGCTGGACCTGTCCGGCGGCGGCCGGCTGGAGCTGCGCGGCGGCGCCGGCGCCCTGGTGCTGAACAATGCGCGGGGAACCGTGGAGCTGCACGAATTCGTTGCGACGGGCGGCCACACCGTCCTCCTGGAAGGCAATCGGGTGGTGACCGGCGCCGCGGAGGGTGGCGGAACGCTCGTGGTGAGTTTCAGCGATTCGACGACGGCCGGTGATGTTGCCGTGCTCGACGGCGGGCAGGTGCGCCGCCTGACGGACTTTTCCGCCCAGCTGCGGAGCGTGGCGGGGATCAGCGAGCCGCAGGAACTGACTTTGCCCTCGGCGGACGGGTACCCGGTCCATGGCTGGCTCGTGAAGCCGGCGGGCCCTGGCCCGCACCCGGTGCTGCTGAACATCCATGGCGGCCCGTTTGCCCAGTTCGGAGTGGCGTTGTTCGACGAAGCGCAGGTCTATGCCGGGGCCGGTTACGCCGTGCTCATGTGCAATCCGCGGGGTTCTGCCGGTTACGGCCAGGCACATGGCCGGTCCATCAAGGAGCGGATGGGAACCGTGGACATGCAGGACGTCCTGGCGTTCCTGGACGGGGCAGTGGGGAAGTTCGAGGATCTGGACTCCGCCAATGTCGGCATCATGGGCGGATCCTACGGCGGCTACCTGACGGCGTGGACCATCAGCCACGACCACCGTTTCCGGGCCGCCATAGTCGAGCGTGGTTTCCTGGACCCCGTGAGCTTCACCGGTTCTTCCGACATCGGCTGGTTCTTCGGTGGCGAATACACCGGCCCGGCGGCGGAGCAAATGGAGGCCCAGAGTCCCATGGCGCGCGTGCAGCATGTACGGACGCCGTCGCTGGTGATCCACAGCGAGGAGGACCTCCGGTGTCCCGTGGAGCAGGGCCAGCGGTACTTCACCGCCCTCAAGCAACAGGGGGTCGAGACCGGATTCCTGGTCTTCCCCGGCGAGAACCATGAGCTGTCCCGCTCCGGCACCCCGCACCACCGGAAGCAGCGGTTCGATGAAATCCTGAAGTGGTGGGCCCGCTACCTGCCGTCCGCATCGAATCCGGCGCCGCAGCCCTAGCCCTGGCCCTGGCCCGCAGGCTTAGTCCGCGGCCGGGTCCGGCAGGAACCCGAGTTCCTGCCGGGCGCGGCTGATGTCCGGCTGGGCCCAGCGGGCGGAGTATTCGACATTGTTGCTGATGGAGCGTAGCTCGGCCCGGTCCAGGAAGAGGATCCCGTGGAGGTGGTCGGTTTCATGCTGGACAATCCGGGCCTGCCAGCCGGAGAAAGTCTGCTGGAGTTTCGTGCCGTCCGGCGCCGTGAAATCGAGCTGGACTGATTCCGGCCGCACGACCGCCGCCTGCAGGCCGCCAATGGAGAGGCAGCCTTCGTAGAACGCCGCGGACTTCGCGCCCAGGGGACGATAGCCCGGGTTCAGCATGGCAAAGAACGGCAGCGCCTCCCGCCCGCGGACGGCAGCGACGTCGGGATCGACGTCGAACTGGTCCTCCAGGACAGCGATCTGCAGCGGAATCCCCAGCTGCGGGGCCGCCAGGCCCACGCCTGGGGCCTTGTGCATCACGCTGCGCATGAGGTCGATGAGGTGGCCGAGGTCGGCATCAGTCAACTGGCCATCGTACGGCGCCGCCACGTGCCGGAGCACCGGGTGTCCGGCCTGGACAATCGGCGGGAGGATGCCGGCGCTCAGGATCTCCTGGACGGTCTCGCTTATCCGGGCGGCGCTGTAGTCAGTGGGCCTGGCGTCATAGGGCATGCCCCCACACTACTGGCGCCCGCACGCCTTTGTAACAAAGTCGTAGATGCGGGCGCGAAGTTGGCTGCCGGCGTCGATCTTCACAATTCCCTCGCGGCCCGCCACCCTGACCTGCAGGGGAAGGAGTGTGCCCACCTTGTCTTCGGCCACTGCATGGGGATCGCAGCGGGAGGGCCTGATGCCGAGGCGCACTTGGGCCGGGGCACCGCCGGCGCGGACCGTCACCGACCGGGGCCACGGGGCTTGTGAGGCCTCCGCCAGCAGCGTGGTTTCCTCGATCCGGTCTATCACCAGTTCACCGGCGCCGGCGGCGCGCGGTTGCAGCAGCAGACGCACGACGGCGGTCTGACCGTCCGCGGCGACCTCGAGCTCGGGATCCAGCGCGATCGTGGCGACGGCCGAGGCTTCCCGGGCAAGGCACAGCTCCGAATTGTTCCGCGCCAGGACGCCGAACGGGTCTGTTGCCGGGGCCATGGCCGGGACCGGCACGGCACCTTCCGGCGTGGCCAGCCGCAGGGATACACGGGCGTCCCCCGCAGCCCCGGAGGTGGCTCCCGGTCCGGCCGGGCTGCCGCAATCCGGGGCGGGCAGCTGCGCCGGCAGGCTCTTGGGCTGTCCGGGCGGAAGCTCGATCCCGCCGGTGCGGGCGGACCAGATGATCGGGGCCACGAAGAGAGGGCTGGTCAGTTCCGCACCGAGGACCGTCAGGGCATGGCCGGTGGTGTTCGTGAGCTGGATTTCGATGATCTGCTTGCTGTAGTTGTCGCGGAACTGGCTGATTTCCGCGGTCACGGGGCCTGCGGGGATCGGGGTCGCCGACGCCGTCGCGCTTGCCGGGGAGGCGGTGCCGCCGGCCGTTCCGGAGCTGCATGACGCCGCCGCGCCGAGCAGCACCGTGGCGGCCGCTGCCCGCAACACCCAATACGATGCGGCGCCGCGCATCACGGGAAGTCCGTCCATGCGCACAGTCTATTCCGGGGCAAACCCGTGCCAATGCGTTGCCTAGTGCATCGTGAAACGGCGGGCGATCAGGGAATTCACCGGCGGAACTGCGGCGACGCCTGAGATGCCACGGTTCCGCAGCGCCAGGAGACGGTCCGTGAGGGGCCGGCCGAGGGCCATGTTTATTTCCGCCTGGCGTGCGGCTCTCGCCGCCGCCCGCAACCGGGTTCGCTCAAAGCTCCGGAGGCGATCCGCGACATCCTGGCCGCGCACGGCCGCCGAGACGATCGGTGCCAGCTCCGCCGCATCCAGCCAGCCGAGGTTCATGCCCTGCCCGCCGATGGGGCTCACCTCGTGGGCCGCATCCCCGATCATCACCACCCGGCCGGCCACCATCCGGGGGACCAGGCGCGTGCGGACGCCGAAGCGGCTGAGCATGCTGTTGGTCCCGGCGTCGATGGCGAGCCCCGTCCGTTCGCGCACGCAGCCCGTGAGCCACCGGGCGTCGGCGCCGGGTCCTCCGGCATCAGGTCCGCCGGGCGGGGAGCCGCCGGCCGTTGAGTCGCCGTCACCCAGCCGGACCACCCAGCGGCGGAGCTGGCCGGGCAAGGGGAACGACTCCACGATGCCGGCGCCGGAGAGGAACAGTGCCGCGTCCGGACCGAACCCGGTGCCGTCCGCGAAGTCACCCATCATGTAACTGTCCGGGTACTCTTTCACGCGCACGTCGGCGCCCTGCAGCGCCCGCACCGTGGAACGCACGCCGTCGGCGGCAATGACCAGCGGCGCCGAATAGCGCAGGGTGCCACTCTTGGAGTCGGCTTCCACGCTGACCCGGCCGCCGTCGTCGGACAGTCCGGTGAGGCGGACGCCGCGGTGCAGGGCGCCGTCGCCGAGCTCGTTGACCCGCCGTTCCAGGTGCGCCTCAGTACGGGCCTGGGGCAGGGACAGGACGAACGGAAAGCGGTCCGAGACGCCGGCAAAAGACATCCGGGCGAGGCATTTTCCGCCGGCCAGTGCCATACCTCGGCGGATCTGGACCCCCTCGGCAATCATGGCCTCGGCAACTCCGGTTCCCGCGAGCGCGGCCAGCGCCGGCGGATGGATGCCGATGGCGCGCGACTGCGGCTCCGGTGCGCCCCGCTGTTCCAGCACCTGCACATCCACGCCGTCCTGCAGCAGCAGCGCGGCCATGAACAGCCCCACCGGACCGGCACCGATGATCAGAACCTCAGCCACTGGCGCCGGGCCCTGACTGGTAGGCGCCGCCGGGAGTGCCGTGCAGCAGCAGGTTCCGGAAGGGGGCGTGGCGGGCGACGGTCCAGCCCGGGGGAGCGGCGGCGGCCAGCTCCGCGGCGGTGTAGCTTCGGCGGATCGAGGTCAGCCCGTCCTGCCGGATGTAGGAGCCGGTGAGCACCCAGGAGCCGGCAGAGAACAGCGCGTAGGCGGCGGGGCTGCGGCGGATGTCGTTGTGGACCACTGTGCCGCGGGACAACCGGGCCGACTCGGCGAGAAACGCTTCCAGCCCGTCAAGGTGGTGCAGGACATGGTTGGATACCACGAGGTCGTACCGGTTGCCCTCTTCGAGCAGCTCCGCGCTGGCCGCCTGGCGGAACGTCACGTCCGCCGTCGAGTGGCGGGCGCGGGCGAACAGGATCGCCCGCGGATCCGGGTCAATAGCGGTGACCTCGAGACGCAGTCCGTCCCGGGCCGCCCACCGGGCCAACAGCACGGAAACGTCGCCCCCGCCGCACCCGATATCCAGCAGGGACGCGGCGGAAGCAGTGGACAGCCGGGGCCTGATCCGGGACCGGTAGATGCCGCGCCAGCCGGCGACGGCACGGTTGACAAGCGCAAACTGGGCATACGTGCGCTCCAGGCGGCCGGGGTCGCAGCCCGGCAGGTCCATTTCCTCGACGGCGTCGGATGCGCGGTCCCGCAGGAGGGCCGCCCGAAGGTGTTCCCTGCCCCGCTTCGCGCTGAACGGTTTCAGCGTGGCCGCTTTCAGACCCGCACCGCTACGGACTGTGCTGGTTCCGCAGTTGGCTCCTGCCGCAAAGCTGCGGTGGGCCGCGTGGCCGCCACCCGGGTGAAGAGCGCCGTCTCGACCGTCAGGCCCGGACCGAAGGCCATGGAGCAGATCCGTTCCGCGCCCGGGCCGGCCCCGGCATCGTCTGCGGCATCGTCCGCTGCCGGCAGTTCGAGGATGTGCTTGAGGACGAACAGGACGGTGGCGCTGCTCATGTTGCCGAAGTTCCGGAGGGTTTCGCGGGCCGGGACCAGCTGCTCGTCGCTGAGCTCCAGCCTGGACTGGACCTTGTCCAGAATGCTCCGGCCGCCCGGGTGGATGCCCCAGTGCTCGATCTCCCGGTAGGGGAGCCCCTTCAGCGAGCCGTCGCGGGACAGGAGCGGTTCCAGCGCGCCAATGATGTGATCATCGATGATGTGCGGGACATAGTTGCCCAGCACCATCTCGAAGCCCTCGTCACCGATGTTCCAGGCCATCGAGTCCTCCCCGACGGGCGTCAGGACGGTTTCGAAGTGGTCCAGCCGCAGCAGGGGCGTTTCCACGGGGATGTCCCGCGCTGTGATGATGGCCGCGGCAGCGCCGTCGGCGAACAACGCCGACCCCATGATGGTGTCCGGATCATTGGAGGTCCGGACGTGAAGGGAACAGAGTTCGGCGCAGACCACCAGCACCGTCGCCTCCGGATCCGCCTCGCAAAAGGACTTCGCCGCCCGCATCGCCGGGAAGGCTGCATAGCAGCCCATAAAGCCGAGGTGGTACCGCTGGACAGCCGGATTCAGGCCGAGGGCCCGGACAATCTTGTAGTCCGGGCCGGGATTGAAGAATCCGGTGCAGGAAACCGTGATCAGGTGGGTGATGTCCCGCTCCTCGACGCCCGGGCAGGCATCGAGGGCTTTTTGGGCTGCTTCAATGAAAAGCTTGGTCGCTTCCGTGGCGAAAATGCCGTTCCGGGTCTTGGTGCTGGGGCTGAGCACCAGGCCGGTGGCGGGGTCGAAGAACTGGGGGTTTTCCGCCTGGCTGTCCGCGGTGAGTTCCTCCACCGCCGTGTGCCGGGTGTCGATGGCTGCGGAATCAAAGCACGTGTTGACGAGCCGGGACCCGAGCCGGGTGAGGCCCGGCTGGGCGGCGAACACGGCCCTGGCCTCGGGCTGGACCAGGATGGTTGGCGGGACTGCAGTTTCCAGAGACCTCAGGTAGACCGTCATGGTTCATTCTCAGCGAGCCTGCCGCCAAAGACAATGGAACGGCCGGAGATTCAGGAACACCTCCGGGCTGGACAACTCCGGCACGACGTAGCACGATCGCACTTGTGACCAGCAAACCCGACCGGGCGCAGCGCTTGCGCGACCTCGCGCTGTTACGCCGCGTCCGCGACCGAATGGACCGGGAATACGCACAGCCGCTGGATGTCGAGGCCCTCGCCCGTGGCGCCCACATGTCCGCGGGGCACCTCAGCCGCGAGTTCCGCTTGGCGTACGGCGAGTCGCCGTACAGCTATCTCATGACACGGCGCATAGAACGCGCGATGGCCCTGCTGCGCCGCGGCGACCTGAGCGTCACCGAGGTCTGCTTTACGGTCGGCTGCTCGTCGCTGGGCACCTTCAGCACCCGCTTCACCGAACTGGTTGGCGTGCCGCCCAGCGTCTACCGGCGCGAGGCTGCCAGGGCAACCGCAGGGATGCCCTCATGCGTCGCGAAACAGGTCACCAGACCGGTCAGGAATCGAGAAGTCCCGGCCCCCGAACCGCAACTAGCATGAAGTCCATGGACATCAACATTCACGCGAGTTTCCTCCCACACAACGATCCCGACGCCGCCTTGGCCTTCTACCGGGACACCCTCGGCTTCGAGGTCCGCAACGACGTCGGCTACGGCGGGATGCGCTGGATCACGGTCGGCCCGGCCGGCCAGCCGGACACATCCATCGTCCTGGAACCGCCGGCCGCCGATCCCGGCGTCACCGATGAAGAGCGCGGCACCATCGACGAGATGATGGCCAAGGGCACCTATGCGCGCATCCTCCTGGCCACCAAGGACGTCGACGCCACCTTCGAGCGGCTGCAGGCCAGCGGCGCCGAGGTGGTCCAGGAACCGACAGAGCAGGCCTATGGGGTGCGCGACTGCGCCTTCCGCGATCCCGCGGGCAACCTGATCCGCATCCAGCAGCCGATCTAAGGTGCCCGCCGGCCACCGCCGGACCAGCCGCCAGCTGGTTAGATAGAGCCAGTCGACGACGACGGGGACGCTTGGGGCTGCCCCGCCCAACAGATGGAGACACGATGAGCATTGCCACGAGCACGGACACGCAGCCGCCCGCGCTGCATGAAGCGGACAGCCACGACCTGATCCGCGTGCAGGGCGCACGGGAGAACAACCTCAAGGACATCAGCGTCGAGATCCCGAAGCGCCGCTTGACGGTGTTCACCGGCGTGTCCGGCTCGGGCAAGAGCTCGCTGGTTTTCGCCACCATCGCCGCCGAGTCGCAGCGGATGATCAACGAGACCTATAGCGCGTTTGTGCAGGGCTTCATGCCCAACCTGGCGCGGCCCGAGGTGGACCACCTGGAGGGGCTGACGACGGCGATCATCGTTGACCAGGAGCGGATGGGCGCCAACCCCCGGTCCACCGTCGGCACCGCCACCGACGCGAACGCCATGCTCCGGATCCTCTTCAGCCGTCTGGGCATGCCCCGCATCGGGCCACCCACTGCCTTCTCCTTCAACGTCCCGACGCGCAAGGCGAGCGGGGTGATGAGTACCGAGAAAGCCGGCGGCCGGGTCGAGCGGAGCGTGGTGCGCGATGTGGTCTACCTGGGCGGCATGTGCGCACGCTGCGAGGGGATGGGCTCGGTTTCGGACTTCGACCTCACTGCGTTGTACGACGACAGCAAATCGCTCAGCGAGGGTGCCCTGACGATCCCCGGCTACAGCATGGACGGCTGGTACGGCCGGATCTTCAGCGGCGCCGGCTTCGACATGGACAAGCCGATCGCGAAGTTCACCAAGAAGGAAATGCACGACCTCCTCTACAAGGAGCCCACCAAGATCAAGGTCGAGGGCATCAATCTGACCTACGAGGGCGTGATCCCGAAGATCCAGAAGTCGATGCTCTCCAAGGACGTCGACGCCATGCAGCCGCACATCCGGGCCTTCGTGGAACGCGCCATCACGTTCCAGGCCTGCCCCGAGTGCGACGGCACCCGGCTGAGCCCGGAGGCCAGGTCCGCGAAGATCCAGGGCAAGAACATCGCGGACCTCTGCGAGATGCAGATCAGCGACCTCGCCGCATGGATCCGCGAGCTTGACGCCCCTTCCGTCGCACCCCTGCTGAAAGGCCTGCAGCACCTGCTCGACTCGTTCGCCGAAATCGGGCTGGGTTACCTCTCGCTGGACCGTCCGGCGGGCACCCTGTCCGGCGGCGAGGCCCAGCGCACCAAAATGATCCGGCACCTGGGCTCGTCCCTTACCGACATCACCTACGTCTTTGACGAGCCGACGATCGGCCTGCACCCGCATGACATCGAACGGATGAACCAGCTGCTGCTGCAGCTGCGGGACAAGGGCAACACCGTGCTCGTCGTCGAGCACAAGCCGGAGACCATCGCCATCGCCGACCACGTCATTGACCTTGGCCCCGGCGCGGGTACGGCGGGCGGCAGCGTGTGCTTCGAGGGAACCGTGGAGGGCCTGCGGGCGAGCGACACCATCACCGGGCGGCACCTCGACGACCGGGCCAGGTTGAAGGACTCCGTGCGTACCCCGTCCGGCACGCTCGAGGTGCGGGGCGCCTCGACGCACAACCTCAAGGACGTGGACGTCGACGTCCCGCTCGGCGTGCTCTGCGTCGTCACGGGTGTTGCAGGTTCGGGCAAGAGCTCGCTGATCGACGGCTCGGTGGACGGCCGGGACGGTGTGGTGGTGATCGACCAGGGCGCCATCAAGGGTTCGCGGCGCAGCAACCCTGCGACGTACACGGGCCTCCTCGAGCCGATCCGCAAGGCGTTCGCGAAGGCCAACGGCGTGAAGCCGGCGCTGTTCAGCTCCAATTCGGAGGGTGCCTGCCCCACCTGTAACGGCGCGGGTGTCATCTTCACCGAGCTCGGTGTCATGGCCACGGTCGAATCCACCTGTGAGGACTGCGAGGGCCGGCGGTTCCAGGCGGCAGTTCTGGAGTACACGTTGGGTGGCCGGAATATTGCCGAGGTGCTGGCCATGTCAATGACCGAAGCCGCGGTGTTCTTCAGCGAAGGGGAGGCCCGCACCCCGGCGGCCCACAAGATCCTCGACCGGCTCGTCGACGTCGGGCTGGGCTACCTCACCCTGGGCCAGCCGCTCACCACGCTGTCCGGTGGCGAGCGGCAGCGCGTCAAGCTCGCCACCCAGATGGCGGAGAAGGGTGATGTCTACGTCCTCGACGAGCCCACCACCGGCCTGCATCTCGCCGACGTCCAGAACCTTTTGGGACTCCTGGACCGGCTCGTCGACTCCGGCAAATCGGTCATCGTCATCGAGCACCACCAGGCGGTCATGGCGCACGCCGACTGGATCATCGACCTTGGTCCCGGCGCCGGTCACGACGGCGGCCGGATCGTTTTCGAGGGCACGCCCGGCAGCCTTGTGGCCGCCCGCTCCACCCTCACCGGCGAGCACCTCGCGGCTTACGTCGGTTCAGTGGCTGAAAACAGCATCAAGTGAACGAGTGCGGTGAATCGGGGGACTAATCTGGGGGCGTGGCAAGCATTCGAGACGCTCAAAGGCAGATGACCCGCCGGCTTTTCCTCGACAAGGGGCTGGAGCTTTTCGAGGAGAAAGGGTTCGCCGCCACCACGGTGGATGACATTTCGGCTGCCGTAGGCACCACCAGGGCAACCTTCTATTCGCATTTTCCGTCCAAAGCCCAGCTCATGCGCTCGCTCGTCGAGCGGTCCAACGAGATGCTGACGGAGGCCGATGTCCCGCCGCTGCATTCGGTGGTGGAGTCCGGGGACCGCGAGCTGATCAGGGTCTGGCTGGCCCGGAAATTTGACCAGTGGGCCGACATCCGCCCCTATGTTGTGGCGGCTCACCAGGCCGCGGCCAGCGAACCGGACATCCAGGCGGCTTTGGACCAGTGGTTCGACGCGGCGATCGACGACATGCAGGCGGGCCTCGACAGCGCCGGGCGTTTTGACCCGGCCAGCCGCCGGGTCCGCTGCGCGCTGGCCTTCGGCGAGCTGGAGTTCTTTTCCCGCCGCTGGATGCGGCTCGGCTGGACCGTGGACCGCGATACTTCACTGGATCTGATGGTCGAGAACTGGTGCTTCCTGCTGGCTGAGTGAGCAGGCGGCACCAGGGCGCAGCCTGTTGGCTGCGCCCTGGTGTTGTCAGCTGCCGCACGGCATCAGCGCGCCTGGACGCCCGCCGGCTGGCCCTCCGCCGGTTGGCGGGAGGTGAACGGCAGGACCAGCCTGGACTGGTGGGCGGCGTCGCGGTAGATCTTGTGGGTGACGGGCCGGCCCACCGGCAGATGGAAGGCATCCGGCGGCAGCAGCGCGTTGTGCTCGTCGGCCAGCGGCTCGCCGTTGGAGAGCTCTGCGATGAGCTTGTGGCCCGGCTTGAAGGTGTTCGCGAACGGATAGAGGCGCAGGACGTACTCCTCGATGGTCCCCGGCTCCACCGGCACGCTGCGGGTGTGCGGGTGGAGCGGGTTGCCCTCGGTGCTGCGGTCGTCAAGTTCGCGGTGCGAGGCCTTCAGGTATCCGCTGGTGATCAGCTGGCGCGCGCCGGTGGGCGCGTAATCCCACAGGCGGAGGATGAAGTTGGTGTCCGGCTGGTCGATCTCGGCGAAGATGTGCGCGGCACCGGTGCCGATCATCTCCGTGTCCTCCTCGAAGGCAGGGGTGGACCAGCTGATGATCTCCACCATGTCGGTCACTGTCAGCGGCGCCTGGTAGAAGCCGTCCGGGGCGGCGTACTCCGCGCCCATCAGCTCGGGCTCGGTCGACAGTTTGTGCCGCGGGCGCAGATAGAGGGACTTGTACTCGACGTCCTTCGGCGGCCACGCCTCCGCAGTCACCAGCTCACGCGAGCCCTCCACGAAGACGCTCACGGCCGGCTCGTCCATGACGCCGTTGTCGATGCCCTTGATCCAGTAGTCGTACCACCGGAACATCTTGTCGTGTTCTTCGATGAAGGGGCGCGACTGCATCGGCGGGTAGGGGCCGATGTCCAGCTTCTTGGGGCCCTTCAGCTCCTTGAACAGCTCAATCGTGCCGTCCATCGTCCAGCCGCGGCCCTGGTCGATCTGCAGGTAGACCGGGATGTCGATGTTCGGGGCCAGCGTGATGGGGTTGCGCTCCTCGTACCAGTCCCCGTCGAGCTCGTTCATCACAATGTCGAACCAGGCCTCGTGGTTCTTCGGGTAGTTCAGGACATGGACCAGGTTCGGCCAGGCGGCCACGTCCGGGTCCGCAAGACGCGTGGCAACCAGCTTCTTCAATTCCCCGGGGGAGTACTTCTCGATCATGCGGGACTTGACGTTGTCCGTGAACGCCCAGCCGGAATCGCCGCCGCGGCCCTCGCGTGCAGCACGCGGCATGAACCACATGATGCCGCCATGGTAGGTGGTCTCGTAGAAGTCGTAGTGGCCGCCCGAGACAAAGATCGCCTTCAGGTGCGGCGGCCGCTCGGCCGCTGCCAGCACCTGCATGGAGCCGAAATAGGAGATGCCGACCATGCCGACGTTGCCGTCGCACCACGGCTGCCCGGCGACCCACTCGATGAAGTCGTAGGCGTCCTGGCCAAGCGACACGCCACCGGCGTTGTAATTGCCGATATGTTCGCCGCCGGAGTGGCCCGAGCCGCGCAGGTCGCCAATGACGTGGACGTAGTCCTCCTTGACGATGCGGGCGATGTCGCCGGCCTCGATGCAGCCGTCCCACATCGGGCTGGGGCGCCGCTGCGGCGGGGTTGTAAGGGCCAGCGCCTGCAATTCTTTGCCGTAGGGGCTCAGGGCTACGAGGGCGGGGCGCGGCTTGTCCCCGATACCGTGATAGGCGTCCGCGGCGAGCTCGACGCCGTCCCGCATCGGGACCCGGAGGTCCTTGCGGACGGCGATTTTCTCCGCGCCGGCATCCAACATCTTCAGGTCATCCATGGGTGCGAAGCTCCTCATCTTTGGTCAGGCGGTCAAATGCCGTGCGGTAGCCGTGGAGCGTCGTGAAGAACGGGGACGGCTCGAGGCTGGGGTCGCCCGCGTAGCCGAGTTCTGCAGCGACGCGGGCGAAGGGCGAGTATGGCGAGTCCGTCTCCTGGAGGCCGTCGCGAAGGTACCGGCGGGCGGCGTCGTCGATTCGGGTCTCGAGGTCCAGGCTTCCCTGCAGGGCATTCCGGGCCGCCTCACGGTCCAGTTCAACTCCGTACGGCAGGCCGTCAGCGCCCCGGTACGGGTGGCCCAGGTACAGGTGTTGCGGGCGGACGTCGTCGCGCAGGTACCGCAGGCTTGAGCGGTAGGCGGCCGGATCCTCGTAGCCGGGGAAGCCGTTGGCCGCTCCGTGGATCTGCACGGCGTCGCCGACGAAGACCGACTGCTGCCCGTCCACGACGTAGGCGACGGACCCGGCCGTGTGGCCGGGGATGTGGTGGACCGAAACGGTGACGTCCCCGCCCAGGGCGAGGGTCTCGCCGCCCCTAACCAGCATGGTCGGCTCCATCTCGCCGGAGATGACGTGGTTCGAGGCTTTCGTCTGCTCCTCGATGGCATTCGGATTGTCGATGTACTGCTGGCGCACGTCCACGTACTGGTCGACGTGCGCGCGCCGGGAGCGCAGCAGAGGCGCGTCGGCCTCGTGGATCACGACCTTCGCGTGCCGTCCGGTGAGCTCCCATAGGGCGTGCGCACCGCCGAGGTGGTCGATGTGGCCGTGGGTCAGCAGGATCCAGCGCACGTCCTCGATCCGGCGGCCGATCGCCTCCAGTGCCGGGACCATGCCTTCGGCAGGCGAGGACGCGATCCCGGTGTCGACGATGGCGGGCTCGGGAGCGTCGATGAAGAAGCTGTAGAGTCCGAACCGGCCCCACGGCGAGACCAGGGGATGAACAGCGACTGGCCCCGTCATTGCCCGGCCCCCGCGTTCAGGAAGTCGCCTGCTTCCTCGAAGGCCCGGTAGAACTCCGGGATCCAGGAAAAGTTCTGGACGAAGCCGTGGTTGGCCCCCGGGTAGCGGCTGACGGCCGCCACGACGCCGGCCTCCGCCAGTCGCTGGCCGTAAAGTTCGCCCTCATCGCGCAGGGGGTCGTGCTCGGCGGTGATGATGAGCGCCGCCGGCAGGCCTGTGAGGTCATCGCGCTTGATGGGGGAGACGAGCGGGTCCGCCGGGTCCGCCCCGCTCTCCAGGTAGAAGGAGTTGAACGGCTTGAGGCCCGCCGTCTCCAGCCCGAATCCTTCGGCGTTCTCCCGCAGCGAGGCGTAGCGGTCGACGTCGAAGTCCAGGTCCAGGGACGGGTAGAAGAGGACCTGATGCGTGATCCGGTCGAACCCGTCGTCGTGGGCCATCGCTGCGACGGCAGCGACGAAGTTGCCGCCCGAACTGTCGCCGGCGATGGCAAGGTTCTTGCCGTCCCAGCCCAGGCTTGTACCCTGCTCGGCGGCCCAACGGACCACCCCGTAGCAGTCGTCGAGGCCGGCAGGGAAAGCAGCCTCGGGCGCCAGGCGGTAGCCGACAGAGATGACCTTATGACCTGTCTCCTTGGCCAGGGCCCGGGCAACGTGGTCGTGCGTGTCCAGGCTGCCGAGGAAGAACGCCCCGCCGTGGAGGTACACCAGAAGCCCATGAGCGCCGGCCCCGGCCGGCGTGTAGATCCGCACGGGCACCTCGCCCGATGGCGTCACTGCGGTGGCGTACTCGACGCAGTGCAGCGGCAGACGGTCCTCCAATGCGGGAACCTGCGCGGCCTCGCCGGCGCGCATGGCCCCCGGGTTCAGCGGCGAGCCGTCGGGCGCCGGCAGGGTGCTGAGGATCTTGGCAATTTCGGGATGGATGGTCATGGGTCAGGCCTTCGACTCTGCTGGTGCGTTGACGGCGGCGGGCTTCTGGGACGTGGGCTTTTGCCCCGGGAAGACGTCATTGACCTCGTCCTCGGTCCACCCCTGACGCGAGATGCGCTGCAGCTCGTCCGTTACCGGCTTGCGGGTTGCCTGGAACAGGGCCAGTGCATCCTTGACAGAGCCGGCCTCCGCCAAGGCATCGGCGAGCGCACCGGCATCCTCGATGGCCGAGTTGGCGCCCTGGCCCTGGTGGTGCAGCATCGAGTGGGCCGCATCGCCCATGAGCACGACGGAGTCCGTGTGCCACGTGTCGACCGGGTCGATGTCGTAGACGGCGCGGATGTTGACGGTGTCCATGTCGAGGCCGCGGGCGATGTTGACGATCCGCTCGTCGAAGCCCTCCACCGTCGCCACGAGGTCATCCTTCGTGATGGTGGGGGCCCAGGTGCTGTCCGGGCACAGTGCGGTGATATCGAAGGACATCTGGTTGCGGTGGCGCAGCGGCAGCAGGTAGACCTTCGTGCCCCTGCCCATGTACATCCGCAGGTTGTCGTCCACCACCATGCCGTGGGCGTCGTCGGCGGAGATCACAGCGCGGTAGGCGTGTTCGCCGGAGAACACCGGGCCTTTGTCGCTGAAGAGCTGCTCGCGCACCACTGACTTGATGCCGTCGGCGCCTACCACCAGGTCCGCCTCGACCGTCGTGCCGTTGGTGAAGGTCAGGACGGAGCGGCCGCCCGTGTCATCGATGGTCTCCAGCTTGTGGCCAAGGTGCACCATGCCCTGCGGCAGCACGCTCAGGAGTGCGTCGATGAAGTCGCCGCGGTGGATGAGGTGGGTCTGGCTCTGCCCGCCGAACTCCGGCCAGGTGTCCTTCATGATCGGCTCACCCGTGGCGGTGAGGATTTCGAAGTAGTCGCTCGGGGAGCTTACGTTCGCGATCGTGTCGAAGATGCCCCACTGGCTGAACCGGTGCATGGTGGCAGGACGCAGCCCGATGCCGGCGCCGACCTCCCGCATCTGGGATGCCTGTTCGTACACGCTGACGTCGGCACCGAGCAGGCTCAGGGCCTTGGCCGCCGCGGCGCCGCCGTACCCCGCGCCGACGATGGCGATCTTGAGGTTCTTGATGTCTTCAGCCTTCATGGTTTCATCTCTTTCTTGACTCTTTCTGGGCCCGGGCCATGTCTGGCGGAACGGGCAAGTTGTGGTGGTCTGTCCGGGGTCAGGCGTGAAGGGACAGGAAGTCGGCCGGGTTGTCCTCAAGCAGGAGTTTGAGGGTGGCGTCGTCGATACCGGCCGCGCGCATGTCGGGGATCATGTCCTCGAAGATGTAGTTGATGGTGTGGCCCTTCACGCCCGGCCAGCCCAGCGGGCTGCAGTTTGCGTCCGCCGAGACGAGGAGCTTGTCCGCATAGCCCTTGTTCACGAGGTTGACGAAGTGCTCCATGCGTTCGGCACGTTTGCGGCCCCAGAACGGCGGATCAGGCAGCTCGAGGTCGTAGCCGAAAGTGTCGAAGCCGATGCGGCCGCCCTGCTCGTAGATCCAATCGTGCGGGGTGACCGGAGCGTTCAGGCCGTCGTCGGCGTGGCCGAAGAGCACGCGGTCCAGCGGGAGGCCTTCTTCGTTGAAGATGTTCACTGCCGGTTCCGGGTCGATGGCCAGGTGGGTCAGGACCGGAGCGCCGGTGACGACGGCGGCGCGGGCCGCGGCCCGGTAAATGCGCTTGTCCAGATCCGTCATGCGTCCGCCGCGACTCACGCCGACCTTGATGACGCCGGCCTTGGCGCCCGTGTTGCCGATGCCGACGGTGATCTCGTGGATGAAGACCTTCGTGAGGTAGTCCACGCTTGCGCGGGAGAAGTGCGGCAGGGCGGTGTCTCCGCCGACGAAGCCGGTGCAGGCAACGATGTGCACGCCCGTCTTCCGGGACAGGGACTTGTAGTAGTCGACGTCGCGGCCGTTGCAGATGCCCGTGGCGTCCACGAAGGTACCGCCGCCGTATTCGCGGAACTTCCGCAGCTTCGGCACGGTTTCCTCGTAAGCCTGCTCCGGCGACTTCCACCACCTGGTATCCAGTTCGGACCCGGGCATGCCGTAGCCGATGTGTTCGTGGACCGCCACGATTTCCAGTTCTTCGGCCGGGATGGTTCCCAGCACGGTGTTGACCTTGGTCATTCGTTCACCTCAGGGTTTCGAAAGCTTGTTGTGTGTGCCGAGGCGTGCTTAGCGCACGGTCAGCAGGTTGCGCGGGTTATCCACGAGGATGCGCCGGGCGTCTTCGTCGCTCAGGCCGTGGGCCTTGAGGAACGGCACGAACGTCGTCAGGACGTGGCTGTAGGGGAGGTTGTACTCCGGCAGACCTTTGGCAACGCCGATCGAGTTGCCCGACAGGATGATCCGGTCGGCATGGCCTGCCTTGACGAGCCCGAGCACCAGTTCGGCGCGGCCGTGGTCGGTGAGGTAGTCCGCGTGGTCGTTCAGGCCCACATGGTCGATGCCGACGAAGGCTCCCCGGCCGGCCACCTCGCTGGCGGAGCCGGCGGCGTGCTTGCGGTCGAGGTCGCCGACGAGCACCCGGTCGGCTCCGAGCTGCTCGTCCAGGACGATGTCCAGATCGTGCAGGACATCGGCGCCAAAGCGGATAGAGACCGGGACGCCGGTGTTCCTGGCGGCGCGGGCGGAGCCGCGGAACAGGCTTTCCTCGGTCGGGGTCATGCCGGCGCGGTCGGCAATGGTCGCGACGATGCCGGCGGCGGCGCGGCGCTCGACCCGGGGAACCACCATCCCCTCAGTGACCTCCTTGCCGAAGAGATCGGCGAACTTTTCGGCCGGCCACGGGGTGGGCGGGTTGGTCTGCGGCGTCAGGAAGTATCCGCCGAGTTCTTCCTCCGGGCCCAGGCCCGTGGAGGCGACGATGTGGACGCCGGTGGTGCGGGACAACGCCTCGTAGAGCTTGAGGTCGCGGCCGTGGAACATGCCCGTGCTGTCGACGATCGTCTGCCCGCCGTGCTCGCGGAAGTCCGCGAGCTTGGCCGCCAGGGCCTCGAAGATCTGTGCCCTGTCCATGGAGATCTCTGGTGCGTACTGGGCGCCCGGGACCACTGACAATAGGGCCTCATGGAGCGCGACTACGCCCAGTTCCGAGGCAGGGACGGGACCCAATACCGTATTGACGGTTTGCCCGGTGGGGGCGTGGAACGCGTCCCCGCTATCGACGGGTGTGGTGTGACTCACTTGGCTTCTCCCTTGAAGATCGGGTGCTGAATACAGGGGCGCCGGGGTGCCTGACCGTGCCGTAGCCCCGTTGCGGTGTAGCCAGCATCACATCTTTCTTTACAGTGTGTCAAGAAAACAGACGAGCCGTACACGTCCTTTGGTGTCGATGCGTTCATGAAGCAAACGTTGAGTATGTTTTCTTGACATCTCGTAAAGATTGATATCAGACTGTGGTGAGCGCCACATCCACCTCCGCCTGCCGGCTCTTGCTCCGGCAGGGCACCAGTCATGGCGCGTCACCGGAGGATCGACCCGGAACAAAGGAGTTTCATCGATGAGTCAGACCATTTCGGTACCGAGCCGCGGCTCGGTGCGAGCCACTTTCATAGCCGCCTACAGCGCGGTCACACTGGCCCAGATCACCAACGCGCTGCCGGGCGCCCTCAGCGGCACGTTCGCCGCGGAATTCCATACTTCAGGCGCGGGCCTGACCTGGATCGCGGGCATGTTCTTGATGGGTATTGTCGTGTTCGAACTCAGCTGGGGCCTCCTGGGCGACGTGTTCGGACGCAAGAAGCTTCTGTACATCGGAGCCGGGGTCAGCATCGTCGGCTCCGTCATGGCTGCGCTGGCGCCGACAACCGAGATGATGATCGCCGCCCAGGCCGTCGGCGGCATTGGGGCGGGCATCCTGTTCCCCATCTCGCTGTCCATGATCGCCGCGATCACCCCGGATCACCGCGCACGGGCGAAGGTCATCGCCACGTGGGCCGGGTTCCTGTCCCTCGGCGCGGTGATCTCCCCAGTGCTCGCTGGCTTCACCGCGCAGTTCTTCACCGTGCCGGGTGCTGCGCCGGGTGCGCCGAACGAGTTCAGCGGCTGGCGGGCGGCCTACCTGGTTGCGGCCGCAATTGCCGTGCTCGTACTCCTCGTCGCGCTCCGGGCGAAGGACTCCGCGGCAGCCGAGGGGCGCAAGTTGGACATCCCCGGCCAGATTACGCTCGCGCTCGGACTTATCGCCGTCCTCTACGCCACGGTGACAGCGGTTGATGCCGGCTTCGGCAGCGCCCAGGTGATTGCAAGCTACGTCGCGGGCGGAATCCTCCTGGTCTCCTTCGTCGTCATCGAATCACGCACCGCGCAGCCCCTGATTCACCTGTCGCTGTTCAAGAACAGCGCCTACTCGATCACCGGCATTGTGGCGGTCACCGGCATGTTCGCCTTCCTCGCGATCTGCTTCAGCACCAGCGTCGCCGTCAGTGGACTCGCGCTGGCCGAGACCTGGAAGGTCGGTGTGCTGTTCGTCTTCATCCAGGGCCCGGCATTCGCCTTCATCCCGGTGGTGGGGTGGCTCATCCACCACGTAGCACCGCGCTGGGTGCTCACCGCGGGCTTCGTCCTCATGGCAGTCTCCGGTTTCTGGCTCTCGACATTCGCCCTCGGCACTCCGGAGGCCTTCGGCGGCACCCCTTGGACGGCCTTCATTCCGCCGCTCCTGCTGTTGGGTATCGGATTCGCGCTCACCGTCGGTTCCGTCACCGCTGTTGCCATCAACACCGTCCCGCCCCAGCAGATCGGCATGGCTTCGGCGACGACGAACCTCCTGCGCGACCTCGGCTTCGCCCTCGGCCCCGTTGTCGGCTCAGCCATCGCCTTCGGCATCGGAGCCACGGCCTTCGCGGGTCCCCTTGCCGGGATCCTCGGCGGGGCGGGACTGCCCGCAGAGGCCGTCAGCGGGCTGGCGAACGTGCCGCCGCTGGGCTTCCTCGCCGGCTGGGACGGGGTCATCGCCCAGTTCTCCGGCCAGGCGCTGGCAGGCGGCGCGCCCACCCCGGCGGTCGACGGTATGGTCCAGGCCCTCAACGCCGCACAGCCGCAAATCCAGGGTGTGGCAGGGACCTCACTGGGCCAGGGGTTCCAGGCTGTATACCTCACCGCGGGCATCGCGGCGATCCTCTCCGCCACTCTCACCCTCTTCATCTCTGCACGGTCCTCGGCGCCCGCGCCCGAGGCCATCGCCGAGACCACCGAAGTAAACGCCGAGGCCGCCGTCTAAGCCTGACGGCCTCCGGCACTGACCTGACCACCTACCTTCCGCAAGGAGAACACCGTGACTGCACCCACCGAATCCGGCATCGACATCTGGGACGACGACATCCTGGTCGACCCTTACCCTACCTACGCCGCGCTCCGCGAGCAGGCCGCAGTGGTCCACCTCCCCAAGAACGACCTCTACGTCCTGACGCGCTACGACGTCATCCGCGACGCGCTCGGCGATCCGGAGACCTTCTCGTCCACCAGCATCGGTTTCAACCCCATGGTGAACGAGGCGCTGCAGGGCACCTCGCTTGCCTCCGACCCGCCCGTCCACACCCAGCTCCGCGCCACGCTGTCCCAAAACCTCACCCCCCGGGCGCTCCGCGGCCTGAAAGTCGTCATCGACGAAAAGGCGGACAAGCTCGTCGCCGAACTCGCCGCCAGCGGCAGCTTCGAGGCCATCGATTCCCTGGCCCGGGCCTTCCCGATCGAAATCGTTGCCGACCTCATTGGCTTCCAGGGACACGTCAAGGACAACATGCTGCGCTGGGGCCAGGCCGCGATGCAGGTCCTCGGCCCGCTGAACCAGCGCACCCAGGAGAGCTTCCCGATCGCCGGCGAGCTCTACGGCTGGTGCTCGTCGGTCACCGCAGAAGACCTCACACCCGGCTCAATCGGCCGAGGTATTTTCGATGCCGAGACACGCGGCGACATTCCCCAAGGTTCTGCGGGGCACATCATCCACCAGTACCTGGGAGCGGGCGTTGACACGACAATCGCGTCAATCGGGAACATCATTGCGCTGTTCGGCCGCCACCCCGAGCAGTTCGACCTGGTCCGGAAGAACCCGGACCTGGTCCCCGCAGCGTTCGCCGAAGTGCTGCGCTACTGGGCCCCGGTCCACATCTGGGGCCGCAAGGCAATGCGCGACGTGGAGATCGAGGGCGTCACGATTCCCGCAGGGGCCCAGGTGGGCATCCTCTTTGGGGCCGGCAACCGCGACCCGCGGCACTACGGGGATCCCGACACCTTCAACGTGATGCGGAACCCGGTGGACCACCTGTCCTTCGGCTACGGACCGCACGGCTGCGCCGGCCAGGGCCTGGCGAAACTGGAAGCGCATGCGATTATTGAGGCGCTTGCCCGCAGGGTGAGAACGCTGACGATCTCCGATGAGGTCCGGGAGCCGAGCAACATCACGCGGAGCCTCGAGTCGCTCCAGGTCGCCAAGGTGGTGGCAGCATGAGGATCGAACTTGACCGGCCGCGCTGCGAGGGTCACGGCCTCTGCGAAGAGGCCGCGCCCCGGCTGATGCACCTCGACGATGAAGGCGAGCTGGTACTCGACGTCCCGGACGTGGAAGGGGCTGACCTGGACGCCGCGAAGGCGGCGGTAAGGGTCTGCCCGGTTGCCGCACTGCGATTGGCCGCGGCATGACGATGCGAAAGATCGTGGTGGTCGGCAACGGCATCGCCGGGCTCACGGCCTGCGACTCGCTGCGCTCGGCCGGCTTCGACGGCGAGCTCACCGTTGTGGGCGCGGAGCGCCACCAGCCCTACAGCCGGCCGGCCCTCTCCAAGGCGCTGCTGCACGCTGTCGACGGGCAAAGCGACGGGAACAGCGACGGCGGACTCCAACCCCATGTGCTCCCCGAGCCGACCCACGAAGCAACGGAGCTGCTCGGAGTCAGCGCCACGGGCCTGGACGTCGCGGCCCGGCTGGTGCGCCTGGACGGGGGAGGGGAGCTGCCGTATGACGGCCTCGTCATCGCTTCGGGTTCCCGGGCAAAGCGACTCGGGGCGGGTGCGCAAGAGACGCAGAAGAAGGGAACAGCCGGACCGCAACGGGACGGCTCCCACCGGGAACTCACCCTGCGCACCATCGAGGATGCGATCCTCCTCAAGGAACGCGTCGCATCGCGCCCGTCGGTTATCGTGATCGGCGGCGGAGCGCTGGGCATGGAGGTCGCGTCCGGTTGCGTGCACGTGGGCTGCGAGGTCACCCTCGTCTCCGACGGCAAGCCCCTGGCGCGTCAGCTCGGCGACCATCTGGCGGACATCTTCACCGCCGCCGCCATCCGGCGCGGACTGCGCGTGGTTGGCGGCGGGAAGGCCCGGCTTGTCGATCACGGCGCCGGGGCAAAGGTCGTCCTGGCCGACGGCACCGTGCTGGAGGCTGACTTGGTGGTCACCGCCATCGGCGATGAGCCGAACATCGGCTGGCTCGCCGGCTCGAACCTTCTCGTCGACGGAGAGCTGCGGGTCGATTCGCGCGGCAGGCTCCGGTCGGACATCGTCGCCGCCGGCGATGTGGCGTCCTTCCCGACCCGCCGCGGGGTGGAACGGGTGCCCTTGTGGACCAGCGCCATCGACCAGGCCAGGGTCGCCGGCGTCGGCCTCCTGAAGGGTGACGCGGCGCCCGAGTTCGACTTCCAGCCCTACTTCTGGACGGAGGGCTTCGGCCTCTCGCTCAAGTCGGCGGGCTTCGCGCCGGCTGTCGGGCCTCCCGACTACTGCGAGCCCGGCGGGGGCGCGGACTCGATGCTGCTTCGCTGGGACAACACGGACGGTTCCGGCACCGCCGCCGCGCTCAACTACCGGATCCCCGTCCCCAAGCTGCGCCGGTTCGCCGACGCCGGTCCGGCCGCGCTGCGTGCGGCGCGCCCGCTCGAACCTGACGCCGCACAACACCGTTAGGATTGATCCATGTCGTCGTTGCGAGAAGCCCAGAAGCAGCTGACCCGCGACGTGATCGTCGAACGGGCGCTGGAGCTCTTCACCGAGAAGGGCTACGCCGCGACGACGATCGATGAGATCGCCGCTGCGGCCGGTACCACCCGGGTGACTTTTTACGCCTACTACCCCACGCGCAGCGACCTGATGCGGGACTTCATGGCCCGCGTCAACGCCGTACTGGACCGCGCGGCCGGCCCCGAACGGGGATCGACCGCGGCCGAGCTCGTCGACGTCGTGCGTGCGGGCGAACTGGCGGGCATCCTGGCCTGGCTGGAGTCGCGGGCGGCGCTCTGGCCGGTCTTCCGCCCGTACCTCGACGTGCTCGAGGAGGCAGCCGCCATCGATCGCGAAGTGCGCGCCTTGGTCGAGGGATGGCATGAGGAGGTCATCTCGGACCTCGTGCGCGGAATGGAGCTGGCAGGGCGCTTCCCGGAGGAGACGCACCACATTCGCGGCACCCTTGCCTTCACCTCGCTCGACTACGTGGCCACGCTCTGGACCCGACGGAAGTTTGAACCAAACCGGGAACATGCCCTCGAGGTGCTCGCCGATAACTGGTATCACCTGCTCTGCGACGAGGGCTAAGCCTGCCCTCGCAGACGGACGCCTATGCTTATTGAATGGAAAGTATTGGCGCAGGCGAAGTGCTGGACGAGGCAGTCGACCACCGGGCCCTGGCCGTCGCCGTGATCGACATCTCCGCCGACGTCCGGCGGAAGTCGCACAATGACACCGGCGTCCGGCCGCTGTCCAACGGCGTCCTGGAAATCCTCCGCGTCATCGAAAGCCACCCCGGCATCACCGTCGCGGAAGTCGCTTCCCGTCTGGGCCGGCAGTTCAGCAACGTCAGCGTCCAGCTGCGTGAGCTGGTCGCCGCCGGCCTCGTCACCCGGATCCGCGACGCCGCGGACAAGCGCTACGTCGCCCTCCACCCCACGGCCGAATCCCAGCGGATCAAGGTGCTCCTCGAGGGTGCCTGGGCGGAGGCGCTGGAGTCGGCCAGTTCCCGGCTGCTGCCTGAAGAGCGCGAGCAAATTGCCGCCAGCCTCCCGGCCCTGCAGCGCCTCGCCTCGATACTCTCCGAACCCGAGTAACCCACATCCCCCCCTGCCACGGTCATGACGCATCGTCCTTGATAGTTATACTTTTATAAGTATTACTACTTTGGAGGATGGGACATGGGTATGGCAACGCAGTTGGAAGAGGCAGTCGTCCGGCGGGGGAGCAGGCCAGGGAAACGCTGGTGGGCGCTGGTGTTCCTTGCCCTCGCGCAGTTCATGGTGGTGCTGGACGGCACAATCGTGAATCTGGCGCTTCCTCGCCTCCAGCTCGAGATGGGGATCAGCGATTCGACCCGCTCCTGGGTGGTCACGGCCTACGCGCTGGCCTTCGGCGCCTTCCTGCTGCTCGGCGGACGCATCGCAGACTTCTGGGGCCGCAAGCGGACGTTCCTTGTGGCAGCCGTCGGCTTCGCCGCCGCGTCCCTGGTCGGCGGCATCGCGCAGCAGCCCTGGGAGCTGATCGGCGCCCGCGCGCTGCAGGGCGTGTTCGCTGCGCTGCTCGCCCCGGCAGCCTTGGCGCTGCTGACCGTCGCCTTCCCTGGCGGAAGGGACCGCGGCACGGCGTTCGCGATTTTCGGTTCCATTACCGGCGTCGGCGCGGCCGCCGGTGTCCTGCTGGGCGGGTTTTTGACCGAATACGTGAGCTGGCGCTGGTGCTTCTTCGTGAATGTGCCGATTGCCGCCATCGCCCTCTTCGGCGTGTGGTCCCTGGTCAGTGAAAGCAAGGCCCAGGGGTCCACCAAGCACGACTGGCCCGGGGTCATTCTGGCAGCCCTCGGCCTTGGATCCCTTGTCTACGGCTTCACCAACGCCGAGCACGGCTGGGATGCCCCCGAAGCCTGGGGCTTCATTGCCGCCGGCGCAGTTCTCCTGGCACTCTTCGTCCTGGTCGAGACCAAAGTCAGGCATCCGCTCCTGCCGCTGCGCGTGGCCACCGAACGAAACCGCGCGGCCGCCTTCCTGGCGTCGTTCCTTTCCGGCGCTGTCCTCATTGGCGGCATCCTGTTCATCAACTTCTACATCCAAATCGTGCTGGGCTTCGCTCCGTTCCTCGCCGGGCTGGCTTCGCTGCCGATGACGGTTGCGGTAATCATCACGGCAGCGCTCGTCGCGAAGAACCTGCCGAAACTGGGGGCCAAAATCCCGACCGCCGTGGGGCCGGTCTTCATGGCGGCTGCGATGCTGTGGCTCACCCAGGTCAGCGCTGAGGGCAGCTACTTCGTCAACATGCTCCCCGCCCTGCTTCTCATAGGCATCGGGCTGGGCGTGGTGTTCGTGCCCATGCAGAACCTTGCCCTGTTCGGCGTGGACAAGGATGACTCCGGTGTGGCCAGTGCGTTGGTCAACGCCTCGCAGCAGATCGGCGGCTCCCTCGGCATCGCCCTGTTCAGCACCATCGCCGCAGCAGCCACGGCCGGTGGCGCGACGCTTTCGGCCCTCTCTGCAGGCTATGCCATGGTGTTCCTCTGGGCCGCAGGCGTCGCGATCCTGATTGCCCCTGTAGCCCTGCTGCTCATCAACATCGACCGCGAGACGTTCACCGGATCAGCTGGCGATACTCCAGTCGTGCACCTGGGCTGACGCAACCAAACACGAAAAGCGGAAGGCCCCCTCGCCGAGGGGGCCTTCCGCTTTCACGACCGTTGAGCCAGTGCTCAAATCCACTTCGGGGCGGCTGGAACCGTCCCGTCTTTCGCTTCAGTGCCGGGCCCGGTAGCGGTGACGCCGCCATTGCCGCGGCCGGCGGCCCATTCGACGACGGCGGCCAGCGGTCCGGAGACCACGGTGGGGGTCGCCGACGCCGTGTCCCCGAAGGTCAGACCGCGGTCGGTGACCGTGACGACGAGGCCTTGATCGGTGCCGCGGGTGTGCCAGGCGCCGGTAATGTCCGCCAGCAGCCGTTCCAGCACCGGCGCCGGGATGTCGGTGAAGCTCGCGCCGTTGTCGAGGTCGACGGCGTGCATCCAGACTTCGCGGCTGCGCATCCACACCGTTTCCGTGGCGGGCACTTCCCGGCCCTGGATGGTGCGGACTTTGTGGTGCCAGGCGTCCCCGGGCAGGTCCCGCCATTCGACGTTCAGGTGCACGGCCGAGTGGTCGAAGAGGTGCCGGAGCGCGATCGGGCTCAGCGTGGCGCCGAAGTCGATCTCGTGGTCCCGGACCGCAGTGGAGGCGTACATGGGGGTCTCCACTCCGGTGGCCGCCCACTCGATGAGCCGGGCGATCGCCCGGGCGTTGTAGCCGATGTGCGCCGTGATGTGGCGGCGGGTCCAGCCCGGCAGCAGCGAATCGCCGTCGAGTTCCGCGTCGGAGAGCTCGTTGAGCTTGCGGGCGAAGAACGCCGTGCCGCGCCGCGCCTGCAGCAGCGCCGCGAGCAGTTCCGGGTCCGTCGTCTGGTCCTGGCGGGCAACCATCAGGCTTCCTTGATGACGCGGTTCTTCAGCTGGCCCAGTCCCTCGATGGTGGTGACCAGGATCTGGCCTTCCTGCAGGTAGCGCTTCGGGTCCTGGGCGTGGCCCACGCCGCCCGGGGTGCCGGTTGCGATCACGTCGCCCGGGTTCAGCGTGATGATCGTGGAAATGTAGGAGACCAGGAACTCCGGGGTGAACACGAGGTCACCGGTCGGGGTGCTCTGCTGGATTTCGCCGTCGACCGCGGAGGTCATCAGCGGCCCGGCGGTGAACTCGTCCTTGGTGACCAGGGCGGGGCCGAACGGGGTGGACTTCTCCCAGGTCTTGCCCTGCAGCCACTGGATGGTGCGGAACTGGTAGTCCCGCATGGACACGTCGTTCAGGACGGCGTAGCCGGCGATGTGGTCCGCGGCGTCGGCTTCGCTGATCCGGCGGCCCTTTTTGCCGATCACGACGGCGAGTTCGGCTTCCCAGTCGACGGCGTCGGATTCCTGCGGCAGCGCCAGGTCATCGTTGGGGCCGATCAGGGATTCCTGGTACTTGGCGAACAGGGTGGGGAACTCGGGGACTTCCCGGCCCATTTCCTTGATGTGGTTGCGGTAGTTGTGGCCCACGCAGATGATCTTGCCGGGGGAGGGCACGACGGCGTCCAGGTCGGCGCCCTCGAGAGGGTGCGTGGCGCCGGCCGCCGCCTTAGCGGTTGCTTCCCAGTCCTGGGTGCGGAGCAGTTCTCCGACGTCGGCAAAGCCGTCGATCTCGGTCAGGGTGTCGCCGTCCTGGCGGACAGCCTTATTAACTGTTTTGTCTCCAACAGAGGTGCGGAGGGTGAGAAGTCTCATTACTTGTTGCGTCCTTCGATGTAGGTGCGGTTGAAGTTCAGCCGTTCAAAAATGGGGGCGTCACTGAAGCGGAACAGATCAAACTGGGTTCCGGCCTGCAGCGACCATTCCTGCCAGGACGGGACCACGAAGAGGTCGCCCTTGGCCAGGGTCCGGGTTTCGCCGTTGAGGACCACCGAGCCGGAGCCTTCAAAGACCTGCCAGACGCTGGAGCCCACCTCGCGGACCGCTTCGGTGCTGGCCCCGGCGCGGAGCCGGTGGAATTCGGCGCGGATGGTCGGCATCACGTCCCCACCGGTGGTGGGGTTGGTGTAGCGGACGGCGGCGTGGCCCTGGGACACAGTGGCCGGATGGCCCTCGTCCTCGAGCAGCAGCTGCTCGGACAGGGCACGGTCCGTGTGTTCCCAGCGGTAGGCCGCGATGGGGGAACTCGTGGTGTCATCCAGGCCCGACAGCGGGCGCAAGCCCGGGTGCGCCCAGAGCCGCTCGGAGCGGGAGATGTCCGGGGTGGCCTCGTCGGTGACGCGCTCGGTGCCGAATTCGAAGAAGCCGGCGTCAGCGTAGTGCACGAACGGGATGTCCAGGCCGTCGATCCAGGCCATCGGCTCATCGGTGTCGTTGTGGTGCCCGTGGAAGTTCCAGCCCGGCGTCAGCAGGAAGTCGCCGCGGGACATCCGCACCGGGTCCCCGTTCACCACAGTCCAGACCCCTTCGCCCTCGACGACGAAGCGGAAGGCGTTTTGCGAGTGACGGTGTTCGGGCGCCGTTTCGCGGGCGCCGAGGTACTGGATGGCTGCCCACAGCGTGGGTGTGGCGTACGGCGTCCCGGCCAGGCCGGGATTGGCCAGGGCGATGGCCCGGCGTTCCCCGCCCCGGCCCACCGGGACCAGATCGCCGGCACGGGCAGCCAGCGGGTACAGGTCGCTCCACCGCCAGACGTGGGGGACCGCCTTGGGGGTCGGGACCATCGGCATGAGGTCTGCGATCTCGGTCCACAGCGGGATCAGGTTTTCGCGGTCAAAATCCCGGTACAGCTCTTTGAGCTGGGCAGCTTCTTCGGGCGTCGGCTCCGGAGCAGTGTGCCCCGCGGCCACTGATTCGTGAGTCGTGTTCTCGGCGCTGATGGACACGTGGGCCTCCTCGGTAGGTCAGAACAGTTCGTTGGCGTAGTTCGACTCTACGGATGCCGGTGTGTGACCCCCAACATATTCTGCTGGTCAGAATTCCCGGAACCGGGCTCCCGCGGCGCTCAGTCCGGCTCGGCCGGGTTGGCCGCGATGTCGATCTCCAGCTGCCGGCAGGTTTCCCGCAGGGCGGGGACCAGCCCGGCGTCAAACACGCGGCGGAAGCGGGTCGCGGGGGTGGCGACGCTGAGTGCGCCGACCACGTGCCCGTGCCGGTTGTGCAGGGCCATCCCGAGCGCGCTCACGCCCTCTTCCGTGCCTTCAAAATTGGCCGCGAATCCGTTACTGCGGACGGATTCAAGCTCACGCAGGAACGCCGGGTACTCCGCAGCGGCAATGGTGTCCCCGCCAATCTCGGCATTGTTGCTGCGAAAGAGCTGGTCGATCATCGGCGGTTCCAGTTCGGCGAGCATGGCCTTGCCTCCGGACGTTTTGTTGGCCGCCATCACCGTCCCCTGCCGGTCACCAACCCGCAGCACATTGTTCCCTTCCACCGTCGCCAGGAAGCGCACTTTCGTCCCCACCCGCACCATGAGGTTCACCGTCTCGTCGAGCCGTGCAGAGAGAAGCTCCATGTGCGGCTGGGCCAGGGATCGGAGCAGCCGGGTCCAGCTCAGGCCGGCCGGCCCGACGCCCATTGCCGGGCCGGGGACATAGCGGCGCGTTTCATCCTGCACGGCGAATCCCCGGTAGACCAACATCGCCAGCAGGCGGTGGGCGGTGGACGGCGCCACGCCCAGCTCCTCGGCGGCGTCCTTGAGCCGGAGTGCTCCGCCGTCGCGGAGCAGCTGGAGGAGCTGCAGCGCGTTGTCCACCGCCTCGATGGAATAGGTGGGCCGTTTCTGGACGGGCTTGCGGGCCGCTCTGGCGGATGGGTTGTTCTGCACATCAGAATTGTATTGTGGTTCACCTGCGGCGGCTAGGACAGTGAGTGGCATGAATCACACACAATCTGTTGCAGTGCCGCAACGGTCTTCGCCGGGGGCCTCTGCCCCCTCAACCGTTGGTGGGCCCGCATCACGGTTCTCCAAAGGCTCGGCAGCCGCCGTCCTGGTCTGCTGGCTGTTAGTGGTCTTCGATGGCTACGACCTGATCGTCTACGGCACGGTCCAGTCCTCCCTGATCTCCGAGACCGGATGGGGGCTGACCAAGGCCACCGCCGGGACGATTGGTTCCATGGCTTTCGTCGGCATGATGATCGGGGCGATCTTCGCCGGCCGGATGGCCGACTCGTGGGGCCGCCGCCGCACCATCCTGGGTTGCGCCATCGTCTTTTCGATTTTCACCATCCTCTGCGCCTTCGCCCCCAATGCGGCCGCATTCGGGGGGCTGCGGCTCTTGGCGGGCATCGGGCTCGGTGGCCTGGTGCCCTCGGCGAACGCCCTCGTTGCCGAACTGGTCCCCACTAAGTGGCGGTCCACCATCGCCACCCTGATGATGTCCGGCGTCCCGATCGGCGGGTCCATCGCCGCCCTCGTCGGCATCCAGCTGATCCCTGCCTTCGGCTGGGAGTCCATGTTCCTCGTGGCCGTGCTCGCACTGATGATCGTGGTGCCTCTCGGACTGAAATACCTGCCCGAGACGCTGGCCCCGGTCAGTGCCGCGGACAGGGGAACTCGCAACCTCAAAGAGCCGATCGGCTTCAAGTCCCTGCTCCGCGCCCCTTACCTGGGGGTGAGCCTGCTGTTCGCCCTCGCGACGATCGCTACCCTGTTCGCCTGGTACGGGCTGGGAACCTGGCTGCCCAACCTCATGCAGCTGGCCGGCTACAACCTGGGCTCCGCCCTGACCTTCGCCCTGGCCCTCAACCTGGGTGCGGTGGCCGGCTCGGTGATCACGGCCTGGGCCGGGACCCGCTTCGGTCCGATTCCGACGGCGATCGCCGCGGCCGCCGTCGCCGCCGGCGCTCTCGTGGTCCTGGTTGCGGGACCGCCGGTCACCGTCGTGTACCTCATGCTGGTCCTCGCCGGCGTCGGCACCCACGGCACGCAGTGCCTCATCATCGCCGCCGTCGCGAGCCACTATCCCGGGCACCTGCGCGGGACCGCGCTGGGCTGGGCACTGGGGACCGGCCGCATCGGCGCCGTCGCCGCACCCCAGATCGGTGGCCTCCTGCTGGCTGCTGGACTGGGCGTCAATTCCAATTTCCTGGCCTTCGCCGGTGCAGCCGCGATAGCAGCGGTCCTGCTGGCCGCCGTCGGGCTCAAACTCAAATCAAAACTCTCAACCTCCCCTTCACTAACAGGAGCAAGCAATGTCTGAGCACGTCCCGTCCACCAGTTTCCTGTCCACCGACGGCCGGTCCACCGATGTCCTCGTCATCGGAGGGGGAATGGCCGGATTGGCCGGAGCCCTCGCGCTGCGGGAAAGCGGCGCCGACGTCACCCTCGTGGAGCGGGCGCCCGAATTCGGCGAGGTCGGCGCCGGGCTGCAGATGGCGCCCAACGCCTCCCGCGTCCTGAAGCGCTGGGGCCTGCTGGACAAGGCCCTGGAGATTGGCGTCCAGCCCAAGCACCTGGTCTTCCGCGACGCCGTCACCGGCGAGGAGCTCACGCGCCAGAGCCTCGGCGGGGAATTCGAAGAACGCTACGGTGCGCCCTACGTGGTGATCCACCGCAGCGACCTGCACCGGGTCCTGCTCGAGGGCTGCGAAGCGGCGGGCGTGAATCTGGTCAACGATGTCATGGTCGAGAGCGTGGAGACCGTGAACGGCAGGGGAGTGGCCCACACGGCCGCCGGTGTGGACTACGAGGCCGACGTCGTCATCGGCGCCGACGGGCTCAAGTCCACCCTGCGCCCGCTCGTTGCCGGCGACGAGCCGGTCCCCTCGGCCTACGTCGCCTACCGCGGCACCGTGCCGATTACCGAACACACACCCAAGGCGGACCTCGAGGACGTCATTGTCTACCTCGGACCGGACTGCCACCTCGTGCAGTACCCGCTGCGCAAGGGCGAGCTGCTGAACACCGTGGCCGTTTTCAAGTCCGCCTCCTTTGAGCGCGGCGAGGAGCAGTACGGGGGAGTCGACGAGCTCGAGGCCGCGTACAAGGACTGCGTCCCCGCCGTCCGGGCTGCGCTGAAAAACCTGGGCACCAGCATGCGCTGGCCCATGTACGACCGCGATCCGATCGAAAACTGGGTGGCCGGACGGATGGTGCTGATGGGCGACGCCGCGCACCCGATGCTGCAGTACCTGGCCCAGGGCGCCTGCCAGGCGCTCGAGGACGCGGCAGTGCTGCAGGACGTCACCACCGGCACCGTGTTCACCGCCGACGGCGTCAACCCCGCAGCCTGGGACGGCGCGATCAAGGAATTCAACAACCTCCGCGCCGGCCGCACCGCCAGGGTCCAGCGCACCGCCCGCGTCTGGGGCGAATCCTGGCACGTTTCCGGGCTGGCCCGGACGCTGCGCAACCTGCTCTTCAAGAGCCGGATGGACAACGATTTCCGGTACAACGACTGGCTGTACGGGCAGGACGGCGACGGTGTGCCGGCGGCCCGCGCGGCACACTCCGGCATGGCGGACAAGATTTCCGCCTAATCCGGGCTCCGGGCGACGGGCCGTCCTTGGGTGACCCGTTACGAGCTCCGGGCCGGCTTCTTCAAGGAGCCGGCCCGGAGCTTCTTCCGTCATGATCCAGGGCGAACTTTCCGCCGATTCCTGGATGTTGTCGACGCACGGTGTTCGTCAACGGCAAGAATTCTCGGTCCCCCTAGGCTGTGTGGCATGACGATTTACAGGATGGATCACGTCGGAGTTGTGGTCGAGGATCTCGCGGCCGCTATCGCGTTCTTCGTCGAACTGGGCCTTGAACTGGAGGGCGAGGCAGCAGTCGAGGGAGAATGGGTGGACCAGCTCGTCGGGCTTGACGGCGTCCGGGCGGACATCGCCGTCGTGCGGACCCCGGACGGCCACGGCCGGGTTGAGCTGTCGACGTTCCACGCGCCGGCTGCCACCAGCCCTGCGCCCAGGGCGCCGGTCAACACCCCGGGCATCCCGCGCCTTACGTTCGTCGTCGACGACGTCGACGCCGTCCTCGAGCGCCTGCGCGCCCACGGCGCCGAACTCGTGGGGGAGGTGGCAGAGTATGGGGACATCTACCGTTTCTGCTACGTCCGCGGCCCCGCCGGAATCATCATCGGGCTGGTCGAGGAGCTCCGCTGACGTCATGTCACTGCTTCAGGCCGACGCTGTTTCGCGGAGGTATTGGCGGAGTCCGGGGATTGCGAAGTCCACCTTGCCGTAGCCGGCTGACTCGATCAGTCCCGCGGCGATGAGTCTCTTTCGGTACTTGGACACCACGTTGGGCTTGGCCGTCATGATGTTTCCGATCAGGCCCGCTGCCGATGGTCCATCCTGAAGGGCCATGGCGTCGAGGAACTCGCGGTCCTTGTCCGAGATATCCGATAGTGCTGACTCGACGACTACTAATGTGTTTCGTCTTTGAGCGGCGGTGATGGCGCTGTGCACGCTGCTCTCATCCAGTTTCCAGTTGGCCTTTCCCGCCTCCAGCCAGAGGTAGTAGCCCACAAGCTGAATAAGGAAGGGGTAGCCCTCGGTAGCCTCCGCGGCTTCACTGACGAGGCCGGGGGAGACGCCTATTCCTCCCTCACTGAAGAGCTCGCTGTAGGATGCGGTGACTTCGGCGATGGCTGCCTCGTGGAGATTGATCCTGTCGGCGCGTCGCAGGAAGGTCGCCACTCCTTCATTTAGGAGGTCGGAGACGGCGGATGGCAGGCCGGCGAAGATGAGGCCGATGGGCAGTCCGTCGCGGATGAAATGCTGCACTTCAGCGGCCAGTTGGGAAATTTCTGTGCGGTCGACCGCATGTATCTCGTCGATGGTGATAACGAGTCCTGTACCTTTTGCGTCCAACAGCCGCAGAAGGTCGTTCCCGGTCCGCCGCCAGTCGGCACTCCGTTCCTGGGGGAGTTGCGTTGTTAGTCCGAACCCTGCCGCCGAGAATGCTGTGATTTTCCGTGTTGGGGGCCCGTCTCCGAGCTCCTCGACAAGCCGAAGCATGTCGTCGCCGATTCCGGCGAGGAAACCGGGGTTTGCTGTTCGGGAGATAACCGCCCAGCCGTGAGTCCCTGCGATCCGTTCCGCGGCGCTCAGCATGACTGTCTTGCCGATGCCTCTGGATCCGGTGATGATGGTCAAAAGCCCGGGCGCTCCCGAGCCTTGCTGCAGGCCGTACTCGAATTCATCCAAGAGCCCGGCCCGCCCAATCAAGTCCGGCGGTGTGGCTCCTGCGGTGGGCTTGAAGGGGTTCCGCACGGGACCTCCAGGGTGAAAGTAGGTGAAAGTGGTGAAAGTGGTGAAACTGGTATCACACTATCAGTCGCCACATCCCGCAAAGCCCCGGGAGCTCTTGCAGGGCGAATATGCAGCGTCAGGCCATCCCTGTACGAAAACAAGTCGCCCAGTGGCTCTGTGCAGTTCGGTTCTGACCACCTGAGACTGCCGTACTCAGGCTGCGGCCAGGCAAGCTGACAGATACGGCCCTGGTTCACATGGTTGGATAGCGGCATGCCGATTCTTCCAAGGACAGAAAATTCACTCTTGGTCCGCACGAGCTTCGCCGATGACAAAGCTTGGTTGACTTGGGCGACTTGTCACATGAACCGTTCCGGTGCGTTGCCAGTGAACTTTGGGGAATCGATAACAACCTGAACATTGCCAAGATGGACTGGGAAGAGTTCGCCGAGAACACAGACGACGACGGCGTATTTAGGGGTTTTTCTTGACCGTTCTTGCTGCGGGAATGTCTACCACTCCTCCCGTACTTTAAGTGCCGATAATCAACATTATGTAAGGTAACTATGTATAACGCTACAGAAGGGGCTTGGTTCAGTCGTGATACCGCTCCCCTCTGGAGTCAACCCGAGACCCGATTTTGCACTTCCCCCAGATCACGCCGTTGGTGAATTGGAAGCCCATCACGTCGGCGTAGTCGCTGGCGCTTTGCTCGTCGCCGAACACGCCAAGGATCGTGTCGTGCGGCGACTCGTCATGCTGGACGATCCACACATACCCCTTCCGGGTGCGGAACCGTTCGAGCGACTTTCGCCTCCAGATCAGTAATGCATCCATGCCGCCATCATCCCCCGCCTGCCGGATGGCCCCCGGGAGGTAGACCCTGCTCCTGGTGGCCGCTCTCCGGCCGCCCGCCCGCCACCAGCCCGATGATGAGCCCGATGAGCGCTGCCGGTAGAGCTAGTACGGCCCCGAGGTGCGGAATGAAGCTGTCGGGCATGACGGCATCCGGCCAGCCGACCAGCAGGGCCGGTGCCGCGACGGCCAGGACTATCGGCCATCCAAGATCCCTCAGGCGTGCCCAGGCGGCTGCAGCGGCCGAGGCGGCAGTTCCGGCGAAGATTAGGGCGTGGCCAGGGCCTTCCCCTGGGGTGCGGATGAGTGAGAATGTCACGGCCAGGCCCGCGGCGGTGAGTAGGAGGGATGCCAGGATGGCCAGGGTCCACAGGGTGGCCTGTCGGCGGCGGCGGGTGTTCATGGGCTCAACCTACGCCATGGGCTTTTCGGGTCCTACTCCCCCGCGTTTTTGTAGTGTTATGCAGAGGGTGCGCAAAGCGGAAACCCCCGGGAATCCAGTGATTTCCGGGGGTTTCCGCTGCGAGTAGCTGGGTTGGCGTCAGCCTGGGAGGCTGCCGCCGCCGTTGTAGCCTCCGTTGACCCGGGTGGCGTTCGGGTAATAGCGGCCGTCATTGCCCAGTTCGCGGTCGCGGGTAGCGCGCGGCTCGAAGTGAGGGTGCTTGTTACCGGCGCCCACCTTCTTGCGGACGACGAAGTAGACGACCGTTGCGATCAATGCCGTGATGATGAGGGCTGTGATTACTGCTTGTGTTGTGTCCATGGTTCCTTGTCCGATCCGTTCCGCGCGAGTGGTGGAGTAGCTGGGGTGGCGTCATGACCCGCCGCTGCCGCTGATTCAGTGATTGGCGGCCGTGGAGGTCGGGTTGGTGCTCCCGTTGTGAGGTGCGGTGTGGTTGTGGCTGTCGCGCGCGTCAAAGTGCGGGTGCTTGTCCGTGAAGAGGAGGTAGTTCAGCTTGGCTGCCAGACCAGGCTTTCGCGGCTGGTCGGTGCCGACGGCGATTGCCGCCTCCCCCTGGGTGTTGGCGTTGTCTGCGATCCTCTTGGTCGTGCGTCGGTAGGTGACGGTGAAGTAGATCGCGGTTGAGATGAGGGCTGCGATCATGAAGGCCGCGAATGCTGCCTGGGGTGTGGTCATGGCTTCATTGTCCCTCCCACCCCAGGGCTGGGGGCGGATATTTGCCGTTGGATTGCTCGGCTAATGCGTGGTCAATTATTCGTCCTCCTCCCCGCTTGCCCATACAAGAAGGGGCCCCAAAAATTGGTCACCCAAACCTAATGACAATCAGAGGTCCTACGTCTATGGTCAGGTTCAGCGTTCATTCCTAGGGGGAATAATGGATCGTGCTCGGCATCTGCCACTCAAAATTTCCGTTCTACTGGCTTCACTGCTCATGACCTCATGTGCAGCGACGCCACCTGGCGGGCAGTCCACGCCGACGCCCCTCTCAGCAACCGCTCAAGCTGACAAGAGTGCACCCACTCCCCTCCCGGCCACCACCACATCCCAGCCGCAGCAAACGTGCGCCCCATTCCTGCCCGGAGCGCCGTGCACCACCTACGACAGCGTCTCAGCCGCATCGAACGGTAAAGCCCTCCCGTGGGCGGCGAACGGAGCCGTCAAGGCTCAGCTCACGTCCATCAACGGTGAGCTGCTGCTGACCGTGCGGACCCCATGCGGGCCCCTGGGCGCCCCGGTGGTCATCAAGGGCAACATCTTCACCGTCGCCGGGAAGATTGCGACAGGCGCTGAGGGATGTGTAGGCGCTGAGGGTTACCAGCGACTCTGGGTTCAGGAATTCCTGAAGCGGCCCATTGCAATGACGTATGAAAGCGGCAAGCTGCTCTGGTCGAGCGGCGACGATTCGCTCACCTTCAAGGCCGAGTAACCATCCCATTCACACTTGGCGGACCGCCTCACGGCGGTCCGTTTCTTTGACCTACCCATGTCCGCATCAGGAAAACCAAGGAAGCAATCAACAACGGAGGGCTCGGATTCCTGCACGTCATTCCAGATGGGCTGCTCCTTGCCTCAGCGAATGGGTCACGTCTCCGCACGGCTGCGGCGGGGCAGAACATCCGGTTCCGGGACCCGCGTCAGGGCGGCTTCCCGTGGAAGCTTGAGCCCGTCGTTGCAATCCGTACCTTGACCTTCGTCTGCGTCTCAAGGCGTGCGGTGGGCCGGGGCGAACTGCGCCGCGCGGTTGGTTTCTTCGGCGCGGATGAGGTGCACGAGCGCGTTGATGAGGGCCAGGTGGGTGAACGCCTGTGGGAAGTTGCCGAGGTGACGGCCGCTCACCGGATCCAGCTCCTCAGCGTAGAGGCCCAAGGGACTGGCAAGGGACAGCAGACGTTCGCACAGTGCCTTGGCGCGTACCACCTCCCCGATCTCGACCAGGGCCGAGACGAGCCAGAACGAGCAGGTCGTGAAGGTCCCTTCGTCGCCGGTGAGACCGTCGTCGGTCTGCTCGGGGCGGTAGCGCAGGACGAGTCCGTCCCGGGTGAGTTCATCGGCGATGGCCACGACCGTGGCGCGCACGCGAGGATCGTTGACGGGCAAGAATCGGACAAGCGGAACAAGGAGAAGCGAGGCATCGAGGTTCGTTGTGCCGTAGGACTGGACGAACACGCCTCGGTCGTCGACACCATTGAGGCAGATGTCCTCATGAATCTCCGTGGCGATGGCGTCCCACGTTCGGGCGTAATCAGCCTGACCGTGCAGGCGCGCCAGCCGGGCACCACGATCCAGGGCGACCCAGCACATGAGCTTTGAGGAGGTGAAGTGCTTCGGTTCGCCACGGACCTCCCAGATCCCGTGGTCGGGGTCCCGCCAGTGGGCGGCGGCTTGCTCGACCTGGCGGAGCAGGACGGGCCAGAGCGGCTCGGGAAGCTGGTCACGGGATTTGGCGTGGAGGTAGACGGAGTCCAGCATCATGCCCCAGACGTCGAGCTGGCGCTGGTGGGCGGCAGCGTTGCCGATCCGGACGGGGCGGGCGCCGTCGTAGCCGCCGAGTCCCTCGACAGTAACCTCGGGAAGGTCCCTTTCGCCGTCGATGCCGTACATGATCTGCAGGTCGTCCTCGGCGGCGACGTCGCGGATGAAAGCGAAGAAGTCGTCGGCTTCCCGGTCCAGGCCGAGGGTGTAGAGGGCCCAGAGCGCGAACGTGGAATCGCGCACCCATGTGTACCGGTAGTCCCAGTTCCGCTCTCCCCCGGGTGTCTCGGGCAGCGAGGTGGTGGGCGCCGCGACCAGAGCTCCAGTCGGCGCGTAGGTGAGGCCCTTCAACGTCAGCGCGCTGCGCTGCAGCTGCTCCCGCCACGGGTGGTCCGGGAACTCGCCCCCGGTGATCCATTGCCTCCAGAATTCAGTGGTCTGCCACTGCTTGCGTGTGGCTTCTTCCCACGTCCGCGGCGGGGGCAGCGACCCCCAGGAGAGCGCGATAAAGGCCTGCTCGCCCTCGGTCATCCGGCTGCGAATGACCGCGATGGAGTCCTCGATGCCCAGCCGGCGGTCGGTAGTCAGATGCAGCACCGGATCCCCCTCATCGCCGCTGACGGTCACGGCCTCTCCGTATGCGGGGCTGGAGAACTCCCACCGTGCCCGGCGCTGGCCGTAGCCGAAGACCGGCTCGCACAGCACGGACAGCTCAACCGCACCGTTGACGCACCGGACGGTGCGCAGCAGGCAATGCTCGGCCTCGTAGTTCGTCGGCGGGCGGCGGTACCGGCCGGCCCTCTCGTCGGTGTGGTGCCACGGACCCATCACCAGGGCATCCCTCACGATCAGCCAGCCCGTCCTGGTCTGCCAGGTGGTCTCCAAGATCAAGCTGCCGGGGAGATAGCGGCGCGCAGTGGGCTCCCGGACGCCGTAGGGTGCCACCTTGAAGCCACCCGCGGCGCGGTCGAGGATAGTGGAGAACACACTCGGTGAGTCGTGACGCGGCACGCACATCCACTCGACCTGCCCGCTCGATGCAATCAAGCAGTTGGCCTCACAGTCAGACAAAAACCCATAGTCGGCGATCGGCGGATACGGGCTCGTGCCGGCCCCGGGCCGCCGCCTCCCCTCCGCCCCTGACCGGGCGTCGATGCTCACCACCCCAGTATGTTCCCCTCGGAGTGGAAACGGGACCCCGGCTACCTGGACGGCTTCCTCCCCAACGGTCAGTGCCTCATCAACGGTCAGTGCCTCATCAACGGTCAGTGCTTCATCGCAGAGGACGACGGCGATGCGGCGGCGAAGATCTCGTACGGCCGCCGGCCAAAGAGGCGCTGGACCTGAATTCCCTACATGGTCGATGGCCTCCTCGACCCGGGACAACGTTGACCCGCTCTGCCAACCCTTGGGATTGTTCAATCGGGGCGCTGACGGATTTCGATGATGATTGTGCTGAGAATCCCCGTCGGCTCAGCAATTCCGATGGATCGACAAGATGAACAACGAAGGATTGATCTCATGTCACAGGTACGGCGTTTCGATCATGTTGGTATCACCGTTGCCGATCTCAAAGAGGTGACGGCGTTCTTCGTCGGGCTGGGCCTCAAGGTCGAGGGCGCGCCGATGTTCGTCGAGGGCAAGTTCCTCGACACGGTGATCGGCATCCCCGACTCCCGTACGGAGATCGTCATACTCCGGCCGCCCGACGGAGGTACCCGGCTGGAGCTTTCGAGCTTTGTCCGGCCCGACCACCAGCCTGGATCGCCCGCGGCGATGGCCAATGAGTTGGGGCACCGCAACGTGGCCTTCGAGGTCGACGACCTCCAGGCGGTCGTCGACCGTCTGGCCGCGGACGGCTTCGGGCTGGTCGGCGACATCGGCCAGTACGAGCACCTCTGGCGCATGGCCTATGTGCGCGGCCCGGAGGGGATTATCGTGTCCCTGGCCGAGCGGATCGGCTGATTCGCCAACTCCAAACCCGCTAGCACGCCTGCGCCTTGATATGTCAGGGCCCCGCCGAGTGCTGGCATGATGGGCGCATGAGCAGAGTCACATGCGATCTGACTATTTCCCTCGACGGATTCGTTGCGGGCCCAAACCAAAGCATGACGGAGCCTTTGGGCCGGGGCGGAGAACTCCTCCACAGGTGGATGTTCGAAGAAGCCGAGTCCAACGCTGCGGAGCTCGAAGGCATCCTCGCCGCTGGCGCCTACATCATGGGCCGGAACATGTACGCCGGTCCCGGGGCATGGGATGAGCAGTGGCGGGGATGGTGGGGTGAGGACCCGCCTTATCACGCACCTGTGTTCGTTCTCACCCATCACCCCCGCGAGCCCTTGGAGATGGAGGGCGGCACAACGTTCAACTTCGTGGCCGATGGGATCGAATCGGCGTTGGCCCAGGCGCGGAAGGCCGCTGGCAGTAAGGACGTGGCCATAGCCGGAGGAGCGCAGACCGCCCGACAATTCCTTTCGGCGGGGCTGATCGACGAGCTGCGGCTCCACATTGCGCCCATAGTTTTGGGAGCGGGCGAGCGGTTGCTGGACGGCGTGACGGACCTCAAGCTTGAGCCGACGGACGTGAGCGGTTCCCGCCTCGTCACCCACGTGCGCTATCGGGTAATCCGCTGACAGGCTGACCCTTGGTTCTCGGAGGTCACTCGCCGGACGCTGGGGCGCCCGCAACGCCGGCCAGAAGCGTCGCGGACCTGGGATTGCCGAGGCTGAGCGTCCACCCCAGCCCGAACCGTCGCGGAACCATCAGCGCATGGTCTTCGCGGTTGACGTAGACCAGGCCACCGTGCCAGCACTTGTCGTCGTCCCGGTGGGTCAGCCCCGTATCCCTCTCACCCTCATCGCGCTCGCGGTTGTTCCTGGCCAGGACCACGATGGCAACCACGACGGCGGCCAGGATCGGGAGCGCGACCACCAGTCCCACCCACTGCCCACGGCGTGACCGTCCCGGTCCACATCAACGGCGACGAGCCCAGCATCCCCACGTCGATCATCGCGACCAGCCCGAGGAGCGCTTTGACGCCCAGTGACATGTACTGCCGGTACCAGCGCGCCGAGGCCAGCGGGCGCGCCGGGTCGAGGTCGGGCCGGCTGTGGAAGGTGGCCGCCGCGAGACCCACTAGCAACCCGGTCACACCGGTTTGCACGAACACCTGAGAGAACGCGGAGTCCACCGACTTGGCTGCCAGCCGGTTGGGCGCGCCGTTCGCGCCCTGGTGGACCGCGAGCGCGTCGGGCATCGACGGGTAGCTGCCCGGCATCTTCGCGATTCAGGTCCTCGGACCCGACCACCCAGACCTCCAGCCCACCGACCGCTGGCGTGTAACTCCTCTCGATGCTGGGCGGAGGCTAGTGACTGCGGACAACCTCACCGAGTGGTGGACAGCCCCTCCGCAAGCCCCACCACAAGAGGATCTAATCTTCCTGCGAGAAGCCAACGCGGCCCTCCTGTCCAAGTGGGCCTGACCAAAGCGCCACCATGGTCCCAGGACTGCTTCTCATCAAAATTTGACGATCGGCATTCTGTCCGGACAACGAAGCATCCCCGTCGAACCGCGAACCATCTGACCGCGCTACTTGACGTTGCCGGAACTGTCTCTTTCCATGCACGAAGTGGGGCCAGCGATAACCGTCCTACGGGGGCCAGAATTACTTGACGCAACCACTCTGAGAGGGCGGGAACTACTCGATCCGGCGCGGAGCGGGTACCGGACGTCCTCCATGCGGGGGGCGGTTTCGGCCGGGGGTTCTGGCTGTCCCGGTTCTGCCGGTTTTGCTGCGTCGGCCATGAGCTGTTCACTGCGTGCCGAGTCCGTCTGGGCGGCTTTGAGCGCGTCGGCGCGCCTGAAGAGTTCCGCCAGGGCTTTATCTGCCTGTTCGGCGCGCGACCCGGTACGGTGCACACCGCCGTCGATCGGGTGGTTAGGCTGGGTGGATGGCGACAGTTATTCTCGTGCGGCACGGCCGCACCACAGCCAATGCCACTGGACTGCTGGCCGGTCGGGCCGTCGGCGTCAGCCTGGACCAGATCGGGCGCGACCAGGCGGCTCTGACCGGAGACCGGCTCGCGGCCGTGCCCGTAGTCGGGGTGGTGTCGAGCCCTCTTGAGCGTTGTCAGCAGACCGCCCAGCTCATCCTCGATCGCCAGGCTGGCACGCCGTACGCGCCGGTCGATCTCGATCTCACCGAGTGCGATTACGGCCAGTGGCAGGGCCGCACGCTCAGTGATCTCGCGACCGAGGATTTGTGGCCGGTTGTGCAGTCGCAACCATCCGCCGTCGTCTTTCCCGGCGGTGAATCCATGGCCGCGATGCAGGCTCGGTCGGTGGCAGCGATTCGACGCCACGATGCAGCCTTCGAAGCCGAGTACGGGCCAGGGGCCGTGTGGGTGGCAGTAAGTCACGGCGACATCATCAAGTCAATCCTCGCCGACGCGCTCGGCATGCACCTTGACCTGTTCCAGCGTATTAACGTGGGCCCCGCCTCCGTATCGATCGTGCGCTACGGCGCTAGTCGGCCGAGCGTCTACGCGACCAACACCGACGCGGGTGATCTGTCGTGGCTGTCGAACGGCCTCCACTCTGGCGATGCGCCGGTGGGCGGCGGTGCAGGGCAGAAAGCGCCATGAACCTCATGTGCCTAAAATACTGACATGCCTACACGTGTTCACGAGTTTGCCTGGCCTGATCGAATCGTCGTCGGCACCATTGGCCTTCCAGGGGCGCGCACGTTTTACCTGCAGGTGCGCGCAGGGACGCAGATCGTGAGTATTGCCCTGGAGAAGCAGCAGTCGGCTCTGCTCGCGGAGAAGATCGACGAAATTCTCGACCAGCTCATCACCGTCGAGGGCAACCCCTTCAGCATTCCCGCGAGCACTCCCATTGAACTTGTCGACAATGACCAGCTCGAGGCCGTTCAGGAGCAGTTTCGCACCGGCGCCATGAGCTTAGGTTGGGACCCAACCACGGCCCAGGTCGTAATTGAGGCCTACCCCATCGCCGACGTCGATGCTGATGCTGATGACAACGACGAATCGCTTGATGAGGACGGCGCTAACGAGCCTGAAATGCTGCTGGTGCGCATGCCGGTCGGCACCGCCCGCGCATTCGCCAAGCGCACCCGTGAGATCGTGGGCGCGGGGCGTCCGACGTGCCCGCTCTGCGGTTACCCCATCGACGCCGACGGGCACATCTGCACCCTTCCCGAGGTCTGATGCCAGGGCCGGACCTAGTGACCGCCGAGCTGACGCTCACCGGCCGCATCACGACGGCTTCAAACGCTACATTTCTGGGCAGCATCGGCGACGTGGTGGTCGTCTATAAGCCGATAGCAGGCGAAAGTCCGCTGTGGGATTTTCCCCACGGCACCCTGGCTCACCGGGAGGTGGCCGCCTACCTGGTCTCGCAAGTCTTAGGCTGGGACGTGGTGCCGCGCACCTGGCTGCGCGATGGTCCTATGGGCGAAGGAATGGTGCAGCTCTGGCAGGAGCAAGACCCCGCCCAAAGCGCCGTGAACCTGGTCGCGACGGACCAGGTGCCGGAGACGGGCTGGAAACATGTTCTCGAGGGACGGGATGAGAACGGACGGATGGTCGCCCTCGTTCACGAAGACTCGCCAGCGCTCAGACGCATGGCGGTGTTCGACATGGTCGTCAACAACGCCGACCGCAAAGGCGACCACATTCTTGCCATGACGGACGGACACCGGCACGGCGTGGACCATGGGCTCACCTTTCACCGTGACCACAAGCTGCGCACGGTGCTGTGGGGATGGCTGGGAGACGCTCTGACCGCCGAGGAACGCGACGGCATCGATCGTGTCAGCGAAGGACTGCACGGTGGGCTGGGCCGAAACCTGGCGGACTTGCTCAGCGCCGAAGAAATCGCATCGCTCGCCGCGCGCTGCGCACGGTTGCGCTTGGCAGGGCGGTTTCCGGCTCCGAGCGGTGAGATGTCGGCGGTGCCCTGGCCGCTGTTCTAAGGGAATTGCGGCTCAACTGTCAAAATTTGGCTGCCCAAACGCCGATAACAGCGCCTACGCTCAACCAAGCCCGCAGGCCCCACCTTCCGCAGACGACGCGCCGAGCGTCCCATATACAGCACCCCTTCAGTCAGGTGTTGCGATGTTGAGGAGAAACCGCGCTGCCCACGCAGCCGAGGGATATGGGCAGAGTCCAACTTTTGTCGGCCCATCCGGCTACACTGAATGTATCGAACATATATTCGAACAAGGGTGTGTTGTGGGCGTTGTTGTCGGTCCCCGCGTGATAGACGCGGGCATGTCGTTGCTGTCGGTGCTGATCTCTCCGGTCCCCGTCGCGGCCGGGTATCCATCGCCGGCGCAGGACTACTTTGATGGGCGGATTGACCTGAACGAGCATCTGATCAAGGACATCACCAGCACGTACGTCGTGCGGGTCTCCGGAGACTCGATGGAACGCGCCGGCATCAGCGACGGGGATGAACTGATCGTCAACCGGGCCCTGGAACCCAAGGACGGGTCCGTAGTCATAGCCGTCCTGGACGGAGAATTGACCATCAAGCGGCTGCGGATCACGGCCGCCGGCGTCGTGCTGCAGGCGGAGAATCCGTCCTACCCGGACATCCGCGTTCCGTCCCTGTCGGATCTGGTCATCTGGGGCGTCGCGACCCGCTGCCTGCACCATGTTTGAGGCACACCATGTCTAAGCCCTCCCCGATGCGGCGGATGCCGCAGATCGCGCACGTGGATGTGAACTGCTTCTACGCCTCGGCCGAGCGGGTATTCGACCCGTCCCTCGAAGGCCGGCCCGTCGTCGTACTGTCCAACAACGACGGGTGCGCCGTCACCCGGTCCCCGGAAGCCAAGGCTCTCGGCATCGGCCTCGGTGAACCATGGTTCAAACTCGCCCCGCGGGCCAAGGAGTGGGGACTTGTTGCCCTCTCGAGCAACTACGAGCTTTACGGGGACATCAGCGCCCGGGTGATGGAACTGCTGGGCCGCTACAGCGCTTGGTTGGAGGTTTACAGCATCGACGAGGCCTTCCTGGGCGTCAAAGGCGCGCCGGAGGACCTGCTGGTCCTGGGCCAGACCATGAAGGCAGCCGTGCGGCGCAACGTGGGGGTTCCGGTCTGCGTCGGGATCGCCGGGACCAAGACCCTCGCGAAACTGGCCAACAAATGGGCAAAGCACAACCCGGCCTTCGACGGGGTCTGCCACTGGGACTCCGTGCCCGCCGCCACCAGAGAAGCGCTGATGGGCCGGCTGTCTGTGATCGAAATCTGGGGCGTCGCGACGCGCCTGACCAAACGCCTCAACGCCTTAGGGCTTCAGTCCATCCTTGACCTGTCCCGGGCCGACCCGGTGATGATCCGGGACCGCTTCTCCGTGGTCATGATGCGCACCGTCCTGGAGCTGCAGGGCACGCCGTGCATCCCGATGGAGGAAGAACGGATCGGCCGGGACCAGCTCATCTTCTCGCGCTCCTTCGCCACCCCCATCACCACCGCCGCCGGCATGCGGCAGGTCCTGTCCGTCTACGGCCAGCAGGCATCGGCACGGCTGGCCAAATACAGCCTCCAGGCCAAGGTCCTCACCGCCTTCGCCGGCACCTCGCACTTCAACCCGAACGACACCTCCTACCCCTCGGTGTGCGTGCCGCTGCCGATGCCCACCGCCGATCCCGTCCTGCTCACCCGGGCCGCCCACGCCCTCCTGCCCCACATCCAGGAAGGCATCAAATACGCCCGGGCCGGCATCATGGTCACCGACCTGCGGCCCACCGGCAACCAGGCACCGCTGGCCCTGTTCCAAAATCCGCACGAGGAACGCCACATCGGAACCCTCCTGGAAGATGTGACCCGCCGATACGGGCGCGGCTCCATCGGCCTCGGCCACGCCGGCATACGGGGCGGGCCGGACTGGACCATGAAACGGGACATGCTCTCCCCCCGCTACACCACCCATTGGGACGAACTCCCCCTCGTCAAAGCCGCCTAACGCCAACACGCCCCCGCAGCACCGCACCACGAAAGACCACCCCCATGACCCTCAGCACCGAAAACCCCACACGAACCCTTGACCTTCAAGTCCGGCTCGACCCGGCAGGCAAGCCCCTTGCCATCCGGCACGACGGACGGATCTGGCTTGTCGATCCGGCCACCGAATCCCGGCACTGGATCGGCGGTGACGCCGGGCGGGGCACCCGATGCACGGCCGCCGCTGGCGGCGCCAACCCGGCCGGTACCGAATACTGGCGCGTCGAGGCCCGGCTGGGGGCTAATTCAGCGCTGCGCACCTTCACGCTGCGCCGGAATCCACGCTCCGTCCAGTGGCTCCTGGACGACATCAGCGACGGCGGCTAGGCAACGGTGTCACTGAAAAGTCAGCCGATCAACGACCAGACCTGGGCGGGGATCAGGGCAGAATTCACGCTGCCCGCCCTGGAACAGGTCCGCCGCCGACTCGCCGAACTGATGGACGACCCCGACCCTGTAATGCAGCAGCTCGTCCGCGTCTTCATCGACGACGGCACGTTCTGCCCGGGATTCCAATTCGTCGCCGGCGGCCACCTCCACCCGACCGTCGTCGACCTCTTCCAGCGCGCCATAGAACTGAAGGTTCCGCACAACTACTTCACGGCCTGGATGGTTACACCCTGCCAGGACCTCGGCGGGTCCCGCCCCGTTGACCATCTGAAAAGCGGCCGCGCTCCCCTGTTTCGTGCGCTGGAATCCCACCGCTGGAGTTAGGTCAGGCCCGCGACCCGACGTGCAACGGTTCCGCTGATCAGTCCGGCCCGGGATGCATTGAGTCACACGCGGGAATCGCAGCTGCCCTGCCGTTGGTAGTCTTTAGCCCACCATCCCTTTCCGCCCGACACTTGAGGTGCGAACCATGATCCCCACGACTCCCACTCCGGGCACTGTCCTTCTGGCCGGCGCCACCGGCGATCTCGGCGGGCGTATCCTGCAGAATTTGGTCGCCCTGGGGGCCACCGTTCGGGTCCTGACACGGCCTGGGACCAGCACGGAGCGCATTGCGCAGCTCCGCGCCCAAGGCGTCGAAGTGATCCAGACGGGCTACGACGATCCGGTGGCCCTCCGAAGGGCCTGCGCGGATGTTGACTGCGTAGTCTCCGCGATCAACGGCGTGGACAGCGCAATTTTCGACGCCCAATCGCGCTTGCTGGAGGCGGCGGCCGCGGTGGGCGTACCGCGTTTCATCCCTTCCGATTACTCCATCGATTACCGCGGAATCCGCCCCCGAAGCAACCGGAACTTACAGTTCCGCCGAGACTTTGCACAGCGGCTGGATGCCACCGAAATCCGGGCCACTTCCATCCTCAATGGCGCCTTCACCGACATGCTCTCCGGGCAGGCTCCCATGATCCTGTTCTCGCGGCGTCGGGTGCTCTTCTGGTCCGACGCCGACCAGGTGCTCGACTTCACCACGAAGGATGACACTGCCTCCTACACCGCCGCCGCCGCCCTCGACGAGCGGGCGCCCCGCGTCCTTCAGATCGCCGGAGACCAGGTCACGGCAAGGACCCTGGCAGCCACCATGTCCGACCTGACCGGAACGCAATTCGGGCTCCTCTACGCGGGCAGCGTCGGCTCCTTGACTGCTATGAGCCGGGTCGTCAAAGCCCTCATGCCGGCCTCTGACAAGCCGTTCCCGCCGTGGCAGGGCATGCAGTACTTCGCCAGCATGTTCAGCGGCGACGCGACCCTGAACTACGTCAGCAACGACCGGTACGGGAGCCGGACGTGGACCACCGCCCGGGACGTCCTGGACCAGCACGTGCAGCAGAGCTCACCGGCCCCGGTCCCCTAGCCTGGGGGTTGTTGCACGGACAAGCCCCGAACCCCTAGGGTTCGGATCATGGCCGCGCCCGGGGGACCCGCTCGTTATGGAATGCACACGACGCCGACACTGCTGTCCGTAGTATGCCTCGCCGTCGTCGCGCTAACCGCGGCCTGCGCGTCAACTCCCCCACTCAGCACGTCGGCAGGCGAGCAAACCGTCACCAAACCGCCCGCCGCCACGGCCGCACCATCGACGGGCGCCGGACTGTCACCAGGCATGACCCTCGCCCCGGCTCCGCCGATTCCGTCTGCCCCCGGGCACGGTTTAGATGAATGCCGGCCACAGCGTGCAGAGAAAGTCGTAGGCAATGGAGCGCTGGAGTGCCAATACTTCACATCCGGTTCCATGACGCCGGCTTCTGTGCCCCGTGATCCGGGAATGAGCTCCGGCGATTACGCGATACGGTTCGGCAGCGTTGGCGGCCGCACGTTGATGACCGTGCGTATCCCCTGCGCTTCGTATGCGGTCACGGTCAGCATTGCCGGCGAAACGATCACGCCGGATCCGGGGACACTGGAAAGTTCCCTGGGCACGTGCAACTTCCCGTGGGACCAGGAACAGGCGCGGATGAATCGATATCTTCAGGCTCCGTTTCAGTTTGCACAGCGGGAGACTGGAATCGTGCTGCACAACCCGGAATGGGGAATCACCCTCGTCCGGACCCCCTACTCGGCCGGCTGATCCCCCGGTCCCGCCTAAGGGGCGCCAGGCTCCGGCCAGATTGCGGCGTTCATCCGCTTCATCCTTGACGGCCACACCGCACACAGGCGCCTGTCGGGATGAGGCCATTTTCAAATGCCCTTCTGGGGGCCAGAAATACCTGACACGATCCAGTGGGAATAAGAACCGCCGCCACCATGTTCGTTTCCGGTGTGAAGAACATCGGATTCCTGTCCTTCGGCCACTGGACCGACCACCCGGATTCCGGCACGCGCACCGCGTCGGACGCGCTGTTGCAGGCGATCGACCTCGCGGTCGCGGCCGAGGAGCTGGGTGCGGACGGCGCCTACTTCCGAGTCCACCACTTCGCGCAGCAATACGCCTCCCCGTTCCCGCTGCTCGCCGCGATCGGGGCCCGGACAAGCCGCATCGAGATCGGCACCGGCGTGATCGACATGCGCTACGAGAACCCGCTCTACATGGCAGAAGACGCTGGCGCGGCCGACCTGATCGCGGGCGGCCGGCTGCAGCTGGGCATCAGCAGGGGTTCACCCGAGCAGGTCGTCGACGGATGGCGTTACTTCGGCTTCGCCCCCGCCGAGGGCGAGTCGGACGCCGACATGGGCCGCAGGCACGCCGAGCGTCTGCTCGAGGTGCTCACTGGCAAGGGCTTTGCGGCGCCGAACCCCCGCCCGATGTTCCCGAACCCTCCGGGCCTGCTGCGCGTGGAGCCGCAATCGAGGGGCCTGCGCGAGCGCATCTGGTGGGGCTCCGGCTCGAACGCCACGGCCATCTGGGCGGCGAAGCTCGGCATGAACCTGCAGAGCTCCACGCTCAAGGATGATGAGAGCGGCAAGCCCTTCCACGTCCAGCAGGCCGAGCAGATCGAGTTCTACCGGCAGGCCTGGAAGGAGGCGGGGCACGAGCGGGAGCCGCGCGTCTCGGTCAGCCGCAGCATCTTCGCGCTGACGGACGAGCGCGACTGGCAATACTTCGCCCGCGACCGCCACAGCTCCGACCAGGTGGGCAACATCGACGAGAAAACGCGCGCGGTCTTTGGCCGCTCCTACGCCGGTGCCCCGGACGAGCTGGCCGCGAAGCTGGCCGAGGACGAGGCGATCGCCGCGGCAGACACCCTGCTCCTCACGGTCCCGAACCAGCTCGGTGTCGACTACAACGCCCACGTCATCGAGTCGATCCTGAAGTATGTGGCGCCGCAGCTCGGCTGGCGCTGACCCCTCGTGACAGATTCCCCGGGCACCGCGCCGTCGACACTTGCGGGATCCAGCCTTGCAACGCCAGTGCGACGGCGACGACGCCGGTCCGGCCGGCACTCACCCGCGGGGCAGCCTTGACGCCGAACGCCACCTCGGCTGAAGCACAGGACGGGCGGCCGCGATGCGCTCGCGACCGCCCGCAGAAACCGGGTGCACCCTGGGCTCAGCGCACCGACTTGCGCTCGTAGATCGCCATCGACCAGGCGTACCCGGCGACCACAATCACGACGCACCACCCGATTGCCAGCACCGGGCTCCAGCCGAGCGGGGTACCGAGCAGCAGCCCGCGGATGGCCTCGATGAACGGCGTGAAGGGCTGGTACTGCGCGAACCACTGCAGCCATTCCGGCATCGACTCGGTCGGCACAAAGCCGCTGCTGAGGAAGGGCAGGAAGGTCAACACGAGGGGCAGGTTGCTGGCGGTCTCGGCCGAGTTCGCCTGCATGCCCATGGCCACCCCGAGCCAGCTGATCGCGTACGCGATGAACACGATCAGACCTGCGGCGGAGATCCATTCGACAAACCCGGCGGTCGGGCGGAAGCCAATCAGGAGGCCGACGCCGAGCACAAGCACGACGGCGATAATCGCCTGGATGGTATTGCCAAGCACGTGCCCGGCGAGCACCGCGGCCCGCGAGATCGCCATCGTCCGGAACCGCGCGGTGATGCCCTCGGTCATGTCCATCGACACGGTCGTCGCGATGCCGCCTGCGCTGCCGGCGATGGTCAACAGCAAGATGCCCGGCATGACGTAGGCGACATACGCCTCGCGCCCGCCGGCCGGATCCGCGCCGGGCAGGCCGGCCCCGAGCGTGCCGCCGAACACGAACACGAAAAACAGCAGCAGGACTACCGGCCCCACGATGGTGAACACCGACAGGCCCGGATAGCGCAGCATGTGCAGCAGGTTGCGGCGCAGCATCGTCACCGAGTCGGCAATGACGTGCGCTTGCTGGCGGGTGCCCTGGGCCGTCCGGCGCTTGGCAGCGATGGTGGTCATGATTCGGTTCCCTTCGTCTCGACCCGGCCGGTGAGCGCGAAAAACACGTCATCGAGGTCCGGGGTGTGGATGCTGAGGTCGTCGACCTCCAGGTTGGCCGTGTCGAGGCGGTCCAGCACGGTGCGCAGCGCGCCGACACCGCCGTCGCTCGGCACCGTGAGCGAGAGCCCGGCGTCGTCGCGGGCGCACTCGCCGAGCAGGCGGGAGGCGGCGTCGAGCCGCCCGGCATCAGCGAACCGGAGCCGGATATGTCCGCCGGGCACCAGGCGCTTGAGCTCGTCCGGCGTCCCCTCGGCGACGAGCCGGCCGCCGTCGAGCACCGCAATGCGGTCCGCGAGTTCGTCCGCCTCGTCGAGGTACTGGGTGGTGAGCAGCACGGTGGTGCCGTCCGCGACCAGGCTGCGGACAATGTCCCACATGGTGTGGCGGCTGCGCGGGTCCAGGCCCGTGGTGGGCTCGTCCAGGAAGATGACGCTGGGCGCCGAGACGAGGGTCATGGCCAGGTCGAGGCGGCGCTGCATCCCACCCGAGTAGGTGGCGAGCGGCTTACGGGCGGCCTCCACGAGGTCGAACTGCTCAAGCAGCTCGACCACCCGGGCCTTCGAGCGCTTCGCTCCAAGATGGCGCAGCCGGGCCATCAGCAGCAGGTTCTCCTCGCCGGTGAGCAGCTTGTCCACCGCGGAGAACTGGCCGGTGAGGCCGATCGCGGCGCGGACGCCGTCAGGGTCGCGCACGACGTCGCATCCGTTCACCAGTGCCGTGCCGCCGTCGGGCCGCACCAGGGTGGACAGGATGTGCACGGTCGTCGTCTTGCCGGCGCCGTTCGGGCCGAGCAGCGCGGTGACTGTGCCCGCGTCCACGGTGAGGTCGACGTCGTCGAGCACTGCCTTTGCGCCGTAGGACTTCCGCAGCCCGCGGACTTCGATTGCTGGCGTGTTCATGTGCTTGGTTCCCTTCTGTTGGTGGCCCGGAGTCATTGAGCGCGCTGGATGCTGATGTCGCCGTGCTGGGTGCGTGCACGCACTGCGACGGTCTGTTCGGACGCGTCCGGAGCGCGGTCGCTGTCCAGCTGGTTGCGGACGTGCCCCTCTTTCGAGGACAGATCGAGCCAGGCGGGAACGCCGGGCCGCACGCCGATGGTGACCTGGCCGAAGCCGCTCTCGACCTGGATGGAACCACTCGAGACCTCTGCGAGCTGGATGCTGCCGTAGGCGGTCTTCGCCGCGACAGAGCCGAGTGCCTTCGAGATCTCGAGGTCGCCGTAGGAGAGCTTCGCTTCAAGGTCGCCGCCGGACTCCCCGATCAGGATGGTGCCGTGCGACGCCTTGAGGATCGCGTCGCCGGTGACTTTGCCGATCCGGATCTGACCGTGGTCGGCCGTGATCTCGATCCCGCCCTCGGCGGTGCCGAGGTTCGCGTTGCCGTGCGAGGCGCGCAGCCACAGGTCGCCGGTGGAGTCGAGATCAACGCGGCCCATCGAACTCTTGATCCGGGTTGCGCCGAGGCGTCCGACGGCGCGCACGCCGCCGACCCCGATCTCGGCGGTGAGCCGCGACCCGGCAGGCAGCTCGACCTTCACATCAACCGACTCGGTTGGGCCGATCCAGCTGATGCGGGGCCGGGGGCCGGTGATGATGAGCCGCTGGCCGTCGACGTCGATTTTGGTCTCTTCCGCGCCCCGGCGGTCGACTGCCTTCGCGGGGTTCGTCGGCGAGACGGTCACGACCGTGTCGTCACGGTCAGTGGCGATGATTTCGATCGCGCCGACCTGCAGTTTGATGGCGAGGTCGATGGGGGTGGGGGTGTCGTAGGTGGGCATGCTGGCGCCTTCCTTTTGGGTGTGTTTGATCAACCCCGCGGGTCCGCGTGGTTGGTGGGTGTGGTGCGGTGGGCGGTTTAGCGCGCCCAGCCGGCGAAGTTGTCGCCGGTGCGCAGCGTGCGCTGCGCGGATCGTCGCTGCTTGGGCTGGAGAGCGGCTGCGACCGCGCGGACCAGCCAGGTGTTGACGGACAGGCCGTCAGCGGCCGCGGCCTCGTCCACCCGCGTCTTGAGGGCATCCGGCAGGCGGAGCGTCGTGCGCGAGGTGCTCGCGTCGTCGAGGTCGAGGGGTGCGGCCGGCCGCTCGTCGGTGTCAGATTCCGGGTTCGGCTGGGTCACCACGAATTCGACGTCGCGTCCGCGCAGCCGCATGTCGACTGATCCGGGTGCGAGGTCGCGGGTGATCTCGCCGGCCGCAGCCGAGAGAACGTCGAGGAGCACGAGCCGGGTCGCGGCGTCCAGTCCGGCGGCGAGCCGCTCGGCCACGGCGCGGGTGTCCTCCGAGCCGTTCTCCGCGGCATCCACTAGCTGCCGCTGTAGGTCGTTGACGTATTGTCCGAGTTCCATGCCACCATAGTGACACCACGGTGGTGTCACGTCAAGCCTTCGTGGTGTCACGGGTGATCCGCAGGTTGGTGCGGCGGCTCGATGAGGGTGAGTACGGGTGAAAGGCCCCCCGCCCTGAGTCCTAGTTGGCGTCCTGTCGGTTCACCATTTCGGCGATCCAGATCGGCGCGAACGGAGAGGTGCAGTTCGGCGGCGTCGGGTAATCCTTGAGCACCTCGAGGCGCTCGCCGATGCCGATCGCGCGGGCGCGGTGTGCGGGGTGCTCAATCCCGATCTGGGCCAGGCAGTGGTTCATCGCCCACTGCAAGCGGTCCGGGGCGTCCTTCATCTGCGCCTCGATGATGTCGAGCAGTCCTGGCAGGTCGAGGCCCTCCGGCTTCTTCGCAACGCGGTCGGTGGTCAGCGCCCAGCCGGCACTTGCCACCAGCGGGTCCGGATCGGCAAACCAGGCCACGCGCAGTTCCTCGGCATGCGGGTTCTTCTTCACCACATAGTTGACGAGCCAGTCCTGCACCTTGGGAGTGTGCGCCTGGCGCAACATGGCGTCCAACTCATCACGATCGAAAGCCTTCGGACGGCAGATCAGGAGCGCCAGGAGCCGCGCCGCGGTATCACCGGTCCCCCACAGCTCACGGGACAGCTCCTGCTGCGTCTTGAGCCGCTTGGCCAACGCCCGCAGCTTGCCGAGGTTCACCCCGTGGTCGTCACCGTGCTTGGCGTTCACGTCCCGGATCCTCGGGTCCTCGAGGTCAGCCAGCTCGGCCATCACCTCGGCCGCCGTCGTTCCGGTTTCCGTCGTCTGGGCCACCTCGGCCTCCTGTCCGTTGCTTGTGCGATTCAGCATACGTCGGCGGTTCGGCCGCCCGCGGCAATAAGCGGCTTGGCGACGAAAACAGACGACTGCACCGTGGCCGCGCACGCCGGTGAGCGTCCGGTGCTCACCTGTGAATCGCCCGCTGCCCCTTGCCCCAGACTGGTTGCCTGCGGCAAGCTGTTGATCAGCTGATGAATTGATCAACCGGGAGAGACCCGACGGCGGCAGCCCCCGGAAGGTTGCCGCGGCGGTGCCGTTGCGGGGCTGGAACCCCGCAGGACGGGAGGGCTCGGAACATGGAACGTGCAGGATCCAGGCCGGCAAAAATTCGCGCCGCCGTCATTTTCTCAGTGGTGGCGGTGATGGTAATTCTTGGAATTGCGTGGATCGTGACTACCCGGTCACCGGTCACGACGCCTCCGGGAGCGTCCGGGGCCCCGGTGAGTAATCCTTCGGTATCGGGACGTGCGGCCTTCCAGAAGGTCCCGAATCAGGTTCTGTTTGCGCTTGATGATTCCGGAAACCCGGATCTCTCCGGAGACTTGACGAATATCAAGCAGGGTGACGCCGGCGATTGCTATTTCCTCGCAGCGTTGATGACAGTGGCGTCCCGGGCCCCTGCGACCGTCTTGAACATGGTCCATGACAACGGCAACGGCACCTACACCATTTCCTTCCACAGCAAGTACGACGGGGTGTCCAATCCGGTGACGGTCACGGTCAACGGTGATCTTCCGTACCGCCGCGGCAAGCCCTTCGAAAACGGCATCGAAAATATCGATGGCAAAAACGTGTCATGGGCCGCGATTATCGAGAAAGGGTGGGCGGCCGCGAACGGCAACAGCTACAACGGCATCGATGGCACCGACCTCAGCAACGCCCAGGATCATGATGTACACAATGCTCTCTATGCCATCACCGGCGAAGTGGGCGTCGACCGCAACCCCGGCGGCCCCATGACGGGAGTGAGCTTTGAGCAGATGCAGCAGGATTTCACGAAAGGCCTCGTGACCTTTGGGACGTCCAACTCCGACGGCGAGCTGGTTTCCGACCATTCCTACGCATTGCTGGGCCTGAATCCCTCCGACAAAACGGTCGTCGTGGGTGATCCGGAGGGCGGCCACACCACGCTGGCTTTTGCGACCTTCCAGTCAACGAACATCAACCAGTACATCGCGATACCGACATATCCTTGAGCGGCAGCCCTAAACGGCAGCCATGGCCCGCTCGCCGTTGAAGTATTCGAGCTGCCAGCCGTCGACGGCATGGTGGTGGGCCAGGTTGAGCACGGCGTTGTCGATGCTTTCCAGGGTGCGGCCGATGGCGCGGCTGAGACTCACGCGCAGGAGCGTGCCATGGGCGACGGCCAAGACGCGGCGGCCACGGAACTCCTCGGCCAGCGCCTCAAGCGCGGCCAACCCTCGGCCGGCGGCCTCGTCCTCGCTTTCTGCGCCGCGGAACCCGTTGGGGATGCGCAGTGCGTCCAGTTCAGGACCGTCCTGAAGGCCCTCCGCGGGTCCGAAGCTGCGCTCGGCGAGCTCCGGCACGCGCCGGGCCACGCTGAGGCCGAGCCCGGCGGCGATGAGATCGGCGGTTTCCGCGGCACGGCTCAGCGGTGACGACACGATCGCGTCCCATTCATAGCCGGACAGGACGGCGACGGCGTCGCGAGCCTGGCCGCGGCCGACGTCGTTCAGAGGAATGTCGGTGGATCCCTGCAGCCGGCGCTGTGCATTCCAGTCCGTCTGGCCATGGCGGATGAGGGCGAACGTCGTAGATGTCATGCCTTCCATTCTGCCCTGACGGCAGGCTGGCGATGACAGAGGCGCCGGTCTGGGAGCCGCCGCGAGCATCCTCGTCATCGGCAAAGAGCGGCAAAGAGCGGCAAAGAGCGATCACAATACACCGCCACTTCGCATAGTCCCTTGACGCATGGCAAGCACCGGACGCAAAGTTCACACGAGAGTCATTCCTCAGATGGCCGATAACCGTCCGGACGGAGCCCTCATGCCGCAACAACCGCTGCACGGCGGAGCATATTGCATCCCTTGAGCCCCTCCCCGGCGGAGCCGCTTGCGGTCACCAACGGGAGCGCTCCGGTCACCTCTTGGACAGGAGAAGTAAGGATGGATCTCGAGCAACCGGCCCAAGGCCCCAAGACGGTAACTGCGGCCAGGGCCGCCAAAGACGCGGCGGGGGCGTCCATTTCCGCGTCGCGGAAGAAGGTTTCGTACGGTGCCCAGGACCGCAGAGGACCACTACTGTGGAATTCGGGCCTGGAAAGGCTCACCAACCGAACCCGTCTGCCGGGACAGCCAGCCGATGTGGGCGTGAACCTGTTCTACGAGGACCTTGAGTGGAATCCCCTCTTTGGCCCGGGCGATCCCGTGGGGATCATTCCAAGGGACACGGATCAGATTCCGCCTGGAAATACGGCTAATGCGGGAGGGCTGATTCTGCCCTGGTGCTCGAATTCGCAAGAGGTCCGCCAGAAGGCCATTGTTGTGTACCGCCTTGGGGAGGACCTGGATACGATCGAAGATCCCCTCCTGTATGTCTTCCAGTATTACTGGGACAACGTGGGGTACTTCTTGCCGGCAACCTTTGGGTCTTTCGACGAGAAGATCTCTATGGGTGAGGGGCCCAGCGCATCCCTCAATGTGGACTTCATTCTCGGTCCTGCAGGAGACCTGGTTGCCAGGGCATGGGCTTAGCCGGCCGGAGCGCGGCCGGCCGCTGCCAATCACTATGGGAGTCGGCAAGGTGTCCGGAGACTAAGTCGAGCTGCACGGTGGCGCTATCCGGGAGTGCCCGACTGTGCTGCGTAGGCAGTGGCCCGGTCGCGGACATGGTCCACGTACGGATCGGACTGGTTGTAGGAGTAGATCGCGTCGGCCCAGCCCGCGGCGGTGGTCAGGTCACCACCGTGTGCGCACAGGTACGAGGCGGCACTTAGCGCGGCGTCGTCGATGTTGAACGGGTCGGCTGTTCCGTCCCCGTTCCCGTCCCGGCCTGCGATCTGCCACGTGGAGGGAATGAACTGCATGGGTCCGACGGCGTGGTCCCACCGGGCGTCACCGTCCAGGGCGCCGGCGTCCGAATCAGGGATCGCGGCGAAGCCGTCACCGTTCAGGCTCGGACCGACAATTGGCCCGCTCACCTGACCGGTGGCGGTCAGGCTGCCGCCGCCGTACGTTCCGTGGCCGGATTCGACGAAGCCCACCGCTGCCACCGTATTCCAGCCGATCCCGCACGTCGGGGCCGACGTGTTGGCCGCACTGGCCGCCGCCACGTAGGCCTGGAGGGCCCGGGCGGGGATGCCGGTCTGCGCGGCGGCATGGGTGAGCCACTCGGCGTCCGCGCTCCGGGTGATGTTCACGGCGGAGGTGATGCCGGCGGACAGCGATTCGAGTTTCGCCTCTGCCCGCGGCGGCGCGGGCAGGGCCACCCGGGTCTCCGCGCCGGAGAACCGGAAGGCCCAAAACAAGAACCCGGTGATGACGCAAAATACGAACAGGCCGAGCGCGGCAAGGCGTTTCAGGCGGAGCATGGACTAAGCGGGCCGGCCGGGGACGGTGCTGACCCGCCTGTCCGGCCCGGCACGGAAAACCGCGCCGGCGCCGGACACGCGGGAGGCCATGGCCCTAGCCAACACACTCGACGCAGTAAGCGTGGCCGTTCTTTTCGCGTGCAACCTGGGACCGGTGCCGGACCAGGAAGCAGGAGTAGCAGGTGAACTCGTCCTGCGCCTGCGGGATGACCTGCACGACGAGTTCCTCGGCGACAATTTCCCCGCCCGGGCTGATCGCATCGTCAAAAGCGTCGGCTTCATCCAGTTCACGGACAACGCTGCGGGCATCCGGGGCGTTGGCGGATTGCAGCGCCTGCAGGGAATTATCCTGCGACTCCTTGACGTCGGATCGGACTTCGTCGTAATCGGTTGCCACGGGGGTGACTCTCATTCCTGTGTTTAGTTCTGACGGGAAGCCAACGTACACCATTGCGCGCGTCGCTGCCTCATGTGAACCAAGTCCTTCAGGCCGCACGGAGTCCCGGGACCTCGTCGACCGGCACCGGCGTGGGGTCCTGGGAACCCGCCGGGCTGCTGCGGGCAGGAAACCTCTTGCCGTCCGGGCCCGCCGGACGGAACAGTCGGGACACAGAAAGGCGTGTCCGCCCCTGCTGTGAAGCAGCGGCGAACACGCCTTGAGCATCGGGCCGAGCCGCTGCTTACATTCCGGGGATCTGCTGCGCCTCGTGAACCTCGATTTCGCAGCCGCCGGGCATGTTCAGGTGCGGGTGCACCTTGGCCAGTTCCACGGCCGCCTCAAGGCTGTCGGCCTCGATGATGCTGTATCCGGCGACTTCACGCTGGCTCGGCGCAGTGGCTCCGCCCGCGGAAACGCGGACACCGTTGGCCAGCGGCGTTCCAAAGTCGATCAGGCCGTTGCCGACCTTGGCGGCCCAGTTGTTCCACTGTTCCATGGCGGCTGCCATGTCATCCGGCGCGGGCGGCGCGGCCTCGGCGGGGGTCATCGGGGCGTGATAGATGAAGACGAACTTGGTCATGTTGCTCCTACTTTCCTGGCGGTCTTGACGGGCTTAGGTTGGAAAACTTCAGACGGCGACGGTCCGGCCGGTGAACGCGATCAGGCGCTCCAGGCTGCTCGCAGTCTCCGCGACCGGCTGGACAGCGGCGAAGCTGCCGCTGGCGCGGACCTGGTCCGAGATGGTCACCAGGGCCAGGGCCTCAACGTGATCCGTGACGACGTCGGAAACTACAAGTTCCTGGCCGGTGGCCTTCGCGAAGTCCCACGCGTGGACGAGCAGCTCGAGGTTGACGATCCCGGCGACGACGGTCGCGGGCAGCTCGGCGAAGCCCATGTCGATGGTGCCTTCGAAGCCGCGGCGGCTGAACGCCTCCAGGGTGGCCTGCGCGAGTCCGGCGATGCGAACTTCCGGGCCCGCCCCGGCGTCGTCGCTTACGTCCGCGCCCAGCGCCCCGCCGATCTGCTTCAGCGAACCGGCCAGGTGCTCCAGCAACTCGTGGGCCGTGAAATTTTCGCAGGGAGTGGCTTTCTCACGGTCCTCCGGGGTGAGCTTGCGCAGCACGCCCAGGAGCACGGCGAGCGAAGCCTCGGCCGAGCTGAGGTGATCGATCGGGTCCGGGGCGGCCGACCAGTCGTCCGGACCGGCGCCGGCCGGGGAGGAGGTCTCGGCGATCAGGCGGTCCAGGTAGTGGTTCCAGCCTTCGGCATGTGCTGCGGCCTGTTCGGCGTTGAGGCCGGCGTGGACCAGGCGGAGCGTGGTGCCCCCGGCGTCGGGCTCCAGCGTGATGGTCACGGTGGACGCGCCCGGCGCCAGGTCCATTCCGGACTCCCAGCCCCAGGTGAAGACGATGCGCTTGCCCGGCTCGATCTCCTGGAATGTGCCGGCGGCGTGGTGGCCGGGAGTGACGGTCCAGCGGTAGTCGCCGCCTATCCGAAGGTCAACGCGGGCCGCCACCGTTTGCCAGCGGCGCAGACGTTCCGGCTCGGTGATGAGCGCAAAGGCCTCGTCGGCGCTGACGGGCAGGTGAATGGTTTTATCGAACGTCATGAGAGTGGTCCCTTGTCTTGAGGCGAAGCATCGAAAGTTGTCGTGTGATGTTGAGGGGGCCGGTGACGCTGGGCGGCAAGTGCGCCCGCATCTGATGCCAGCAGGTCCAGTTCGTAGGTCCAGAACTGTTCGACAAGGTCACGCAGCCGGCCCATGCCGCCCGGGTCGAGTCGGTAGTACCTGTTCCGGCCCTCTTTGCGGGCAGATACCAGGCCGGCCTGCTCCAGGAGCAGCAGGTGCTGGGACACCGCGGAGCGGCTGACCGTGAAATGGGCGGCCAGCTCCCCGACAGCCTGTTCGTGGCTGGCGAGAAGATGCAGCAGGCGTCGCCGATTCGGCTCCGCAGCAATCTCCAAGGCATCCAACACAACTAATACGTTAGTGATCACTAACGTATTCCGCAAGTGCCCAGCAGTCAGAGGGGTCAGGGAATGCAGGCCGGCACTCTTGCGGATCGCGGCCCGGGCATGGCGCAGCTGTTATCGGAGCGGTTTGTCAGGGCGCTATGGCGCGTGCCGGGTTACCGCGTCCCGGGTTAAAGAGATGCCGGTAACCGGGACGGGGAATCCCCGGGCGCAGCGGCTAGAGGCCCCGGTGGTGCTCGATGAGCCATCGCGCCATCTGCTGGGCGCGCTTGGAGGCCAGCGCGTCCCCTTCGGTGGCGGAAATGATGGAGCCTTTCATCAGGATGTGCCAGGACCGGGCAAATTCCTCGGGGCGGTCCAGCCCGGCTTCTTCGGCCAGCGCCTGGATATGCCCGCGGATGCGGCTGAGGTAATCGATGCTCGCCTTGCCCAGCGGGTGCCCGGCGCCCATTTCCAGCAGCACATTGATAAACGAGCACGCCTCGAAATCCTCGCGCTGGAACCAGTCACCGAACACGTCAAAGACGGCGAGCAGCCTCTCCTCGGGGGTGTTGCCCCGCCGGCTGGCCTCGGCCACGATCAGGTCCACGGTCCACACCTGGTCGCGGAGTTCCAGGAAGGCCAGCACCAGGGCGTCCTTGGACGGAAAGTGCCGGTAGAAGGTTGCCTTGGATACCCCTGAACTGCTGATCAGCTCATTGACCCCTACGTCGCGGATGCCGCGGCGGGAGAATAACTCGTAAGCAGTGGCGAGGATACGGTCCACCGGCTCGTCGCGTCCGGCCATGGCTGTGGCGGGCAGCAGCGTAGGACCCTCGGCGTCGTTGACAGTCATGATAAAAAAATTTTACACCGGACCGAGGCGTACAGACCGGTCTGCCTCGGAGTGTGCTATCAGTCTCCGCCGGATTCCACCGGCGCTGTCGGCCAGCACGACGCCGGCGGGCCGGCCGAGGACCCGCCCGGCGCCTTACCCCCACCTAGGGATGCAGAACCCGGTCGCCATCGCGGCGTTGTGAGAAACGACCGTCCAGTGCGTGGACGAAGCTGCGGAGGGTCGCGGATTCGTGCGTGCTGTTGGCCAGCCGGACGATGGCCGAAGCCGTGTGGGCCAACTTGATGTTGTGGTGCTGGCTGTAGGCGGAAAGCCGTTCGAAGGCGTCGTCGGAACCGATGTGGAGTATTCCCATCAGGATGCCCTTGGCCTGTTCGATAAGGCCTCGGGTGCCGATGGCTCCGGCGACGGCCTCGCGGGCGGACCGGTCCGTTTCAAGTTGAACTGTTCTGGTGAGGTCCAGGATGAACCCGTCGACGAACAGCAGCTTCCCGTCACTGTCCAGCACGCCCTCCCCCGCCGTCAGGACGCGGCGTTCACGCCGGCGTGCGTCGAAGAGACGATGATAATTGGCGAAAAAACCTCCGCCACGGCACACATCCTCAAAGATTTCCCTGCACGGCTTCCGGTCGTCAGGATGCACGTGCTGCATAAGAACACCCACCGTGGGCACCACCTCGCCGCGGTGATAGCCGTGGATCTGGTACATCTGCTCGGACCACTGCAGCTCCCCCGAGGCAGCATCGTAGCGAAACGTCCCGGCGAGGCAGCCCTCGGTGGCCAGCGCGCTGGAATAGGCCTGCAACGCCTTCAACTCCGTCATGGCCGGGCCTGCCTGCCCGGCCCGCCGGCGGCGGCGGCGGCGGCGGACGCCCTGTCCCGGGACACGGTCAGCACGAACTGAGCCCAACCTGCGCAGTCCGCGTCTCCAATGCCTGCCGCCACCGCACGATCAGCTGCTGGTTCCGGGTCCCTGCGAGTCGGCCCAAGAAGCGCGCTGCGGACGGGATGCGGAGGCGCGGCGGCCCTTCAGGAGACCTGGGCGCCCAGCCGCGGGCCGGTCTCGCCCGGGCGCGCTGGCCCTTCACGTGCGCTTCGTGAACTCCGCGCCTCTGAGCGCTGGGTTCCACGGGAATGCCCTCGGCTACGGACTGGAGCAGCGCGTCATCTCGCGGTGCCGAAATTTCCGAGACCAGCCCCATGCCGGCATACTCCCGTACTGCTGCGATCCCGGCCACCGCCGCCGGCAGGTCTGGAAAGGGCCTGGAGAGGGCCATGACGGTCCCGTCCGGGGCCGTAAGTCGAAATCGGTAGGACGTGTCGGAATCGGTGAACAGTTCGAACATGCCTGTCATAGAACCCTCCTGGAAGCCGGGACCCGATTGTTCCCGGCGACGCCGTTGTCACCGGGAACAGCCTGAATCCACCCGAACGATGCCAGTCACTCGTACCGGCCGGATCGAATTGATGAATTCATGAAAGTCTGAACTATGCAACTCACCTGCGCAAGAGGTACCACCCTGTCCGGCGGCGGCGACGACACTGCAGCGGTCCGGCGCTACGATATGTAAGCGGGCTGACCAATTGATGGGTGTGCAAGACAGACTTTTCTGTCTTGCACGTGCTAGTTTTCCTGTCGCCGGGGTCTGCACAGACGCACGGTTCAGAATAGTTGAATGTGAAGGAGGGAGGCACCGATGCCGGATGATCTTCCTGCAAGTCCGGTCCAGACCGATGTGAAGGCAGAACTGTTCAAGGCCATGGGCCACCCTGCCCGAATCCAGTTGCTGGAAATGCTCGCCGACGGACCAGTTGCCGTAAGCCGACTGCGCGACAACACGGGCCTTGAGCCGTCGAACCTCTCCCAACATTTGAGCATTCTCCGCCGCCAGCGCCTGATTGTCCCCTCACGGCGCGAGGGTAGGTTGTTCTATGAACTGACCAGCCCTGAGGTTAATGTGCTGCTCGCGGCCGCCCGATCCCTGCTCGGATCTCTCCTGGTCACCACCCGGATGACCCTGAGCCCCATGGCTGAAGAGCCTGAAGAAGCAATCCGCTAAATGCCGGCGCACGCCGGACTGTATGGACAACATCGATCGACCGGCCTGGACGCGTCCGGACTAAAACCAGCAGGGGTAGCAATGGCTCACGCCGAGAACGAGACCACCATCAACCGATCACCGGAGGACGTCTATGCGTTCCTCGCGGATGGGCTGAATAACCGCGCATGGCGCTCCGGGGTTCAGGACATAGCACTGAAGAGTGGAACACCCGGGGACCTCGGTGCCGTGTACAGCCAGACCCTCTCGGGCCCCGGCGGCCGGCCGATCGTCGGGGACTATGAAATCACCGCGGCGGACCCCGGAAAGCTCCTGGGCTTCCAGGTGGTGGCCGGTCCGGCCCGTCCGGCCGGTGCGTACCGGCTCAGTGAAGCGCCGGGCGGAACGACCGTTCGTTTCAGCCTGGACCTGGAGCCCAAGGGACTCATGAAGCTCGTGGGCCCGGTGATTGTCCGCACCATGAATGCCGAGGTCGCTCAGTTGACCAATCTCAAGAACGTTCTCGAATCCGCCTAGATGAGGGCGCAGGGCGTTCATTCTTGAGTGTGACCCGTCCCAGCTAAGGCCATCAAGTGGCAAGCAGCAACCTTCATAGGTAACGGTGAAGAAAGGACCATCCTCATGGCTCGGATTTTCATCACAGGCTCCACCGACGGACTTGGCCTCGCCACCGCCCGGACGCTCCTGAACGGCGGCGACGAGGTCCTGCTGCACGCCCGCTCCAGGGAACGCGCCGCCACCCTCGAAGAACTCGCGCCGCTTGCCATCGGCATCGTGATCGGTGACCTCAGCAGGGCCTCCGAAACCCGGGAACTGGCCGCGCAGGTGAACGCTCACGGGCGGATGGACGCCGTCATCCATAACGCGGGCGTCTACCTCTCGCCGGGGCGCGTCGCGACCCCGGAGGGACACTCCCGCACCCTGGCCATCAACGTTCTGGCCCCTTACATTCTCACCGCGCTGATCGAGCGGCCGCACCGCCTGATCTACCTCGGCAGCGGGATGCACCGCGCGGCCGGCGGAAACCTTCAGGACATCGATTGGACCCGACGGCGCTGGGACGCCAGCGCCGCCTACTCCGAGAGCAAGCTCTACGTTTCCGCGCTCTCCGCTGCCGTCGCCCGGCAGTGGACCAACGTGCTCAGCAACTCCGTTGACCCCGGCTGGGTGCCCACCAAGATGGGCGGCGCCGGCGCCCCCGACGACCTCGCCCTGGGCCAGGACACCCAGGGCTGGCTCGCCGTCAGCCCTGACCCGGTCGCCCAGGTCTCCGGAATGTACTGGCACCACCGCCGGCCGCGGAAACCGGCCCCGGAGGTCACCGACGCTGATTTCCAGGACAATCTCACCGACAAACTGGCCGAACTCACCGGCATCACGCTCTTCTGAAGCGAACCATCGACCCGGCCCGACCGGCACGCAAGGGTAGGTAGTCCCTGCCGGCAGGTCAGGTGGCGGAAAGTATCCCCCAGCCCGTCCCTATCGTGAGCTCCACTTGTCGGCTTAGGCTGGTCGCATTCTATGAACGCAGTTGAGCATCGAACACCGCCGGCATCTGGAAGGCCGGCAGCTGGTTCGAGGGGGCCGGAAGGGGGCCGGGATGACGCCGGCGGACAGGACATGGACACCCGAGGACCAGGGCTGGCTCCGGGAAAACCTGCGTGAGGCCATCGACCACCTGGTGGAGATGGGGTACACGGTGCGCGGGGGGCAAGGCGAAGATCCGGAACTGATTCACCCCGGCGGCTCGGCCGTCCAGACGTGGCGGGAAGACTACCCCTACGAGCAACGGATGTCCCGCGAAGAGTACGAGCTGGAAAAATACCGGCTGCAGGTTGAACTGCTGAAGTTCCAGTACTGGGGCCAGGACCAGGAGCTCAGGCACGTGATCGTCTTCGAGGGCCGGGATGCGGCCGGCAAGGGCGGAACAATCAAGCGCTTCACCGAGCACCTGAATCCCCGCTCGGCCCGGGCAGTGGCATTGAGTAAACCCTCTGACCGTGAACTGGGCCAGTGGTATTTCCAGCGCTACATCCAGCACCTGCCGACGGCCGGGGAGATCGTGATGTTCGACCGCTCCTGGTACAACCGGGCAAATGTGGAGCGGGTCATGGGCTTCTGCACGGAGCAGGAGTTCGACACCTTTATGGTTCAGGCCCCGCTCTTCGAGCGGATGCTGGTGGATTCCGGGATCCACCTGACCAAGTTCTGGTTCTCGGTGACCCGCCACGAGCAGCGCACCCGTTTTGCGATCCGGCAGATCGACCCGGTGCGGCGCTGGAAACTCTCGCCCATCGATCTCGCCTCCCTGGACCGGTGGGAGGAGTACACGGCCGCCAAGGAGGAGACGTTCCTGCGGACCGACACGGACCATGCGCCGTGGATCACCATCAAGTTCAACGACAAGAAGCGGGGTCGGATCAACGCCATGCGCTACTTCCTCAACCAGTTCGACTACGAGGACAAGGACACGTCAGTGGTCCACAGCCCCGACCGGCTGATCGTGCGCCGCGGCCGCGAAGCCGCCGGCGACTAGCGGCTGGCTCGCGGTCGGCGGATGCGCGAACGCACGGCTGCGTCGCGCTCACGGTGGGATCCCAGCAGAAGATGGCACCATGGGGACATGACTCCTGCACACGGTTCTTCAGGCCTTTTCCGGCGTCCCCAGCCCATCAAACCCAAGGCGGGCCAAGAATCGGTGTGGGACTATCCGCGGCCGCCGAGGGTGGAGCCCCGATCCGAACGGGTTATCGTGCGGCTTGGCGGGCAGGTGATTGCCGACACCACCGATGCGGTGCGCGTCCTGGAGACAAGTCACCCGCCTGTCTACTACTTGCCATTGGACTCATTCCCTGCCGGTGTACTCGTCCCGGTCGGGGGCACCAGCTTCTGCGAGTTCAAGGGAGAAGCGCACTACTTCGACGTCGTTGCCGGCGGAGTCGTCGTTCCCCGTGGCGGGTGGACCTATCCCGAACCCACCCTGGGTTTCGGGGCGCTCAGCTCCCGGGTGGCCCTCTACCCGGCTCACATGGACTCCTGCCAAGTCGACGGCGAGCAGGTGACCTTCCAGGAAGGTGACTTCTACGGCGGTTGGATCACCACGCAGATCGTTGGTCCTTTCAAGGGCGGCCCGGGCACGGCCGGGTGGTGAGCACATCGCGCTTACGCCGGCAAGACTTGCTGCCGGTGCGTGTGGCGACTCAGCCGGTGCTCGCTCTGGCGGCTTGAAGCCCGTTGTGCCCCGCCTTGCCGGCGTGATAGCTTTCCGGTGATCGTGATCAATCTTCAGGAGGTGAGACCCATGAACGCAGTTTCCGTAATGGGCGCTCCCCCGAAGTCCACGGTCGCGCGACTGAAGTAGTCGTCTCCGGGAGTGCCGCAAGGCAAATTCGCGAAAGGCGACTCCCATGAACACAACATCTTCTTCAACTCCGCGCATCCGTTCGACGACCGCATCCGGTGCCGTTGCAGTGACGCGGACACCACAGCCCGGAAATTGGCCCGTTCCCGGCCAACAGACCGGCGCCGCACGACGGACCGGCAACACACACACGCGGGCCTTGGTGCTCGCCGGCGCCGGAGCGGCAGGCAATGCGTGGGAACTCGGTCTCATCGCCGGCCTGTCCGATGCCGGCATCGATGTCACCGAGGCCGATCTCATCATCGGGACATCGGCAGGATCGACAGTGGCTGCCCAGATCACCAGCGGGACACGGCCGGCCGAACTGTACGCCGCCATCCTCGCCGAGGTGCCTCGGCCACAAGCCGGCCATTCCGGACCGGACAAGGGACGCGCAACGAATTTCTCGGGGCAGACCTATCTGGAGTGGTCCAACGGAATCATTGGTTCTGCTGCGGATGCCTCCGACATGCGCCGCAGGATGGGCGCCGCGGCACTCGAGATGGAAGCTTCCGACGGCTCTGCCCAGATGCGCTGGCGCGACATCGTCGCGGCCCGGCTTCCCAGCCGGCGCTGGCCGCAACAGCCCGTGCTGATCGCGGCTGTTGATGCGGATACCGGGGAACCGGTCGTGTTCGACCGCAACAGCGGAATCGATCTGGTGGACGCCGTCGCCGCCAGCACCAGCAACGGCTACCGCATCGGCGGGAGCCGGTACATCAACGGCGGCTATCGACGCAGTGAGAACGCCGACCTGGCGGCTGGATACGGGCTTGTGCTGGTGTTGTCACCCTTCGGCGGCAGGTCGCGGATGCCGCTCGAGTGGGGCATGGATCTCGCCACCCAAGTCGACGAACTGCGCGCCGGGGGCAGCAGGGTCCAAACTATCTTCCCGGATAGCGCCGCGGAGCACATGTTCGGCGCCAATGCGATGGATCTGTCCTTGCGTCCGCCTGCGGCTCGAGCTGGTTACAGCCAGGGCAGAGCCCTCGCGGAGCTGGTCGCCGAAATCTGGCGGTGACGGCCGAAACCTGTCGGTGTTCGACTGTTACGGCGCGAGAGTCCAGGGGTCGCCGTGCGAGGCGCGGTGCCATGCCTGCCGCGGGCCACCCGATTCGTGCGCGACATCTGTCAGCCAGATCGTGCTGTCCGGGGCCCATCCGGCGATGACCGTCGCCGTTTCGGCGTCGACCTGTAGTGGGCGCGTCGCGCCGTCGAGGTAACCCAGGACGGAGAGGTGCGCGGCGTCCCACTCCCCTGCCACTTGTTCCCAATCCGGGATGACCCACCGGCCGTCGCGTCCAGTCAGGCGGAACCAGTCGTGTCGCCGGGATGCAGTGACCTCCATTGGGAACCTGCGGCACAGCGTTATCCAGTCTTTTGCTGTGCCGATCTCCAGTGTCCGGCCCGCTCCCTGAACTGGAACCGTGGTCGCCTGCTCCCAGCCCAGGGAATCTTCCACGAGGCTCAGTGCGGCCGGGACCTGCCCGACGGTGTGGACTAGCCCGTGCGGTATCGACCACCAGGTTCCTGACCAGTTGGCGCGAGGGTCGCCCGGGCGTTCGCGCGCGGCCCGCAATTCACCGGCTCGTTCGTCTCGGCCCCACCCAGCCAGTGTTTGTCGCGGATTCTTCGGCAGCAGTGTCTGGCCGTCTGTCGATCGCCAGTCGATGGCCCACTGCTCCGCCCGGCGAGGCTGCCAGAACCACTGGATGTCGGGCAGCGCCATGACCTGTTCCGCGACGGGCGACAGGGCCGCCGTCACACCCGGGAGATCCGCGAGCACGTCCTCTCCATCGGGTGCCTGCCAGTACCTTGCAGCGTCCACGGACCGCTCGAGGGCCGCCTGGACCAGGTCGCTGTCAAGGTCGGTAAAATCCAGTGAGGCGAGCCTGGCAGCCAGCTGTTCTGGTGACGCGGCAAAGGCCGGCGTCGCGGTCTCCCCGGAGGCAGCAGCGCTCAGCAGGATCCGCGAGGTCCCCGGTCCACTATCAAGTTCGTATCCCAACCAGAAGGCCGCCGTTTTGACCTCCGGATCCAGCTGCATCGCCAGTTCGAGGCACAGACGGCGCCCCCGGGGCCCCCGCAGAAATACGTCCACACTTGGCGTCATCAGATCATCCTCCCACCACAGCGCAGCTTTATCTGGAGCGATCTCAGGTGCCGTCGATGATGGCGGGTATCGTCGCAACGCGTTTTACCATAGCGTGATGGAGACCATGGTTAGCGGAGTTTCTGTGCATTACGCCGAGTACGGCAGTGGCACGCCGGTTCTCGCTCTGCACGGCGCCGGTGTGGATCATCGCGAGATCGCCGGTGCCCTTGAACCGATTTTCGACGACGTGCCTGGCTACCGGCGCCTGTATCCGGACCTGCCCGGGATGGGCCGGACCCCGGCGCCTGAGACGATCACGAGCAATGACGACGTCGTGGACATTCTGCTCGGCCTTATCGCCAGCACTATTGGTGATGAACCGTTTCTTATCGTGGGTCAGTCCTACGGCGGCTACCTGGCCCGTGCGATTGCGAGTCTGCGACCTGATCAGGCCGTCGGGCTGGCGCTAATCTGCCCTATTGGCCAACAGACGCGCGACGTGCCTCAGCACGAGGTCCTTGTTTCGTCGGTCCATCTGACCGGTTCACTCGACTCGGATCTCGAGGCTACTTACCGCAGCTACTTCGTTGTGCAGACGCCTGAAACGCTGCGTCGGTTCCAGGAGTATGTGGCCCCCGCAACGTCCCTGGCTGACGAGTCGAGCCTGATGCGGATCTTTTCGCACTGGGAGTTGCGGGATCGACCGGAAGCCGCGAAAGCCTATCCTCAACCGGTGTTGGTCGTTGCCGGGCGACAGGATGCCACCGCCGGGCACACAGGACCGTCGGAGCTGATCCTGCACTACCCACGCGCTACGTTGGCCGTACTCGACCGCGCCGGCCACGCCTTGATCCATGAGCAACCCAACCTCGTGCGAGCCCTTGCCGCCGACTGGCTCATGCGCGTGCGTGAGGCGTCAGACGACAAAAGCTAGCGGGCAGTGGCGCCCGCATGCGGACGGAATCCCTGTGTCATGGCTCCGCCGAACAAGGGCAAGGCGATGCGTCCGCGGCGTCCAACCGGCGTCATGCAATGCCCGGTAAGCAGCAAACCATCGCGACGGATTGCAGTTGGGCGGCCAGCGAAAGGACAATGGTGCCCATGACCGCCGTGACCCTCCTGGCCTTTGCCGGGCTGTGCCTGCTGCTTTCCGTTACCCCCGGCCCGGATACCTTCCTGGTGCTGAGGATCTCGCTGCAAAGTGCCGGGGCCGGCCTGGCGGCGGCGCTGGGCTCAGCTCTGGCATCCCTGGTCTGGGCCGCGCTGGTGGGAGTGGGGCTCGCCGCCGTGCTGGAGGACTCGGCGGAAGTGTTCCGTTGGCTGAAGATCGCAGGCGGGTTGTACTTGCTGTATCTGGGAATCTCGTCGCTGATCCGGGCGCGCCGCACAACTGCATCCCCGGCGGCCGGGCACGCTCCCCGCCGGAGCTACAGCCGAAGGACCGGCTTCGGCGCCGGTGCGTTCTCCACACTGCTCAACCCCAAGGTCGGCCTGTTCTACCTCGCCGTCGTGCCGCAGTTCATTCCACACGGCGGCAACACGCTGGACACAGCCATGGTGCTCGGTGCCATCGAAAGCGCCATTGGATTCCTCTACCTGGCGGCTGTAGCCGTCGCGGCAGCGAAGGCGATGGCCTGGCTGCAGCGCCCCCGGGTGAGCAGTTGGCTCGAACGCGGCAGCAGCGGCATCATCGCCGCGCTCGGCCTGGGTGTACTGGCATCCAGCACCAGCTCGTAGCGGCGCGCCGGACCTCGACGGACAGGTGCCGTTCCCTATCCGGTAGAACGCCAACCCGCTCAAGAGCCGAGCTGGCTATCCGTCTTCCTCCTCTGGACATTCAGTTGGCTCATTGACTCCGCGAATTTCACGAAAACGGCGGCCGGTCCTGAAGAGGACCGACCGCCGCCGAATGAAGATCAGGGTTGCATCAGGCCTTGGCCTTGCGCTTCACCCAGCCCCATACAGCCGTAGCCACCAGGAGCACCAGGCCGATGATGGCCAACCAGAGCAGACCCTTCACGGCGAAGCCAAGGATCGAAAGAATAAGCCAAATGATAAGCAGTGTGATTATTAGTCCCATACGGAAAGCCTAAGCCACCCAGGTGGCTGATTCCGAACGATCAGTGATCGTGGCGGAAGATGGCCACGGCTTCGCGGACCGCGTAGTAGACGATGACCATACCGGCCACGGGGTCGGCCCACCACCAACCGGCAAAGGTGTCCAGCAAGATACCGGCCAGCACTGCGGCCGCCAGAAGACCGTCGATAAACGTCACCTTGCCCTCTGCTATCAGAACGGGATTGCCCAGCGCCATGCCCGTGCGGGCCTTTCCGGCTGAGAGGGCGAACATGACCACTGCCGTGACAGCCGTCCAGATAATTCCGGCGGGGCTCGGCCGTGCGTGGTGCCCGGCCGCCAAGGCAAGTCCGGACTGGATGAGCAGATAGAGGGCCAGGGCAACGAACGCCCCGGCGATCAGCCTCAACGCAAACCGTTGACGCCGTTCCCCGGTCCCGGAGAGTTCCCAGATCACCACGGTGCTGGCACCGATCTCGATCAGGCTGTCCAAGCCGAAGCCGGCCAGCGCCACCGATCCGGCCGTGATGGAAGTGACGGCAAGAACTGCCACTCCGACGACGTTCCAGCCCAACGTGATGCCCTCAAGGATGAACCCGCGACGTCTCAGGCGCGCCATCTCAGGGCGCTTCAAAATTTCAGGCAGCATCTGTGCTCTCTTTCCCGGCGCCCCCGGCGTTTCCGGCGATGGGTGCCGGCAGGCCGGCCAGCCGTTGGATGACGGCAAGCCCGGCCGGGGTGCCCGGCCAATGCCGCCGCAAAGACTCCGGACCCGCGGAGCGGATCACGGAACGAAGAACCAGGGCCATGATGATCACGTCATCGGCATAGCCAATCAGCGGGAGGAAGTCCGGAACAAGATCCAGCGGCAAGAGCAGATATCCCAGCAAAAGCAACAGCTTGATCCGGGCGCCGCGGGATACCGCCGGGTCGGCCGCCAAACGCCTCAGCACGCGCAACACATCCGGCAGCAGCCGCAACGCGTCCCGCATACCCACCGTCTCCGGATGGGACCTCGCATAGACCCACAACCCCAGCAGAAGAACCGCGTAGACGCCAACGAGCCCGGCCAGGATACCCAGCGCCGTCTGCCACCACTGCACGGCCCCTACTCCCCGGCCTCAGGCAGGCCATGGCCTGCCGGGGCATGCAGAGTCGCGTAGACCTTCTCGGCGTACTCGTCGAATACAGCGGAGCACTCGCGCAACCGCTCGTCGGCGGCCTGCGCTTCCGGCAGTTCCAGAACGTCACGGCTTTTCAGATCACGGTACCAGCGCCGCAAGCGGTCCAGGCTCTGCTCTTCCTCTTCCAGCTCCGCCAGAGTGAACTTGCCGCTTCGGGTTTCCTTGGCGATTTCGGCCTCGAACGCCCCGCAATCGCCGGAGAATTCCTTCCACTCATCCAACCTGAGCTCCTCGAATGCCGAGCGCAGGCCTTCCACTCCCGCATCGCCGCTGCCCGGCGTGGGCAGGACAAGGACGCTGCCGGTTCCGCGGCCGGCCAGCTCCACGACCCTCGGCACGGCTTCCGAGAAGAACGGCGTGTCCGGAACGGTCCACACCCCTGAGGCCACTGGCGCAGCACCGATCCTCCGGAGCTCCCGCCACACACCGACCCTCGTCCGTGAGGCCTCACCAGTCAACCGGACAACAAGAACCAACCAATCCATGCGCCAATCATATACTGCTACAACAAGGTAAGTAACAGCTGTTACATCACCCACTGCCCTGGACGGCACAGATACCCGAGGGCCTCGGCCGGTACGTTCGGTCGGTCCGATGGAATCCCTTAGCCCTATCGGCCCGGTCTGAAAATACGGTAGCTCCGGGTGCCTTGGGATGGGACTTTCTGCCTGGCCCGAAGTGCAGGCCGCTTAGGCGGGTTCTGGATACCGACGGCGGAAACGATGCCCCCGAGGATGAGCAACACCGCCGTCACGGTCACCACCCGGTGAAATCCGTCGAGATCAAGTTTGCCGCCCATGACGAGGCCCACCAGCGCGATGCCGACCAGACCGGCAACCCTGCTGACGGCGTTATTCACTGCCGAACCGATACCTGCCTGCTGTTCCGGGACCGAACCGAGAATGGCGGCGGTTAGCGGCGCGACTGTCGCCGAGAGCCCGACTGCGAACAGGAGGATCCCGGGCATCAGCTGGGTCCAGTAATCGACCGGGATTTCCGACGCGAGCATCAGGAGATAGCCGCCCCCGGCGAGGGCAGGTCCGAAGGCCATGAACCACCTCGGCCCGAACCGCCCGGCCAGTGAGCCAAACCATGACGCCAAGAGGATGTTGACGAGGCTGACGGGAAGCAAGGCCAGAGCGGCCGACGTCGCCGGAAACCCGGCAACCTGCTGCAGGAAAAGCACGATGATGAACCCGCCGATCGACAGCGCGGCGTAGACGAAGGCCGTAGCCACGTTGCCTACGGCAAAGTTTCGGACGGAGAAGAGGCTGAGCGGCAGGAGCGGGTACTTCGCGGTCTTTTCCCGCCAAATGAACCCGGCGAGGCACAGGATGCCGAAGACGAAGGGCATCAGAATGAGGGGGCTCCCCCAGCCGTAGTTGCCCTGTTCGATCAACGCGTAGACCGGCCCCGCCAGCCCGAGCACACAGAGCACGGCACCCGCGTAGTCGATCCGCACGCCCTCCTTGCGAACATCCTTGACCCTCAACACGGCTAGCAAGTACAAGGTCACGGCAATGGGCAGGACGTTGATTCCGAAAATCCAACGCCAGCCCACCGAATCAACGAGCACTCCGCCGAGCAGGGGTCCCGCGATGAAAGCCACGGTTGTACCAGCAGTCCACTGGCCGATTGCCTTCGCCCGGGGCGCTTCGTCGAAGTTTGATGTGATCAGAGCCAGGGAACTGGGCACAAGCAAGGCGCCCGCGACGCCTTGAAGCGCCCTGGCCAGGACCAGCCAGTCCGCTGTCGGTGCCAGCGCACACATCACTGATGCCGCGCCGAACCCGATCAGGCCTGCCCGGAGAACGACAACCCGGCCCAGCAAATCAGAGAGCGAACCGGCGACAAGGATCAGTGAACCCAGGGTGATCAGGTAGGCATCGACAACCCACTGCTGCGTTGTCAGTCCGCCGCCCAGTTCACGGGAAATGGCCGGCAGCGCTACGTTGATGACGCTGCCGTCGAGAAACGACACAAAGGAAGCGAGAATCGCGATCCACAGCACGAGCCTCTGCGTACGCGCCGACGGTAGGGAACTCATCCTTCAAGCTACACCCGCCCCGGCGGTTGCCGGACTCACCTATGGAAGGACGTTCAGCCCGTCGCTCTGGCGACAGACGACGCCGTCGGCTCCGTTTACGAACTCGGCGTATCCTGGCGGCACCGGAGTATATTTTTATGTCTGGTCTCTGTCCCGCCGTTGCCCTATCGTTGGGGCACCGATTACATTCGACCGGCGGAGCTCCGCATCGGAGGTACATGATGGGAATCATCTCGTCTGGTTTTCATGGAAAACGGCGCACCGGCAATCCAGCGTTACCACCCGGCCAATACGAGACGCCAAGCTTTCCCGTACTGACGGCGGGCCCTGCACCTTATATCGCCCGGGCTGACTGGGAATTCTATATTACAACGGAGACTGGGCAGCGCCGCGCCTGGTCCTGGGATGAGCTCTTGGCGCTACCGCAGATTGATATCCGGACCGATATTCATTGCGTGACCAGCTGGTCCAAGCTGGGCACCTCGTGGCGCGGGGTGTCCCTGGACACCTTGTTCGCGGATGTGGAAACAACGTCCGAGTTCACTACCGCTCACTCCTACGGCGGCTATACGACCAATGTCCCGTTGCAGGACCTGCTGGACGGCCAGGCATGGGTGGCCTGGCAATTCGACGGTGAGCCATTGGAACGGGCCCACGGTGGCCCTGCCCGCCTGCTGATACCCCATCTGTACTTTTGGAAGAGTGCGAAGTGGATCAATGGCATCGAGCTGATGCCGCACGATGTTCCCGGCTTCTGGGAATCGAACGGGTACCACATCTATGGCGACCCGTGGCGCGAGGAGCGTTACTCATGAGGCAGGACAGATGAGCACCCTGTGGCGCGTCGCCGAGGTGATTCGTGGCGTTCCAGAAACGGAATCCTCCAGAACCATCGGCCTGCGCGTGGACGGGCTGAACGGCAACCTTGCCGGCCAGCACATCGATATCCGGCTCACGGCCGACGACGGATACACGGCAGTGCGGTCCTACTCAGTGGCCACGGCCGGCATGGACGAACTCCTGGAGATCACGGTCGACGAACTGGCCAACGGGGAGGTCTCCCCCTACCTGGTCAGAGACCTGATGGTCGGGGACCAATTGGAGATCCGGGGGCCTGTCGGCGGCTGGTTCGTCTGGCTTCCGACCGACCCCAACCCGGTTCAGCTGGTCGCCGGGGGATCCGGCATTGTCCCGCTCATGTCCATGATCCGCGCCCACGAGGCATCCGGGAATCCTTCACAGTTCCGGTTGCTGTACTCGCTGAAATCGCCCGAGGCAGGGTTCTATCGGGAGGAGCTGCTCACCTTGAACCAGGGATCTCCCAAGCTGACGGTCGACTATGTCTACACACGCAAAGTTCCGGAGGGCTGGCCAATGGCCCCGAAGCGACTCACCGCTGAAACACTGTTGGCAAGCATCCTGCCGGCGGACATGGCACCCGACATCTTCATCTGCGGTCAGACGATGTTTGTCGAAACGGTCACAGAGTGGATGGTGCAGGCGGGCTACCCGGCCTCCTCGATCAAGACCGAACGCTTTGGCGGAACGGGAGGAATACGGTGACTGGCAACAACGGCTCCGCTTCCCCTGGTGCTGAGGACCCGCGCCTCGAGGACCAGGACATCGCCGGGACCGCAGGCAATCCGATACCTCATCTTGACGGGAACGCGGCAGCAGGACCCTTGTGGGAACTGTTCCGCATCGACATCATTGCAGCGATCGGTCGGTGCAAGAATTGTGGCGCTGTCAGGGTCTTCGGGGAAGCAGCGGTCTATGCTGATGCCCCGGGAATGGTTGTGCGCTGCAGTTCCTGCGGGGGCGTCCTGCTGCGTCTCGTAGAGACTCCGACTAAATTCTGGCTCGATGTCAGCGGACTCAGCTACCTCCAGATCGACCGGGAGACCTAACGCGCTGCTCTGCTATCCGCACCCCGGCGTGCTCAAGACCGCAGGGGGCGTGAAGGGGTAGCCTGCGACGATGCTGAACACTCTCAACCCTTCATCATGGGAGCCAGTGGATCTGGAACAACGACACTCGGCCGGGCGATCGCCAACCAGTGGTCAGTACCTTTCCTCTAGTTATTTGATCAACGTGTCGCCAGTGCACGGTTAGGCTTGCAGTCATGGCGATCATCCACCAGGCAGAACTGCAGCCGACGAAACTTGAACTTCTCGCACAGTGGCTGCCCCGCCAGCCGTGGTTCACGCAACCCGGCACGGCAGCGCTGCACAAAGTAGGCTCCTACCGGTTCGACGACCCCGCCGGCGAGGTCGGCATAGAAACCATCATCGTGTCGGTGGGCAACTCCACTTTTCAAGTCCCACTCACGTACAGGGCCCAGCCCTTGGCCGGAGCGGAATCCTGGTTGGTCGGAACCATGCAGCACTCGGTTCTCGGCCCGAGGTGGGTTTACGATGCCTGCGCCGATCCAATCTACGTGGCAGCGCTGGCGGCGAGCATCATGCTGGGCCGGCCGCAGGCAGAGCAATACCTCCAAAAGGGGGAAAATCTGGAACTTCTGGCCCAGACGGTCTTCGTGCGAAGCACCGGACCGAAACTCGAGGCAGTCCCTGACGTCTCTTCAGCGGCACCGCGCGCCACCGACGCCGGCACCGCCATCGAGACTGCTGACCTTCACTTGCTTGTTATCCGGCGGCTGGACCTGGATGAGCAACCGGTCGGCCCGCTCGCTCTGACCGGCACCTGGGAAGGTCAGAAGGACAACGTCAAACTCGCCGCCTTAGTGATGCCTGACAGTTCCGCGGGTTAGGGGCGCCCCACTCCGTCCGTGTTCCGGGGTTGGGTATTGCCTTCCTGCCGTTCAGGCTGGATCCCGTGCTGTTCCCGCAGTTCGCGCCCGCGGCGAATGTCCTCTTCTTCGCGGGCCTGGAGCTTGTCGCTCTGTTTCGTGTCCCGTGGCGGCAATTGGATGGTCTCTTCGGCCTCAATGCCGGCCTGGAGTTGGCGTCCACGCTCCATCTCGGCGTCGAACTCGGCACCGAACAGCAACGACATGTTCAGGATCCAGAGCCACAGCAGCGAGATGATGACGCCGCCGATCGCACCATAGGTCTTCTCGTAGCTATTGAAGTTGGCCACATAGAAAGCGAAGGCCAGGGACGCCAGCAGGAAGATGACCAAGGCGATAGCGGAACCCAGGCTCATCCAGCGGAACTTGGGCTGCTTCACGTTCGGCGTAGCGTAGTAAAGGATGGCGATCGCCAGAATCACGAGCAACAGAATCACCGGCCACTTGAGAATGTTCCACGCCGTCAGGACGGCCCCGCCCAAGCCGATCGCGTTGCCGACGGCCTCGGCCACCGGCCCGCTCAGCACCAGCATGGCCGAAAGCACAAGAACGATCAGCACGGTGGCAATGGTGACGGCGAGCATCGTGCCCCGAAGTTTGATGAACGGCCGCCCCTCGTCAATTTCGTAGATCCGGTTCATTGCCCGGCCAAAGGCTCCGACATAGCCGGAGGCGGACCAGAGGGCGGTGAGGATGCCGAGTACCAGGGTGAGTCCGGCAGCGGAGGAACTGCTGAGCTGCTCGACTGGTTGTTTGATCGCCTGCACAGTTTCAGCAGGCGCGAAACCCTGGACGACCTCCAGAAGCGCGGACGTGGTCTTCTCTGCCTGCCCGAAGATGCCCAGCAAAGACACGAGTGCCAACAGCGCCGGGAAAATTGAGAGAACCGAATAGTAGGTCAGGGCTGCGGCGAGATCCGGGCACTGGTCCTTGGTGAACTCACGCAGGGTCTTCTTGGCGATGTACTTCCACGAGGGCTTAGTGACGTCGGCCGGGCTGTCCGGTTTACGGGAGTCGTCCGGGGCAGGTGCCGTCCGGGCCTTGGCGGTGCTGCTCTCGTCCGTTTCGGCGTCGGTCATGGATTCATTTTCTGCCTTGGTTGGGTTCTTGGCCATTGGAAATTCCTTCGTGGGGTTAAGGGAAATGGCCGGCCGCCCAGCGCATCAGCGAGGGCAGCCGGCCTTATTCAGACGCGGCCTCAGGCCTGCTGAACGTTGTCCTTGGCTTCGGCAGTCCGATCCTTGACGTCCTCCACAGCGGCCTGCCCGTCTGCCTTGAGGTGATCGGTTGCGTCCGCGGCAGTGGCCTTGACGTTCTCCATGGCTTCCTGGGCGGGCGCCTTGAGGCCTTCGGCTACTTGCTTGGCGGCGTCCGTCAGTTCCGTGGTGAGTGGCTCGGCCGCCGATTTGAGGGCATCAGCGGCTTCACGCTCCTTCTGGCTGGCCGGGATCAGGGAGGAAACGAGCAGGCCGGCACCAAAGGCGATCAGCCCGGCAGCCAGTGGGTTCCCCTGTGTCCTGTTCTTCAGCTGGCCCGGCGCGCCCGCAACTGCGGAGCCCGCGTCGCTCACATGCGAGCCGACGCTTCCGGTGGTGGAGTGGACGTGGTCGGCGGTGTGGTCTGCGGCTCCCATGACTTTATCCTTCACTCCGAAGACGGCGTCTTTGACGTTCTCTTTGACTCTGTCCGTCTGCCGCTGGACGATATGCGACGGCGTGACTTTGTCAGCGACGGCGTCCACGTTTGTGCCCAGGCGGGCACGGGTTGCTTCAATATCTGCTCGGATGACATCCGGGTTTTCACTCATCGTGTTTCCTCGCTGAATCTAGGAGTTGGGTTTTAGGGTGGGCGGGATTTCCTGGAGGGTTTCAGCCGTCCTCGGCATGCCCTTGATCGCGTTCAGTTCCTTGCGGCCCATGGCTGCCAGAACGGCGGCTACAACTGCCCAGATGACGGCGACAACAACGCCGGACCAGCCCAGTCCCATCACGATCCCCAGCGCCCACCAGAGCGCCAAAGACAGGAACAGGAGCACGAAATGGCCAGCGACGCCGGCGCCGGCGAGCATGCCGGTGCCTTTGCCTGCCCGGGTGGCGGACTGCTTAAGTTCGACCTTGGCCAGTTCCACTTCCTGTCGCATCAGGGTGGACATGTCCCGTGTGACCTCACCGAGAAGGTCACCCAGGGAAGTCGATTCAGCCTTCGCCTGCGCGGCTGTGGGAGGCATTTCGCTGCTCATCGACGGCCACCGTCAAAGGGGTCATCGCGCAGCGGATCAGCCTGCTGCAATGGCTCACCGGCCACGGACTCTGAGGACCGGCGGCCCTGCCCGGCGTCGCGGAGCGGATCGGGGGTTCCCATATCGGAGTCCAGCGGATTCGGCGGGTAGGTGTCGGCTAGGCCCGCCGTCGTGGTTTGCGGAGCGGGCATCTGTACCGGCGGCGGCGGAACCGCTACCCCGGTATCGGGGATCCGGCCGCCAGTGGACGTGCCCGTAGCGGTAGCGCCCGTCGCTTCGGGGGCGCCGGCGCTCAAGCTGCGGCTGAGACGCCCGGCCAGAACACCGGCTCCGGCCGCGAGCAGGAGGAAGGTTCCCGGGCGCTGGCGGGCAAAGGACTTAACCTCGGTCAGCAGCGAACCCGGATCCCGGCCATCGAGCCAGGACGCAACAGCGGAGGACCGCTCGGCAGCTTGGCGGACAAGGTCGGTGGCCACGCCGGGCTGGTCGGAGGCGGCAGCCATGGAATGCAGTTCGCCGGCGACGGACCGCAGACCTTCGGCGACCTTCTGCTGCTGGGTTCCTGCCTGCTCGGTGAGATCGGACTTGGCCTGATGAAGCAGGTCCCGGGCATTGGTCTTGACCTCGGCGGCAACGTTGACTGCCTCCGTCTTAGCCGTCTCGGCGACGTTCTGGGCAGCATCTGCCGCGTGCCGCGTTACGTCCGCAGCTTCGTCCTTGGCCGCTTCCTGTTTGGAGTCAGCGCGTCCCGTGCCTTGTGGGGGCACAACTCCAACGCCGGCGTACCGGTCCGGGGAAGCTTCGGGTGCTGCCTGGGCCCATGGGTTCTGTGTCATCGTTGCTCTCTTTCAGGAATGGTCCGCTTGGGATCGTGACTAGCGCTACCGGATGAAATTAGTAAGCACGGTTACTAACTAAATACTAAGCACACTTGCTATATGTCGCGCAAGGCCTCGATCGAAAATCGGACGGGCCGCCTCCCGCCCGTCTGGTGACGCGCGGCGCGCACTGCAAGCCGCGCGTGAAAAATAGTAAGCATACTTGCCAAAAAGGAGTCCGGCATGCATATGGTGGGGGTCCAGCGTCGGCGCTTTGTGCCGCCGTCGCAGGCAGCGTGACTTTCGTTGCCACCCAATCAGGAAGGTCGTCGTCGTGATCCTCGCCCGCGAGCCCCACGCCCGGGACGTTTACCGGCTTCTAACCGCAGCGGCCCGTTTAGTGCAACGCCTCCACGACGATGCCCTGGCGCCACTGGGATTGACGCGTGCCGCCGTCATCGCACTGGAAGCCGTGGCTCCCCGCCCCATGTACCAGGAACAGCTCGCCGCAAGAGTTCATGTCCAAAGCCAAACGCTCGGCCGCGTCCTTGCCCGGCTCGAGGACGCGGGTCTGGTCACCAGGACGCGCAACCCGGACGATCGACGCCAATTTCAGGTCGAGATTACCGACGCCGGCACAGCCGCACTGCAAGCAGCCTCCCAGGCTGAGCGCGCAGCCGTTCCTGCCGACTTCGACGGATGGGAGGCCCTGTCTGAGCAACTCGCCCGGTTTGTGGATTTCTTCCAGGCTCCACGGCCCGGCACCCAAGGCTCCACGAACGGGAACTCCAGGCTCCACGTGCCCTCCCCCGCCCAAGACGGCCTCAGGCGCCAATGAACTAGCCTCCCGCGGCTGGGTGCCTCTGGGCCTCCCCGCCCGGCGCCCACGGCCAGTCCCCGCTTCCATTGCCGTTCGGGCAGGCAAGGGGGCGAGCAAGACAGAAGGCCGCTGAGCCGGGTATTGCGCGTTACTATGCATGCTGATTAAATCGCCGATACGGCCGCATTCCACGACCGGTCTACCGAAAGGAAGTACAAAGATGGGAATTCTCGCTTTTCTCATTCTCGGGCTTATCGCCGGAGCTATCGCCAAGGCGATCCTTCCCGGCCGGCAGGGGGGCGGCTGGCTGATCACACTCGTTGTTGGCGTCGTGGGCGCAATCCTCGGAGGTTGGATCGGCTCGTTGATCTTCGGCGGAGGGCTCGCTGACTTCTTTGACCTGCGGACCTGGCTCCTCTCCATCCTCGGGGCCGTTATTGTGCTCCTGATCTATGGGGCTCTTGCCGGGCGCAGGACCAGGGCGTAGCAGCCTCGATCCTCCGGATGCAGGGTTGCCGCTGAGGGCGCCCTGCGACTTCTGCCAGACGGTTGCGGGCCGGCCCCGGAACACGCCGGGAGGAAACTCCCGGCGTTTCTCGGCCCGCGCCGCCGAGTGCAACCTCATGACGTTTCACCTCATGCCGGGCGCCCGCCCGCAGCGCCTCGTCGAGAACAAGCATTGAAAGCCTCCGGGCGCAGCTCCGGCGGCCGGTTCCGGCGTCGCAGTCGTTAGTGGTAGTCGCCAAAGCGGCAGAAGTCATTGCTCCGCGCGCATCCGCCACCATGCGACCAGAGATGCTAAACAGCAAGGAGATAGACATGGACAACCTATTCCGCCGCACGGGCATCGACGTGCCCGAACCAGTCCGGCGCTTCCTGCAAGGCGAGACGGACACCTGGCTCAGGGTCGAGGAATACCGGGACGGAAACACCTTGGTGGTCAGAACCGATATCCCCGGCATCGACCCGGACAAGGACATCGATATCACCGTCACCGAGGGCAACTTGAATATCGCTGCCCGGCGCACGGAACCCGCGCACAAGGATCAACCGGGTTACCGAAGCGAAGTGCGGTACGGCGAATATTCGCGAAGCGTCCCGCTGCCCCGCGGCGCGGACCCTGACACCGTCGAGGCCAGCTACATCGACGGTGTCTTGGAAATCCGCGCCCAAATCCCGGAGCAGTCCGGACCGTCCGCCACGAAAGTCCACGTCTCCCGCGGTGGAAACCAGTCACCGGAAGCACCAGAGAACTTCGTGACTTGAACGGCATTTCCGGCACTCGACTCGCCCGGCACCCACCAGCGACCGCGGGTGCCTTCTGGCAGGGCGAAGGGGGCCATCGGTATTGGTTCACCGATGCCCAGCCTCGCCGCGGCCTCCGCAGCCCCCGCCTCCGAAAATTGCCACAGAGCGGAAACCATCTCATGACTATCAAGATCAACGACGCGGCGCTGCGTCATGCTCGGCAGCTCATCAAGGACTCGAGGTTTGCCCGGGATACCCGTGACGATTGGAGCGAGCACGCGCCCGACGCTGAGACAGAAAATGCATTCATCGACAAGCACGGGTACAAGGAGTACGGCACGTGGCATCTGGGCGAAGACGCCGAGAAGACGCACGACACGAAGGGGCGCTACAGCTTTCCCTTCGGTGATTTCCGCCGGCTGCATCGCTGCGCGATTCTCGCCATCCAGAGCCGGGCCGCCCAGAATAACTACGATGACGTCGCCGCCGCAGCGAAGTCTCTGCTCGACGAACTGGACCAAGACTAGACCTGGTCCAGCACAATTCTCTCTCCGCCATCGCCTCGCGCAAGGACCCCACCTGTACGGCCCGGAATGCCCGCCGCGGGTGTCCTCACCGGGCCGTCTCTTGGGCGCCCGGGCTTCCCCACGCGCCCTCCGGCGGAGCCCAACCACCGGGAGCTCACCTATTCATAAGGGGGCTTCCTAATCTAACCGGGCTCGTGATATAACACGAAAAACGGCGCAGGAGAACTCCCTGCGCAACGGGACCGGTCCCAGCCTCCTCATCGAATGGCGGCGCATTCCATTGGACATTTCCCACCGGCTCCAAGCCGGACTGGCGGTGGCGACAACGTTCATCCCCAGTCTGCGCTCCCTTTCGACTTCAGGCCCCCGCTCGCGAAGGTCTCGCGCAGGACCCCAACCTTGCCAGAACTGCGGGTCGGCCTCGGAAAACCTCAGCTGAGCGCACTGCCGACTAATCATCGCCCCCTCCCGTGGTTCGCATTGCCGCGTACGCTTCCCAAGCACCGGACAGCACCAAAGCGACCTGTCCGGTACCGGTCGGGCGACCCATCAAGGGCTCCCGATCGGACCCACTATTTCAACCTAAGAGATCCAAGGAGACGTCATGCTCACCACCGAACAAATTGACCGTCTGCTCAGCCAAGGCGCAAATGTCCTGTCGGGAGACGGAGAAAAGATCGGCTCCATCGGCCAGGTGTTCGTAGACAACGAAGCCGGCCAGCCCAGCTGGGTAACCGTCCGTACGGGCCTGTTCGGGATGTCCGAATCATTTGTTCCCCTCGAGGGTGCTCGGCTGGAGGGCAATGACATCGTCGTCCCGTACAACAAAAATCAGGTCAAGGACGCGCCAAGGATCGACGCCGATCGGCCTCTGGAGCCTGCCGAGGAAGACCGGCTCTACCAGCATTACCGGATGGACAGCGGACGCGCCCACACCGACGCGGATACAGCTGACGAAGCATCCGCCACACGACAGGACGCCTCCAGAACGGACCGCGCCGAGACCCGCGACGCCACCAGCCCAGCGGGATACGGCACAACGACACCCACCACCGACGCCGCAACGCCACCCACGACACGGCAGGACACCCCCGAAACCGACCGCGCCCAAACCCGCGACGCCACCGGCACAGGGGGATACGGCACAGCGTCAACCACCACCGACGCCGCAACACCACCGACGACACGACAGGACACCACCGGAACCGACCGCGCCCAAACCCGCGACGCCACCAGCCCAGCGGGATACGGCACAGCGTCACCCACCACCGACGCCGCAACGCCACCCACGACACGGCAGGAAACCCCCGAAACCGACCGCGCCGAAACCCGCGACGCCGCCGGCACAGCCGGATACGGCACCACCACGCCGGCCACCGACACCGCCCCTACCCCAGCCACACCACAGGACACCGATAAGGACCGCGCCGAAACCCGCGACGCCACGGGCCGGGGGCGCCTGCGCAAATACGTCACGACGGAAACCGTCACCAGGACGGTGCCAGTGCAGCGCGAAGAGGTTCGTATCGAGCGGGAACCGATTGCCGAGGAAGACCGCGACGAGGTCTCGAACCGTCCGGCCAGCGACGACGAGGTAATCCTTCACGAAGAGCGAGTCATAGTGACCAAGGAGACCGTCCCGGTTGAACGGGTCCGCATCGTTACTGAAACGGTCGCAGATGAAGTCACCATCCGTGAGAAGGTCCACAAGGAACACTTTGACGGCGAGGACAGCGAGGGATCAGAGGGCTCCGAGGGAACCGACGCCAGCCGCGGCTGAACATGCGGATTGTTTTAGATGCCCGGGGCAAGGGCTGCGACCCATAGCCCCGGGCATTTTGTTGTCGGAACGGGGGTGCGAGCGATTGGTGGCCCCCCGGCCACACCCCTCGGCCGGTTGGATTAACTGGATCCCCTGCCCACCGGTACGGCTATGGCCTCTCGCCTGCGGCAGTGCCAGTATGTTGGGAATCAGGCTGAACCACGGAGCCTGGCTCCGGGCGGAAAGGACTCGAGGTCATGACCTACATCAACAACTTCGGCGATGTGGGGCGCGGCGACGTCGCCGTGGCAGGCGGCAAGGGCGTCGGACTGGGCGGCCTCAGCCAGGGAGGGCTCCCGGTCCCGCCGGGGTTCGTGCTGAACGCCGCAGCCTACGCGGATTATGTGGCTGCCAACCATCTCGAGGCCGGCATCCATGAACTGGCTGTACTGTCGCCGCACGCGGCGCCACAGGAGTACGAGGAAGCCTCGAAACGGATCCGCGCCCTTTTCACCAGCGGCACCATGCCGCACGCCATCGCGGCGGAGCTCGGCGCCGCCTACGGCAGGCTCGGCGACGGAGGCACAGCCGTGGCGGTGCGCTCCTCCGCCACGGCCGAGGACCTCGCCTCAGCCAGCTTCGCCGGGCAACAGGAAACCTACCTCAACGTCCGGGGGACGGAGGCTGTGGCCGCGGCCGTGACCGAGTGCTGGGCCTCCCTGTGGACGGCGCGTGCCATGGCCTACCGCGCCCGTGAAGGCATCGACCCGGACACGGTGCGCCTCGCCGTCGTGGTCCAACAGATGGTCGACGCCGAGGCCGCCGGGGTGATGTTCACCGCCAATCCGGCCAACGGGCGCCGCGACCAGACGGTGATCAGTGCCGCGTGGGGCCTGGGCGAGTCCGTTGTCAGCGGATCGGTCACCACGGACGACGTCGTCGTGGAAGCGGGGACGGGCCGTGTGCTGTCGCGCCGGACAGCTGACAAGGAGGTCATGACCGTCTACGCGGAGCGCGGCACCCTGGAGCAGCCGGTGACGGCGACGCGCCGCCGGCAGGCCGTATTGGACGACCCGGCGGCGGCTGAGCTGGCCGGCTACGGAACACGGATCGCGGAGCATTTCGGGACGCCGCAGGACATCGAGTGGGCACGCGCCGGTGGCGAGTTCTTCATCCTGCAATCCCGGCCCATCACCGCTCTGCCCGAACCGGCAGCCGACATCCCGGACACCTGGCCGGTGCCCTACCGGCACGGGCTCTACTTCCGGGCAAGCATCGTTGAACAGCTGCCCGATCCGCTCTCACCGCTGTTCGCCGACCTCATTGACGGCTCGGTGTCACGGTCGCTGAGGGCCCTGATGGCCGGCGCCGTCGGCAAGGAGGTCATCCGCGAGGACGACGTCGGGCTGCCCACTATCAACGGCTACGCCTATTACTACTACCGCAACTCGGGAATGTGGCGGGTGATGGGCAAGTCGCTGACGGCGATGCGTGCGCTGGCCCGTGGCAAGGCGCATATGGGAGTGGCCGGCTGGCGGGAATTTTCGCATCCCCGCTACGAGCAGGTGATCAAGGACTGGTCCGCGAAGCCCGTCGGGGATCTCTCCGGAGAGGAACTGCTGGCGGGTGTTCAGACGCTGCTTGACGCCGGCACGGTGTACTACACGGCCGTGCAGTCCATCATTCCGATCGCCGCAACAAGCGAAATCTCCTTCCGGGCCTACTACGACAAGTTCGTTCGGCGCGACGGCGATCCCCCCGCCCAGACCTTCCTCCTTGGTTACGACAGCGAACCCATCCGCGCAGAGAAGTCGCTATACGACCTCGCAGCCTGGGCCCGGGACGTCCCGGGGCTGGCCCCGGCGATCCTCAACGCCCCCACCGCTGCGCTGGCCGGGCCGCAACGCACCGGGTCCACGCCTGCCGGAGTGGACCCGGCACCCTGGCAGCAATGGCAGGCCCGCTTCCAGGAGCACCTCGGCCGGTTCGGCCATGCGGTCTATAACCTGGACTTCGTCAGTCCGGTGCCTGCTGACGATCCCTCGCCGCTGCTGGAGACCGTGAAGTTTTACCTGCGGGGACATGGCAATGACCCATACGAGCGCCAGCGGCTCTCGGCCGCCCGCCGCGAAGATGAAACCAGCCAAATCATCGCCCGGCTCGGGCCGCGGCGCCGGGCCGCATTCCTCCGGCTGCTTCGGTGGGCGCAAAATGCGGCTCCGATCCGCGAGGACGCCCTTGCCGACGTCGGACTGGCGTGGCCGCTGCTGCGGCGGATGCTGTTCGAGCTCGGACGACGGCTCGTCGGCTCCGCTGTCATCGCCGAGCCCGCCGACGTGTTCTGGCTGCGCCACCGGGAGTTGCGCAGCGCCGTCGAGTTCGGCCTTGCCGGGTCGGGCACACCGGCAGCCGTGGCAATTACCGGGGCAGACCGGCCCGTCCGCGCCGGCGCCGTCGAGGGGCGCAAGATGCTGTGGCGGGGCCAGGCCAAGGCCGCTGCCCCGCAGCTGTTGCCGGAGAGCCGGTGGATGGAGCGGGCCTTCGGCTCAATGATGCCGGCAGGCCCACAGGATCAGCTCGGCGACGCCATCAAGGGCGTCGGCGCCAGCGCGGGCCGGGTCACCGCCCCGGCCCGCGTCCTGAGGGGCCCGCAGGATTTCGGCCTGATGGAGCCCGGGGAAGTCCTGGTAGCCCGCATCACCACCCCGGCCTGGACCTCGCTGTTCGCGATGGCCTCCGCCGTGGTGACCGACGTCGGCGGGCCGTTGAGCCACAGCTCGATCGTGGCCCGCGAGTACGGCATCCCGGCCGTGCTTGGCACAGGCGTGGCCACCCAGCGGCTCACCAGCGGCCAACGGATCCGCGTTGACGGCGACGCCGGCACCGTCACGGTCGCAGACTGACCGCGTCATCAGGACAGTTCCCCGAGTTCCGCCGACCACGGAGGATTGGCGCCCTTCCGGGAGCAGGTGATCGCCGCTGCACGGTTCGCGTACGAGGCGACTGCGTGGAGCTGATCCAGGGTCAGGGTCTGCAGTTGCCGTCTTCCCTCCGCCCCGAGCGCTCCAAGTTTGGCGAGTCCGGAAATAAGCCCCGCCATGAAGGAATCACCGGCGCCCACAGTATCTGACACTCGGATCGGTTCAGCTGCCATCTCGACCCGCCCGTTTCCGGACAGGATGACCGGGCCTGAGGCTCCGCGCGTCAGGGCCACCACCGCCGGCCCCAGTTCCAGCCAGGCCTGCAGGGATTCTTCCGGTGCCCGGTCCGGGTAGAGCCAGCGCAGGTCTTCGTCGCTGGCTTTGACAATGTCGCTCGCCGCCACGAACACTTCCGCCTGCCGGCGTGCCGCAGCCGCATCGGGACTGATCGCGGGCCGGCAATTGGGATCGAAACTGGTCGTCGCGTGCTCCCGGGCGGCCTCTACCAGGGCAAGGGTGGCCTGCTCCCCCGGCGGGAGCACCGTAGCGATAGATCCCGTGTGGACGTGGGTGGAACCTTTGACGGCAGCGAGGGCCGGGAGGGACGCCCCACTGATTGCCCAGGTGATCGAGAAGGCGTATTCGGCGGCACCGTCAGATCCCAGGGTGGCGAGGGCCGTAGATGTGGCCGCGCTTCCGCCGTTGACCACCTGGACGCCGTTCGTTTGCAGATGCTCTTCCAGCAGGTGTCCGTGCGGGTCAAGGCCATAGTGGGTCACCAGGATTGTCCTGAGGTCGAGGCGCGCAGCCCCCACTGCCACGTTGAGGGGGCTGCCCCCGGGGTGGGCCTGGCCGCCGGCAGGACCGCGGGGGTCGCGGATGATGTCGACAAGGGATTCGCCAATGACCGTCAGGACACCGTCCCCCGCGGGGAGGCGGGGCGCTGGGGTGGCGTCGGTGATGCGCATCAGCGGCCCGGGTAGACGACAGTTTTGAGCTGACCGGCCTGCTTGCCCGCTTTGAGTGCTTCTTCCGAGTCGGCCAGCGCAAACTTGCCGGTCACCAGGATGTCCAGATCTACTTTTCCGTCCGCGATCAGCTGGATGGCCAGCGGCCAGGTGTTGGTGTAGCGGAAGACGCCCGAGAGCCAGATTTCGCGGTTCTGGATGTAGGAGACGGGGAGTTCGACGTTGTCGGCTCCGAGCCCGACCAGGATGACCCGGCCGGCCGGTCCAACGGCTTTGATGCCGGAACGGACGGCCTGCGGGGCGCCGGAGGCGTCAATGAAGGCATCGACGTCGAGCCCTTCGGTACTGTCCGTCAAGGCGTTCAAGGCATGGGTGGCGCCGTGTTCCAGGGCGAAAGCGAGCCTTTCTTCTGCGATGTCCGTGATGTAGATTTCGGTCGCCCCGTAAGCGCGGGCCGCTTGGGCGGCGATGATGCCGATGGGGCCGGCTCCGGCGATCAGGACCCGGCTGCCGGGCCTGATCTGGGCGCGTTCGCAGGCCCAGAGGCCAACGGAGAGTGGTTCGATGAGGGCTGCCGCCTCGTCGCTGACGCTGTCTGGGATGTCGTAAGCGAAGTCGTCCTGGATCCTCACGTATTCGGTGAAAGCTCCGTCGATCGGCGGGGTGGCGTAGAACTCGATGTCCTGGCACAGGTTGTACCGTCCGGCCTTGCACTGCTTGCAGGTGCGGCAGGGCCGTTGGGGTTCGACGGCGACCCGCCGGCCAACGCGGGAGGGGTCCACGTCGCTGCCGACGGCGGCGATGCGTCCGGAGAGCTCGTGGCCCAGGATCAACGGGTGGTCCACGACGTAGTCGCCGATCCGGCCGTGCTCATAGTAATGGACGTCGCTGCCGCACACACCGACGGCGGCGACCTGCACCAGAACCTGGTCCGCGTCCAACTCCGGGACGGACAGTGTTTCCATGGCCATGTCGCCCTGGCGCTTGAGGACGGCGGCGCGCATGGTGGCGGGCACTTCCGGATGTCCGGGGGTGCGGGACTGTGCGGTTGATGTGGTCATCGAAGGAATCCTTTGCGGTTTGGAGAGGCGGTGGCGGGCTATTTGACGGCGCTATTTCACTGCACCCAGGGAGAGACCCTGGACGAGTTTGTCCTGGGCGGCGAAACCTGCGAACAGCACTGGCAGGGAGATTACGACGGCGGCGGCGCAGACCTTGGCAATGAACAGGCCCTGGCCCGAGACAAAGCCGGTGAGAAAGACCGGGGCGGTGCCGGCCACGACGCCGGTGAGGACCCGCGCCAGGAGGAGTTCGTTCCAGCTGAAGATAAAGCAGATCAGCGCGGTGGCTGCGATGCCGGGCATTGCCACCGGGGCGATGACCTTTCGGAGCGTGAGCAGCAGGGTGGCGCCGTCGATCTGGGCGGCCTCAAGCATTTCGACGGGCACTTCGGCAAGGAAGGACCGCATCATCCACACGGCGATGGGCAGGTTCATCGAGGTGTACATCAGGACCAGGAACCAGATGTTATCCAGCGCGCCGGCGGTTTTGGCGAAGAGGTAGAGCGGCAGGACTGCGGCGACGACGGGCATCATCTTCGTGGAGAGGAAGAAGAACAGAACGTCGGTCCACTTTTTCACCGGCCGGATTGACAGGGCGTACGCGGCGGGGATGGCCAGCAGCAGGACCAGGACGGTGGAGAAGATCGAGGCGGTGGCGGAGTTAATCAGCGACGGCCAGGGGCTGACGCCGGAAGTTGCGCCGAAGAACTCCTTGTAGGCGTCCAGGTTAAGGTCGGCGGCGATCGACGGCGGGTTGGTGGCGGCGTCAATTTCGGAGTGGAATGAGGTCAGGATCATCCACAGGACCGGCACCGCGAACAGCAGCGCCAGCAGCCAGGCGGCAAGGCCGGCGGCGGTGTTGTTGCGGGTGGGGTCCATGCGTGACTTGCCCCGGCGTCGTGATCCCGTGGTCGGGGTGGACGGGGTGGGGACTGATGACGTGGGCCCGGCGGGGGTGAGGGTGCTCATCGTGCTGCCTCCTTCTTGAAGAGCGAGAATACGGTGCGGAGTGCGAAGGTCGCCACGAAGATGGTGCCGATGACCACCACGACGCCGGCCGCTGAGGCCAGGCCGTATTCGTTGGCGTAATAGAACGTCTCGTAGATGGCGTAGGGCAGGTTGGCCGTGCCGAGGCCGCCGGAGGTGATGACGAAGGTGGCGTCGAAGTTCTGCACGATATAGATGGCCCCGAGCAGTCCACCGAGTTCCAGATACTGGCGCAGGTGCGGGAGGGTGAGATGGCGGAAAATTGCCCAGGGAGTGGCACCGTCCATCTGGGCAGCTTCAACGGTGTCCATGGGTCGGGACTGCAGGCCGGCGAGCAGGATGAGCATCATGAACGGGGTCCACTGCCAGACCAGGGAGACGATGATGGCCATCAGGGGTGCCGACGACAGCAGGTCCGGCTGCGGCGGGGCGTCGGAGCCGAAGAGCGACCAGATCCAGGTGAGGGAGCCGTTGATCAGACCGTAAACCGGGTTGAGGATGGCGTGCTTCCAGATGAGCGCAGCCGCGACCGGAACGATGAGGAAGGGTGCGATCAGCAGAGTCCGGGCCAGGCCCCGGCCAATGAACTTCTTGTCCAGGAGCAGGGCCAGGCCGAGGCCGAGGACCAGGCTGACCAGGACCACCGAGACGGTCTCGACGATGGTGGTGAGGATTGCCTGGAGCATGTACGGGTCGGTGACCACCTGGATGTAGTTCTCGAACCCGGCGAATCCGGTCTTGTCCGGGCTCAGGCTGTTCCAGTTCATGAACGAAATGATCAGGGTCACCACGAATGGAAGCTGGGTGACGATGATGAGGAAGATCAGGGCCGGCAGCAGCGGTGCCCGCCGTGCCCAAGCCACTGCGCGTTCCCGCGCCCTGGCGTTCCTGGATGGTTTGGCTGTGCTGCTCCCTTGCCGGGAGACGCGCGCCGTTGCGGTAGTCATAATGTTCTCCTGCGGTTGGGTTGTTACTTCTTGTACTTGTCGCCGACTTTTTGTGCGGCTTCCTGGCCCTTGGCCACCGCATCGGCAACGGAGCCCTGGCCGGCGATGGCGGAGCTCACACCTTGGGACACCCGGGTGCCCAGGGCCGCGAACTCGGGAATACCGACGAACTGGATGCCGACCGCCGGCCGCGGCTGGACACCGGGGTTGGTCGGATCCGCGTTCTCAATAGCGAAGCGTTCGGCCTTGAAGAACGGCGCGGCCTGCTGGAACTCGGTGTTTTCGTACGTGGAAATGCGCTTACCGGACGGGACCTTGGACCAGCCGAGCTTGGACGCGACCAGTTCCTCGTAATTCTTCGAGCTGGCCCAGGCGATAAATTTGGCGGCAGCGTCCTGTTTCTTGGAGGCCGCCTGCATCGCCCAGGACCAGGTCCACAGCCAGCCGGAGGACTTGGTCTCTTTCACGGGCGCCTGGGCATAACCAATCTTTCCCTTCACGGGAGAGGCCTCGGCTTCCAGGGCACCGGCCGCGGAGGTGGCGTCGTACCACATGGCGACCTTGCTTTGGCTCATGTTGTTCAGGCATTCCGTGAACCCGGCCTGGGCGGCGCCCGCTTCACCGTGCTCCCGCACCAGCTTGGTGTAGAACTCCGTGGCTGCGGTGAATTCGGGGGCGTTGACCTTCGCATTCCAGTCCTTGTCGAACCAGGTCCCGCCGAAGGTGTTCACCACGGTGGTCAGTGGTGCGAAGACCTGGCCCCAGCCGGGCTGGCCGCGCAGGCAGATGCCCTTCATCCCTGGCGTCGCCCCGTCAGCCTTGGCGGCGAGGTCGGCGACCTGGTCCCAGGTCGGATTCTCCGGCATAGTCAGTCCTTTGGCGTCGAAGATGTCCTTCCGGTACATCAGGAAGGAGGATTCCCCGTAGAAAGGTTCGCCGTAGAGTTTGCCGTCCGTGCCGGTCAGCGACGCCGTGTAGGCCGGCAGGATGTCCGCCTGGTTGAACTCGGCATCCCTGGCCACGTTGTCCAGCGGTGCCAGCCACCCGTTGGCGGAATAGAACGGGATCTCGTAGTTGGACAGTGACGCAATGTCGTACTGGCCGGCCTGGCTTGAGAACTCCTGGCTGATCTTGGCGCGGACGTCGTTTTCCGGCAAGACGGTGTAGTTGACCCGGATGCCGGTTTCCTTCGTGAAGTTATCAGCGGTGAGCCGCTGCAGGTCCTCCATCTGGGGGTTATTGACCATCAGGACATTGATGCTGTTCGGGTCGCCTGCGGAATTGCCGCCGCCGGCGCCTGCACAGGCCGAGGCGCTGAGTGCCGCGCACAGGGCGCCTGCCGCCATGGCGACGCGTGTTTTTGCGCGCATTAAGGACTCCTTTGTTCTTCAGGGGGTGCGATGCTGCCCTACTCCGATTGCTATGTCGGGGTGCGGGGCGGTGAGCGGGACGAGGGCCTCAATGCCTGGTTCCTCGCTGGTGTTCCTCAAGATTAGGCTTGTGGCATAGGGCACAACTAGCGCGATGCTTGCAGAATTATGATACTAATTTTCCGGGGGCGGCCCCGTCCGGGCGCTATTCTGGGAAGAGTCGGCACAGATGGCGCACATTTGTCATGATCCGAACGCAGGGAGAACCACGATGAGCGCGGCGGACCCAGGCGGCGGCTCGGCCATCAATGACGGCGCAGCGGCCAGGCTTGCCGAAAGACTCCTGGGGATGCGGGCCAACCGTGAGGTGATTCCGGAAGACCCCAACCATTCCGTGCGCTGGCACGAGCACGACTACCCCAGCCCGGTCGCACGTTGGAACTACCATCCTGAATACGAGCTGCACCTTATCCGGAAAGGCACCGGAAAGTTCATCGTGGGAGACCACATCGGCACTTTCGAGGCCGGGCACCTGGCCCTGGTGGGTTCGGGGCTGCCGCACGACTGGGTCAGCGACCTGAGACCCGGAGAAGTGCTTCAGGGCAGGGACGTCCTTATTCAGTTCGACGGAAAATGGGTGGAGAGGGCCGCCTCGATTCTGCCGGAAATGGCCGAGGTCAAACTCTTGCTGGAGCAGTCCTCGCGCGGGATCGAGTTCCTCGGACGATCAGCCCGTGCCGCCGCCGTTTCCCTGGAGGCGATGGGGACCTCCACCGGATTGCAGCGGCTTCAGCATCTCTTTGACGTGTTGGCGATTCTTTCGCGTGCGCCAGAGTCCGAACGGCGCTACCTCGCCGACGAATGGTTCAGGCCGCAACTGGACGGGCAGGCCGCGGCGGTGGTGGACCTCGTCCTCGAGTATGTCTTCAGCAACCACGCCGGCAGCGTCAGGATGTCCGAGGCGGCGGCGCTGGTGGGTATGTCGGAACCGACATTTYCGAAGTATTTCAAGCGCGCGACCGGCCAGAATTTCAGTGATCTGGTGCGCAAACTTCGGCTGGCCCACGCCCGCCGCCTGCTGGAGCGGAGCGACAAATCGATCTCGGACATCTGCTACGAAGTGGGTTTCACGAACCTGTCCAACTTCAACCGGCATTTCCGCAATGACGCAGGCGAAACCCCCCGGGACTATCGTCAGCGGGTGCAGAACTGACGGCAACAGCGCGGGGTTCTGCACTCTCCGCCCCGGGGCGCGCGCGCTCGTCACCATGGCCCGGCAATGGGCATCGGCGGTAGATTGTGGGCATGGGACAGACTTCCTCGGGCCGCCGGGACATTCTCGCTGATCGGATCTTGGGCGTGGCGGAGTTCAGCCACGCACACTGGTTTTTCGGCAATCTTTATGAGGTCCTCGGCAAAATCCCGCACCGCGTCGCGGCGGCGGAAGCAAGCCGTGAACTGCCCCGCTCGCCCTTTGGGGCGGGAAGCCCCGGCCGTTATTACGCACCGATTGCACCCATAAATGCGCCGGCGGCAATCGCTGCCCTCGTGGCAGGCTGGAATCATGCCGACAGCAGGCCATGGCTGCTAGTGGCTGCAGCCAGCTCGACGACGGGTGCAGCCGCCACCGCCTATCTGCTCCGGTCCATCAACCCCGACCTGTTCTTCAGCCCACAACCGCTCAGTGAGACGCGCCGCAACCCCCTGCTGAAGCGGTGGTACAGGGTCCACGCCGTCAGGCTCGCCGCCAGCGCAGTTGCCCTGGCCGCCATCCACGAGGCACGAACACTCCGGATCCGAACCCGCGGATAACAGCCAGGCGCCGCAACCTGAAGGAGATCTTCATGGGCAAGCTGACAGTGACTTCACCGCCGGCACATTCAACGCCATGCCGAAGTATGTCGTGTCGACCACGCTGGACCACGCCGGCTGGAACAACAGCACGATTATCGCCGACGACATACCCGGCCAGGTCCGCGAGCTTCGCGAGCGGGAGAACGGGCGTGGCAAGAAAATGCTGCCGGAGGACGGAACCCGGCACACATTGCGGATCGTCGAACTTGAACTCCTCGAAGGCGGGATGCTGGCCCTCCGAATGGCGCCGGCAGGGTCCTAAGGAGAGCCCATCAGAGGATGCGCCTGGCTATCGCGCTTGGGTGCCGCCCGGACATGGGTGCGCTGACCTTGTTTGCCGATAAGGCTGAGGAATTCGACAGGACCGGCGCTGGTTGCGCCGAACCAGTGCGGGGTTCGGGTGTCGAACTCCACGGCTTCGCCGGGCCTCAGGATCAGGTCATGTTCACCGAGGACCAGGCGCAAGGTGCCATTGAGGACATAGGCCCAGTCGTAGCCTTCGTGGGTGCGCAGCTGAGGCTCCTGCCCATCCCTGCCCTTGGGGAGGATGAACTTGTAGGCCTGAATGCCGCCCGGGCGGCGCGTGAGAGGCAAGATCGTCGACCCGTCCGGACCGGCGACGGGACGCAGATTGAGCCGGGGGTCGCCAGTCGGCGGCGCATCGACGAGTTCGTCGAGGGTTACCCCGTGCACGCGGGCCAGCGGGAGGAGCTGCTCGAGAGTGGGCCGCCGCAGGCCTGCTTCGAGTCTGGAGAGTGTGCTGGCGGAGATGCCTGTCTGCTCGGCGAGGTCTGCGAGGGTGACGTCCCTGCGGAGTCGCAGGCGCTTGAGGCGCGGCCCGACAGCGCTGAGTGTGTGGTCGAGATCGTCATTCATGGGGCTATTTTGCCATTCGGCAATACCGCTTGCACATCCACCTGCCGGCCCGGGAGCATGGAATCTGAAGGCACATCAGATCGTAAGGGGTTCCACATGGCCGGGACGGCAGAGACATCGCCAGGGGAAGCAGCGGGCGGACGCGACGGTGACGCGATGACGCACAGCTTCGACAAGGACTACTGGCAACAGCACTGGGAACAGGCCCACGGTCCCGCCAAGGCAGATTCGGGAGGGGCTGCCCCGAACCCGCATCTCATCCGCGAAACCAGCGGACTCGCACCGGGAACGGCGCTGGATGCCGGGTGCGGGACAGGGGCAGAGGCGACCTGGCTCGCCGCGCACAGCTGGCAGGTCACCGGCGCCGACATCTCCCGCGCTGCCCTCGCCCAAGCGGCCGAGCGTGCCGAAGGGCAGTCTGTGTCCGGCACGGTGACCTGGGTCGAGGCGGACCTGACGTCATGGGCACCGGGTGATCGGTTCGACCTTGTGACCACCCACTACGCTCACCCGGCGATGCCGCAACTTGCCTTCTACGAACGCATTTCGGATTGGGTAGCCCCCGGCGGCACGCTGTTGATCGTCGGGCACCTGCACGCTCCCGCCTCCCCGGGGCACGGGCACCGCCCTCCCCCGGAAGCGACCGTCACCCTCGCGGACATCACCGGGGGTCTCAACGCTGCCGTATGGAGCATCACGAGTGCCGAGGAGATCACGCGGACACTCCCCGGACCCGGTGACCGTGCGTTGCCGCTGCACGACGTCGTCGTGCGTGCCACCCGGCGCGGATGACCTCACAGTTTCCGCCGCGCTGCACCCCCGGTGTTGCTCAGTCCGGCCGGCTGGCATCTACCGGGTAGGTCATGAACGCCGGCGTCTCGTACGGATGAACGGACAACGCGGCATTGACGACGGCGTTACGCCGGGAGCGGGGGAAGATTGCCTCGATCCGGGTTTCCGGCACCTCCTCGGAGGAACCGACGACGCCGACGAACGGGGTCGCGCCGGGTAACGGGGTAAAACGCCCGGTGCCGTCGAGGCTGAACGAGCAGTGGGAGTAATTGCCGAGCCTGCCCGCCCCGGCGTCGCCAATGGCCTGCCGGACCGCGGGCGCAGAGTTGGTGGGGACGTAGATGACCAGACAGTCGATGGGCTCCATGGCAGAAAGTCTGCCACGGGGTGCCTCTTCAGCGCCGAGGGTTCCAGCGAATCAGAATGTGGTTGCTCCGGACTCGCCGAGCGGGTGCCCGCGCTCGAGCTGGGCGACCTTCGGATCGTTCTCGTCGGCGCCGTGGTCGGAGGTGCGCACGGTGGTCGTGAACAAATGGCAATCCCATGCAACACTGGTCGGATGCCGGCGTTCAGCATCTTCACATCCAACGAGTTTTCCGATGCCGAGGTTCTCTCGTTGTACGAATCTGTGGGGTGGGCCGCCTATACCCGGGATCCAGAACTGCTCACCAGAGCGATCCGAAGTTCCTCATTTGTCCTGACGGCCCGGAATGGGGATGGTGAGCTTGTTGGCCTCGCGAGGGTTGTGTCCGACGATGCGACCATCTGCTATTTGCAGGACATCCTTGTACGGCCGCCTTTCCAAGGCGCGGGCGTAGGCCGGGCTCTGGTGGAGCACGTCACGGCGCGATACGCGCATGTCCGGCAAACAGTGCTCATCACTGACAATGAACCAGGGCAACGCGCCTTCTACGAAGCCATGGGTTTTACGGAAGGGTCGAACTTCGCTCCGGAACCCGTGCGTGTTTTCGCTCTATTTCGGTAGTCCCGGAGTTTCAGTTCGAAATGACTGGCACTTCCAGGACCTTTCATCATGGGCCGCTGCGAACTCCTCAGTGACCCTGCCCGGTGGGGCAGGACCGCGAGAGGTGCCTGTAAGAATGGGGCATGCCCCCGCATAGTTTTCCGATCAGACGGTTGGCCGAAGACCCGGACCACGTCCTCGACCGGCGTCGGTGGCCAGGCAACCTGCCCCCTGTCGCACAGGTTCTGGACCAAGGGCTCGACCTGACCCCGGCCACAATCTTCGTAGGCGAAAATGGGTCGGGAAAATCCACTCTCGTGGAAGCCATTGCACTGGCTTATGGCTTGTCTCCAGAAGGCGGATCTACAGGCGCCCGCCACAGCACCCGATCCACGGAGTCCATACTTGCCGATCACCTGCAGCTTGTCCGCACCGCCGGCGCCACAAGACGCGGCTACTTCCTGCGCGCGGAAACCATGCACGGCTTCTTCACCTACCTCGAGAAGAACCCGAGCACCGCGGGTCCGGACATCTCGTTCCACGACATGTCACACGGTGAATCGTTCCTGGAACTGGCCGTGGATCGTTTCCGGGGACCCGGATTGTGGGTGCTCGATGAACCGGAATCAGCGCTGTCCTTCGCGGGATGCCTGAGCCTCCTTGCGGTCTTGAAAGATCTCCTCGCCGAAGGCTCCTCGCAAGTCATCATGTCCACGCACTCCCCAGTTCTTGCAGCGCTTCCGGGCGCGCAGATTCTCGAAGTCGGCCCGTGGGGACTTCGGCAGCAGGAATGGTCGGACCTCGATCTGGTTTCCAACTGGCGATCATTCATGGACTCCCCCGAAAGATACCTGAGACACCTATAAGGCCGGCCCGGTCGGGGTTGAACTAACGGCGTCCCCGAACGGAAAATGCCAGACAACGCCACAGGGGAAAAACGAACCGCCGACCGCGGTCAACGCTCATGTCATGTGTCGAGCTTTCCCGACTTCCTTTGGGCGAGGCGCTGGAGTTGCCGTGCGTGAACGCCGCTCACCCAGTCCCACCCGGGAGCGGCCGATGGGCCGACCCGCGGGTCGCTGGGCTCATGGGCGTCACGCAAGGCGTGCACGTACGCCCGATCCTGGTCGATCCGTGCGTGTACCTGTTCAGCTCCGCCGACGGACCCGTGTCCGGGGACAAGGACATCGACGTCGCCCGCCACGCCCTTGAGCAGCCGCAGCGCGGCGAGGTAGTCCTCGATCGGGTCTTCGGTGTCGTTCAAGTCGAGCATCGGGATCAAAACATCAGAAAGCATGTCGCCGGCGACGAGAACCCCACGTTCCTCAATCAACAGCGCCGCGTGGCCCGGGGCATGTGCTCGATGCTCGAGAATGCGGACTTGGGGCCCATCCCAAGGAATCTGCACCGTCCCGACGGGCAGGCCGGTAAGAAGGCCGAGGAGGTCCAGCGGTACCTGTTCGGGGATGCCGGCCGCCTTCGCGACCGCGTCCACTCCGCCCGACAGCCGATCCCGGGCGGTAGCCGCGCAGCGCGCGGTGCCGTAACGGGGAGCCGCGCCGAGCCCGGCGTGCCAAAGCAGGTGGTCCCAATGAGGATGCGTCGAGAAGCCTGCCACAACGGTCTGGCCCGAATCGGACAGATCCTTCGCGAGGCAGTCCATTTCGTAGCCGTGCACCCCGGCGTCGATGAGCAGCACGCCAGCCCGGCCCTTTACGGCGACGGCGTTACTCTGGCAGAACTCGCTCTCGTGGATCAGCACACCCTCCGCGACCTGCCTCAACACGAGCTGGCCTCGTTTACATCGCGGACGGCGTAGTTGTCCCCCGGAACTTGCTCCACCCGCAGCTCGGCGGAGACATTCATCCAATGGTCGATGCGGCCCATCATCTCCTCTTCCTAACAGTGATACGTTCTGCAACTCCTATAGTGAGGACCAAATACCTGTCAAGGAGGAATTGTGGAACCTCGGTCCCAGTACACCCTCGGCAGCTGGGGCCTCGGCTGGCGCACCAAGACGGTTGACCGTTTTGCTAGGATCGGACCAGTCTTTCGTCCCCTACCTTTCAGTTGGCGGCCGGTGGATCCCGGAAATGCGCGCCAGGGTGCTTCAGAGAAGGCCAGCGGAACTCCCGATCAACTCGCGCAGCGGGTGGGTAAAGATCCTGCTTCCACATCCCAGAGTTGAAGTTGAGGTTCACAGATGGTCATTCAGGATCGCGCGAAGGCCACCCGCGGTGCCATTGTCGTCGGTGCCGCTGCGGTCTTTGAGGAGCACGGCTACGGCAGTGCCAGCCTGACCCAGGTCTCTGAGACAGCCGGGGTGACCAAGGGCTCCCTCTATTTCCACTTTCAGTCCAAGGAAGATCTCGCCAGGGCGGTCATCGAGGAGCAGCATCGGATCGTCGTGGCCGAAAGCGAGAGCATCCTTGCCGGGGATTGGCCGGGCCTGACGGCAATGATCCTGCTGTGCCGCGCTTTCGGTCTTCAGCTCGTGCACGAGCCAGTTGTCAGGGCCGGCATCCGATTGACGTTTGAAGCGACGGCTTTTGGTCCGCCCGTGCGCGGCCCCTACGAGGACTGGATCGCCGTCATGGAGCAGCTTACCGAACGGGCCAAGGCAGAATTGCAGGTCCGGCCCTCCGTCGACGCCGGGACATTTGCCCGATACCTTGTTGCTTCGTTCACCGGGGTTCAGATGGTCTCCGGAGTACTTACCGACCGAGCGGACGTCATGCAACGGATCGAAGAGATGTGGGAGATCGTGCTGCCGGGGATCATGCATGACGATTTCAACGGTGACGCCCATGCTCTCTCCGGACTGGTTTCCGCTGGAAGCCCCAACCCGCCGCGGAATCCCACCCCACCAGCACCGTGACGGGCTCACACGGCCACCGAGTACTGCAGCCCCGGGCAGGTGGCGCCTTGCTTGCCATCCGCGAGACTTTCAGCGAGTCCAACTCCCATAAACCGGATGACCGCCTTGTTTTAGGGTGAGTGGTCATTTATTCTTGTCTCGGATCCATTGGAGACTCCGCTCGGAGAGCGGCTGTGTCGGCGCGCATTTTTTGGGGGGCGCCGGCACAGACCCCTGGCCTGGACTGTCCGCCATGGCGATCCAAACGTGACGGCGGCGGCCGCCGCCGTCACGTTTGAACTTGAACAGGCCTCCGCCTATGGTTGTGGGTGGCGCCCCGATGCATCCCCCAATAGCATCGGGGCGCCCCCATGTGCGGAGGCGTGGAGCGGGACGAGTGAGGCCGCTGTATCGCCCAGCGAATGGTCCAATGGCCCGCTTCAACATTGCGCGCAGCGTGTCCAACGATTCGTATCTCCGGCGCCGTTCGGGAGGCCTCCCCTAGGCCATTAACCACGCCACTACTGCGCCGCTTACCGTCCAGACGCAATCTCAGAGGGGCAGTTTGAAGCCCACGTGCGACGCTTCGAAGCCAAGACGCTCATAGAACCGGTGTGCCGCGACCCTGGACTCGTCAGACGTGAGCTGAACCAGCCTTGCGCCACGCCGGCGCCCTTCAGCGATCGCCCACGTAATCATCGCCCCTCCAAGGCCGTTGCTCCGGAGGCTAGACCGGACCCGCACTGCCTCGATCTGCAGTCGTGTCGCTCCGCCTCTGGCGAGGCCGGGAATGAATGTCAGTTGCATGGTCGCAACCACTTCATTTTCGGTTGAGACAACTACGAGAAGAAGCTGCGCGGGGTCCGCATCAATTGCCTGGAAAGCAAGATCGTAGGGATGCCGGTGCTCGACTGCAATCGAGTCGACAGAGGCCCGGAGCTGGTCGGCAGCCAGAAGCCCAACAATCGAAGCCACATCACATGATTGAGCTTTCCTGATGGTGAATGGGCCCCCAGGCAGTTCCAGTTCAGCGAGAGTCATTTCCCCAGTATTCCAGCCATCTCGAATCAGTCAGGCGCCGGCCTCCGTCGACTCGAAACTACGTGGTGAATTCTGGACTGCCGCTGGCCAAAAAGCCGCAGGCTAGAGCCACGCGACATTGCGGCTCCAACTTTCGGGCCACCGTTTCACGAGTCCATTTAGACCTTCGGAATATCGGGCCGGGAACTGCAGTGGCACGGATCAGGCGATAGCGGACGGATTTCCGGGCTGCGTGGCGTTGGTCCGCCGGCGTGAGGCCAGCACGCCAATGATCGCGGTCACGACGACGACAAACGATGCCAAAACTGACGCGTTGAGGACGAGCGAGAGTTCCATTTGGTGCGGGAGAAGCATGGATTCGTCCCACCCTGCATTGTCGGCGCGATTGATGAAGTCTGCGTCGATCGGATTCCACAGGATGGCCGCGACACTGGTTGCCACCAACGCGCAGAGACTGAGGGCCAGCTGGACGACGGACCATACTGACGGCTTTCCCTTGTGGCTTAACGGGCGTTTGTCCATAGCTTCCCCCGTTTAGTGTCGGCCGTGGCCGTTGCGGCCGCCGTGAATGCATTGCCCGTTGCCCACCGCCGGGGCGGCGTCAGCCGGCCCGGTCGCTTCGATAAGCCCTGAGTGCGTCTTCTCTGATCCACTTTCGGGTCAGGAAAGCGTCCAGAACGCAAGAAACGCCGAGGATCGTCCAGGAAGTCCAAACCGGCGCAAGTCCGGCAATCACCAAGACCCCGACAGCAACAACGAAGCCGACGGAGACGTAGCCATAGATCCGGCGTGCACGGGTTGCAAATCGCGCCTCTTGCGTTTCGCGAAAGTAGTTCAGCATCAGTCCCCCAAGGTTCGAATCGGAGCCTACAGCACTGGCTGCACCAAATACCGAAAATGGGTGCGCGCCAGATACGGCTTTGACCCACACCATTTCTGAATCACGGAGTTATCGGGCGTGTCATCGGCACCGCTATTTGGTCTGCTCCTCTCCGCAGCACGTTAAAGGATCCTGCACCGGCACGTCGGGTCGTCGAGTTGCCTCGAACCGCGTCCCGTCTGGTTCGATGAGTGCATGGATCATTCGCAACTGAAGCTGTCCGCCCCGAAACTCAATGCGGGCGATCGAGTCGCGGTTCTCTCCCCGTCGTTCGCCGCCCCCGGGTTCGCCCCGGCCGTGCATGAGCAGGCGATGCGGCGGCTTACATCGGCTACGGGTTTGATTCCTGTGGAATTCCCGACGACGCGCAAGCTCGGATCCAGTCCCGAGGAACGGGCGGCGGACATCAATGCGGCGTTCGCCGATCCCAGCATCCACGCGATACTCGCCACGATCGGCGGCGACGACCAGATCACGGTCGTACCTCATCTCGACGAGGCGGCCGTCCGGGCGAATCCAAAGATCTTCGTCGGATACAGCGACAACACCAACCTGCTGAACTGGCTGTGGTCACTCGGGATACGCGGATATTATGGCGGTTCGACCCAGGTCCACCTCGGCGCCGGGCCGGGCGCTGACGACGTCCACCTCGCTTCCCTGCGCGCCGCGCTGCTCACTGGAGGCGAGCTCGAGATCACCGATCCCGGGGAGTCAGAGGACTTCGGGCCGGATTGGCTCGAGCCGCGGGCACTCGTCGAATACGGCGACCGCGAACCCACCGAACCCTGGACGTGGACAGGTCCCGAACGCACGGTCTCCGGATACACCTGGGGTGGCTGCATCGAAGTCCTCGACCAGCTCGCCATCGCCGACAGGCTGCCCTCCGTCGACGCGCTCCGGGGCACAATCCTGATCCTCGAATCCAGCGAACTGCTGGTTCCCGCCGATTGGGTCAAGCGATGGGTTCGAGCGCTCGGTGAGCGTGGTGTCCTGGGGGCGGTCGACGGCGTGATGGTCGCCAGGCCTCCAGTCAGCAGCCACGGGCAGGTTCCGCCTGCCGCCGAACGGGCTCGGCTCCGCGCCGCACAGCGCGATGTGGTCAGCACCGAAATCGCACGATACAACCCGGACGCCGTCGTGTGCATCGGGGTCCCCTTCGGACACACCCGACCGCAGTGGATCCTCCCCTACGGCGGTCGAATCCAACTCGACGGCGAAGCCAGGAGGGTTACAGCCAGCTATGCCTGATCGTGGCAGGCAGTGCCGGGAGCACACGTCGGGTGATCATCATTTCCTATGCGGTCGGACGCACGTTCTGATTTGATCGGAAGAGGTTGATGGGGTCGTATGCGGCTTTGACGGCGGCCAGCCGGTCGTAGTTGGCGCCGTAGGCTGCCCTCACCCGCTCCTCCCCTTCCTGGCCAAGATCGTTGACGTACACCCCGCTAGCAGCAAAGGGCTGCATCGCTTCGAAGAAGGCGCGGGCCCAGCCGACGTGTCGCTCCGTTTCTGCCGGATTGGACCACTGGGCCAGGATGAGGAGTTCGCTCTGTGACCGGCGATGGGGAAATGCCGTGGCCGCAGGGGGAACCCGAGCGGCCACACCGTGCAGTTGTTGCATTCCGATGCCGCTCGCCGTTGAAGGCATCTCGGCCGCAAACTGGATCAGGACATCGATGGCGTCGGCGGTGAGGTCAGTCAAAAAGCTCGATTTCCAATAGTGGTGCCGGCCCGACGGAAAGCCGCCGTCGTGGGCGCTTTGCCAAACGCCATAGTTGGTGGGCACCACCGCGTCCACATCTGGGCCGAGGTCGCGCAGGGGCCGGAGCGCCAGCTCCGCCTCATCATGCCCGCCGCTCCAGCAGACGCCGACGCCGAAGACAGGGCGTCCTGAGGCGTCACGCCCCAGACTGGCCGACATCGAGAGTTCGTCGGGGCACGAAGCGGCGAATCCGGGATAAAAGCCCAGGACCTCCCTTGTCCGTTCGGCCGGGAATGAGAGCGCTCCGGCAAGAACCTGTCCGACCGGATGCAAACGATAGGTGAAAGACGTGACAACACCGAAGTTGCCGCCGCCTCCGCGGATGGCCCAATAGAGGTCTGTGTGTTGGTCGGGGCTCGCCGTCAGCAGCCTGCCATCAGATGTCACGATGTCGGCGGCCAGCACGTTGTCGCAAGCGAGCCCGTGTTTGCCGTTGAGCCAGCCGATGCCACCTCCGAGGGTCAAACCGGCGATGCCGGTAACCGACACGACTCCGAGCGGCGTGGCCAGGCCGTGCGCCTGGGTGGCGACGTCAAGGTCGGCCAGGAGCGCACCCGCTCCGGCCACGGCGACGCCCCGTTCGGCGTCGACCTGAACGTTCTTCATGCCGGAGCAATCCAGCATGAGCCCATGGGCGCCGACGGCGTTCCCTGCCACGTTGTGGCCGCCGCCCTTGATGGAGACAGGGAGATCATTTTCCCGGGCGAAGTTCACGGCACGGCGAATATCCTCGGCGTCGGCAGGGCGGACAATGACGTCCGGACGGCGGTCAATCATCGCATTGAAGACCTTCCGGGCTTCGTCGTAGCCGGCGTCTCCGGGCCGGAACAGCCGGCCCCGGAGCGCTGAGCCGAGGCCATCGACGGCGGATGGGTCAAGCGACGGTGCGGGGGTCCCGAAAGCCACGCGACGGCACCTTTCTCGTTCGAGATCGTCAAGAACGCGCGCCGGCCGGCGGCGTCGCGCTCATTTGACCGTCAATGAGCCGTGCATGTTGGGGTGGTAGTTGCAGTGAAAGGCGTAGGTCCCCGGTTCGGAAGGTGCCTTGAATGTGGCCGTCCCGCCGTTTTCCTTGACCTCGACATTAAAGAGGGTCGCATTCTGGTCTGCGGTTACCGTGTGCTCTGCGGTGTCCATGTTGATCACCTTCACCTCCGCGCCGGGAGCCACCGCACCCGGTATCTCGTAGGCGAAGTTGCTGATCGTGATGGTCGCGGCGGCGGCGTTTGCCGCCCCGCTTCCCGGCCCCGAAGCGGTGGAGCCGGCCGGGGCAGACGGTTCCATCGACATGCTGGGAGAGGTCCCGGCGGTCGTGGCGGGCGCCGACGCCTGCGTTCCGCCGCCTCCAGCACAGCCGCTCAACCCGATCAGTACCGTCGCCAACACAAGTGCAGTCCGTGTCTTGTTGCTCGTCATGATGTGCCGTCCTCGACGCTGGAGGGGGCTGAGAAATCAGCCCGGCTTCCTTCCATTCTGCATCCGCCACCATCAAAAAGCACCGCTGAAAAGCTCCGACAGAGAGCACGGGCCATCAGGGCTGCGTCCTGGACTCTTGCAGGTAGCCCATGAGTCCGGCCAGTTGCTCAGGGGTCCAGGGCAGACCGGCACTGAGGGCAGTCTTATTGTCCTGCCACATGGAACGGGCAGCGGCTTTGGTCTCTTCGCCTGCATGGAACATGGATCCGATCTCGCCCCATGCCGTGGCCCATTCCCGGATGGACGGATCGGATGCCGGCGTCCCGTTTTCGACGTGCCTGAGACCCTCCTCGACCAATGCGACCCACCGGACTTTGGCGGCCTCGATGCTGTCGCTGCCAAGTTCGGCCCTGCGGCCGGCCAGTTCCTGGCGCTGTTCTGGGGTGAAGTAGTTTTCGAGCATGGTGATCATCTCCAAAGTTGCCATGAACTGTTCCGGCGCCGGCATGGCGGCCCCGTCGATACGTGAAAGCAGGTCGCGTATCCGGTCCTGGACCGCCTGGACCTGCTCGGCGTGCAGGCGAAGGTGCAGCAACTGCCTTTCCAGGAGCGTGCGCAGCGAGCCCATGTCATCGGCAGGGGTTCCCAGTGCGACGCCGATTTCGGCCAGCGGAAGGCCGAGCATCTGCAGCGACCGGATCCGGTAGAGCCGCCGGACGTCTTTCTCGGTGTAGCGGCGGTGGCCGGAAGCCGTCCGCCGGCCTGCCGGCAGCAACCCAATCTCGTCGTAGTGATGGAGCGCCCTGACCGTTACGCCACACGCTTTGGCAAGCTCGCCGATGCTCCATTGATCTGCGGCACCGCTCGTCTCTGTCATGGGAACAACCGTAGATCCTCACCCCGCGTCAGGATCAAGACCCTACGCCGGCCCCGCGTGCCGGCCGCCGGCCCCGTCCCGTCCCGTCCCGTCCGGTCAGCCCGTCTTCCCGGCGTCAGCCAGCCTTACCGACGTCGGCCAGCCGGTTGTTCAGCCGGTCCACCTCGTCGAGGACTTCGGTCGCCGCCCAGGCACGGCTGCGCTTGGACTGGGTGACGGGGGTAATGACCCCGGCGGCGGAGAGCCGCTGCAGTGCGGCGTACACGGAGCTTTCGGCGACGCCGGCAATGTGGGCTGCGCTGTGGGCCTCGAACACGGGCCGCTCCAGCAGCCACGGAATGATCTTCTCGTCCGCGGATCCTCTGCGTGGCCTGGCCAGCTCCAGCCACATCGCCGGCAGCGCATCGAGGGCGGCGACGGATTCGCGGGCAGCATCCGAGGCACGGACAGCGGAACGGGCCAGGTAGAGCACGAACGGATCGGCATCACCGGAGCGGTAGTTATTGACCAGGCTGAAGTAGGTGTCGACGTCGGCGACCATCGCCGACGCGATAGGGGTGACGGTGTTCCTGGTGAGCCCACGACGCCGGGAAATCGCACCGATGAGTGCCCGCCCGATCCGGCCGTTGCCGTCCGTGAACGGGTGGATGGACTCGAAGTGGGCGTGCGCGATTGCCGCCTGCGCCATGATCGGCACGTCGCGGCGGTTGCAGAAGACCATCAGGTCTTCCATCAGGTCCGGCACGAGCTCCGGCGGGGGCGGGACATGGATGGCGCCGCGTGGTGAATGGTCACTGCCACCGATCCAGTTCTGAACCTCCCTGAACCGGCCGGCGTGTGGGCCGTCCATCGGGTCGTCCTTCATGAGCGTGCGATGGGCGGCCAGCATTGCCTCCAGCCGGATCTCGCCGGTTCGCCCGGCGTCGTCGATCATTCCTTGTACGGCGTCGGCGGCCGCCACCATGGAGCGGGCGTCGTCACTGGCTTTGAGCCCGATCATGGCCCGGGCGTAGTCGTCGCGGTTGGCGTTGACGTGCTCGATTTTGGAGGAGGAGACCGCCTCGCTGCGGAGCAGGAACCCGCTAATGGCGGCCATCCGCGTGCCGGCGGTGACGTCCAGGGACGCGATGGCGACGGCGGCCTCTTCCAGGGCGACGATGGTCTCACGCCCCGGATCGAACCAGCTCCCGGCGATCAAGGGTGGCAGCGAGACCACCACCTCGGTGAATTCCCGGTCTTCGCGCGGCGGCCGCCCGGACGACTTCCAGGGCATCATCTTGCTGCCGTGCGCGGGCCAGCGGGTCATGGATCCTCCGGAAGTCTAAATAGTCACCCTACTATTTAGATTTTAGGGGCTAAACATGAATAACGCGACGCGTGCTTCGGAAAACCTGCCCTGGCGGGGCGCGCTGCCCTCGATCGTCCAGCCCTAGGAGCCGGCTTCCCTCACGTCCGGCCGCGTGGCTTCCTGCAGCACCCAGCGGTTGCCATCCGGGTCGCTGAAGTAGGCGAAGGCGATTCCACCCATGTCCTGGACTTCGCTGATTTCGGCTCCCCGCCGAAGCAGCTCAGCCCGCGTGGACGCCATATCGGGGACCACCAATTGCAGGCCCTCCAGGCTGCCCGGCGGCATGCTGGTCATTCCGGTACCGACGACGATAGAGGCGGCGGAGCCCGGTGGCGTGAGTTGCACGACCCTCATTCCCGGGATGTATTCGACGTCGTGGTCCAGAACGAACCCGAGCCGGTCCGTATAGAACGACTTGGCCTGGTCCACATCACTGACCGGTACTTGCACTACCTCGAGGCGCATCTCCATGCGGCTCACAGTACCCCTGTTTCCAGCTGCGCACAGGCCGTGGATCAAAGGCGCGCCCTACCGGTGATGCCAGATTCTTGTCGGTCACCGCGGAGTGGGACGTGCAACCTGCGGCGTACAGGAAGCATCCGATGGAGCGCCCGGGTAGTACCCAGGTACCACTTGTCCCTGTTCAGGAGTGTCCTCGGGGCCGATGTGTGTGGATTGGGCGATCCGTAGCGTGAAAGAACAACGCTGGGGACATGGACGGCACAAGCCCCGCAACTTCACACGGAATCGAGACTCACTCATGGCTCCCCTCTCTGGACGACTCATTCACGCCGCTCTCTCGGTTGGCCTGTCCCTCTTAGCTGTGACCGCGATGGCTTTCGCGGGCGCGGTGGTGGCGGACGCGCAAAGTCACGTCCGCCCCGCCGCTCAAGAACTGACCAACCTGCCCACGAACCGGCCCTCCTCTTCCGGCGCGATAGTTGTCGCCGTTGTCCTGGGATCGTCAGGCACCGTGGGAAGTGACGTTCTGGCCCCTACGAAGTGTTTGCCAGTTCCCCGGATTTTTCGGTCTACACAATCGCAGCGCGGGCCGTCCCTGCCGCCGTCGACGGGGGTCCGGCGATTGTGCCCACGTACACGTTCGAGGACATCCGTTCGGGCAGGGCGCGGCAGCCTGACCTGGTGGTGGTCCCGGCCGTCGGCGCCCCGGAGAGCACAAAAGAAGCACCCATGCGGGACTGGATCGCGGAACAAGCGGGGCGCGGCGCCCGCATCCTTGGCGTGTGCAGCGGATCAATGGTCCTGGCCGAAGCCGGTGTGCTGGACGGGCGTAAGGCTACGAGCCACTGGTCCCGCCTGGGTGCGCTCAAGCGGAGCCATCCCGAGGTCCAATGGATGGGAGGCCTGCGATTCGTTCAGGACGGCAGGATCACCACCACGGCCGGTGTGTCCTCCGGCATCCCCGGTGCCCTGAAAGTCTTGGAGGACCTGGCCGGCACGGCCGAAGCCGAGCGAGTCGGTCGGCTGATGAATTACCCGGGTTGGCAGGTGGCGGCGGCAGCCCAGATACCTGACCAGTCCTTCGCCGCCTCGGATATTCCCGTCGGGCTCAACGCCCTCCTCCCCTGGTTCCGGCCGACGATCGCCGTCGGCCTCTTCAACGGGGTGGGTGAAATCGACGTCGCCAGCGCATTCGAGGTCTACAACATGTCATTCGCTGCCCGGACGGTGGCGGTTGCCGCCACGGACACGGTCACCACCAAACACGGGATGATTCTCCTGACCGTCCCGGAACACGAGGCACCTCCGGTGGACAACGTCATTGCCCCTGGCGCGGCTGGGGACGAGGGCATTGATCCGCAATTGCGCGGCTGGGCCGCGTCCCGCGACATTCCCGTGGATGCTTTTGCTGGCGCCGGCGGGGTGCTCGGGTTCGACGGCGCCATCACGTATCTGGCGCAGCACACCGACCGTACAACCGCTGTATCGGCAGCTAAGATGATCGACTACCCGACGGCGCACCTCAACCTTCCGGCCGGAGAAGCTTCTGGCCGGGTTCCCGGACTGATCGCGCTCGGCCTCCTGCTCGCCACCTTGATCGGTTCAATCCCAGCGGTCATTCGAAGCGCCATCCGGCGCCGAAGGGAAGGGCGCGGCTAGCGGGTCCCGTAATTGCCTCGGATTCACGAATATGCTCTCCACAGCCACCACAAGACGGCGTGCATCGCACGGCGCAACACGCGTTGCTGCCCAGGACTCGACAAGGGGATGGATCCAGATGCTGTTGGACCAGCTTTCCGCAATACTCGCCTGCGCACTCTTGGCCGGCCTGGCTGTTTTCCAGGTGGCGCTGATCGCGGGAGCACCGCTGGGGAGAATGGCATGGGGCGGACAACACCGCGTCCTCCCGGCCAAACTCAGAATCGGGAGCGCAGCATCCATACCCCTGTACGCCCTCTTCGCTTATGCGGCGCTGGCCAAGTCCGGCTTTGTCCCGCTGTTGGTCAGCGAATCATTTACTGCGATCACCGTGTGGGTGCTGACGGCATACTTCGTGCTCGGAGTCCTCATGAACGCAATCTCCCGGAGCAAACCCGAACGCTTCGTCATGACCCCCACCACGATGGCCCTGGCAGCCCTCTACCTGGTCCTCGCACTCCACTGATCTCGTGCCAGCAGCTCCAGGAGCGGCAACCTGGCAGTACTGGCCGCACGCCAACAACGCCACCATCGCCATGACCCAAGGACCCTCATGCATTCCACGACCGGTACAGTCCGGAGCATGACCGACGCAGGAACACTGCGCACCCCGCAACACTGCCGGGTGTGGCCTTGACGTCGCCGGTTTCGTCGGACGAAGCGCTTCGGCTGGGCGGATGGCGCCCTGGTCCGCGTATGACAGACGTCCTGGCCGCCGTCGCATACACAGGGCCGGCCCTGGCAGCAGCCGTTGCCGTTCCGACTGCCGACGGCCCAGCGTTGGTTCTGCCATTGATGGCGGCGGTGGTTTCCGGCACCGCACTGCTGTTCCGCCGGCAGGCTCCGATGTCTTCTTTGGCCGCCACAGCCGGCATCATGCTCATCACGTTCTCGGTTCCGGCCAGCTTCGCAGCGGTGGCGACAGCCATGGCGCTCTACGCCGTCGGCGTTTACCGGTCCGCACGGCACGCCGTCCTTGCCCTCCTGGCCATCAGCGCAATTCTCCTTGCCGCAGCGGCCCAGCAACCCCGGTCGATGGTGGACCTTGGCCAAGCCGTCCAGGCGATTGCCGTACTAGTGATCGCGACCCTGCTCGGGCTGAACGTACGCATGCGCCGCAACTACGTGTCCGCCCTGGTGGACCGTGCCGACCGGCTGATGCATGAACGCAAGTATCTGGCCAGCATTGCGGCCGCCGCCGAGCGCAACGCGATCGCCCGGGAGATGCACGACATCGTCGCTCATGGATTGGCGGTGATGATTTCCTTGGCCCATGGTTCGGCGGAAATCGCCCCGACCGACCCTGCCCGCGCCGTCCAAGCCATGCGCCAGGTCGCCGAGACAGGCCGCGTTGCGGTGACGGACATGCGCCGGATGCTCGGAGTCTTGAACGAGGACAACACCGGCGAATTGGCCGGCGCGGCAGCACCATCGCCGGGGGTGGGCGATGTTCCCGCACTGGTGGAGCTTTTCCGCTCTGCGGGGCTTCCCGTGGTTCTGCAGTCAGCCGGAGTCGCTCCCGCTGACCCCGGGATCCAGCTGGCTGTATTTCGGGTCATCCAGGAAGGGCTCACCAACGCGCTCAAATACGCGCGCGCCGCAACAGCTGTCACGGTTCGCTCGCAGTTCACCGGCCAGGAGATCATGGTCTCGGTGACCGACGACGGCCAGCCCGTGGACGCCCCTGCCGACCGTGCTGGGCACGGCGTGGCGGGAATGCGCCAGCGCGTCGCACTCTACGGCGGTACATTGCGCGCGGGACCCCTGACCAACGGTGGATGGTCCGTGACCGCACGGTTCCCGCTGCCGGAAGGAGCCATTTGGAAGCCGTAGCTGCCCCGTCCACGCGCCCGATCCGGGTGCTGCTTGTCGATGACCAAACACTCGTCCGGGCGGGCTTCCGCATGGTCTTGGAAGCCCAGGACGGCGTGGAAGTCGCCGGTGAAGCCGCTGACGGCAGCAGTGGCGTCGACATGTGTCGAACTCTGGCACCGGACGTCGTGCTCATGGATGTGCGAATGCCCGGCACGGACGGGATTGCCGCGACCCGGCGCATCGTCGAGGAGTGCCCGCACTCACGGGTCATTGTCCTCACGACGTTCGATCTCGACGAGTATGCCTTCGCGGCCCTCCGGGCCGGTGCCAGTGGTTTTCTGCTCAAGGATGTGGGGCCAGCTGAGTTGCTCGCTTCCCTTCGGGCCGTCGCCGGAGGAGACGCCGCCATTTCCTCCCGGGTCAGCCGCCGGATGCTGGACCTCTTCAGCCAAAGGCTTCCCTCCGGTCCCCCGGCCGCGGGTGATGAAGCAGTGGCATCACTGACACAGAGGGAACGGGAAATACTCTCGGCCATTGCGCTGGGACTCACAAACACCGAGATCGGGGAACGACTGACCGTAGCGGAATCAACAGTCAAAACCCACGTGGGCCGCATCCTCATGAAACTCGGGCTGCGCGACCGTGTGCACGCCGTCATCTTCGCCTACGAACATGGCCTGGCCAGCTACCGGCGGCCGAACTGACCGGTGGTCCAAGGGCGGGAAATGCACCTATGGGACGCAGCGGGACGGTCAGGCCTGGCTCAGCGCCTTGGCCTTGATGGCGTCGAATTCGCTCTGGGTCAGGGTGCCGGCGTCGAGGAGTTCCTTGGCCTTTGCGATTTCCTGGGAGGGGGACGCCTTGGCCACGGAGCGGATGTATTCCGTTGTTGCGGCTTCGGCCTGCTGGGCACTGCGGGCCTGGCGCTCGGCCATGCTGCGGCCCCGCGCGATCAGGTACACGAGAACCGTGAGGAACGGCACAAAGACCAAGAAGATGATCCACACAGCCTTGAGCCAACCGCTGAGTTCGTGGTCCCGGAAAATATCCGAGATAACTGCAAACAGCGCGAAAAGATACGCGATGAACGCGAATGACCAAAAGAACAGCCAAATGAAGTTCCAGAATTGCTCCACGGGAGCCATCCTTCCGTTCTGAGGAGGCCCTGCTGGCATCCTTAAGCGCCAAACTAGCCTCCCCGGGCCGTGCGACGTTAGGACCAAAGGGCCCGAATTCGGCGCGGGAGCGCCTCTCTGCGGGGTCAGCAGAAGGAACTGTGGAGCAGGCGGGGGATGGCGGAACCGGAAGCGGCGGGCCTAGAAGAAGTGCAGCTCACTGGCCGCGTCCGGCGAGGGGTGCACCACGGGAGCCTGGCCAAGTTCGAGCAGGATGTCATTAATGCTCAGCTGGCCGTCCAGCTGAGGATCCAGCTGCACCGGAACACCAGCCTCCGGAACGGCGTCGCTACTCATGCCACGATCATATGTGCGGACAGTCCCTGGGCCGGGGGGCCACGCCGACCGGGGTCACGGACAGGGGCACCGGACGCCACGCGGACCAGGGGCATCATGCGCCGTCGTAGGCCTCCTGCAAGGCGGCGATGTCCAGCTTGCGCATGGCGAGCATTGCCTGCATGGCACGCCGGGCGCCGTCGGGGTCGGGGCCGGCGATCAGTTGTCCCAGCACGGCCGGCACAACCTGCCACGAGACCCCGTACCGGTCCTTGAGCCAGCCGCACTGACTTTCCTGGCCGCCGTCGGTCAGGGCCGACCAGTACCGGTCCACTTCTTCCTGCGACGCGCAGTCGATCACAAAGGACACCGCCTCATTGAAAGTGAAGGCCGGACCCCCGTTCAATGCCGTGAAGGTCCGCCCGTCAAGCAGGAACTGAACGGTGATGGCCTGGCCGGCAGGCCCGGGACCGCCGTCGCCATACCGCGAGACATCGAGGATTTTGCCGCCGTCGAAGATGGAGACGTAGTACTCGGCGGCTTCCTCGGCCTGGCTGTCGAACCACAGGCAGGTGGTGATCTTTTCGCTCACAGCGCTCCCCTTGCGTTTGCCGCGCCGCCGGCAGACTCCGGCGGCGATCAGCGGCATGGGGCCGAGCCTAGCCCGGAGGTGACTTCACACACAACGGTCCCCGCCCGGAGCCCATCCTGACGGGACTAGGCTTGGATGTATGCCTTCTCCAACCCCCAAACTCCCCCGCCCGTCCGCCCAGGACGCTCCCCATTCCGGCCTCCGGCCCGCGCAGACAGCAGCCCTGGCAGCATGCGCGGATGCACTCCTGATTCTGCTGTTCGCGGCGATCGGGCGCGACGCGCACCAGCGCGGGGAAATTATCACCGGCGTCTTTGCGACGGCGTGGCCGTTCCTGGCAGGCGCGGCACTGGCATGGCTGGTCCTGCGGCTGTGGCATGACCCCCTGCGGGTGTGGCCCGCCGGGGTCGCTGTCTGGCTCGGAACCGTCGGCGTCGGGATGATCCTGCGGGCCCTCACCGGGCAGACGGTGGTGCCGCCCTTCATCATCGTGGCCCTGCTGAGCCTGGCCGTTTTCCTCCTGGGCTACCGCCTTGTGGCCGCGGGCGTTCGGCGGCTGCGTTCACGCAGCCGCCAGGCCTAATGCACTAGGCTTGCAGAAGATGGCAGCGCCCGTGCAAGGGCCGCCGACAGGCCCGCAAACGGCGCAACCGATCCGGAAAGGTTCACACGTGGTCACCGCATTCGTCCTGATCAAGACAAACGCTTCACGCATCCCGGAGACCGCCGAGGAAATCTCCGCCATCGCCGGCATCAGCGAGGTCTATTCCGTAACGGGCGAGTGGGACCTGATCGCCATCGCCCGGGTCGCCAAGCACGAGGACCTGGCGGACGTCATCGCGGACAAGCTCTCGAAGGTTCCCGGCGTCGCGCACACCACAACGCAGATCGCATTCCGCGCTTACTCCCAGCACGACCTCGATGCGGCCTTTGCCCTCGGATTCGAGCAGTAGCGAACAACCGAATTACGAACAGCTCACATGAGACGGGCCCGGCAGAAATCTGCCGGGCCCGTCTCATGTGATCTTTAGGCTGTCTGCGACAGGGCGACCCACCTGTCCAGCACCGCGGCCGCGGCTCCGGATTCAATGGACTGCTCGGCGCGGTTGAACGCGGCGGCCATGCGCTCCGCCAGCGGACCCACGGCGTCGAGGTCGAACGCCACCAGCCCGGCCGCGGCGTTGAGCAGCGCCGCATCGCGGGCCGGCCCCGGCGCACCTCTGAGGACAGCCCGGACGACGGCGGCATTGGCCACCGCGTCCCCGCCGCGCAGTTCCTCCAGCGTGGCCGTCCGGATGCCCAGATCGCGCGGATCAAACATCGCTTCAGTTACCTCACCGTTGCGGATCTCCCACACCCGCGACGGGCCGGTGGTGGTGAGCTCATCCAGGCCGTCATTGCCGCGGAAAACCAGGCCGCGGCTGCCTCGCTTGGCCAGCACTCCGGCCACCAGCGGGGCCATTTGCTCATTGGCGACGCCCACCGCCGACGCCTGGACATGTGCCGGGTTGATCATGGGGCCCAGGAAGTTGAACGCCGTCGGAACGCCGAGTTCGCGGCGGGCGACGGCGGCATGCCGCATGGAGGGGTGGAAAACCTGGGCGAAGCAAAACGTGATTCCCGCCTCTTCGGCGTTGAGTGCCACGCGGGGAATGGGGAGATCAAGCCGGACGCCGAGGGCCTCCAGGACATCGGCGGATCCCGACGAGGACGACGACGCCCGGTTGCCGTGCTTGACCACCCGGGCACCCGCTCCCGCGGCGATAAGGGCGGCCATCGTGGAGATGTTGACAGTGTTCTGCTGGTCGCCGCCCGTGCCCACGATGTCCAGCTTCTCACCGGCAATGTCAATGGGGTTGGCGTTGGCGATCATCGCCTCCACCAGGCCGGCCAGCTCATCCACGGTCTCGCCCTTGGCACGCAGCGCCACCAGGAAACCCGCCACCTGGGCCGGCGTCGCCTCACCGGACATGATGGAATTCATGGCCCACTCAGTGCTCCCGGCTGTGAGGTCGGCGCCGCTGATGAGTGCGTTGATGAGCCGCGGCCAGGTGTTGCCTGCCGCCTGTGCAGATGCCTGTGAAGTCACCTCCCGATGCTATCGAGGTCGGCCCCGCAAAGACCAATGTGAACCCCGCCGGGAACTTTTCCGCGCGAATTCGCGTCTTTGTAGAAAAAGTCCTCCGAAAACGCGGTTTGCGTTGGGCAGGACGGACTTTTATAGACATAATGTCTATGTGACATCTGCGACCCATGCCCCCAGTACCCCGGCGCACCCGACGCTGAACCGCCCGAACATGGTTTCTGTTGGAACCGTTGTGTGGCTGTCCAGTGAGTTGATGTTCTTCGCCGGTCTCTTCGCCATGTACTTCACACTCCGTTCGACTTCCGGACTGATGTGGGCCGAAGAGACAGCCAAGCTCAACTTCCCGTTTGCGCTCGTTAACACGATCGTCCTCGTGGCAAGTTCCTTTACTTGCCAGATGGGCGTCTTCGCTGCCGAGCGGCTCCAGCCGCGCCGGACCGGCGGACGCTTCAGCTTCACCCAGTGGGGGATGAACGGATGGTTCATCCTGACGTTCCTCATGGGTGCCTTCTTCGTCGCCGGCCAGGCGACCGAGTACGCCATGCTCGTTTCCGAGCATGTCTCGCTGTCCTCCAACGCCTACGGTTCGGCCTTCTACATAACGACGGGCTTCCACGGCCTGCACGTCATCGGCGGTCTGATTGCCTTCCTGCTCATCATGGGCCGCTCCTTCGCCGCGAAGAAGTTCGGACACTTTGAGGCAACTTCAGCGATCGTCACCTCGTACTACTGGCACTTCGTGGACGTCGTCTGGATTGGCCTCTTCCTGGTCATCTACGTCCTCAAGTAGTCAGCTTGACTCTTTTTCTACAAGAGGCAGAATTTCAAGAAGCGGCTCACGGAGCCACCGCAGGATCGAATAAAGGAACCACCACGTGAAGGCACTCTCGCAGAAGCGACGTCACCCACTGGCAGCAATTGCACTGCTGCTGATGGGCCTCTTGGTCACGGGTGGGCTGTACGCCGTTGCCACCACCGTCAACCAGGCCAAGGCCGACACCACCACCTATAGCGCAAGCGACGTAAAGGAGGGCGGCAAGCTCTTTGCCGCCAACTGCGCCACCTGCCACGGCATGGGTGCCAGCGGTTCGCAGGCCGGACCGTCCCTTGTGGGCGTCGGCGCCGCCGCTGTTGACTTCCAGGTCGGCACCGGCCGCATGCCCATGCAGATGAATGGCCCGCAGGCCTACAAGAAGCCCGCCCAGTTCAACGAGGAACAGACCAAGCAGCTGGCTGCTTATGTTGCCTCCCTCGGCCCCGGCCCGGCCATCCCCGAGGCAGGCGTGCTCGATGAGAAGGGCGACGCCGCCAACGGTGGAGAGCTGTTCCGCACCAACTGCGCCATGTGCCACAACGCCGCCGCTGCAGGCGGCGCACTGACCCGAGGCAAGTTTGCCCCTGCCCTCGCGGGTGTCTCCGGGCAGCACATCTACGAAGCAATGGTCACCGGCCCCCAGAACATGCCGGTTTTCAGTGACGCGAACATCTCCCCCGAGGGGAAGCGCGACATCATCACCTACTTGAAGCAGATTGAGGCCAACGGTTCACCCGGCGGCGCCGATCTTGGTGCTTTGGGACCGGTCTCCGAAGGTCTCTTTGTCTGGATCGCCGGGCTGGGCGTCATCATCGCGTTCACCATTTGGCTGACTTCCCGCACTTCATAAGCGGACCTTGCACCTGTAAGAATTTTCTGCTGACCCGTCAGCAGTTTGAATTGAAACCTAACTCGGCACTCGCCGAGACGAGAGAAGGATGAGGCGAATTATGGGCAACCATAGTGACGGCGGTCCGAACGACTCGGGCACCGTAGCTACGGCTGGTCAGAATGAGGTGGAGAAGTTCCAGGATCCTGGAATTCCCCCGCACCGTTTGCGCCTGGCTGACACGGACCCGAAGGCCGCAAAAAAGGCAGAACGGCAGGTAGCCCTTCTGTTCGGCATCTCGGTCGTTGGCACCTTGATATTCCTGGTGGCGTATTTCGCGATCGATCTGGGGCAAGACTCCGCGATCGCCACGATCCGCCTCCAGAATGCCCTGCTGGGCATCGGCACCGCTTTCGCGATGCTGGGCATCGGCACCGGTATCGTCCACTGGGCCAAGGCCCTTATGCCGGACCACGAGGTCTCGGAAGAGCGCCACGCGATCCGCACTGAGGAAGACCGCCAGGCTGCCGTGCGCATCGTCGATGACATCGTCGAGGAAACCGGCATTAAGCGTCGGCCACTGATCCGCAACACCCTGCTCGGCGCCGTCGCCCTCGCCCCCCTGCCGGCCCTGGCCATCTTCGGTGACCTCGGTCCCCGTCCGGACGACAAGCTGGCCCACACTCTGTGGGCCCCGGCCCCGGACGGCAGGCTCAAGCGGCTGGCCCGCGACCCGGATGGCACCCCCATCAAGGCCGCGGACGTCACCATGGGCTCCGCGTTCCACGTCATCCCCGAAGGGCTGAACGAACTGAGCGAAGGAAAGCTGAACGAGAAGGCCAAATCGGTCGTTCTGCTCATGCGCCTGGACCCGGCACTGCTCAACCCCTCCCCCGAGCGCGCAGATTGGGCCTACAACGGAATCGTTGCATACTCCAAGATCTGCACCCACGTTGGCTGCCCTGTTGCCCTGTACGAACAGCAGACCCACCACCTTCTGTGCCCGTGCCACCAGTCAACCTTCGACCTGACCCAGCAGTGCAAGGTTATCTTCGGCCCGGCCAGCCGCCCCCTCCCCCAGCTGCCTATCGCAGTCGACGCTGAGGGCTACCTCGTCGCCACGAGCGACTTCCATGAACCCGTTGGACCGACCTACTGGGAGCGTGAGCAGCATGTCCTCAACAACAACGCCTGATGCCCCTGTTTTCGTCGCCAAAACCACAGGCGGCCGCATCACCGACTTCGTCGACCAGCGTGTTGGCGGCTCCGGAATCCTTCGTGAATTCGGCCGGAAGGTCTTCCCGGACCACTGGTCGTTCATGTTCGGCGAAGTGGCGCTGTACTCCTTCGTCATTCTGCTGCTCTCGGGCACGTTCCTGACGTTCTTCTTCGATCCGTCCATGGCGGAGACGCATTATGCGGGCTCGTACACGCCGCTGAAGAACGTTGAAATGTCGGTGGCATACAGCTCCTCCCTGAACATCTCCTTCGATGTCCGCGGCGGCTTGTTCATGCGCCAGGTACACCACTGGGCTGCCCTGCTGTTCGTCGCATCTGTCTCCGTGCACATGCTCCGCGTGTTCTTCACCGGCGCATTCCGGAAGCCCCGCGAACTGAACTGGGTGGTGGGCAGCGTTCTGCTCATCCTGTCCATGGCCGCAGGCTTCACCGGCTACTCGCTCCCCGATGACCTGCTCTCCGGCAACGGCCTGCGAATCATCGACGGCGTCATCAAGTCCATCCCGGTCATCGGCACCTACACCTCGTTCTTCCTCTTCGGCGGCGAGTTCCCGGGCACCATGATCATCAGCCGCCTGTACATGCTCCACATCCTCCTGGTTCCCGCGCTCATCCTGCTGATGATCGTGATGCACCTCTTCATGGTGGTTGTGCACAAGCACACGCAGTACCCCGGCCCGGGCCGCAACGACGGCAACGTCGTCGGCTACCCCCTGGGACCGGTTTACGCGGCGAAGGCCGGCGGCTTCTTCTTCATCGTGTTCGGTGTCGTTGCCATCATGGCGGCGTTCTTCACCATCAACCCGATCTGGAACTACGGCCCGTACGACCCCTCCCCGGTTTCTGCAGGCACCCAGCCTGACTGGTACATCGGCTTCGTTGACGGTGCCCTCCGCCTCATGCCGGGCACGATCGGCGACTGGAAGGTCGAGCAGATCTGGTTCGGCCACATGTTCACGTTCAACGTGCTGCTGCCGGCACTCGTCCCGGCGGGCATCCTCTTCACGGTCATGTTCGCCTACCCGTGGATTGAACGCTGGATCACCAAGGACAACCGCGAGCACCACGTCCTGGACCGCCCCCGCAACGCTCCTACCCGTACGGCAATCGGCATGGCCGGTTTCGTCTGGTACTGCGTGATGTGGGCAGCGGCCGGCTCGGACCTCATCGCCACCCACTTCCACGTGGCCCTGAACGATGTCACCTACTGGCTGCGCGCGCTGTTCTTCATCGGCCCGGTCATCGCGTTCATCGTCACCAAGCGCGTCGCCCTGGCGCTCCAGCGCAAGGACCGCGAGATTGCCCTGCACGGCCGTGAAACCGGCCGCATCGTGCGCCTGCCGCACGGCGAGTTCATCGAGGTCCACGCCCCGCTGGATGAATACAAGCGCTACAAGCTGGTCGGCTTCGAGTCACCGGCCCCGCTGCCCGCGGTGCCGAACGAGCACGGCGTCGTTGACCGCAAGGAAAAGCGCCGCGCGAAGCTGTCCCGCTGGTTCTTCGAGGACCGGGTTGCCCCGGCCACCCCGGCAGAGCTGGAGGCCGCTCACGGCCACCACGGCGCCCACGAAGCGATCGAAACCGCTGAGTCGAAGTCGCTGAGCCACTAGGCGGCACCAAGCAATACAAAGGAAGGCCCGGTCCCTTGGGACCGGGCCTTCCTGCGTCCCCCCGAAGCTGCAGAAACAAGAGGCAACGCGGGGTCATTTCACGCCCATCAACCCCTTCGGGATGGACGCGACGTGACCCCGCGTTGCTGTGGTTAGGGGCGGTACCCTGAGGCGTAGTTCCGGGTGGGCCGGACGCCAGGGCGCTGCAGGGGCACCCAGAGCTTGTAGCGGTCAGCCCGGTAGTAGGACACGGAGTAGTCCACCATGGCGCGGGCCACGAACGCGTGGCGCTGGATCTTGAGCAGCGGGGTTCCGACCTCGACGTTCAGGAGACGGGCCGTGGACGGCGACGCAGCCGTCGCCTCGATCATGTCCTCGCCCCATTCCATCACCAGCCCGTAGCGTTCGCTCAGCACGTTGTAGAGCGATGTGGGCGGTTCGCCGTCCAGCAGGCCGGGAACCCGGTGGGCCGGGATGAAGTTTTCGTCCACGCTCATCGGTTCGTTGTCGGCCAGCAGGAGGCGCCGGAACCGGACCAGGGGTGTCCCCTCCTCCAACTGCAGCTCACGGGCCAGGAACGCGCTGGCGCCAATTTGTTCGAAGCTCAGGACCTTGGCGGCCGGGACCATGCCGCGGCGCTGCATCTCTTCGCTGTAGGAAGTCAGCTTTACCTGTAGATCCAGTTTGGGTTTGCGTACAAACGTGCCCAGGCCCACGACGCGTTCAATCACTTCCTCACCCACGAGGGCATCGATGGCTTGGCGCACGGTCATCCGGGCGAGGCCGAAGCGCTGGGCGAGGTCGCGTTCGGAGGGCAGCGCAGATCCGGGCGGGCACGCGGCGGCGATGTGCGCGCGGAGGATCTCGCGCAACTGCACGTAGATTGGTACCCCGCTCTGACGGTCGATCTCGCCAATCATCTTGGACGCGTTAGTGGACGCCATGGTTCAGCCTCCGGTTGCGGCCCGGCGCGGGAAATACACTCATATCTCAAGGGTAAGCCCGTGACCCGGAAGGTCTAGACCACGCCGCCGACTCAAGTCGTGCCGGGTCCTCCCCCGCCGCTACCCTTGTAGGTACAGGCCGGAGCCGGGGCAATGCCGGCCGCCCGGTCTGACGGACTGCCTGCCGGACGCCCTCCATCTAGGTCACCGTTCGCGTGGCCGGCCCGTGCAGCAGCAACACGTACAGCACAACACCAGCATGAGGGAGTCCCGTTGCCAGTTCGCAAGGCAATCGTCACGGCCGCCATCGGCCTCCACGCCCGGCCCGCGGCAGTATTTGTCCGGGCCGTCACGGCGACCGGCCTCCCGGTGACCATCAGCAAGGACGGCAGGCCAGGCGTCGACGCCCGCTCGCTGCTGGAGGTCATGACCGAGGACTTCGAGTGCGGCTGTGAGGTGGAGCTGGCCGTCGCTGCGGACGCCCTCCCGGCCTCCTGCAGCCCCGCAGAGGCAGAGGGTGCGCTGGAGGAACTCCGGATCCTCTTGGAATCGGCAGCCGCCGCCTGAGGGCCTCCCCGCTCCCATTCGGCGGCCCGCAGTGCGGTGCCGCCCTCCAGGAGGGACGCTGCGCAGGCGGGCTGGGCCTGCAGGGACGCGCCGCACGCGGCCGGCAGGAACTCAAGAACCAAGACACAACGACGGCGGGCCCCACCAATGGTGGGGCCCGCCGTCGTGCGTTCTGAACTTTTAGTCCGGGTGGGCGCTAGTGCGCGTGGTCACCGCGGCTGTACTCGTAGACCCAGCCGACCAGTGCGACCACTGCCATCCCGCCGGCGATGAAGACGATCCACCAGCCTACGGCCAGGCCGAGGAACCCTGCGGCGCAGGACAGGCCCAGCATCAGCGGCCACCAGCTCCAGGGGCTGAAGTGTCCCTGCTCGCCGGCGCCTTCGTGGATCTCGGCGTCGTTGCGGTCCTCGGGGCGCATGCCCACGCGGCGGCCGGTGAAGCCGAGGTAAGCGCCGATCATGCCGGCGAGTCCGCCAACCAGCAGGATGGCCAGTGCGCCCACCCACTCAGTCCAGTTGGTCAGGTATCCGTAGATGAATGCAACGGGCACGAAGAAGAAGACGCCGAAGCCAAAGATCCTTGATTCGATTTTCACTTGGCGGTGTCCTTCTGGTCGGCGTTACCGAGAGCCGCTGCTGCCGGAGCAGGCGAATCCGCGGTGTAGGACTGGGAGAGCTCCGGGTGGTGCAGGTCCAGGGCAGGACGCTCGGAGCGGATGCGGGGCAGGGAGGTGAAGTTGTGGCGCGGCGGCGGGCAGGACGTGGCCCATTCCAGCGAGGCACCGAAGCCCCACGGGTCGTCAACTTCCACACGCTCGTTGCTGCGCCAGGTGATGTAGACGTTCCAGAAGAACGGAATCAGCGAGGCGCCGAGGACGAACGAGGCGATGGTGGAGAACTGGTTCATCCACGTGAAGTTGTCCTGCGGCATGTAGTCGGCGTAACGGCGGGGCATGCCCTCGACGCCGAGCCAGTGCTGGATCAGGAAGGTGCCGTGGAAGCCCAGGAACAGCATCCAGAAGTGGATCTTGCCGAGGCGCTCGTTGAGCATCTTGCCGGTCCACTTAGGCCACCAGAAGTAGAACCCGGCGAACATGGCGAACACGACGGTGCCGAAGACCACGTAGTGGAAGTGCGCCACAACGAAGTAGGAGTCCGAGACGTGGAAGTCCAGCGGCGGCGAGGCCAGGATGATGCCGGTGAGGCCGCCGAAGAGGAAGGTCGCCAGGAAGCCGATGCTCCACAGCATGGGGGTCTCGAACGTGATGGAACCGCGCCACATGGTGCCGATCCAGTTGAAGAACTTCACACCGGTCGGAACGGCGATGAGCATCGTCATGAAGGAGAAGAACGGCAGCAGGACCGAGCCGGTGACGTACATGTGGTGGGCCCACACAGTCACGGACAGGGCGGCGATGGAGATGGTCGCGTAGACCAGGCCCTTGTAGCCGAAGATCGGCTTGCGGCTGAAGACCGGGAAGATCTCCGAGACGATGCCGAAGAACGGCAGCGCGATGATGTACACCTCAGGGTGGCCGAAGAACCAGAACAGGTGCTGCCAGAGGACGGCGCCGCCGTTCTCGGGATCGAAGATGTGCGCACCGAACCGGCGGTCGGCGCCAAGGGCAAACAGCGCGGCGGCCAGCGGCGGGAAGGCCATCAGGACCAGGATGGAGGTCACGAGGGCGTTCCAGGTGAAGATCGGCATCCGCCACATGGTCATGCCCGGGGCGCGCATGCAGATGATGGTGGTGATGAAGTTGACGGCGCCGAGGATGGTGCCGAAGCCGGAGAGCGCCAGGCCGAAGACCCAGAGGTCACCGCCCACGCCGGGGCTGAACGTCGTGTTGGACAGCGGCGCGTACGCGAACCAGCCGAACGACGCGGCACCCTGCGGGGTGATGAACCCGGAGACGGCGATCGTGGAGCCGAAGAGGAAGAACCAGAAGGCCAGCGCGTTCAGTCGCGGGAAGGCGACGTCGGGGGCACCGATCTGCAGCGGCATGATGACGTTGGTGAAGCCGGCGAACAGCGGCGTCGCGAACATCAGGAGCATGACGGTGCCGTGCATGGTGAAGAGCTGGTTGTACTGCTCTTTGGTCTGCAGGATCTGCATGCCGGGCTCGAAGAGCTCGGCACGGATCAGCAGCGCCATGATGCCGCCGAAGCAGAAGAAGATGAACGACGCGATCAGGTACATGTACCCGATCGTTTTGTGGTCGGTCGAGGTGATCCAGTTGACGACGATGCGTCCCTTGGACTTCGGTACTACGGGAGCCTCGAGGATCCCGGCGGATTGAGTGTAAGTTGCCACGTCGCTCCCCTTACTTGGTTTCGGCCGGGGCCGGGTTGCGGTCGTACTCTTCACCGAGCAGGCCGGTGTTCCCGTCCTGGCGCAGCTGGTTCATGTGCGCCTGGAACTCCGACTCGGAGACAACCTTCACGCGGAACAGCATTTCGGAGTGGTACTCGCCACAGAGTTCGGCGCACTTACCGTCGTAGGTGCCCTCCCTGGTGGGCGTCAACCGGATGTAGTTGGTCTTGCCGGGAATCATGTCGCGCTTCTGCAGGAAGGCAGGAACCCAGAAGGAGTGGATGACGTCGCGCGCGTTGAGCTCGAGGTCAACCGACTTGTTGACCGGCAGGTACAGGGTGGGCAGCTTGTTCTTGTCCACGTCGTTACCGGTCAGGTGCGCCTGGACGCCCGCTTCGTGTACGTCCTCGGTGACGACGTTGCCCTTCAAGTAGTTGAAGTCCCACGCCCACTGCTTGCCGCGGACGTCGACGACGACGTCGGCCGGCGTTGAGCGGTCATCGATCGACTGCTGGTCGCGGTCGGTGAAGTAGAAGAACACCAGGACCATGAACAGCGGGATCGTCAGGTAGAACACTTCAAGCGGAAGGTTGAAGCTGTTCTGGCGCGGGAAGCCCACGGTGCCCTTGCGGCGCCGGTAAGCGACGATGCACCAGATCATCAGGCCCCAGGTGATGATGCCGACGACCAGCGCGGCAATCCATGAGTTGACCCAGAGGTCCATGATGAGGTCAGTGTGATTGGTGGTGCCACGCTCGGTGGGCAACCAGCCCTTCTGTACCTCTGGTGAACATCCAGTCAAAGCCAACGCGCCGGCTAGTGCCAAGCCAGTGATCGTAGTGATCTGTTTGCGTCGGCTGCCGGTTCGGTTCTGCGAACTCACAGACGGCCCTTCCTACTTGTTGCTGTTGCCCCGCAAATTACGGGCAGGGCAAACGAAAAGTTTTACTACTCGGTGTAGAGCTTACCGCTCCCCGGGAGTTTTCGCCCACATGTCCACACCGTGCGTCGGGAGCCTTTTGTAGGCGCCGCTCGTTGAGGATCCTGCGGCACTAAGGCCGGGCAAAATGCCCGGCCTTAGTGGAAGGAATTAGTGGAAAGAATCTCCGCAGGCGCAGGACCCGCCGGCATTCGGGTTATCGATCGTGAAGCCCTGCTTGGCGATGGTGTCCTCGAAATCGATGCTGGCACCGCTGAGGTAAGGAACGCTCATCTTGTCGACGACGACTTCGACCCCGTCGTAGTCGCGCACTGCATCCCCGTCGAGCAGCCGCTCGTCGAAGTAGAGCTGGTAAATCAGGCCGGAGCAACCGCCGGGCTGCACGGCAACGCGGAGGCGCAGATCGGTGCGGCCTTCCTGCTCCAGCAGGCTGCGGACCTTTCCAGCCGCGACGTCGGTCAGCATGACCTCGTGCGTGGCCAGCTCGCCGGCCTCGGCGGCAGAGTTGCCGGCGCTGTTTTCATTGGTTGTAGTGCTCATGGCCTACCTTCTTGCAACGGTGGTGGCGGCCCCGCTCGCACGGTGCCCGCCCCTACTTAAACGGTATGGGCTATAGCTACATGCTACTTCGCGCAGCCCTGTAGCTCTAACTTCTGACGTAACCGTGGGAGACGGCTGGATGTTCCCCGGGACGCGCCGGGCGCGGGGGCTAGAGCGCGCCTTCGGTGTTCAGGCGCGCGAGCAGCAGGGCCTCGGCGACAATTGCGTTCCGGAAGTCGCCCAGGTGCAGGGATTCGTTGGCGCTGTGGGCTCGGGAATCGGGATCCTCGACGCCGGTGACCAGGATCTGCACGTCCGGGTAGAGCTCGGTGAGGTCCGCGATGAAGGGGATCGATCCGCCGATTCCCATTTCGACGGCGGGCACGCCCCAGGCTTCGCCCAGGGCCCACATGGCCACGGACGCGGCCTTCGAGCTCGTGTCCGTCAGGAATGAGTTGCCGCTCTCCCCCGGGGTGAACACCACCTCAGCGCCGAACGGGGCGTGGGTTTCGACGTGCTGGCGGACAGCCTCCATGGCGGCTGCCGGGTCCTGCCCCGGGGCCAGGCGCAGGCTGAACTTGGCCCGGGCCCGCGGCAGCAAGGTGTTGGAAGCTACGTCCACGGCCGGGGCGTCAAAGCCGATGATGGACAGGGCGGGCTTGGTCCACATGCGTGAGGCAATGCTGCCGGTCCCGGCGAGCTTCACGCCGTCGAGCACGGAGGCGTCGGCGCGGTACTCCTCCTCGGTGAGGTCGACAACCACGTCATCGCGGCTCACCAGGCCCTTGATCGCGACGCTGCCCTCGTCGTCGTGGAGGGTCGCGATCAGGCGGGCCAGCAGGGTCGGGGCGTCGAGCACGGGGCCGCCGAACATGCCCGAATGCACGGCGTGGTCCAGGACCTTGACCTCGATGGTGCCGTCCACCAGGCCGCGCAGGCTGGTGGTGAGGGCCGGAATGCCGACCTTCCAGTTGCTGGAGTCCGCCACGACGATCACGTCGGCGCGGAGCAGTTCGCGGTGGGTTTCCAGGAACTGCCGGAACGTTGGCGAGCCGGCTTCCTCTTCGCCCTCGAAGAAGAACGTCACGCCCAGGCCCAGTTCGTCACCGAGCACCCGCGTCACCGCAGAGTAGGCGGCGATGTGCGCCAGGATGCCGGCCTTGTCATCGGCGGCACCGCGGCCGAAGAGCCTGCCGTCGCGCTCGACGGCGGTAAAGGGGTCGGTTTCCCACAGTGCCAGGTCGCCAGTGGGCTGGACGTCGTGGTGGGCGTACAGCAGGACTGTCGGCTTGCCCTCCGCGGCCGGGCGGCGGGCGACGACGGCGGGCCCGCCGGGCGTCCCGTCTTCCTTGTCGCAACGGAGGATCCGGACGTCGTCGAAGCCGCTGGCCCGCACGAGGCTGGCGACGGCGTCGGCGCTGCGGTTCAACGGGGCAGGATCAAAGCTCGGCCAGGCGATGCCCGGTATGGCGACAAGGTCCGTCAGCTGGCCGATCGTCTCGTCGAACGATTCGGCAACGGCCTGGCGGAGGGCCTCGGCATCGATGGTGCCCTCGTGGTCCATGGTGGTCTGCGGGTTCCCCGCGGTAGATGAAGTCATGGCCAAAACACTACCCGTGCTCTGAATCACTACAAACAGCGTCACGCCCGGGCCTGCGCCGTGTGGGCTGGGTCTCGGGCCTGTGTCTGCGGGGTATTCTTTAGGGGTGTTTGGACGTAAAAAGGAAGCGCCATCGGCGCAGGACGTAGTTGACCAGCAGGCATCCGAGGCAGCAGCCCGTAGCGCCGTGACCGGCAAGGGCGCACCCACGCCCAAGCGCAGCGCCCAGGAGGCGGCCCGCAAGCGGCCCCTCGTGCCGGAGGACCGCAAGGCTTCCAAGGCGGCCGAGCGCGCCGCCGTCACGGAGCAGCGGCTCAAGATGCGGCAGGCCATGGACACCGGTGACGAGAAGTTCCTGCCGCTGCGGGACAAGGGTCCGCAGAAGCGGTTCGCCCGCGATTTCGTCGATGCCCGCTTCAGCCTTGGCGAGTTCCTCATGTTCGGCGCCCTGCTGTTTGTCATCATCTCCTTGCTCGTGCCGGCCTCCAGCGCACAGATGGTCTACGTCCTGGGCGCCTTCTGGGTCATGTTCCTCGCGGTCTTCGTGGACGTCTTCATCCTCTCCCGCAAGCTCAAGAAACGGCTCGGCGAAAAGTTCGGCGACGTCGAGCGCGGCACGGTCTGGTACGGCTCCATGCGCTCCCTGCAGTTCCGCCGCCTGCGCCTGCCCAAGCCCCAGGTCCGGCGCGGCGAGTTCCCCGCCTGACCTTCCCTTCCACGATTCTTCAACCAAGAAGCCCCCGGCAGTCACCTGCCGGGGGCTTCTTGGTTGCGGCGACCGGTCCGGGCCCGATCGCAGCGTAAGGTCTAGCGCCGGCTCGGGTGGGTGGCCAGCAGCCGGTTGATGCGGGCGGCCCAGAAAGGCCCCTCGTAAAGGAACGCCGTGTAGCCCTGGACGAGGGTGGCGCCGGCGTCCAGCCGTTCCTGCACATCCTGTGCCGTTTCGACGCCGCCCACCGAGACCAGGGTCAGCGCCCCGCCGGTGACGGACTTGAGCCGGGCCATGACCTCCAGGGACCGTTTCTTCAGGGGCGCCCCGGAAAGACCTCCTGCTCCGCACGCCTCGACGTTGTCGGGGCTGGAGGCGAGCCCGGTGCGGGCGATCGTGGTGTTGGTGGCGATGATGCCGTCCAGCTTCAGGTCAAGCGCCAGGCGCGCGACGTCGTCGATGTCCTCATCACTGAGGTCGGGCGCGATCTTGACCAGGAGCGGAATGTGGCGGCCGGCGGCCTTGTCCGCCTCCTCCCCCACTGCGGCCAGCAGCGGACGCAGGGTCTCCACGTCCTGCAGCAGCCGAAGCCCGGGGGTGTTGGGCGAGCTGACGTTCACCACGAGATAATCCGCTGCGGGGGCCAGGCTGCGCGCGCTGATCAGGTAATCGGACACCGCATCCTCGAGCCCGACCACCTTGCTCTTGCCGATGTTCACCCCGATCACCGGCCGGACGCCGGGGTGCTGGCGCTGCAGGGCGGCGCGGGCGGACTTCAGGCGCGGGGCCACCGCCGCGGCGCCGTCGTTGTTGAACCCCATGCGGTTGATGACGGCCCTGTCCTCCACGAGGCGGAACAGCCGCGGCGCCGGGTTGCCGGGCTGGGCCTGGCCGGTGATGGTGCCGACCTCCACATGGCCGAAGCCGAGCTCCGCCAGCGCCTCGATGCCGTGGCCTTCCTTGTCGAAGCCGGCCGCAAGGCCGAACGGGGACGGAAAGGTCAGGCCGAACGCCTGGGTCTGCAGCGACGCTGCGGGGGCGGTGAACTTCTGCAGCAACCGCCCGGCACCGCAGCTGTGGGCGAGGCGGATGGCCTTGAACCCGATCTTATGGGCGCGTTCGGCGTCCATCCATGAGAAGGCCAGCCGGAAAAATGTGGGATATACGCGCATGCCTCTAGTTTTCCGGTTCGGGCCGCGCAGACCAAACCAGCGCGCGCGCCGGCACGCTTGTGACTGCCGATGTGACTGCCCGTTGTGACTGCGGTTGTGACTGCGGCGCCCCGCGCCCCGGGCCCGGCGGCGGAAGTGCTCCGACGCGAGTTAGCATGAAGCCATGACCAGCAATGAGGGTGTCGGAACGGGCGGCCGTGGGGCTTCGGGTCGCGGGATCGAGGCCGACGTTGTGGTGGTCGGCGCCGGCCTGGCAGGGCTCGTGGCCGCGGCCCAGGCCTATGCGGCCGGCCGCCGGGTGGCGGTCCTCGATCAGGAACCCGAGGCCTCCGTCGGCGGCCAGGCGCACTGGTCTTTCGGCGGCCTCTTCATGGTCAACACTCCGGAACAGCGGCGGCTCGGGGTGCGGGACAGCGAAGAGCTGGCCCTCGCCGACTGGCATGCGTCCGCGGGATTCGACCGGCCGCAGGACGCCCTGGCAAAGGAGTGGGCGGCGGCGTACGTGAACTTCGCCGCCGGTGAGAAGCGTGCCTGGCTCGCCTCGCTGGGCGTCGGGCTGTTTCCCCTGGTGCAGTGGGCCGAACGCGGCGGCTACGGCCCGGACGGCCACGGCAACACTGTCCCGCGCTTCCATGTCGTGTGGGGCACGGGACCGGCGCTGGTGGCCCCCTTCCTTGCCAAACTGCGCGAAGGCGAAGCCGCCGGCCGCGTGTCCTTCCATTTCCGCCACCGCGCCACCGGGCTCGTGAAAACTGCGGGCCGGGTGAGCGGCGTGCGCGGCGAACTGCTCGAAGCCAGTGGCGCAGGCCGGGGTGAAAGCTCTTCCCGACGCCCTGACGGTACTTTCGAGGCTGCGGCCGCGGCCGTGGTGGTGACAAGCGGCGGCATCGGCGGCAACCACGATGTGGTCCGCAAGCAATGGCCGGGCGGCGCGGCGCCGGAGCGGATGTTGAGTGGCGTTCCGGCATCCGTGGACGGGGACTTCCTCCCGGCCGTGGGCCGCGCCGGCGGACACCTCATCAACGGGGACCGGATGTGGCATTACCCGGAGGGTATCCACAACCATGCCCCGGTCTGGCCGCGGCACGGCATCCGGATCCTGCCCGGACCGTCGGCCCTATGGCTGGACGCGACGGGGCGGATGCTCCCGCCTCCCCTGTTTCCGGGTTTCGATTCGCTCGGCGCCCTGCGCCACATCCTGGCCACGGGACATGCCCATTCATGGTTCGTCTTGAACCGCAGCATCGCGCTGAAGGAGTTCGCGCTGTCAGGATCCGAGCAGAACCCGGATCTCACGGGCAAGGACGTCCGTCGGCTGGTCTCACGGCTGAAGCCCGGCAGCGATACACCGCTGCAGCGGTTCCTGGACCGCGGGGTCGACTTCCTGCAGGCAGCGGACCCCGCCGGGCTCGCCGGGCAGATGAACGATCTGACGGGCGGGCAGCTCATCGACCCCGCTGCCCTGGAGCAGCTGATCCGCGACCGGGACCGGCAGTTTGCCAGCGGGATGGGCAAGGATCCGCAGCTGGCGGCGATCCGGGCAGCGCGGCGTTTCGCCACCGACAAGATCATGAGGGTCGCCCCGCCGCACCGGCTTCTGGATCCGCGGCACGGTCCCCTGCTCGCCGTCCGGCTCTCGGTCCTGACGCGCAAGAGCCTTGGCGGGGTGCAGACCGACCTGCAGTCGCGGGTCCTGGATGCCGCCGGGCAGCCCGTGCCCGGGCTGTTCGCGGCCGGTGAAGCCGCAGGGTTTGGCGGCGGCGGAATCCACGGCTATCGGTCCCTCGAGGGAACGTTCCTGGGCGGATGCCTCTTCTCCGGACGTTCCGCGGGCCGGGCCGCTGCGTCCGCGTCCTAGTCCGGGCAGGCTCTCAGCAACACAGGAGGAAAGTCGATGCAGTGGCGGACCGACATTCTCGGGGATGATTTCCAGGCGTGCACCTTTGAGGCCGTCAGCCCTGACGGTGTGCTGCGCACTGCCACCCTGGTCCGCCATACCCCGCTCCCGCCGGCACCATCGGCGCTGCCGGCCCGGGCGGTGCTGTTCCTGCACGGCTGGAGTGACTACTTCTTCAATGAGGAGCTCGCGGAATTCTGGGCGGGGCAGGGGTTTGAGTTTTTCGCCCTCGACATGCACAACCATGGCCGCAGCCTGCGTCCGGGCACCCACGGCGGCTACGTCGCGGACCTGGACAACTACGACGCCGAGATCACTGCAGCGCTCGGGATCATCGGTTCCCTCAGGCCGGACGGTGCGGCGCCGCAGGTGACGCTGATGGGACACTCCACCGGCGGCCTGATCGCGGCGCTGTGGGCCGACCGGCATCCGGGGATGGTGTCACAACTGGTCCTGGACAGCCCATGGCTGGAAGTCCACGGCAGCCCCGCCCTGCGCCGGGCCGCGCGGACCATGGTGGAGCCGTTCGCCCGGTTCTGGCCGGAGTCGGTGATCCGGCTGCCTGAGCGGGCCTTCTACTGGCGCAGCATCAGCAGCGCCGCGGAAGGCGAATGGGCCCTGGACGATGCCTACCGTCCGCCGCACGCCTTTCCGGTCCGCGCCGGCTGGCTCAGCGCCGTGCTCGCCGGGCAGTCCAAGGTGGCGCGTGGCCTGAACATCGATGTGCCCATCCTGGTGCTCATCTCGGGCGCCAGCGCCAACGGGATGTTCTGGAAGGAGTCCATGCGCCGCACGGACGCGGTCCTGGACGTGAACACAATCGCCCTCCGCGCGCTCAGCCTGGGCCGCACCGTGACGCTGGAGCGGATTGACGGCGCCCTGCATGACGTCTTCCTCTCCGCCCCGCGGGTCCGCGCGGACGCCTATGCCCGGCTGTCCCGGTGGATCAGGGCGTACGTCTACGACTGACGCGGATCAGCTGACCTGGCCGCCCGCGGCGGGAGCGGCGTCGATGGCCCCACCGTAGCGGCGGTCCCGCTGTGCATAGATCTCGACGGCATCCCACAGCGTCCGCCGGTCCACGTCCGGCCACAGGGTGTCCATGAACACGAACTCGGCATAGGCCGACTGCCAGAGCATGAAGTTGGAGAGCCGCTGTTCCCCGGAACTGCGCAGGAACAGGTCCACGTCGGGCAGGTCCGGTTCGTCGAGGAACTTCTGGATGGTCCGCTCGGTGATGGCCCCCGGCTTCAGCCGGCCCTGGGCCACTTCCTCCGCGATCGCGGAGACGGCGTCGGCGATCTCGGCCCGTCCGCCGTAGTTGACGCACATGTTCAAGGTGCAGGTGCTGTTGCCCCGGGTGTAGTCCTCGGCCTCTTCGAGTTCGCGGATCACCGAGCCCCACAGCTTCGGGCGCCGCCCGGACCAGCGGATCCGGACACCCCATTCATCGAGCTGGTTCCGCTGCCGGCGCAGGACGTCCTTGTTGAAGCCCATCAGGAAGCGCACCTCCTCAGGGGACCGCCGCCAGTTCTCGGTGGAGAAGGCGTACACACTGACGTATTCGATCCCCAGCTCGATCGCGCCGGCCATGACGTCCAGCAGGGCAGGCTCCCCTGCTTTGTGGCCCTCGATCCGGGGCAGGCCGCGCTGGTTCGCCCAGCGCCCGTTGCCGTCCATGACGATCGCCACATGCCGCGGGATGAACTCCGCGGGAATCGCGGGCGGAACAGCGCCGGACGGGTGCGGGTAGGGAGCCACCACCGGGGTGGTCCGCCGCGGACCGTTGGACTGTTTCGTCTGGCTTTTCTCCAGGTTCTTTCCCAGGCTTCTTCCCAATGCCACTTTTACGTTCGCTCCACATGTTTGAGGGATTTCAGGACTCGTTCCAGGTGCCACTGGAGGTAGCTGGCTACCAGGCCGGCCGCTTCCCGGCGGTGGACGGACGCGGAGGCATCCGCCGTCATCCAGTTTCCGGTGAGCAGGGCACCCATGAGGAGCACCGTCTCCGGGGCCGGCGCGGGCGATCCCGGCGGCCGGCACCCGTGGCAGACCATGCCGCCGAGCGGCGCGGAAAAGGCCGCGTGGGGCCCGGGCGCACCGCACCGGGCGCAGTCGGTGAAGCTGGGCGCCCAGCCGCCGGTCGCGAGGGCGCGGAGCAGGTAGGAATCCAGGATGAGTTCGGGTGCGTGGTCGCCCCGGCTCAGGGACGCGAGGGCCCCCACCAGCAGGTTGTACTGGGCGGTGCCGGCTTCGCCGTCGACGTCGGTGAGCTTCTCCGCCGTTTCGGTCATGGCGGCCGCCACCGTGTACCGGCCATAGTCCGCGGCGATGTTCCCGCCGTAGGCGCCCTTGGCCACGGCCTGCGTGACGACGTCCAGGGTGCGCCCGGAAATCAGCTGGAGATCGGCCACCATGAACGGTTCCAGCCTGGCGCCGAACCGGCTGCTGGTGCGCCGGACCCCCTTGGCCACCGCCCGCACCTGGCCGTGGTGCTTGGTCAGCAGGGTGATGATCCGGTCGGCCTCGCCCAGCTTGTGGGTGCGCAGCACGACGGCGTCATCACGGTAGGCACGCGCTGCAAAGGATTGTTGGACCACAGTTAATCTTCGCACTGTCTTTACGGAATCACGGCATGGGCAGCGCCGCCGAGGCAGAACGGTAAAAGACTGAGGTAAAAGACTGAGGCAAAATACTGCGCCGCCGGAGTGTTCCGGCGGCGCAGTCATACATTGGTTCGCCAGTGCCTGCCCGTCCGGGGACGGATCAGGCGCGGACGGATCAGGCAGGGACGAATCGAGCAGCGACGGATCAGGCGCGGGCGTCCCGGATGGCGCGGTTCACGGCCGAGATGACGGCCTTGAGGGCTGATGTGCTCGTGTTGGCATCGATCCCCACGCCCCAGAGCACGCGCTCCCCCACGGCGCATTCGACATACGCGGCGGCCAGGGCGCTGCCGCCCTCGGAGAGTGCGTGTTCGCTGTAGTCCAGGACCCGGACGTCCACGCCGTCCTCGCGCAGGATGCTCAGCAGGGCCGCGATGGGGCCGTTCCCGGTCCCGGTCCGGCGGACCTGGGTCCCGTCGATCTTCAGGGCGGCGGTCAGGGTCATGTCGCCGTCTTCGTCCGTCTCGGTGCTGATCGAACCGAGGGCGTAGCGGCCCCACTGCGTGTCGGCAGAGCCCGAGGGCAGGTATTCGTCCTGGAAAACCTGCCACAGCTGGGGTCCGCTCACTTCTCCGCCGACCGTGTCGGTCCGTTTTTGGATGACGCCGGAGAACTCGATCTGGGCGCGGCGCGGCAGGTCCAGGCTGTGCTCGTTCTTGAGCAGGTAGGCGACGCCGCCCTTGCCGGACTGCGAGTTGACCCGGATGACCGCCTCGTAGCTCCGGCCGAGGTCCTTCGGGTCCACCGGCAGGTACGGGACCTGCCAGGTATAGTCGGCCACGTCCTTGCCCGCCGCGGCCGCGTCCTTTTCGAGGGCCTCCAGGCCCTTCTTGATTGCGTCCTGGTGCGAGCCGGAGAATGCCGTGAAGACGAGGTCTCCGCCGTACGGGGACCGCTCGGCCACCGGCAGCTGGTTGCAGTACTCCACCGTGCGGCGGATTTCGTCGATGTCGGAGAAGTCGATCATCGGGTCGATGCCCTGGACGAACATGTTCAGGCCCAGGGTCACCAGGTCCACGTTGCCGGTCCGCTCGCCGTTGCCGAAGAGGCAGCCCTCGATCCGGTCTGCCCCGGCCAGGTAGCCCAGCTCGGCGGCGGCAACGCCGGTGCCGCGGTCGTTGTGCGGGTGCAGGGACAGGATGATGCCTTCGCGCGGGTGCAGGTTCCGGCTCATCCACTCGATGGAGTCGGCGTAGACATTGGGGGTGGCCATTTCCACCGTGGCAGGCAGGTTGATGATGACCTGACGGTCCGCCGAGGCCTCGAAGACGTCGGCGATCGCGTTGCAGACCCGGATGGCGTACTCCAGCTCGGTGCCGGTGAAGGACTCGGGCGAGTATTCGTAGGTGATGTGCGTATCGGCGAGGGTTTCCTCGTACTTCTTGCACAGCCGAGCACCCTGCAGGGCGATGTCGAGGATGCCGTCCTCGTCCTGGTTGAAGACCACGCGGCGCTGCAGGACGGACGTGGAGTTGTAGAGGTGGACGATTGCCTGCTTCGCCCCGACCAGGGACTCATAGGTCCGCTCGATCAGGTGTTCGCGTGCCTGCGTCAGCACCTGGATCGTGACGTCGTCCGGGATGTGGTTGCCCTCGATCAGCTGCCGGACGAAGTCGAAGTCCGTCTGCGATGCCGAGGGGAACCCGACCTCGATCTCCTTGTAGCCCATCCGGACCAGCAGGTCGAACATCTTCAGCTTGCGGGCCGGGCTCATGGGATCGATGAGGGCCTGGTTGCCGTCGCGCAGGTCCACGGCGCACCAGCGCGGGGCCTTGGTGATGACTTTGTCCGGCCAGGTGCGGTCCGGCAGTTCAACGGTGATCTGGTCCTGGAACGGGATGTAACGGTGGACCGGCATTCCTGAGGGCTTCTGTGCGTTTCGCATTACAATCGGGGCCTTTTCTGTGATTCTTGGTGAAAGGGTGGCCGGGCAACACAAACTCCGCAGCGAGGGTGGGCCTTGCGCTAGATCGCGTCTGAGGCCTCGCCGCGGCAGCTAAGAAGGAGCAGTTCTGCGCGCACCTTTTCACAGTAACACGGGTGCGTAAGATGAAGGAGCCAGACCACCGTAACGTCCACCATGCAGACCGCGCGCCGGCAAACGCTCCGGGCCGGACTGCCTCTCAAAGGAGCATCCGTGCCACTTTCGGGGATCGATCTGTCCACCATCGACGCCAGCGTCCGCCCGCAGGATGACCTGTACCAGCATGTGAATGGCGGCTGGCTCAACACTACGGTCATCCCGGACGACCGACCGCTGGAGGGCACCTTCACCGCCTTGCGCGACGCGTCGGAGCTCGCGGTGAAGGAGATCATCGAGCAGGCCGCCGCACGCGGTGCGGAGGCGACCGGCATCGAGCGCAAGATCGGGGACCTGTACAAAAGCTTCATGGACGAAGCGGCGGTCGAGGCCAAGGGCCTGGACCCGCTCCGGGCGCGGCTGGCGCAGGTGTTCGCGACGACGTCGGTGCCCGAACTCGTGGCGCTGGCCGGACGGCTGTTCCGCGCCGATGTGTCCGGGCTCTTTTATATTTACCCCGCCCCGGATGCCGGAAACCCGGACCGGGTCCTGCTCTACACGGGCCAGGGCGGCCTCGGCCTGCCGGATGAGTCTTATTACCGGGAAGCGAAGTTCGCCCCAATGGTCCAGGCCTACCGTGCACACGTGGGGGCCATGCTGGGCCTCGCGGAGGTTGCCGACCCTGAGGGGGCTGCCGGACGCGTGGTGGCTCTGGAAACTGCGCTGGCTTCGCACCACTGGGACAACGTGACATTGCGGAATCCGCAAAAGACGTACAACTTGAAGTCCGCCGCAGAAGCCGCGGAGCTGTTCCCCCTGCTGGCGGACTGGTTCGACGCGGCCGGCATCGAGCCGGAGAAGCGCGCCGAGCTGGTGGTGAGCACCCCCGACTTCTTCTCCGGCGCGGCCTCGCTGCTGGATTCCGAACCGCTGGCGATCTGGCAGGAATGGCTCGCCATGCGCGTGGTCAGCGCGGCCGCCCCGTACCTGTCTTCCGGGTTCGTGGACGCGAACTTCGCGTTCTATGGCACCACCCTGAGCGGTACGCCGCGGATCAAGGACCGCTGGAAGCGCGGCGTCGCGGTGGTCGAGGCGGCCCTGGGTGAGGCGGTCGGGCAGATCTACGTGGCCGGACACTTCCCGGAGGGGCACAAGGCGCGCATGCAGACCCTCGTGGCCAACTTGATCGAGGCGTACCGCGAGTCCATCACCGGGCTGACCTGGATGGGCGAGGCAACCAAGCTCGAGGCCCTGAAGAAGCTGGACTCCTTCCGCGCCAAGATCGGCTTCCCGGACAAGTGGATCGACTACTCCGCGGTGGAGATCGACCCCGCCGATCTGCTGGGGAATGTGGAGCGCGCGCACAGCGCCGACGTCGACTGCCACCTCGACGAGGTCGGCAAGCCCGTGGACCGCGAGAAGTGGCTGATGACGCCCCAGACGGTCAACGCCTACTACCATCCGCTCCTGAACGAGATCGTGTTCCCTGCGGCCATGCTGCAGCCCCCGTTCTTCACTGCCGACGCCGATGACGCCGTCAACTACGGCGGCATCGGTGCCGTGATCGGCCATGAAATCGGCCACGGCTTCGATGACCAGGGCTCGCAGTACGACGGCAGCGGCCTGCTGCGCAACTGGTGGACGGAGGATGACCGCACCGCGTTCGAGGCGCTGGCCGCCCGGCTCGTGGCGCAGTTCGATGCCCTTTCCCCCACGGCAGCCCCCGGCCACACGGTCAACGGCAAGCTGACCTTGGGCGAGAACATCGGCGACCTGGGCGGGCTCACCATCGGCTACAAGGCCTACCTGATCAGCCTCGACGGGCAGGAACCGCCGGTGCTCGATGGCCTGACCGGGGTGCAGCGTTTCTTCGCGTCCTGGGCCGCGGGGTGGCGGCAGGTCATCCGGACCGAAGAGGCCATCCGCCGGCTGGCGACGGATCCGCACTCCCCAAATGAGTTCCGCACGAACGCCATCGCCAAGAACCTCGACGCCTTCCATGCGGCATTCGGCGTCACGGACCAGGACGGCATGTGGATGGCACCGCAGGAGCGCGTCAGCATCTGGTGACCCGGGGGCCCGGTCACTGGCACCGACCCAGCCGGGAGGGCTTTGCTTACACGCTTGCGTGAATACATCGACAGCTGTACTTTCGGTTGATGGAGACTCTTACGCATGCCCCGGTGCTGGCACGGTTCGGTTATGCCGTGTCAGACCCGACACGGGCAGAAATCCTGCTTGCCCTCACGGCTGCGCCGTCCTATCCCTCGGAGCTGGCGGATTCCCTCGGGGTATCCCGGCAGAGCATGTCGAACCACCTGACGTGCCTGCGGGGATGCGGGCTGGTCGTTGCCGTTCCGGAGGGGCGAAGGACCCGCTATGAGCTCGCCGATCAGCGCCTCGGCCATGCCCTGAAAGATCTTCTGGGCGTCGTGCTGGCGGTGGACCCGGCCTGCTGCGCACCCGACGGGACGTGCACGCTGTGATGGCTTCCCTCCAACTGTCGCCGGGCCCGGCCCGCCGCGCCGTCCTCAGCCGCCGGATCCGCTTGTTCGCGGCGGCCACCATCAGCTATAACCTCATCGAGGCCGTTGTGGCTTTGTGGGCCGGGGGTACGGCGGACTCGTCGGCGCTCCTCGGCTTTGGCCTGGATTCCATCATTGAGGTCGCGTCGGCGCTGGCGCTGTCGTGGCAGTTTTCCACCAAGGACCCTGAACGGCGTGAACACCTCACCTTGCGGATTATCGCTGTCTCATTCTTCGCGCTGGCGGCCTTTGTCTCCGCCGAGGCAATCAGGTCACTTCTCGGCGCCGGCGAGGCACAGCACTCGACCCCGGGCATCGTGATTGCCGCACTGAGCCTGGTGATCATGCCGGTCCTGTCCTGGCTCCAGCGCCGGGCCGGCCGGGAGCTCGGATCACGCACGGCGGTGGCTGACTCCAAGCAGACCCTGCTCTGCACGTATTTGTCGGCAGTCCTGCTCGCGGGTTTGGTGCTGAACAGCACCCTTGGCTGGTGGTGGGCCGACGCCGGCGCTGCGCTGGTCATCGCCGCGATCGCCCTCCGGGAGGGCATCAACGCCTGGCGCGGCGACATCTGCTGCACGGTCCCCCACACGGCGGCAGACACCCTTCCGACGGCCACGGAGCCGGCCTGCTGTGACGGATGCGGTGCCGATTCAGCACCTCCAAAGGCGCTCTTCCTACCTGAGGTGGGGGTGGGACAGTCCGCCGCCGATGAGCAGCATGCGTAGTCGGTAGTGCTTCCGGTTGCGGAAGCCGCGGTGTCAGCAGCACTCATCTGGCACAGCGGTTCAAGGAGCTCGTCGCCGCTGCCGGCCGCTTGATTTCTTACTGGAGCGACAGCTCGCGGCACGCTAATGTGGGGGCACCCCAAAGCAGAGGAGTGCCCCGTGGGCAAGGTGGTCATGTACAGCTCGGTGTCGGTGGACGGCTTCATCGCGGACGAGAATGACCAGCCCGGACCGCTGTTCGACTGGTTGTCCAACGGTGACGTCCCGTTGGACGAGAGCGGCGAGGTGAAGGTGTCCCAGGCCTCCTACGACTACACCCGGCCGTACTGGGACCAGATCGGGGCGACCCTCGTCGGCCGCCACGTCTTCGACCTGACGGACGGCTGGGACGGGAAACCCCCGAGCGGGATCGATCACGTGGTCGTCGTGACGCACCGGCCGCAGCCCGAGGGCTGGGACCCCGAGGCGCCGTTTCACTTCGTCGACGGCGTCGAGGCAGCCATGGCCAAGGCGCAAGAGCTTGCGGGTGACCGCATCGTCGAGGTCGCCGCTGGTGATGTCGGTGGCCAGATGCTTGCCGCGGGCCTGGTCGACGAGGTGCGCATGGACGTCGTACCCGTCGTGTTCGGGTCCGGCAAGCGCTACTTCGGGTCGGTCCACGCACAGCACCTGTTGGAGGATCCCGACGTGGTGATTCAGGGCAACCGGGTGCTTCACCTGCGCTATCGAGTGCGCCGTTGAGGTCCACGCCGTGTGCCACGACCCAGCAGGACGTGGAAGAGCCTCCAAAGGCCGCCGTCCAGCATCCATGACAAAAAGAAGGCCCCCGTTCAGGAAAATCCGAACGGGGGCCTTCCTGGCTGCCGGGTCAGCGGGTGATCAGTGCCGGGTTGGCCTGCTGGCAAACGGTGTCGCCGGCTGTCTGGTTGACGATGTCCTTGGGCAGCTGCGGGGCAGCGGCGGCGGCGGTCGGCGTCCCGTTCGCGAAGTCGCTGCCCAGGTAGACCTGGACACCGGCAACTCCGGCGGCCGGGAGCACCCGGTCCGGCGCCACACCGAGCAGGGCCGCGACGTCCCCGGCCACGTCAGCGTAGTCCGCACCGTAGTAGACCGCCGTCGCGGCGACGGGCGGAGCAGTCAACTGGCCCACCTGGGTGAAGCCGGCGCCCTTGATGGCCTGCATGATCTCCTGGGTCCGGGCCGGAACACCCGAGCCGTTGGCCACAGTGACGGGCTGCAGGGTCTTGTCATAGGCCGGGGCAGTGGGGCTGGGCGTCGGCGTGGCGCTGGCGCTCGGGGAAGCGCTCGGCTTCGCGGTCGGATCCGTCAGGTCCACGTCGTTGCGCATGGCGGCGAACAGCTGGGATGCCGCGGGCTCGGCCAGCTGCAGCCGGTTGATATCCGTTTCGGCCGGGACTGTCGGCGTGGCCACGAAGGCTACCTTGCCGACGTCGATGTTCTTGAGCCGGTTGCCCACGGTCAGCAGCGTCGGCACCGAGGCCAGGCCGTCGTCGATGGTCAGGTTCTTGGTGATCGCGTCCGCGATGCCGAGCATCCGGGCCGGGTTGGTGAGGGTGCCGTCGTCCTTGATTTTCCGGGTCAGCGCGGACAGGAAGCCCTGCTGGGCCTTGATCCGGCCGAGGTCGCCGCCGTCGCCGAAGGCGTGCCGGGTGCGCACGAACGACAATGCCTGCTCGCCCTGGACGGTGGAGGTGCCCTTGGGCAGGCGCAACTTCGAGTCGGGGTCATACACGGCGTCGCTGACACACACTGACACGCCGCCCACGGCGTTGGAGAGTTCCTTGACGGCGTTGAAGTCGGCCATCATGAAGTGGTCGATCTCCAGGCCAGTCAGCTTGTTGACGGTGTCCACGGCGCAGCCGATGCCGGCCTCGGACATCGCCGAGTTAATCATGACGCCGGTCTGGGCCGGGTACTCCTTGTTGGTTTTCGGATCCTTGCACTTGGGGATGTCGACCAGCAGGTCGCGGGGGAAGCTGACGACGTTGACCCGCTTGTTGTCCGCGGAAATGTCCATCAGCATCATCACGTCCGAGTGCCCATATCCGGTCGCGTCATCGCTGGTGCCGTACTGCGAGTTCTTCCCGTCGCGCGTGTCCGAGCCGAGGATCAGGATCTGCATCCGGTCCGTCGAATCGTTCACGGCACCCTCGGTCTTGATGCTGCCGGCGCTCAGTGGGGCCTTGGTGAGGTTGCCCTGGAGCCGGATGGTCCAGTAGGCGCCAAAAGCGATCACACCGACCAAGAGCACGGCCACCACGCCCGTGAAGACTTTCAGCCAGGTGGGGGTCCGGCGGGCGGAGCCGAGGTGGCGGGCCGGACCAACGGCGGGATCGGCCGTGTGCCGGGCAGCGGCTGTTGACCGGGCCGGCGGGGCGGATCCGTCGGCACGGTTGTCACGGGGTCGAACCACTTGTTGAGCCTTCCTAAACGAACGGGGAGTCAGCCCATTTTAGAGTCCGAATCTGAGAAAACGCCGATGGCTCTCTCTTGGGAGCGGCGGGAAGGGCCAACGGTCAAAATAGCGGCCCAAGAACAGCGCGTCTCAGAAGCCCAGTTTGACGAGCTGCTTCGGGTCGCGCTGCCAGTCCTTGGCGACCTTGACGTGCAGGTCAAGGTAGATCCGGGCACCGAGCAGCGCCTCGATCGCCTTGCGCGCGTTGGTGCCGACCTCGCGGAGCCGGGCGCCGCCCTTGCCGATGATGATGGCCTTCTGGGAGGGCCGCTCGACGTACAGGTTGACGCGGACGTCCAGGAACGGGCGGTCCTCGGGCCGGCCTTCCCGCGGAACGATTTCATCGACGACGACGGCCAGGGAGTGCGGCAATTCGTCGCGGACGCCTTCGAGGGCTGCTTCCCGGATGAGTTCGGCGATCATCACCGCTTCCGGCTCGTCCGTCAGGTGACCGTCCGGATACAGCGGCGGCGACGCCGGCATGTGACCGATCAGGACGTCGGCAAGGGTGTCGACCTGGAAACCGTCCGTGGCGGAGACCGGGACGATGTCCTTCCAGCCGTCCTCGCCAAGGACCTCGCGGCCCAGGGCGGCAACGGCGAGCAACTGCTCGGTGAGGGCCTGCCGGTCGACGGTGTCGGCCTTGGTCACGATCGCGATGATGGGCTTGTTGGGGATGGCGGCGAGCTGGGCGGCAATGAACTTGTCCCCCGGGCCGATTTTTTCGTTGGCCGGCAGGCAGAAGCCGATCGCGTCGACCTCGGCGAGGGTATCGGCGACCAGTTCGTTCAGCCGCTTCCCCAGCAGCGTGCGCGGGCGGTGCAGGCCCGGGGTGTCAACGAGGATCAACTGGGCGTCGTCCCGGTGCACGATGCCACGGATTGTGTGGCGCGTGGTCTGGGGCTTGGCCGAGGTGATCGCGACTTTTTGGCCGACCAGGGCGTTGGTGAGGGTGGACTTGCCCGCATTGGGCCGTCCGACCAGCACCGAGAAACCGGCGCGGTAGCCGCCGTAGGCTGCGTCGCCGTCGGACTTATTCTGCTTGCTCACGTGAGACTCCCTGTTGGATTGGTGCGGCCTCGTCGAGAAGGTCTTCAAGGTCAGTTTGTTCTTTTGCTACGGCGGCCGCAATGATGTGGCTGACGCGGTTCCGCCGGCCCTCCAGCCTGTCGGCGCGGAGGGACAGTCCGTGGACCTGGACGGTGCTGCCGACAATCGGCACCCGCCCGAGGGCCTTGGCGAGCAGGCCGCCCACGGTGTCTACTTCGTCGTCGTCGAGCTCGAGGTCGAAGAGTTCGCCGAGGTCATCGATGCTCATGCGGGCGCTGACCCGGTAGCTTCCGTCCCCCAGTGCCACGGCCTCGGCGCTTTCGGTGTCGTATTCGTCCACGATTTCGCCGACGATCTCCTCGATGAGGTCCTCGAGCGTGACCAGCCCCGCCGTTCCGCCGTATTCGTCGATGACGATCGCAACGTGCGTGGATTCCTTCTGGAGTTCGCGGAGCAGGTCGCTGACGAGCTTCGAGTCCGGCACGTAGCGGACCTCGCGGGCCACCTCGTCCACCACCGGCGGTTCCTCGTGCGGGCCGAGGTTGTGGAGCGAGGCGGCAACGTCCTTCAGGTACACAATGCCCAGGATCTGGTCCGTGTTTTCGCCGATGACCGGAATCCGCGAGTACCCGGAGCGCAGGAACAGCGACATCGCCCGGTGCAGGCTGGATCCGGAGTCGATCGTGAGGATGTCGGTCCTGGGCACCATAACGGAGCGGACCAGGGTGTCCCCGAAGTCGAAGACCGACTGGATCAGCTCGGCCTCGTTGTCCTCGATCACGTCGGACTCGGTGGCCCGGTCCACGAGTTCGCGGAATTCTTCCTCGCTGAAGAACGCCTCGCTGTCGGCCGGCGCGCCGGGCGCTACGACGCTGCCGAGCCGCACCAGCCAGCCCGGAATCGGGCCGAGCACGGCGTAGAGGGACCGGACGAGCGGGGCGCTGAACCGGACCAGGGCGGCGGAGTGGACCCGGCCGAGCTGCCGCGGGGACACCCCCACGATCACGAAGCCGAGCAGCGCCATGATGCCGGTGGCCGCCAGCCCGGCCAGCCAGACGTTGTCCAGCATGCTGTAAAGGAGCACGGTCACGGCGACGGCGGCGGCCATCTCGAACCAGACCCGCCAGAACCGCAGGGCGCGCATGTGCCCCACGGGCTGGGCCAGGATGCGTTTGAGTGAGGTGCCTCTGCTGTTCAGGACCGCCTGCTCGGCGTCGTGCCGGGGCAGGAAGTTGAACGCGGACTCGGCAGCGGTCAGCACTGCGGCAAAGCTAAGGAACACCAGCGCCATGCCGGCAAGGATCAGTGGGGTCACTGAACCGTCTCGGACGGGGCCGCTTTGCCGGTGAACGCGGTCAGGAGTTCGCGCTGCAGCCCGAACATCTCTTCCTTCTCTTCCGGCTCGGCGTGGTCATAACCCAGCAGGTGCAGGATGCCGTGCGTGGTCAGCAGCAGCATCTCGTCCTGGGTGGAGTGGCCGGCGTTGCGGGCCTGGACCTCGGCCACCTGGGGGCAGATGGCGATGTCGCCGAGCATGCCCTGCGGCGTCGGCTTGTCCGGCGTGCCCGGGGTCAGCTCGTCCATGGGGACGGAGAGGACGTCGGTGGAGCCTGGCTCGTCCATCAGTTCGAGGTGCAGCTTTTCCATGGCCGGTTCGTCCACGAGCAGGATGGACAGCTCCGCCTGCGGGTGGATGTAAAGGCTTTCGAAGATGAAACGCGACAGCGCCACGAGCCCGGCCTCGTCCACGACGACGCCGGATTCGTTGTTGACCTCAATGCTCATGCGTGTTCTCCCCGCGTTTCCCGGGCAACGGAGTGCTTGACCCGGTTCCTTTGGACTTCGTCCCAGATGCTGTAGGCGTTGACGATATCCCCCACCAGGCGGTGCCGGACGACGTCGGAGGCATCCAGGATCGAGAAGTTGACGTCCTCGATCCCCTGCAGGATCTCCTCGACAATCCTGAGCCCCGAGCGGGTGCCGAAGGGCAGGTCCACCTGGGTGATGTCACCGGTGACCACCATCTTGGAGCCGAAGCCCAGACGGGTCAGGAACATCTTCATCTGTTCGGGCGTGGTGTTCTGCGCCTCATCGAGGATGATGAAGGCATCGTTAAGCGTGCGGCCCCGCATGTAGGCCAGCGGGGCGACCTCGATGGTGCCGGCGGCCATGAGGCGGGGAATGGATTCGGGGTCCATCATGTCGTGCAGGGCGTCGTACAGGGGCCGCAGATAGGGGTCGATCTTGTCGCTCAGGGTGCCCGGCAGGAAGCCGAGCCGCTCCCCCGCCTCGACGGCGGGACGGGTCAGGATGATGCGGCTGACTTCCTTCTGCTGCAGGGCCTGGACGGCCTTGGCCATTGCCAGGTAGGTCTTGCCGGTACCGGCGGGACCGATCCCGAAGATCACGGTGTTGGCGTCGATCGCGTCCACATAGTTCTTCTGGTTCAGCGTCTTGGGCCGGATGGTCTTCCCGCGGGTGGAGAGGATGTTGGTGGTCAGCACTTCCACGGGGTTCTGCAGCGACTGGCTGCGCAGCAGGGAGACGAGCTGCTGCAGCACGGCCGGGGTGATGACGGTGCCTCGGGCCACCAGCCCGCGCACCTCGTTGAGCAGCCGCATGATCCGCGGCACGTCGGCGGCAGGACCGCTGATCGCGAGCTCGTTGCCCCGGACGTGGAAATCGACGGCGGGGAACTGGTTTTCGATGAACCTTAAGGCTTCGTCATGGCTGCCCAGCGACTGGACCATCTGCTCTGAGTCGTCGAACAAGACCACCTCCGTCCGCAGCCCTGGTAGGGAGTGGGGAAATTCCCCTGCGGTGCGTTCTCGGGCGCTGAACCGGGCCTTGCCGTTCGCTGCTTCAGTCATGGTGTTGGCCCGCGGGCCTCTGGTCCCCTCCAGTATGAATATGGTCTGTCCCCGTGATCCGTGCCGACGGCGGTTCGCACCGCCCGCGGCCAGGGTCTACGGGTGCTTCCATCTTACGCCAGCGCGGCGCGGCCGACGCCGGAGGGGATCCGGCGCCGGCTGTTACGGGTAGGCGTTTCCGAAGACGACCCACCCCTCCAGCCAGTGGGCGCCTGTTGCCGGGCACGGCTGTTCCGCGTTGCCGGGTTCCCGCTCCGGCTTCGGCTCCCGCTCCGGCTTCGGTTCCGCCTTCGGTTCCGACACGGTCAGGCCGCGCTCTCCAGCGCGCCGGCGCGGGACCCGACGCCGGCGTAGCGTCCCTTGTAGAAGAGCAGGGGCTCAGCGTCGGGGCGGGCGCCCAGGGCGCGGACGGCGCCGAGGACGATCGTGTGGTCGCCGCCGTCGTACTCCTGGTGGAGTTCGCAATCAACCCAGGCCAGGGCGTTATCCAGGACGGGGTTGCCCAGCGGCGAGGGCGAATGGCCGACGCCGGCGAACTTGTCCGTCCCCGAGCGCGCGAACTGCCCCGCCAGAAGCTGGTGCTCTGCGGCCAGGATGTTCACGGTAAACCGTCCCGCCGCACGCAACTGCGGCCAGGTGCTCGATGTCCGTGCGGGGCTGAATGTGACCAGGGCCGGCTCCAGGGACAGGGAGGCGAAGGACTGGCATGTGAAACCGGCCGGCCCGTGCTGGGTTGCTGCAGTGATCACCGTCAGGCCGGTGGCGAAGTGTCCGAGAATGTGGCGGAGTTCCTTCGGGCTGGGGTCAGAATGTTCCGTCATGGCGGGTCCTTTCGAGCGCTGGTAGCCCCAATCAACCACCGCGGACGCGGGTTCCCAAGCCCGGCTGCAACGCACAGTCGCGCAACGACACAACGCGTCACGGACCCGTTGCATGACGTAAGAATTCGGCACCAGGCGTTCGCCGGCCATGGCCGTTAGGCTCGGTTGATGGCAACCCAGGAAAATTTGATGGACGTCAGATCCGCGTACGACACAGTGGCCGAGACCTATTCAGCGGTGATCCCGGATACCAGTTTCGAGGCCCCGCTGGATATGGCCATGATGGACCATTTCATCGCCCACATGCGCGGCACGGCGGACCGGACGGTGATCGACGTCGGATGCGGTGCCGGACGAATGAGCAGTTATCTCGGCCAGGCGGGGCTGAACGTCAGCGGAGTCGACCTGTCGCCCGAAATGGTCCGGATCGCGCAACAACTGCATCCCGGGCTGTTGTTCGAGCTGGGAGAGCTGACGGACCTGCCCCAAGCGGACGCAGCTGCGGACGGCGTCCTCGCCTGGTATTCGATCATCCACTCTCCCCCGACGGCGCTGCCGGCGATCGCGCGCGAGTTCTGGAGGGCGCTCCGCCCTGGCGGTTCGGCGCTCGTCGCCTTCCACGCCGGCAGCGGCCACCGCACGATTGACCGTGCCTACGGACACGACGTCCAGCTCCGGGCGGAACTGCACGCACCCGAAGAGGTGGCGCTCCGGTTCACCGAACAAGGCTTTGTGATGCGCGCCCAGTTGGTGCGTTCACCGAGGGCCAAGGAAAAACATCCACAGGCCGCCATCCTCGTCGACAAACCCTTCGTGTCTTCAACACTTAGTCCCTCATAGCGGACGTTGGCGTGTTCGCAGGGTCGAACCAGCGGTGAACTGCTCTTCACGGGAGTAGTCGAGATAGTGCTTGAGGGACGGATCGCCGGTTCCCGGCATGGCTCCGGCCGCTGCCGCCTTCACCAGCCAGTCCACCTGATGCGGGATGGTCTGAGCGTATGTCCCAACAGGTTCATAGGCGAGGTTAAGGGAGGCCTTGGTGCTCAGTACCAGCGGAGGCCGGAAATCCCACGGATGGTCACCGAGGCCCGTGGGTGCGCTGTCATCCAGAAGCACCTCTTCCCAGTGGTGGCCCAGGTAGCGGGCAATTGCTGCGGCGATCTGCCGGGCATTCGGCGCATCTGGATCGGCGCTGTTGAGGATTCGTGCCGCGGGCACGGCGGCAACCCGTTCCACGAGGGCCGCCGTGTTCACCGCTGCCGTCGTGTGGTCCGCGCCCTGCCCAGCATGGGCCAGGAACACGGCCCGGCGCCGGTCGAGCACCCGTTTGACGAACATCCATTCCCGGGGCAGGGCCGCGCCCTCACCATGTACCTTGGACGCCCGGATCACCGTCACGGGATGGCCGCTGCCCAGGAGGGTGTTCTCTGCAGCCACTTTGTTGGCGCCATAGCCTTCCCGGGATTGGTAGTCCCCGGTTCCCGGCCGCATGGTCGGATTGTTCTCGAGGATCGGCGCATCAAAGCGGGGCGCTACCTCGGAATTGACGTGATTGCCGGCGGCGTCAACGTACACAGCCTTGCTCGAGAGCATGACGGCAGAGGTCACCGCGGCCAGGTGCGGCAGGAGTTGCCGGGCGTCGGCCTCGGTGTAGCACACCGCGTCCACGAGGAGATCGGCACCACCGGCCATCACCCCGGCCAGTGCGGCGTCGTCACGACGTTCGGCGGCGATAAATCGGGCACCGGCGGCAGCCAGGTCAGCCGGCATCTTGGTCCGGTCCCGGCCCGTCACGTCCACGGCCCAGCCGGCACGGATCAGCCGCCACGCAATCGCGCGGCCGAGAACGCCAGTGCCTCCAAGGATCACAGCCCGTTTCATTTGTCCGACTCTAACGGACGGGTGCGTCAGGCGAAGGCGATGCCGGGACCAAGAAGCCTCGGGTATTTCCACTCCTTGGAGAGCGCGGGAACCGCGGCGGCCGTGCGGGGAAGCCGGACGACGAGCCGGTCACCGAGCGTGAGCATGACGTTGTCCGTCCCGCTGGATGACACCGGCTTCAGACGGAGCCCGGCCCACCCCGGAAACTGATCCGCGATCATGAGGCCGACCTGGTTTGTGTCGATGTCAGGCTCAGCGTCGTGCCGCTTCTTCGAGGTCGCCCTGCGGACCTTCAGTGGGAGGCGGGCGCCCCGCCAAAGTAGGGTACTTCCATGTTCATCATTCGCGAAGGGCGCCCAGACGATGTGCCCAGCCTTGCGACGCTAAGGGCCACGTGGGCGGCGGAACAGGACCCCGCGCCCATGGACGATCCCACCTTCGACGCCGTCTTCATGGAGTGGATGAATGCCAGTCCCCGAAAGTTCTTTGTGGCCGACTACGGCGGCGAACTCGTCGGGATGCTCAACCTGATGATTTTCGAGCGGATGCCCAAACCCGGAACGGAATCGTCCCGGTGGGTCTATCTGGGCAACGCCTACGTGCTCCCGGAGTTTCGGAACGCCGGAATCGGAGGCCGGCTCGTGGAGGCATCGATCCAGTTCGCGCAAGGCATCAAGGCCGTACGGATGATGCTTTCCCCCTCCGATGCATCACGCGGCTTTTATGCACGGCTTGGTTTCGAACCGGCCGCGGAATTGAACATTCTCAGGTTTTGACCCACGGCCCGCCAGGCCGCTGCGCCGGCTCCGGCATGATGGACACATGGAATTGCAGACTGATCGTCTCCTGCTGCGCGAGTACACCCTGGATGATTTCGCTGCGGTACATTCATTCGCTTCCGACTTGAGGATCGCCGAATACGTGGACTGGGGACCGAATACAACCGGCGAAACGCTGGAATTCCTTAAAATGTGCTCGGCGGCGCAACGCGGTTCGAACCGGACAAACTTCACTCTTGCTGTCACTTTTCCCAGGGGCGAACCCTTTGGTTCTGTCGGACTCGGCATTGATCGTGGCCGGGGCGAGCTGGGGTACGTGATTGATGCTGACCACTGAGGGCGCGGATATGCCACTGAGGCCGCAGCCGCCCTCCTCAGGTTCGGCCAAGGAACTCTCAAACTGCAGGACATTACCGCAACCTGCAGACCTGAAAACACCGCTTCTGCGAGGGTGCTGGAAAAGATCGGATTGGTCCCGGTAGGAGTGCGGAGGGCGGACAAACTCATTCGTGGACAGTGGCAGGATTCGCTCGTCTTTTCGTCGGTCAGCACCACCTGATAACGCACGAAACGAAGGGTGACCTCAGCCGACGTTTAGCGTGGCCCCTGCCCGGCTAAATGTCGGAGCGGACCATCCGTATTTCAGGTAGTTCCTCCCACTCGGGTGAAAGCAACTTACGCGTCCCATCGGGCTGAAAACCGTTCTTGACGTAAAAGGCCTGAGCGCGCACGTTGGCCTCAAGGACCCACAGGTAGGCGGGTAAATCGCCGAGGGCGGCTTTCAACAGGGCGACCCCGAGCCCAGTGCCATGGGTGCGCCTCAGAGTGTAAATGGAGTAAAGCTCAAGTTCGCCGGGCAGGTCATCGTCACGCCCCGTGCCTGCGTCGGCAAATCCAACTATTTCATTGCTCTCGTCCATGGCGATGATTCGCGGCTGGGCGCTGTCCAGATACGGCCGGCGTTTTTCCACGCGCAGCGGCATGCTGGCACGGCGGGCATCGAAGAACGCCGGGGACAATAGGTGCCCGTAGCATTCCTCATGGGCCAGGGTGTGCATCCTAACCACGGCATCAGCGTCCTCGACCGCGGCCTGGCGGATCTGATATTCCATCGTCCCAGCCTAACTTTGACTTGAGGGCTTCCCAGGGTCATTTTGCGGGCGGCCGGCGGAACGCCGCACCGGGGAGGAAGCGACGCCGTCACCAGCCGCCGCGTGTCGGCGTATGTCCCTTTCGGGCATCGTCGGGCATTGCCATTTCGGCCCGCAGGCCCAGGAGCCGGATCGGACGGTCTGCTTCGATTCCGGCTGCGAGGTCCAACGCCTGCGCGAGGATTTCGTTCCGGTCGAATGTCTCGGGAAGCTTCCTCGCGTGGGTCTTGGTGACGAACGGCGCGTACCGGACCTTGAGGGTCAGCCCAACCACGGGCCGACCTTCGGCCACAACATCCTCCAGGACGCGCGCTGTCAGCTCCCTCACGGCGTCGTCGACCTGGGCGGGTTCAGTCAGGTCGCGCTGGAAGGTGGTCTCCCGGCTATGCCCGCGGGCAACCCACGGGGTGTCGTCCACAACGCTGGCGCCGTCCCCGCGTCCGAGCTCCGCGTACCAAGGTCCCATCCTGGGGCCGAACTCCGGGACCAGGTCCCGGGGGTCGGACGCGGCTAGCTCGGCCACTGTGTTGATGCCGAGTTTGGCCAGCCTGCCCGACACCTTGGTTCCGACGCCCCAGAGCTCCTTGGTGGGCCGACTGCCCATGACGTCGAGCCAGTTCGCGGCAGTGAGACGGAAGACGCCGGCCGGTTTGCCGAAACCGGTGGCGACCTTGGCTCGTACCAGGGTGTCGCCGATGCCCACGCTGCAGTGCAGCTGCGTTCGCTCCAGGACAGCGGCCTGCACCTGCCGGGCGTAGGCTTCCGGATTCTCTGTCTCGGTGCCTACAAAAGCTTCATCCCACCCCAGCACCTGCACGGTGGCGCCGGGCTGCGCGCGCAGGGTAGCCATGACCGTTTCGGACGCCGCAAGGTAAGCCTCCTGATCGACGGGCAGGATCACAGCATCGGGCACTTTCCGGGCCGCAATGCGTAGGGGCATTCCGGAACCCACGCCGAACGCCCTCGCTTCGTAGGATGCCGTCGACACCACGGCGCGTTCCGTGGGGTCGCCCCGACCGCCGACAATGATCGGCTTGCCAGCAAGCTCCGGCCGCCGGAGCACTTCGACCGCCGCGATGAACTGGTCGAGATCGACGTGCAGCACCCATGGGATTCCGCTCACGCCACCAGTGTGCCCTAAACATCCCTTGCAAGCATCGGCTCTCCACCAAGCCTGGCCGGACTCGCCGTCGTCGACGTGCCCTCCCGTGACGAAGCATTGGAGCGGGCCGCCAAGATCGCCGCCGCTTGCCGCTGTGCGCGGGAGGTCCGCGGGTTCGTGCCTGACCCCACGGGATAATTTGTGTGCTGGATGCCCCCGTGATCGACTGATGCGATGACCCACCGCATTGCCGTCGGCGTACTCTTCGGGCCACGAGGCGTTCTGATGTGCCGCCGGGTCCCGACATCGAAATGGTACCCGGGTATGTGGGACTTCCCGGGCGGCCACATCGAGGACGGCGAATCAGCCGGCGAGGCGCTGGCCAGGGAGCTCCTCGAAGAAATCGCAGTCAACGTCGTCCCGCCTACGAACGCTCCCACGTTTAGGGTCCAGGACAACGAGGGCTCACCTGAGGGGTTGGCGCTCTCGGGGTGGGTCCTGGAAATGTGGACCGGCGATCCTGCCAACTTGGCCAGGGATGAGCACTCCGAAATACGCTGGTTCAGCCCTAACGATGCCCTCGGACTGGACCTCGCGCACGCCCATTACACCGAAGTACTTCAACACCTTTGAAGTTTAAGAAATGGCGGCGCCTGAAGAGGACAGACTTACACGCATTCTGATAAAGGCCGGCCCGCGGATGGGTTCTGATAGGTGTCGGCCTTCGGAGCACCTTGGCATATGGAACCAGACCGTCCGGCTCGAGGAAACGCGTGCCGGGTGCGCATCGGGGGTATAGTCGGCGCATGCAACTTTCGCGTCGATTTATATTCCCCCGGCCGGTCCCCGGCCGCGAGGGCTCTGAGGCGCGCGCCTAGGTCCTGGCGCCGGGTTTGAGTCGGGGGAAGTCAACCCACCACTCGAAATCCGAAAACAAGGACCTGCAATGCCCTCATATCTCAGTCCCTCCGAGCTCCACGACGCTTTGACCATCCGCGATCTTTCAGATCCGGACGGCGGGCCCCATGCAATGCAGCCGCTGTTGCAGGGCATCCTCGACGCGCTCAGCCGCGAATGGAGAGTGCCACAACGAATCGTCCGCCACAGCCCGCTGGTGAGCGTGGCCGACAATTACGACCGCTTGGGGTTCAAGGAATCAGATGTGACGCGGGATCAAAGGTATTCCCGCTATCTCAGCCCGACGGTCATGCTCCGAAGCCACACGTCGGCTTCCATCCCGCAGCTGCTGCGTGCACTGCACGCGGACCAATCCATGGACGAGCTCTGGGCGGTCCCAGGTCTGGTCTACCGGCGCGATTGCATCGACCGCACCCATGTGGGAACTCCCCACCAGGTCGACCTATGGCGCGTCAGCTCACGGGGGCAACTCGACGCCGGCAACCTGCAGGAAATGGTCGGATCGCTGGTGCAGGCGGTGCTTCCAGGAGCACCCTGGCGCGCAGTTCCGGCAGATCACCCCTACACCGAAGAAGGCTTGCAGGTCGATGTCCTCGCGGACGGGGAATGGCTCGAACTCGCCGAGTGCGGGCTCATCGCGCCGCATCTGTTCTCCGGGGCCGGCCTGGATCCCACCAAGTGGTCGGGACTGGCTCTGGGCATGGGATTGGACCGCGCCCTCATGCTCCGCAAGGGCATCCCCGACATCAGGCTGCTTCGGTCCACAGACCAGAAGATCGACCGGCAGATGCTGGACCTGTCCCGGTGGAATCCAGTTTCCCAGATGCCCTCCATCCGCCGGGACATCTCCATCGTCATTCCCGCTGACCTGGATACCGAAGTGCTTGGAGACCGGGTGCGAACAGCGTTGGGCGCAAAGGCCGACGATCTGGAAAGTGTCGAACTCCTGGCCCTGACGCCCTGCGCTGACCTCCCCGCAGCGGCGAGGAAACGACTCCGCCTCAGCGATGGGCAGGCCAATGCACTGATACGCCTGGTGCTGCGTCCCCTCGCCCGGACCATGACAGACCCGGAGGCGAATCGGATCCGGGACGACGTCTACCTGGCCCTGCACGAGGGGCCCGTCAAGGAACTCATCGCAGGATAGTGCCTGCCGTGCCAGTTCACCGTCGGGCTCCTGGCACGGCAGGCATGGAGACGCGGCCGGACCATGTCAGTGCCAGGAACCACAAGCGGACGCCATTAGGTATCAACTTTGTATCGGCCTCATATCGTTCCCGTTGCAGTTCCGGCGCCCGGGCCCAAACCCGGCTGCCGCGCCGCGCCCGTGTGCCATGCTGGAATCCGGCTGTCCCGGGATCGCCGGGCCGGTCTCCGGCCGGTGAGGGATGGGGCGGCCGTCGACGGCCGACGACGGCTACAAACGGATCATCACCGCGGAACGCGGGGCGTACGACGAAGGGACAGCGGCATCAGGAAGCGTGGAGTTCAGCAGCCATCGGCGGGGCGCGTCCGCCGCGTCGCGTTGGCGTTGGCGCTGCCTGCCGTGCTCGTCCTGTCCGGCTGCGTGGCGACGCCGCAGAGCGGCATCACAAATTCCAGCAGCCCATCAGAGCTCATTCCCGCCCCGGCGTCGGGCGCCCCCACCACGAGCGCACCGCTGGAGACTGCCCAGACGTCGAACAAGGCTCCGGTGTATTGGATCGGCCGTGGCAATGACAACGCGTTTCTCTACCGCGAGTTCCGCGACGTTCCGGATCAGGACAATCCCGTCACCCGCGCCCTGCGGGTCATGATGTCGCAGAAGCCATTGGACCCGGATTTTTTCACGCCCTGGCAAAATCCGAAGAAGCTGGCGACCTCGATTTCCGGCAAGAACGTCATCACGGTGGATGTCTCCGCTGATGCCTTCAACAGCAACGTGGATGCGGCCATGGCCGAGCGCGCCATCCAGCAGCTCGTCTACACGGCGACAGCTGCCGCGGCCAGCGCCGGCCTCATCGATGCCGGACAGCAGGTCCAGGTGGTTGTGCTGGTGGACGGTCACACCGACTACGTCGCCTTCAACCATGTCCGCCTGGGCGAGCCGACCTCCCGCAGCGCCGGGATGGTGGCACCAGTGTGGATCATTGATCCGCAGGAGGGCACGTCCGTGGCCGACGGTTCGGTCAAGATCAGCGGCCGCAGCACCGTCCAGGGCGGGAAGCTCCGCTGGGCGATCCTCAAGGTCGACGGCGACGGCGACAACGCCAAGACCGCGTATCTCAACGGCAGCGCCACCGCCTCCGCCGATGCAGCCCGGCCCGGGCTGTTCACCTTGTCCGTGAACCTCGGCCCGGGCAATTACGAGGTCCGGGTGTCCCAGGTGGACGCATCCGACAGCGCCAAGGAAGTATTCCAGGACACCCGCGGGTTCACGGTCAAGTAGCCGTCACCTCAACAAGGCATCACGTCACCTGCGGCGGCGGCTGCCGCAGGTCACCAGCGGCCGAGGATGTCGCTGGCCAGCACAGTGGCGGCGGGCCCGGCCGTGGACGAACGCAGCACATGGTGCCCCAAAAGGGCCGTAACTGCACCGGCGTCGCAAAGCCGGGTCACCTCCCGCGGGCTGATGCCGCCTTCCGGACCCACGATCAGCAGGACCTCACGGGATCCGGCATCATATGCCACAACATCGCCGGGCCCAACACTTTCCAGCCAGGCCTCGAGTACCTGCCGCAGCGGGCGCACGGCGTCTTCGTGCAGGATGACGGCGAGGTCTGCCGCCGTTACGGCCGCCTGCAGCCCGGCGCCGTCGACGGCGGCCCGGACCTCGGGAATCCATGCCCGGCGCGCCTGTTTGGCGGCTGCCGTCACCACCGACTGCCACTTGGCATGCGCCTTCGCGGCCCGCTCAGCCTTCCACCGCACAATGGACCGCTCGGCCTGCCAGGGAATGACTGCGTCGATGCCCAACTCGGTCGCGGTCTCGGCCGCCAGTTCATCGCGGTCGCCCTTCGCCAGGGCCTGGACCAGGACCAGCCGTGTTCCTGGCCGTGGTTCCTCAGCCAGGTCCACGCATTCGACGCTCAGCTCCCCGGGAGCGACGGCTGTCACGGTGCCGGTCAGGCGCTTGCCTGCGCCGTCCGCGATGTCGACCGCTTCGCCGACGCCGATCCGTTTGACGGTGACGGCGTGTCGGGCCTCGGTTCCCTCGAGGACGAAGGCCGAGCCGGGGACCTGCTGGTCCAGGGTGCCTGGGGCGGTGAAGAAGACCGGGTTACTCACCGCTACAGGTTACCGAGCCGGTCCCGCAGTTTGGCGAAGACGCCGCCGCTGGCCGCAAGCTTTCCTTCCGTGAGGTGCTCGCCACGGTGCTTGGCCAGCTGGCGGAGAAGTTCCTCCTGGACGTGATCGAGCTTGACCGGTGTTTCCACCTGCAGGTGCACCTTCAGATCGCCGCGGCCGTGGCCGCGCAGGTGCGTGACGCCAAGACCGCGAAGGGTGATGATCTCGCCGGACTGGGTGCCGGCCTTGACGTCGATCTCCTGCTGTCCGTCGAAGGTGTCGAGGGATATTTCGGTGCCGAGGGCGGCCGCCGTCATGGGAATGTTGAGGCTCGCGTGCAGGTCATCGCCCTCGCGCACGTAAGTGGCGTCGTTGTTGACCCTGATCTCCACGTACAGGTCCCCGGCGGGGCCGCCGGCAGGGCCGGCCTCGCCCTGGCCGGACAGCTGGATGCGGGTGCCGGTGGCCACGCCGGCCGGGACCTTGACAGTCAGCGAGCGGCGGCTGCGGATCCGGCCCTGGCCGCTGCATTCGTTGCACGGGTCCTTGATGACGGTGCCGAAGCCCTCGCAAGACCCGCAGGGGGCGGACGTCATGACCTGGCCCAGGATGGACCGCACGGCGCGCTGGACCTGACCGCTGCCGCCACAGATGTCGCAGCGGACCGGGTGGGTGCCCTCCCGGCAGCAGGATCCCTCGCAGGTGGGGCAGATGACGGCCGTGTCGACCTCGAGCTTTTTGTTCACGCCGAACACCGCATCGCGGAGGTCGATCCGGACGCTGATCAGCGCGTCCTGGCCGCGGCGGACCCGGGACGCCGGGCCGCCCTGGCCGCCACCGGCGCCGAAGAAGGTCTCGAAGATGTCCTGGAAGGCGAAGCCCTGGCCCGAGTAGCTGCCGCCGCCGAACCCGTTGTCGGTGCCGTTCTCGTTGCCGGTGGTGTCATAGACCCGGCGCTTCTGCGGATCGGAGAGGACCTCGTAGGCGTGCGTGACGGCCTTGAACCTGTCCGAGGCGTCCTCCCCGGGGTTCACGTCCGGGTGCAGGGTCCGGGCCAGTTTCCGGTAGGCCTTCTTGATCTCCTCCCCCGATGCGTCGCGGGAGACTCCAAGAACGTCGTAGTGGCTGCTCAAAGTGTGTATCTCTTCCTTGTTGTACTGCCTGTGGGGTACTGCCTGTGGGGCACTGCCTGTGGGGCAAGAAGTCGTATTCGGTCCCGGGCCTGTCAGGGCCCCAGGATCCTCGAAAGGTAGCGGGCCACCGCTCGGACGGCGGCCATGGTGGTGGGATAGTCCATACGGGTGGGCCCAAGCACTCCGACCTTGGCCGTGGCGTCCGGCCCGTAGGCGGTGGCCACGACCGAGGCCTCGGCGAGACCGTCGTAGGGGTTTTCCCGGCCGATGCTGACGGTCACGCCGCGCGGGTCTTCGGCCATTTCGCTGAGCAGGCGGAGCATGACCACCTGTTCCTCGAGGGCCTCCAGCACGGGGCCGATGCTGAGCGGGAAGTCCACATTGGAGCGGGCCAGGTTGGCGGTGCCGGCCATGACCATGCGCTCTTCACGGCTGCTCGTGGCCAGGGCCTCAAGACCGCGGGCCAGCGCCTGGGCTGCTCCGCGCCGCGCGGGCGGGCCACCGGCAACGACGGCGGGCAGCAGCTGCGGCATCAGGCTCAGCGGCGTACCGGAGAGGCTGGCCAGAAAACTGCTCCGCAATTCCGACAGCGCGTCGTCGGGAATGTCCTGCCCGACGTCGATCACGCGCTGCTCCACCTTGCCCGTGTCAGCAATCAGAACAGCCAGCACTTTCCTGGGCGCCAGGGGCACGAACTCAATGTGCCGCACCCGGGCGCGGCTGAGCAGCGGATACTGCACGACGGCGACCTGGTTGGTCAGGTGCGAGAGGAGCCTCACGGTCCGGTCAAGGATGTCGTCGAGGTCCTCGGATCCTTCCAGCAGCGCCTGAATGGCCCGGCGCTCGGCCTGGGACAACGGCTTCACCGCTGAGATCTGGTCGACGAACAACCGGTAGCCCTTGTCAGTGGGGATCCGGCCTGCACTCGTGTGCGGTGCCGTGATCAGGCCCTCGTCTTCCAGCGCCGCCATGTCATTTCGGATCGTGGCGCTCGAGACGCCGAGATGGTGCCGTTCAACGAGCGCTTTGGAACCAACGGGCTCACGCGAATGGACGTAGTCCTCCACGATGGCGCGCAGCACTTCGAGTTTGCGCGGTTCGCTCACGCTCCACCTCCAATCGACTGTCCCGCAGCCGGTGCCACCCCCCGCGTCCGGTCCGGGTCCACCAGTGGTGCACGGACGGCCCGCCACAGGACAAGGGTTAGCACTCGACATGCCTAAGTGCTAACCAGTCTAATATGAGTCGCCGCGTTGTTAGCATTGGATTCGCTCCAGGCGTGGCCCGCGGGAACGCGATTCCCGTCACGCCGGCGCCGAGACCGTGGCAGATGCTGCCGTTGCCGCGCCGTCGCGGTCCGGTTCCGGCCCCCGGAGAGTTCCACCGACCGCCGTACATTCCGAGTGCAAAGTAAGCGTGAAGAGATGTCGTACCAGAACTGGGGACCCCAGGACCTGTCCGCCCCCGCCAAGACCCAGTTGCCGGAAGTCCCGGTGGAACGCGGGATGGTCCTCGAGGAGGTCCAGTCCGGCTGGGTGGGCGCCGTAACCCGGGTGGAGAAGTCCGGCGGCATGCACGTGGTGGCGCTGGAGGACCGGCGGGGCAAGTCGCGGTCCTTCCGCCTCGGCTTCGGCTTCCTCTTGGACGGCCAGCCCATCCGCCTGATGCCGCCGGCCCCGAAAAGGACGGCACCGGCCGCCGGTGCCGGCCGCACGGCGTCGGGCTCGGTGCGGGTGGCCGGGCAGCGCGCACAGGTGGCCAAGGCCAGCCGCATCTGGGTGGAAGGAAAGCACGACGCCGAGCTGGTGGAGAAGGTCTGGGGCGATGACCTCCGGGTGGAGGGCATCGTCGTCGAGCCCCTGCACGGCATTGACGACCTCGCGTCCGCCGTGGCGGACTTCGGCCCGGGCCCCGGCCGGCGCCTCGGCGTGCTCGTAGACCACTTGGTGGCCGACTCCAAGGAGTCGCGGATCGCCGACGCCGTCATGGCCTCACCGGGCGCCGCAGGCAACGTCCTGATTGTGGGGCACCCCTACGTGGACGTGTGGCAGGCCATCCGGCCCTCGGTCCTGGGGATCGAGCAGTGGCCCGTGATCCCCCGCGGCACGGACTGGAAGACCGGGATCCTGATGGCTTTCGGGTGGCCCCACTCCACGAAGGAGGACATCGGCCTCGGCTGGCAGAAACTCCTGGGGGCTGTCCGCAGCTACGCTGATCTGGAGGCGTCGCTGCTTGGCCGCGTGGAAGAGGTCATTGACTTCCTCACCGTGCCCTAGTCCGCCGCGGCGGCCGCCCCTGATCTCCATTTCCTTGCCCGAGCAAGTATTCTTGAAACGGCGGCCGCGCTTCCAGTGCGGTCCCGGCTATTTCAGGCACAACCCAGGCAGCAACGCATCACCGCAATCCGAAGGGCTACACCGTGGCAGATAACGCACGCGAACACACGGGCAATCAGGCTGGCCATGGCCAGCCCCCGTACCATGGCGTTCCGGCAAACGCGCTGCCGCTGACGGCCAGCGAGGACCGCCAGTGGGCCACGCTCGCGCACTTCGGCGGCATCCTGGGCTGCGTGCCGTCGCTGCTGATCTACCTCATCTTCAAGGACCGCGGCCCGTTCACGGCACAGGAATCCAAGGAAGCCCTCAATTTCACCCTGCCGCCGACCCTGGCCGCGGTACTGGCCAATCTGCTGGTCTTCATCCCGGTGGTGGGCAACCTCTTCGCCGTGCTCGCCACGGTGATCTGGATCGCCGTGACGTGCTTCTCGGTGGCGGCAGGCATCCACGTCAACCGCGGCCAGCCGCACCGCTACGAGTTCAACCTGCGCTGGATCAAATAGCCGGCCCGGACCCAAGCACGAGAGCCGGCCGCCGCCCGTCAGGGGCAGCGGCCGGCTCTCTTTTGTGCGGCAGGGTGTTGTGGCCGCTGATGCGGGCAGCCAAGTCGTGGAAGTTTTGCCGGCCAGACTAGTCCGGCAGGATCCTGCGGACGACGGCGTCGGCCAGCAGCCGGCCCTTAAGGGTGAGAATGAGCCGGCCTTTGAAAGCCGCCGCGGGGTCCACGAGGCCGTCCGCGATCAGCCCCGCCACAGCGTGCCTGCCGGTGTCCCCCAGGCCGCCGAGGCTTGGGATGTCGAGCCCGGAATTGAGCCGGGCCTCGAGCATGACCCGTTCCACGTTACGGGTTTCAGAGTCCAGCGTTTCGCGTCCGGCGGCGGGTGAGGCGCCGGCGCCGAGGCGGTTGGCGTAGGCGGTGGGGTGCTTGACGTTCCACCAGCGGACGCCGCCCACGTGCGAGTGCGCCCCCGGCCCGATGCCCCACCAGTCGTCCCCGCGCCAGTAAGCGAGGTTGTGCCGGCAGGCCTGTTCGGGGGTGCGGGACCAGTTGCTGACCTCGTACCAGTTGAGCCCGGCGGCGGAAATCAGTTCGTCGGCGAGTTCGTATTTGGCAGCGTGGTCGTCGTCGTCGATTTCCGGCACTTCGCCACGGCGGATCTGCGCGGCAAGCTTGGTGCCGTCTTCAACGATCAGGGCATAGGCGCTGATGTGGTCGGGGGCGTAGGACAGTGCGGTCTCGAGCGAGTAGCGCCAGTCCGCCAACGACTCCCCCGGCGTCCCGTAAATGAGGTCGAGGCTGACCGAGAGCCCGGCATTACGCGCCCACTGCACCGCCTCGGGCACCCGGCTGGGCGTGTGGGTGCGGTCCAGGACCTTCAGGACGTGCGGCACGGCCGACTGCATGCCGAACGAAACGCGGGTGAACCCGGCGTCGGCCAGCAGCTGCAGGGATGCGGGCGTGACGGAATCGGGGTTCGCCTCGGTGGTCACCTCGGCGCCGGGCTGCAGTCCCCAGGCGTCGATCGCGGCGGTGAGGATGCGCGCCAGGTCCTCCGCCGGCAGCAGGGTGGGGGTGCCGCCGCCGAAGAAGACCGTGCTGAGGGGGCGGCCGGGCAGGCCGCTGCCCTTCAGGGCCGCGGCGGCGAACTCCACTTCCGCGATCGCGGTGGCGGCGTAGGCGTCCTGGGAGGCCCCGCCGCCCAGCTCGGTGGCGGTGTAGGTGTTGAAGTCGCAGTACCCGCAGCGGACCGCGCAGAACGGGATGTGCACGTACAGCCCGAATGCTCGCTGATCGGCGCCCTCGCCCGCCTGGGCGGGCAGCAGCCCGTCCGCCGGCGCCGGGTCGCCGAGGGGAAGAACGCTAGGCACGGGCCCGGCCTGCCGATACTGCAGCAACAATCATTACCTGCACCGTTACTTCTTGGCCTTGTCCTTGGACTCGTCCGTTGTCAGCGCGGCGATGAAAGCCTCCTGCGGCACCTCGACGCGGCCCACCATCTTCATGCGCTTCTTGCCTTCCTTCTGCTTTTCCAGCAGCTTACGCTTTCGGGTGATGTCACCGCCGTAGCACTTGGCAAGGACGTCCTTGCGGATGGCGCGGATGCTTTCGCGGGCGATGATCCTGGAGCCGATGGCGGCCTGGATGGGCACCTCGAACTGCTGGCGCGGGATGAGTTCGCGCAGCTTGCCGGTCATCATCACGCCGTAGGCGTAGGCCTTGTCGCGGTGGGTGATGGCGGAGAATGCATCAACCTGTTCGCCCTGGAGCATGATGTCCACCTTGACCAGGTCGGCCACCTGCTCGCCGTCTGCCTTCCAGTCCAGTGACCCGTAGCCGCGGGTCTTGGATTTGAGGATGTCGAAGAAATCGAAGACGATTTCGGCCAGCGGCAGGCGGTAGCGGATTTCCACCCGGTCCTCGGAGAGGTAGTCCATGCCGCCCATGACGCCGCGCCGGCTCTGGCACAGCTCCATGATGGCGCCGACAAACTCGTTCGGCGCAAGGATGGTGGCGGACACCATCGGCTCACGGACCTCAGCGATCTTGCCGGTGGGGTATTCGCTGGGGTTGGTGACGTGGACGACCTTCTTGTCCTCCAGCGTGACCTCGTATTCCACGTTGGGCGCGGTGGAAATGAGGTCCAGGTTGTATTCGCGTTCGAGCCGCTCGCGGGTGATTTCCAGGTGCAGCAGGCCCAGGAATCCCACGCGGAAGCCGAAGCCCAGCGCGGCGGACGTTTCGGGCTCGTACACCAGTGCGGCGTCGTTGAGCATCAGCTTCTCCAGCGCATCGCGGAGCACGGGATAGTCCGTGCCATCGAGCGGATACAGACCGGAGAAGACCATCGGCTTGGCGTCCGCGTAGCCGGGGAGGGACTCGGTGGCGGGCTTGGCCAGGTTGGTGACGGTGTCGCCCACCTTGGACAGGCGGACGTCCTTCACACCGGTAATGAGGTAGCCGACCTCGCCGACGCCAAGGCCCTTGGAGGGGGTGGGTTCCGGGGAGCTCACACCAATCTCAAGGAGCTCGTGCGTGGCACGGGTGGACATCATCTGGATGCGTTCACGCGGGTGCAGCATGCCGTCGACGACGCGGACGTAGGTGACCACACCGCGGTAGGTGTCGTAGACCGAGTCGAAGATCATGGCCCGGGCGGGGGCGTTCGGGTCGCCCACCGGTGCCGGCAGGTCGCGGACGATCTTGTCCAGCAGGACCTCGACGCCCATACCGGTCTTGCCGGAGACGCGGAGCACGTCGTCGGGGTCGCCGCCGATCAGGTTGGCGAGTTCCGCCGCGTATTTCTCGGGCTGGGCTGCAGGGAGGTCGATCTTGTTCAGGACCGGGATGATGGTGAGGTTGTTTTCCATCGCCAGGTAGAGGTTGGCGAGAGTCTGGGCCTCGATGCCCTGGGCCGCGTCCACCAGCAGGATCGCGCCTTCGCAGGCCGCGAGCGAGCGGGAGACCTCGTACGTAAAGTCGACGTGCCCGGGGGTGTCGATCATATTCAGCGCGTAGCTGGTGCCGTCGAGTTCCCAGGGCATGCGGACGGCCTGGGATTTGATGGTAATGCCGCGTTCGCGCTCAATGTCCATGCGGTCCAGGTACTGGGCCTTCATGTCACGGGACTGGACAACACCGGTGAACTGGAGCATCCGGTCGGCCAGTGTGGATTTGCCGTGGTCAATGTGCGCAATGATGCAGAAGTTCCGGATGATGGCCGGATCTGTTGCGGCGGGCACCGGGGCGGTGCGGGCCATGGGAGACACGCAGGGTCCTTACTGTTGGCATTACGGTTGGCTTTTCCACGGCTCGGTGCGGATGCTCGTATGCCATCCTGCGACGTGGCGCATTTCTGTCCCTATAGTCTCCCACGTCCGGGCCAGTGGCAGTGCATCCCTGCGTTGCGTTGCGGACTCTCCTGGGTCCGGTGGACTCTCGGCGGGATTCCGCCCGCGGATCTGGCCTCGGTTCGGCTGGGGTTGGCCCGCGGATCTGGCTGTGTGCTGCGCCGCGACTGGGTCCGCCCCTGCCTGGCCGCCAGCCGACTGCGGCCACCCTCTGCCCCACCTCTCCCCCGCTCATTCCCTGCCCCTTTCTCTGCAGGGGTTGCCGGTATGGTTTCCCCATGGCTTGGAACTTACGATCGATCAGCGGCGCGGTCCGCGATGCCCTGCGCTTCCTGGATAAACTTGGCGGCTCCGCACCGGGAACCACCCCTGGTCCTGCGGCAAAACCCGCCCGAAAGCCTGCGGCGAAGCGGCGTCCGGGCCAGGCGCGTCCCGGCACCCCGGCCCGCTCCACAGGCGGCGCCCCGGCCGCCGGACTGACCGGGACATATCCCGGCGACTTCCGGGGGCGGGCCGCCGTCCGCTATGCCCCCGCACCCAACGGCCTGCCCGAGCCCGGCGAAATCGTCTGGACCTGGGTGCCCTACGAAGAGGACTACTCCCAGGGCAAGGACCGTCCGGTGCTGCTGGTGGGCACCAGCGGCCGGTATTTGTTGGGCCTGATGCTGACGAGCAAGGACCACGACGGCGACTCCCGCCGGTCGGATGACTACGTGGACATCGGCACTGGACCCTGGGACCGCCAGTGGCGGCCCAGCGAAGCGAAGCTGGACCGGGTTCTGCAGATCAACGCGAAGGACATCCGGCGCGAAGGAGCGATCCTGGACGCAGGCCGCTTCAACCACATCGCGGCCGCGCTGCGGCAGCGGCACGGCTGGAGCTGACCCGGCGGACACCGTGCGCGACGGCGGATCGCCACGCGCACTCGTGCCTGTACGTTGATCTCTGCTATTATTTACAGCTGTGTGTCCGTGCAGGTCGACGGCCACAGATGGTTGGTCGCCATAGGTATCCCCACGCCGCTCAGTCAATGGCCAATCTGAAAGCCCTCTAGACCATTTTCCGCATTGAAAAAGAGAGTTCACACGTGGCTAATATCAAGTCCCAGAAGAAGCGCATCCTGACCAACGAAAAGGCTCGCCTGCGCAACAACGCAGTCAAGTCTGAGCTGAAGACGGCCATCCGCGCCGTCAACACCGCCGTTGAGTCCACCGACAAGGATGCTGCGGCTGTTGCACTGCTTTCTGCCAGCCGCAAGCTGGACAAGGCCGTCAGCAAGGGTGTTCTCCACAAGAACAACGCTGCAAACCGCAAGTCGGCCATCTCCAAGAAGGTCAACGCGCTCTAAGGTTTCCAGTTCACTTGAACTGATGATTGTGGCCGGCACCCCCTGGGGTGCCGGCCACATCCAGTTAAACCGGTTCCGCAAGGGGCCGACTCCGCACCCGTTCTCGTACTACTCCGGTACCCCGCCGGCTGCCCGCTGCCGGGTCCGCGCCAGCAGGGCCGACACGCCGCACCTGGTCCGGCCGGACTCGCAGGGCCAACACGCCGGGCCCCGGTCCGGCCGGACTCGCAGGGCCGACACGCCGGGCCCCTGGGTTCGAACGCGGGTGTCAGGAACTCCTGGCCGAGGTGGCAATCACCGTTACCGCATGTTCCACGGCATAGACAGGATCCCGGGAGAGGCCCTTGACCTGGGCGTCGGCCTCGGCGGTGACCTGGATCGAGCGGACCAGCCCCTCGGGCGTCCAGCGCCGGACTTCCCGCTGGGCCTGTTCGACGAGCCAGGGCTGCATACCCAGTTGCTTGGCGATCTGCGAGGACGACCCCTGCGCGCCGGCCACCTTGGCCAGGGAACGCAACTTCGACGCCAGGGCAGCCACGATCGGCACCGGGTCCGCGCCGGTGGCCAGGGCGTGGCGAAGTGTGGACAGGGCCAGCGGGCCGTTGCCGGCCATCGCGGCGTCGGCGACCTTGAAACCCGTTGCCTCGACCCGGCCGCCGTAGTACTTGTCCACCATGGCCGCGTCCACGCCGGTGGTGGCGTCAGCGATCAGCTGGCTGCAGGCGGCGGCGAGTTCCGCGAGCTGCGCGCCAACCGCATTGACCAGGGCGTGCACGGCGTCGGGGTCGATACGCCGGGAGGCCGCCCGGAACTCGGCCGTGACGAAGGCGATCTTCTCGGCGTCTTTCTTGAGCGGCTGGCAGTCGACAACGGGCCAGCCCGCGGCCTTGATGGCGTCCAGCAGCTTCTTGCCGCGGACTCCCCCGCCGTGGCGGAGCACCAGGAAGGCCTCCGGTTCGGGCTGGACCACATACTTCAGGGCATCGGCGAGGAAGGCATCGTTCATCGCCTCGAGCCCGTCGACCTCGATGAGCTTTTGTTCGCCGAACAGTGAAGGGCTGACGTTCATGGCCAGGGACCCGGCCGTGTAGCTGCCGGCATTGAGCCGCGTAATTTCGACGTCGGGCGCCACCGCGCGGACCTGCGCGCGGATACGGTCCATGGCCCGGGCACCTATGTAGTCTTCCGGACCGCCCACCAGAACGACGGCAGCAGGTGTCACATCGCGCCAGGTGGCGGTGTTCGACGCCGAGGTCCTGGGCCGTTGGGTCTGGGCAGCAGCCACTCTCGATTCCTCCCGGAAGTTGGTTTGCGGACTCTAAGCGTCCCACGCCCGGACCGGTGCTCCAAGCCGCGGCTGACGGCCCGCCGGACGGCTGACCGTGCCGCCGCATGCGAGCGTCCGTCGAGGACGGCGACCACCAGTGCGTGTGCCGCGAGGACGCCACGGGCGGCCGCGGCAGGGTGCAGGGCGAGCCACGCCGCCGCCAGCACAGCCGCGGAAAAGATTCCCATGGTGGCTGCACCGAAGACTCCTTCCGGCCACGGCAGGGCGGCGCCCGGGAGTGCCGCGAAGAACCGGGCGACCCCCGCCACCGCGCCTGCGAAGGCAGCAGCGGCGGCCATGAGGAGGCCCGCTGCGGCCGGGAGAGCGGGCAGGAGCACCACGGCGGCAGTGCCGAGGAGTGTAACTGGCGCCACGAGCGCTGCGGCGGCCACATTCGCGGGCAGGGTGTAGGCGCCGAACTGCGGCTGCAACAACACGATCGCCGGGGCGCAGAAGAGCTGGGCGGACAGGGGTACGGCGACGCCGGCTGCCGCCCAGCGCGGCACCGAAGGCGGCAGCCAGTCCATGATGCGGCGTCCGGCGACTACGATTCCCAGCGTGGCCAGGACCGAGAGCAGGAATCCGAAGCTGGCAGCCAGGACCGGCTGCGCCAGCAGTAGGCCGATGACGGCAACACAGAGCAGGCTGAGTCCGCGCCCCGCCCGGCCAAGAGCTACGGACGCGAGGCCGATGCTGCCCATGAGTGCGGCCCGCAGCACACTCGGATCCGGTCCCACCATGACGACGAACAGCGCCAGCCCCGCGAGGCTGGCCGCGGCGGCGGCCGCGCGCGGAAGGCGGAGCGTGCGGGCGGCGAGCAGCAGCGTCCCGAGGATCAGGCTGCAGTTGGCCCCGCTGACGGCGGTCAGGTGCGTCATCCCGACGGTCTTCATGGCGGCTTCCAACTCGGGGTCCAGGGCGCTGGTGTCGCCGGTGACCATGCCGGGCAGCAGCCCGCCGGCGTCGCCCCCGAACCTTGCCGCCGCGGCGGTGAAGGCGCGGCGAAGCTCCCCGGGACCCTGCTGCCAGGGCCCGGGTCCCCGCAGCAGGGTTGGCGCAGACGTCGCTGCCAGGAGTCCGGCCTCCGGCTCCCCTGGCGCGGCGGGACGGAGTTTGCCTGTGGCGCGCAGGAGCTGGCCCGGAACGGCGTCTCCCCAGGTGGCCCCGCCCATGACCACGATCCGTGCGTCCCCGGCGACCCTGTGGCCGCCGAAGGTCATCGCCGTCAGGATCACGGGAACTGCCCAGCGGTCCGGCAGGCCACCGGCACCGGGAATCCTGAGCGGCCGTGGGGCGCCTGCAATTTCCAGTTCCGCGACGACGGCCGCGCGGGCGGCCACAGCTTCTGCGATGGCGCCGTCGTGCCGCCGGGAGGCCTCGACGGCGGCGTGTGAGCCTGCCGCGGAGGACAACAGCAGCGCCGCTGCCACTGTGGCGCGAGTGCTGCGCGGAACCGCCTGCCCGGCGCTGCGGCCGCGCCCGTGGCCACCCCGCCCAATCCTGGCGCCCCGCTCCCTCGCCGGGCGGAGCCCAGAACGGCCGAGGATGACGCGACCGGCCAGGAAGAGCATGCCTCCGGCCGCCGCCAGCGCCGTGCAGAGACCGGCCAGCCCTGCAGGGGACAGCCAGTTTGCGGCAACGGCGGTCCCCCAGACAAGAAGTGCCGGGAGCACCAGACGAAGGTCCGTCCGTCGTGTCCGTTCGATCGGGCGCCGACGCGCGGCGGCGTCTCGCGCGGGTTTACCGGATCCGCGGATCCGGCCGGAGGCCACCGGATCCTCGTGCTCCGCACGCGCCGGGGAATCGACGGCCGCATCGACGTAGCGCTGCCAGCGACTCTGCGGGACCGCCACAGAACCCAGCGGGCCGGTCCGGTCCACGCCACGCCGTGCAGTGCCAGGCTGTGCAGTGTCAGGCTTTTCCATCTCAGGATTTGCCACGTCAGATACCCACCAACGGGAGCAGGGCCTCGAGCAACTTCGGACCGATCCCGTCGACGGCGTCGAGCTCCTGCACTGTCTTGAACCGCCCGTGCTGCTGGCGCCAATCCACGATCCGCTGCGCCAGCACCGGCCCGACGCGCGGGAGGGTCCCGAGTTCCTCAAGGCCGGCGGTGTTGAGGTTGACCTTCCCGCCCCCGCCGACTGGCCCCGTGCCGCCCGGACCGGAACCGGGCGCAGGTGAGCCGTCCGTGGGCGTATCGGCCTCATCGGGTTCGCCGCGGATGGGCACCAGGACCTTCTGCCCATCCTCAAGCACGGCGGCCAGGTTGAGTCGGTCCGGATCCCCGAGAACCGTGGGCCCGCCCGCCGCTGCAATCGCCTCATGCAGCCGGCTTCCCGCCGGCAGTTGAACCACCCCCGGGCTGGCCACGGCACCGGCAACGTGGACCTCGATCCTTTCGGGCGCCGCGGTGGCCTCATCTCCCGGCGGCGCGGTTGACCCGTCATCCGCCGGATCGGGTGCTTCCTCGGCGGCGGGGGCGGAGTCGCTGAGAGCCACCACCTGCGCGCCGCCGGTTCCGGCCTGCCACCAGAAGCAGCCGCCCAGCACCACGGCAAGGACGCCCAGCAGGGCAGCGGCCTTAACCCCTGTCCTGGCCCGAAATCGCATAGCCAGCGTCGGCCTTCTTCCCCGGCGGTACCCGCGGGTTTCATCAGCATGGTGTGAAGGGTCGCCACCGACGCATCGTCCAGCAGCGAGGACGCCATCAGCCCGGACCGGGACAGGGCTGCCGGGCGCCGGAACCTGCAACTCCAGCAGCCCCGCTGAGTCGCCCGGTTCCCGGCCCGGAGCCGGGGATTCGCCCGGCTCCGCAGTATCTTTCGCACCCCGGGCAGCCCAGCGCGTCGCTGCCAGGCGATCACGGGCAACCCTGACGCCTGTGGCGGATTCAGTTCCCGGGTTGCGGCGTGGCATGGAACGACTCTAGGCAGCCCTCACCCCCGCTGATACCGGGGACCGGGCGTATGTGGATATACCTGAGTAATACGCGTAGATCCGCGGCATCAGGCAAGTATTCCCTACGCTGGTGCCCGCCCGGACCCGGTGGTAACGTCTGCATCCAATCGAGAAGACTTTGCCGGCTGGGGGCAACCCTGATCGCCTGGAGGTAAATTTCAGGCGTCGAAAGCTGGTGTGCAATGAAGTGGTTGTTTGGGCCCGCGGCGGTGCTGGCGCTTGGCGGCACCATGCTGCCAGCCCCACCGGTCGTGGCAGACACAACGCAAGCCACCTCAACCCAGGTGGTCAATTTTTCTCTGGAAAGCAGTTTCTGCCCCCAGTACGGTCTGTACGGCATAGCGCATGTTTCGGTCGACGGCACGGCCGGAATGACTGCCGACCAGAATTTCATCTGGACCACCCAAACAGCCGCCACCTCGATCCATGCAGTTCCGCCGCAGGGCGCCGTCGCCAATGTCACGATTGTCTACCACTGCAACGTACAGGTGCTCTGGTGGCTGGAGCCCGGAAGTGCCCGCCGGGTGCAGGCCGCCCTGTGGGTCAACGGCTCAGGCCAGCAGCCCAGCTACACTATCGGGCCGAATCAGCCAGCCCCCGGGCCAACCCCGCCGCCAACGACTCCGCCTCCCACAGCCCCGCCGGCCTCCCTAACGCCAACGACTCCACCAACGTCAGTGTCGGTACCCGCGCCCACGACGCCAACCGTCATACCGACCACCGAGCCAACGTCCGCGCCAGTCACCGTGCCGACGGTCCCGGAAACACCCGCCGCACCAACGTCCGAGCCGGCCGCGCCACCGACGGTCCCGGAAACGACCACCGAGCCAACGTCCGCGCCAGTCACCGTGCCGACGGTCCCGGAAACGCCCGCCCCGCCAACGTCCGAGCCGGCCGCGCCACCGACGGTCCCGGAATCGCCCGCCCCGCCAACGTCCGAGCCGGCCGCCCCACCAACGGTCCCGGAATCGCCCGCCCCGCCAACGTCCGAGCCGGCCGCCCCACCAACCACCGCCCCACCAACCACCGTGTCAGCTACAACGCCAGAGACAGCGCCAACGGAACCAGCCACACCCGCGCGTACAGCATCGCCCACGCCCGGACGGACATCGCCCGTGCCTACCCCCTGAAACGCAGCTACAGTCGGGGGTTCACTTCTGATAGGTGATGTATGCCTCGTACTGCACGCGCCATTTATCCGCAGCCTTGGGATCCGGGACCGTGGTGGTGAGGAATTGAACGCTGGTCACTTGGCCTTTGAGGTATTTCAGCCACTTGGTCACCTCTTCGGCAACGTCGCGATCGAACTGGACTACGTGGTGCACCTGCATTGCCATGGCGGCCTCCGGATTCGCTGGTTCGCTGGGTTCGGTGGAGTGACTTTACCGCCGCCGCCCGTTCACGGCCAGAGTCCGGCGTCCGCGCAGATGGAGCACATGGACCCGCCGCGCTAGTCGCCGGTTTCCGTCGCTTCGGAGGCAGCCCTGCCAGGGTGCGCTTCCCCGCTGTCCGGGCTGGCGATGTCCCCGGGGAAGGCATCGGGTTTCGCTGCAGCAGGGGTGCTGCCCTCCCCCACGATCACGGCGAGCACACCGAGCCCGGCGTGGGCCGCCAGGACTGCCGGGAGAGCGCTGATCTGGGCCGGCGGACATGCCGGTAATGCCACGGCCAGGCGCCGGGCAAGGTCTTCAGCCTCGGCCTGGTTGCCAAAGTGGTGCACAGCCAGCCGCGCCTGCCCGGCAGGGCGGCCGGAGGCGTCCGCGGCCACGATTTCTTCCAGGCGTGCGATGGCCTTCGCCGCTGACCGGACTTTTTCCAGCGGGATGATCCGGCCGTCTTCCACCGCCAGGATGGGTTTGATGGAGAACATGGTCCCCCAGAGCGAGGCCGCCGCCCCGATCCGGCCGCCCCGGCGCAACTGTTCCAGGGTCGGGACATAGAAGTACACTTTGGTGCGGTCCAGCCGGTCCTGCGCGAAGGCCAAGACGTCGGCCGCGCTCCTGCCGTCGGCGGCCGCGACCACCGCGCCCTGCACGCCCATCCCCTGGGCCATTCCGACCGTCCGGGAGTCGAGGACCTCTACGGGTATGCCGACCCGTTGGGCTGCCAGGCGGGCGGCGTCGGCTGTCCCGGACAGCCCCGCCGAGATGTGAATGGAGACCACCGACTGGAAGCCACGCTCGCTGGCCTCCCGGTAGGCGTGTTCAAACTGCCCCGGTGACGGACGCGAGGTCTTGACGGGCTTGCCGCTGGCCAGGGCCACGGCGATGGTCTCCGCAATGTCGTCCTCACCCTCGCCGTAGATTTCGGCGCCGATCATCACGGGCATCGGGACCACGGTGAGCCGGCCGTCAGCAGCGAAAGCCCGGACCCAGTCCGCGGGCAGCGCGGCGGCAGAGTCTGTGACCACCGCAACCTGCACGACGGCGGCGGGAGCCGCTTCGGGGATGCTGTCCCGGGAACCCTGCCGCAGGCGAACAAGCCGCTCGCGCAGCCATGGCCAGCCTGACGGCTCGCGGTGTGGCACGAAGGACCTCCTGCTGTGGGGACGCGTGGACTTGCTTCTCCGGCGGGGGCACTTGTGCCCGTCCCATTGTCTGCGCTGGTTGTCTGCACTGGCCGCCGGGATCAGCCGGCGGCCAGTGTCAAGCTGGTACGTCCGGCTAGGCCGGGACGATGTTGACCAGTTTAGGCGCCCGTACGATCACCGTGCGCAGGGCACGGCCATCGAGGGCGCGCTGGACATTTTCCGATGCCAGCGCCAGTTCGCGCAGGTCCTCCTCGGAGATGTCCGGGGAAACCTCCAGCCGGTCCCGCACCTTGCCCTGCACCTGGACGACGGCGGTGACCGTGTCCTCCACGAGCAGTGCGTCGTCGTGCGTGGGCCAGCCGGCGTTGGCGACCGATGCCGGGTGCCCCAGGACGTTCCACAGATCCTCGGCGGTATACGGTGCAAACAGGCTCAGGATGACGGCTACGGCCTCGACGGCCTCGCGGACTGCTGGGTCCGCACCGCCGGCACCGCTGGCTGCATCTATGGTCTTGCGGGTCGCGTTGACCAGTTCCATCAGCTTTGCGACAACCACGTTGAACTTGTTGTTGTCCAGCAGGGCCTGCGCATCGGCGATCGTGCGGTGGGTGACGGTGCGCAGGGCACGGTCACCGGTGGCGGCATCGACGCCGGGTGCGCTTGTGACGTCCTGCCCGAGGCGCCAGGCCCGGGCCAGGAACTTGGCGGAGCCCGACGGCGATACGTCCGCCCAGTCGACGTCGTCCTCCGGCGGGGAGGCGAAGATCATGGTCAGGCGGACAGCGTCCACACCGAACTTGTCCAACTGCTCGCCGAGGTCGACGCCGTTGCCCAGGGACTTGCTCATGGCCTTGCCGCCGTTGAGCACCTGCCCCTGGTTCAGCAGTGCGCTGAACGGCTCGTCCGCCTCAATCATGCCGAGGTCGTGGATGACCTTGGTGAAGAACCGCGCATAGAGCAGGTGCAGGATGGCGTGCTCCACGCCGCCCACGTACTGTCCGACCGGCATCCAGTCGTTGATCTTCTCCGGATCGAACGGACCGCCGGTGTACTGCGGAGAGACGAAGCGCAGGAAGTACCAGGAGGAATCCACGAAGGTGTCCATCGTGTCCGTGTCCCGTTTGGCCGGGCCCTGGCAGTTGGGGCACTCGACATTGACCCAGCTTTCGACCGCGGCGAGCGGTGACGTGCCCTTCGGGGACAGGTCCTCGCCGCGCAGGTCCGCCGGCAGGGTCACGGGCAGCTGATCATCCGGGACCGGGACCTCCCCGCAGGCCGGGCAGTGGATGATGGGGATCGGTGTGCCCCAGAACCGCTGCCGGCTGAGCAGCCAGTCACGAAGCCGGAAGTTCACGAACTTCTCGCCGGTGCCCAACTCGCGCAGGATTTCGATGGCCGCCGGGATGGCCTCGGCCTTGGGCAGCCCGTCGAGGCCGCCGGAGTTGATCAGGGTCCCCTCGCCGGTGGTGGCGATGCCCGTGGCAGCCGGGTCTTCCTCGCCCGTGTCCAGGACTGCCCGGACGGGCAGGTCAAAGGTCTTGGCGAAGTCGAGGTCGCGCTGGTCATGGGCCGGGACGGCCATGATGGCGCCTGTGCCATAGTCGGCCAGGACATAGTCGGCGGCCCAGACGGGCAGCTTTTCGCCGTTGAGCGGGTTGGTCGCGTAGCGCCCGGTGAAGACGCCGGTCTTCTCGCGCTCGGTGGACTGGCGCTCGATTTCGGAGAGCGCCTTGACCTGCTCCCGGTAGGCGTCCAGGGCGGCGGCGTGCTCGTCGGTGACCAGTTCGACGGCGAGCGGCGCGTCGGCGGCGACGACGAAGAACGTGGCGCCGTAGAGGGTGTCCGGGCGCGTCGTGAAGACGGTGACGTCCTTGGCGGCCTTGCCGCCGTCGGCCTCGATCACGAAGTTGACGTGGGCACCCTCGGAACGGCCGATCCAGTTTTTCTGCATCGCGAGGACGCGTTCGGGCCAGTGCCCGCGCAGTTCGTCCATGTCATCGAGCAGGCGGTCGGCGTAGTCGGTGATCTTGAAGTACCACTGGTTCAGGGACTTCTTGGTCACGGGAGTGCCACACCGCTCGCAGGCGCCGTTGACCACCTGTTCGTTGGCCAGCACGGTCTGGTCCTTGGGGCACCAGTTGACCGGCGAATTCTTGCGGTAGGCCAGTCCACGTTCGTAGAACCGCGTGAACAGCCACTGGGTCCAGCGGTAGTACTCCGGGTCCGAGGTGTGCAGCCGGCGGGACCAGTCCGCAGAGATTGCGTAGCGCTTGAACGACGCCGCCTGGGTGTCGATGTTGGCGTACGTCCACTCACTGGGGTGCGCGTTGCGTTTGATCGCCGCGTTTTCCGCGGGCAGGCCGAAGGAGTCCCAGCCGATCGGGTGCAGCACGTCGTAGCCCTGCTGGCGCAGGTAGCGCGCCACAACGTCGCCCATCGCGAACGCCTCGGCGTGGCCCATGTGAAGGTCACCGGACGGATACGGGAACATGTCCAGCACGTAGCGGCGTTCCTTTGAGCCGTCGTCGAGCGGCGTGAAGACCTTCAGGTCTTCCCAGACCTGCGGCCACTTGGCTTCCATTGCCGCGAAGCTGTAGGCACCTTCCTCAGGCCCCTCCGCCGCGGCTGCTGGCGATCCGGTCTGTGTTTCCGGCTGAACGCTCACTGCTGGCCTCTTCTGTTCTGTGCGGCCTGTTATCCAGGCCTGTCTACCTTCAGGCCTGCCTGCCGCCAGGCCTGTTCACCATCAAATCTGCACTGTCATGGCCGGCTGCCCGGTCCTGACCCCATACTGTCCGTACGTGGTACACCTGCTGTTACTTCGTGCGTTGCGGACCGGAATGTACCCCGGACACACAAAAGCCCCTCGACATGGAGGGGCCGCCGCTCGGCAATCCGGGGACTCTTCGGAAACGAGGTCTCGCCGGGATGCCGGGCGGCTAGCTAAGCAGGAGCACGGCGCGCATAGGACCACTTTAGCCCCTCGGGCTGGTTCGTGCTGAACCGACGGGCCGGTTGCGGCCCGGTAGTCGCAGTCGACTCGCGCTCCGGCGGCCTGTGCGGGCTGCTATGTCCGCAATTGTTACAAACGACATACCTATGGAATAGCGGTACTTACTGCCAATTGCCCGACGTATCGGGCAAGTAACTACGACAGAAATTCGGGTAGCTCGGCGCGGAAAACAAGTAGAAAAACAACGAACACCCGGGTGGCCGGCCACGGGCGCCCGGGCCCTTCCGCGAAGTTTCTTCGGAGAGCGCATTGTGAGCCTCCAAGCTGGGAGAAACCCGTGAAAAACCGGGAAGCAGGCCTAAAATTTTGATCTTGCCAAACGATTCAAATGGGAACACTATTCGATAAAGATCAGCAAGAAATGGGATCTCTCGGGGGGATTCGCAAATGGTCTCGGGTTGAGGAGCCTGTCATGTATCAATTGCGCAATTCTTCCGTGCATTTGCCGAAATCCCCCGCCGGCCGCACCTGCGACGCCGGCTCCCTGGAACAGGGCTAGCCATGTTCGGCTGGATCACCCGTTTCAGTATGCAGTTCCGCATCCTGGTTCTCGCCATGGCGGCCGGACTCATTGCCTTCGGGGTAGTGAACGTCCCCCACGTCGCCATCGACAGCATGCCCGAGTTCGCCCCGGCCCACGTCGAGATCCAGACCGAGGCCCTGGGCCTCTCAGCTGCCGAAGTTGAACAGCTCATCACTGCCCCGATGGAAGCCGACCTCCTTAACGGGGTGGCGTGGCTCGATGAAATCCGGTCCAAATCAGTTCCCGGCCTGTCCTCGATCGAGCTCGTGTTCGAGCCGGGCACCGACCTTCTGCGCGCGCGCCAGCTCGTGGCCGAACGCATGACCCAGGCCCACGCGCTGCCGAACGTCTCGGCGCCGCCGCTGATCATGCAGCCGTTGTCGTCCACCAGCCGCGTCCTTATGGTCCGGATGAGCTCCAAAGAGCTTTCCGGGATCGAAATGTCGGTCCTGGCCCGGTGGAAGATCAAGCCGCGGCTGATCGGCATTCCCGGGGTCGCCAACGTTTCCATTTGGGGACAGCGCGAACAGCAGCTCCAAGTAGAGGTGACCCCCACGCAGCTGCGTGACAAGGGCATCACGCTCGAACAGGTCATCAAGACCACCGGCAACGCAGTCTGGGTGTCGCCGCTGAGCTTCCTTGAGGCGTCCACCCCCGGCACGGGCGGGTTCGTGGAGTCGCCGAGCCAACGCCTGGGCATCCAGCACGTGCTGCCCATCCGAACACCGGAGGACCTGGCCAAGGTCAGTGTCGAAGACGCCGGATCTCCCATGCTCCTGGGTGACATTGCCCAGGTGAAGGAGGACCACCAGCCGCTGATCGGCGATGCCGTCGTCGGCCAGGATGCGGGCCTCCTGCTGGTCGTGGAGAAGTTCCCCGGAGCCAGCACGCTGCAGGTCACCAAGGACCTCGAGGCTGCGCTGAACGACATGCAGCCCGGGCTTTCCGGAATCCAGATGGATACGTCCGTCTTCCGGCCCGCCTCCTTCCTGCAGGATGCCGTGGACGGACTCGGCCTGGCGCTGCTCGTGAGCCTCCTGATCGCCGTGCTGCTCTTCTGGGCCCTGTTCCGCTCCTGGCGGGTGGCCGTGATCGCCCTGGTGGCGATCAGCACCACCGTCATGGCGGCGGGAGTGGTGCTCTACTTGCTCGACTCCACACTGAATATCTCGATCCTCGCCGGCATCTTGCTGGGCGTCTCTGTGATTGTCGGAGACATCGTGGAGGATGTGCAGGCGCAGCGGCGCCGGCCGTTGCGGACCACCGGGACCGAGACAGATGCCACCATCAGGTTCCGCATGGTCCAGCTTGTCCGCAGCGTCCGCACACCGCTGTTCCACGGGTCGCTCATCATGGCCCTCGCGCTCGTACCGACGCTGTTCGTCACGGGAGTCGGCGGTGCGTTCTTCCAGCCCCTCTTCTGGTCCCTGGCGTTGGCGCTTGCCGTGTCAATGCTGGTGGGTTTGTCCGTGACACCGGTCCTGGCATATCTCCTGCTTCCCGGTGAGAAAGCCCGGCGGGCGGACTCGCCCGGTGTTGTCCGGGCCAGGTCCACGTACGACAGGGCACTCGAGGGGGCACGTTCCCGCCGTGCCCTCGGCATTGTCGCTGTCGCCGTCGTTGGACTGCTGGGGCTCGCCGCGGCATCGCAGCTGGTCGGGAACCGGGCGGTCGTGCCGACGATTCCGGACCGGACACTCCTGGTGCAGTGGGACTCGATGGCAGGCACGTCCAACGACGAGGTGCGTCGGGTGGCGTCCAAGGCGTCCGACGAACTGCGGACCCTGCCTGGTGTCTCGGGAGTTGGCGGCCACATCGGCCGCGCCATTTCCTCCGACCAGGTTGTCGGGAACAGTTCCGCGGAACTCTGGGTGTCCATCACACCGGATGCCGACTTCAGCGAAACGGAGCAGGCGGTCCGTGACGTCGTCCAGGGCTACCCCGGCATCGCCCACAACGTGGTGAACTACTCCCAGCAGCAGATCGGCCAGGAGCGCAGCAGCATGGATCCCGGATTCGCTGTCCGCGTCTACGGAACAGACTTGCCCGTCTTGCGAGAGAAGGCAGAAGAGGTCCGCAAGGCCATCGAAAAGGTCGACGGCGTGAAGAACCCGACGATCAACGCCAGCGCCATGACGCCCATCGTCGAAGTCGAGGTCAACCTCGAGGCGGCGCAGAAGGTCGGCATCAAACCCGGCGACGCACGCCGCGCCGCCGCCGCCCTGATGCAAGGCATCGTCGTCGGCAACCTCTTCGAACAGCAGAAGGTCTTTGAAGTGGTGGTGCGCGGCGCGGTGGACGTCCGGGATGACCTGACCAGCATCCGTGAGCTCCTGCTGGATACGCCAAGCGGCGGCCAGGTCCAGCTGGGCCAAATCGCCGACATCCGGCTCGTTCCCAATGAAGTCGTGATTCTGCACGATGACACCTCACGCCGGATCGATGTGGTGGCCGAGGTCAGCGGACGTCCGCTCGCGGATATCCAGCGCGACATCAACGCGGCGATCGAGCAGATCCAGTTCCCGCTGGAATACCACGCCGAAATCCCCACGAAGTACAGTGAACAGCTCGCCGGGGACGCCATGGTTCTGTGGATCGGCGCGGCTGCCCTTCTGGGAATCCTGCTCCTTCTCCAGACAGCGGTGCGGAGCTGGAAGCTGGCGCTTGCCATCTTCCTGTCCCTGCCGGCCGCGCTGGCCGGGGCCGCCGTGGCAGCGTGGATCGCGGGAGGCGCCATCACTGTGCTGGCACTCACGGCCTTTGCCGCGGTGCTGGCCGTTGCAGCCCGCAACGCGGCGCTGCTCTCCGCCCGGACGGATGAGCTGTGGCGGGCCACCCCGCACGAGTCCCCTGACAAGGTCATCATGATGGCGGCCCGGGACCGGGTCTCGCCCATTCTGAAGGCAGCCCTGATCACGGTGGCGATCCTGATCCCGCCGGGACTCTTCGGCGGCGCCGTCGGCGGGTCCTTCCTGGGCCCGATGGCCCTGATCATCGTCTGCGGACTCATCACGACAACTCTCATCGGGATCTTCGTACTCCCCCTGCTCGCTCTCTGGTTCGGGCCCGGTTCCGCCCCGGAAGAGTGGGCCGAAGTGTACGAGGCCGAAGTTCCCGTCCAGCCCGTTACGCAGGAAAAGGTGGAAGCAAAATGACCAGCCAACAGCCCTCGCGGCGCCTGCCCCTGGCGGCCGCTTTATGCGCAGCACTTCTGTTCGCGTTGCCCGCATGTGCCCAGACGACGGCGGCGGCCCCCGCCGCCGTCTCGGCCAACGAACCCGCCAAGGTGGAGAAGAATGCCGCAACAGGCATCGCGAAACTGACGTTGACGGAGAAGGGAATCGAACGCCTCGACCTGAAGACCGACACCGTCAAGGCCGGAAAGGGCAAGGACGTCGTCGTGCCCTACTCAGCCCTGCTCTACGACGCCAGCGGAAAAACCTGGGTGTACACTAACCCGGCCCCGCGGGTCTACCAGCGGCAGTCGGTCACGGTAGCCAAGGTGGAGGACGGAGTGGTCACGGCCTCGGCCGGCCCCGCGGTCGGCACCGCAATCGTAACCGTCGGCGCGGCTGAACTCTTCGGCGCTGAATTCGATACGGCGCACTGACATGCGCCGGATTGTCGCTGCAAGCCTGAGGTTCCGGTCGATCATCATTGCGATGGCGGCCGCCCTCATGATCGTGGGCGGCGCGCAACTCAGCAGCGCTTCGGTGGATGTTTTCCCGGAGTTCGCACCGCCCCGCGTCGAGGTTCAGACGGCATGTCTGGGTCTCACTGCCTCCGAAGTCGAGGAACTCGTAACGGTTCCGATGGAGCAGGCCTTCAACGGCATAGACGGCCTGGACCAGATGCGGTCGAAGTCTGTGTCGCAGCTGTCCGCCATCGTGATGGAGTTCAAACCCGGGACCGATCTGCTCACCGCCCGGCAGCTGGTGTCGGAGCGGATGGCAACGGTCATACCGACTCTGCCGACCTGGGCCGCGCCGCCAATAATGCTCCAGCCGCTGTCCTCCACCAGCCGTGTCATGAAGATCGGGCTCTCCTCCGAGACCCGCTCCCTGATCGAAATGTCCATGGTTTCCTACTGGAACATCCGGGCACACCTGCTGCGGGTGCCTGGCGTGGCGAACGTTGCGATCTGGGGCGAACGGCTTCAGATGCTCCAGGTCCAGGTTGATCCGACCAAGCTGGCAGCCAACAACGTGACGCTGGAAAACGTCATGAACTCCACGTCCGACGCCTTGGACGCCGGCCTGCTCAAGTACTCCCCCGGTGCCTTGATCGGCACCGGAGGGGCGCTGGAAACACCCAGCCAGAGCATGTCCATCAGGCACGTACAACCCATCACGTCTCCGGCGGACCTTGCCCAGGTGCCACTGGAGGAACGCGAGGGACTGCCTCCCCTGAAGCTCGCCGACGTGGCAACCGTCGTGGAGGACCACCAGCAACTGATCGGTGACGCGGTTATCAATGGCGGCCCCGGACTGATGCTGATCGTCGAAAAGCTGCCGTGGGGCAACACCCTCGAAGTCACCCGCGGGGTCGAGGAAGCGCTCAAGGAACTGCAGCCCGGCCTGACCGGAATCGCGGTCGACACCACCCTGTTCCGGCCCGCCTCGTTCATCGAGGAGTCGCTCGGCAACCTGAGCCTCGCGCTGCTGCTGGGCTGCTTCCTGGTGGTCCTGGTGCTGAGCGTCTTCCTGTTCCAATGGCGGACAGCCCTGGTGAGCGTGACGGCGATCCCGTTGTCGCTGATGGCAGCGGCCCTGGTGCTGTATTGGACCGGAGGCACGATTAATACGATGGTGCTTGCGGGGCTGGTGATTGCCGTCGGGGTCGTGGTGGACGATGCCATCATCGACGTCGAGAACATCGTCAGGCGGCTCCGGCACCACCGCGCCAGCGGCGGGACCGAAAGCACCGCCCGCGTGGTCGTCAACGCTTCCCTGGAAGTCCGCGGCCCCATCGTCTACGCCACCCTGATTATCGTTGCCGCCACGGTACCGATCTTCTTCCTGGATGGCCTGACGGGCGCCTTCTTCCGGCCCCTGGCGACCGCCTACACCCTGGCGGTTTTGGCGTCCATGCTGGTGGCCCTCACGGTCACGCCGGCCATGGCGTACATCTTCCTGCGCAATGCCAAGCTGGAAGACCGCGATCCGCCGGTGGTCCGGGTCCTCAAGCGCTGGTACGGCGCCGCCCTGCGTCCCATTGTGAAACGCCCGCTCCCGGGCTACCTCGCGGTGGGGGCACTCGGCGTCGTCGGAATCATAGCGGCCCCGCTCCTGGGCCAGTCACTGTTGCCCTCGTTCAAGGAACGTGACTTCCTCATGCACTGGGTCACGCAACCCGGCACCTCCAACGCCGAGGAAGTGCGCGTCAGCCAACTGGCCTGCCAGGAGCTGATGACCATTGCCGGCGTCAACAACTGCGGGTCCCACATCGGTCAGGCCTTCGCCGCCGATGAGGTGGTGGGGGTCAACTTTGGCGAGAACTGGATCAGCGTTGACCCCTCGGTCGACTACGACAAGACCCTGGCCTCCATCCAGCAGGTCGTGGACGGGTATCCCGGCATCCACCGGGACGTCCAGACCTACCTCAAGGAACGTGTCCGCGAGGTGCTCACCGGTACGGGCTACTCGATCGTGGTCCGCGTGTACGGCGATGACCTGGACACGCTGAAGAAGCAGGCGGACAAGGTCAAGACTGCCCTGGCCGGCATCGAGGGTGCCATCGGAGCCAAAGTCGCACTCCAGGTCAACGTTCCGCAGGTGGACGTCGAGGTGAACCTGGACGCCGCCAACCGCTACGGCCTGAAGCCCGGTGACGTCCGCCGTGCCGCAGCCACCCTGGTATCCGGCGAAGAGGTCGGCGACGTCTACCGGGACGGCAAGGCCTATGACGTCCAGGTCTGGAGTCCTCCGGCGATCCGGACCAGCGTCACAAGCATCGAGAACCTCCCGCTGGACACTCCCAGCGGGCAGAAGATCCGGGTGGCCGATGTCGCCAAGATCACGGTAAAGCCCACTCCCAACGTCATTGAGCGTTCGGAAGGGTCCCGCCGCCTCGATGTCAGCGCCAACGTCAAGGAAGGCGATCTGGCCAAGGTCGTCGAGAAGCTCGAATCCGATCTCAAGTCCGTGGAGTTCCCCACCGGGTACAGCGCCGAGATCCTGGGCGAATACGCGGAGCGACAGGCCGCCTCGCAGCGGCTTCTCCTCTTCGCGATGGGCGCCCTGGTTGTGGTATTCCTCCTGCTCCAGGCGGCATTCCGGAGCTGGCGGCTTGCCGTTCTGGGCATCCTGACGCTGCCGGTGGCACTGGTGGGCGGGGTGATCGCCGCGCACATGAGCGGCGGAATCCTGTCCCTCGGGTCGCTGGTCGGGTTCCTGACAGTGATGGGCATCGCCGCCCGCAACGGCATCCTGCTCATCAACCACTGCCAGCACCTGGAACAGTTCGAAGGCGTGCCGTTCGGCCGGGACCTGGTCCTGCGGGGCGCAGCCGAACGCCTGTCACCAATCCTGATGACCACGCTCGCCACCGCACTCGCCCTGGTCCCGCTGGTGGTGATGGGCAACCGCCCCGGCCATGAGATCGAGCACCCCATGGCCGTGGTGATCCTGGGCGGGCTGGTGACATCGACACTGGTCAACCTGTTCATCGTTCCATCGCTCTACCTGCGGTTCGCCAAGAAGGGTCCGGCACGTCATGACCGTCAGCCCCGCGAGCCGGAACCTGTATCAGCCGTATAGCAACAACTACCAACAATGAGAGGCCAGTCAGATGACTCCACTATCTAAGAGATTTACCGCTTACGGCTCCGCGGTCTTGCTGGTGGTGGCGTCGCTGACGGCGGCGACGGCGGCCGCGGCGACGGCAGCCACCGCGCCGGCGGCCGCCCGTTCGCAGGAACTGTGCGGCCCCGGCTCGGCAATCAAATTCAACCGCAGCGCCTTCCCGTCCAGGCCGGAGATTGACAACAAGTGGTTCCCCCTCGAACCCGGCATGCAGTACACCACCACCGGCAAAGTAGTCTCCCCGGACGGGACAACCACCCGCAAGGTTGTCAGCACGGTCACGGGGCTGACCAAGGTGATCGACGGGGTGAAGACCATCGCGATATGGGACCGGGACTACTCCGACGGTGAGCTCGCGGAATCGGAACTTGCCTTCTTCGCCGAGACACGGAAGGGCGACGTGTGGCTCTTCGGCGAATATCCGGAGGAGTACGAGAACGGGAAGCTTGTGGGTGCGCCAAGTACGTTCATCAGCGGCATCGACAAGGCCCAGGCGGGCATCGCCATGCAGAGCCACCCGCGCCTGAAGACCCCCGCCTACCCCCAGGCCTACGCACCCAGCGTGGACTTCCTGGACTGCGGTGATGTGTTCGCGAAGGACCAACGCGTCTGCGTCGCCACTGGTTGCTACAGCGATGTGCTGGTTATCGATGAGTTCAACCCGCTGGACCCGCCAAGCGCCGGCCACCAGCGAAAGTTCTATTCCAAGCACACGGGTCTGATCAAGGTCACGGCCGTGGGCGGAGAGGACCAGGAGTTCCTGAATCTCGTCAAGATCAAGAAGCTCAGCCGCTCCGAGCTGAAGAGCGTCAACGAGCAGGCACTGCAGATCGACCGCCGGGGCTACACGGTCAGCAAGGACGTCTACGCGAAGACGCCGCGCGCTGAGGTGGCACGTGGCTACGATGGCCACCACTACCACTAACGGCCCTGCCGCTCCCGGGCAATAGACAAAGGAGCCCCGGCCGGGATCTTCCCGGCCGGGGCTCCTTGTGCGCGCCTACTTCACGTCGTCGTCAACCCAGCTCATCGACTTGGTGACGGCCTTCTTCCAGAGACGCATCTGGCGTTCCCGCTCGGCCTGGTCCATTTGCGGCTCCCACCGCTTGTCCTCGGCCCAGTTGGCCGAGCACTCGCCCAGGTCCTTCCAGAATCCGACCGCCAGGCCGGCCGCGTAGGCTGCGCCCAACGCCGTCGTCTCGACCACCTTCGGACGGATGACCGGCACGCCGAGGATGTCCGCCTGGAACTGCATCAGGGCGTCGTTGGCGACCATGCCGCCGTCGACCTTCAGCTCCGTCAGCGGTACGCCGGAGTCGGCGTTGACGGCGTCCAGCACCTCACGGGTCTGGAAGGCGGTGGCCTCCAGCGCCGCGCGGGCGATATGGGCCTTGGTAACATAGCGGGTCAGGCCCACAATGGCGCCGCGGGCGTCCGAGCGCCAGTACGGTGCGAAGAGGCCGGAGAATGCCGGCACAATGTACACACCGCCGTTGTCCTCCACCGAGGCCGCGAGGGTCTCGACCTCGGGGGCGCTGCTGATCATGCCGAGGTTGTCCCGCAGCCACTGGATCAAGGAACCGGTGACGGCAATGGAGCCCTCCAGCGCGTAGTGCGGCGCCGCGTCGCCGAGCTTGTAGCCGACGGTGGTCAGCAGCCCGTTCTTGGAATGGATAATTTCCTCGGCCGTGTTGAAGATCAGGAAGCAGCCCGTGCCGTAGGTGTTCTTGGCTTCCCCGGCATCGAACGCCGCCTGCCCGAACGTGGCCGCCTGCTGGTCGCCCAGGATCCCGGCCACAGGAACCTCGCGAAGCAGCTGGGAGGTGTGCACCGTGCCATAGACCTCGGAGGAGGACTTGATGGCCGGCATCATGGAGGCCGGGACGCCGAACGCGTCCAGAATCTCCTGGTCCCACGACAGCGTCTCAAGATCCATGAACATGGTCCGTGAGGCGTTGGTCACGTCGGTGACGTGCACTCCGCCGTCGGTCCCGCCGGTCAGGTTCCAGAGCACCCAGCAGTCGGTGTTGCCGAAGACGAGGTCGCCGGCCTCCGCCTTGGCCCGGGCGCCCTCGACGTTGTCCAGGATCCACTTGATCTTGGTGCCCGAGAAGTAGGTCGCCAGCGGCAGGCCCACCTTCTGCTTGAAGCGTTCTACCCCGCCGTCCTTCGCGAGTTCGTCCACGATCGGCTGGGTGCGGGTGTCCTGCCACACGATGGCGTTGTAGATCGCCTCGCCGGTGGTCTTGTCCCACACCACCGCTGTTTCGCGCTGGTTGGTGATGCCGACGGCGGCGATGTCGTGCCGGGTCAGGTTCGCCTTGGACAGGGCCGAGCCGATCACCTCGCGGGTGTTGTTCCAGATTTCAGCGGGGTTGTGCTCCACCCAGCCGGGCTGGGGGAAGATCTGCTCGTGCTCCATCTGGCCGGAGGAGACGATGCTGCCGCTGTGGTCGAACACGATGGCTCGGGTGCTCGTGGTCCCCTGGTCGATTGCAACTACGTACTGGTTCATAGTGACGTCCTTGTCTGTTTGGCGTGGCAGTTGTACTGACGGTTGAACGGGCAGTTAGTGAGGGATGACGGGGATGATGATCGGCACGACTGCTGCCACGAGGCCGCCGAGGCCGCCGCCAATGAGCGGACCGACCACCGGGATCCAGGAGTAGCTCCAGTCGCTGGAGCCCTTGCCCTTGATGGGGAGCAAGGCGTGCGCGATGCGGGGGCCCAGGTCACGGGCGGGGTTGATGGCGTAGCCGGTGGGGCCGCCGAGCGAAACACCGATACCGACGACCAGCAGGGCCACCGACAGCGGGCCGAGCCCGGAAGGCGTCCCGCCGAAGGTCAGGATAACGAACACGAGGACAAAGGTGCCGATGATCTCGGTGATCAGGTTCCACTGGTTGGAGCGGATCGCCGGGCCCGTGGAGAAGACGGCCAGCTGACTGGCGGGCTCCTGCTCGAGATCAAAGTGCTGCTTGTGGGCCAGCCACATCACGACGGCGCCGAGGAAGGCACCGGTCAGTTCACCGCCGAAGTACGTCAGGGTCGAGGCGAAGTCAACCGGAACACCGGGGGCGTACAACTTCTTGCCGTTGACCAGCAGGCCAAAAGTCACGGCCGGGTTCAGGTGCGCACCTGAGATGGAAGCAACATAGACACCGGAGAAGACGGCAAGGCCCCACCCCCAGGTGACCATGAGGAACCCGCCGTTATTGCCCTTGGTGCCTTTGAGCGCAACGTTGGCCACAACGCCGCAACCCAGCAGGGTCAGCATGGCGGTACCGAATAATTCGGATAGGAAAACTATTCCAAGAGACATCTTTGACTCCTCTATTTTCTGTTGTCGGCCTCCGCGAGTTTGGAAGCCGTTGGGCCGGCAGCATGTTCGTGCTGCCGGCCGGCCACTGCGCCGGCCGCCAGGGCGGACCGCGCAGTGCTTGCACCAGGGCTTCCCTGCCCGGGCACGCAAGCAATATCAGGCGACCAAGCTGTGGACCCGGACACCGTGGAACCGCTGTAGCACCTCCTGTGCGTGGCTGATCTCTGAGGCCCGGCGTGCCGCGTCCCAGCCGAGCGGTCCGGAAAGGATGTCCGCGACTTCGTTGAGCAGTTCCCCTGTCACCAGGCCGCGAAAGGCCAGGGACGTGCGGCGGATGAGGACGTCCACGAGGTGCCCGATCTGCTCATGGGCGGCCATGAACTCCAGTTCCCGGGTGCTCAGCTCGCGGGTGGAATGCAGCAGCCGGTCCGGCTCGCCGGCCGCGGCCCCGTCCAGGAAGCGGATGACTTCTTCGGCACGGGTCCCGTAGCGGGTCAGCAGCCCGGTGACGCGGGCGACGTCGCGGCCGGCCGACATGTGGGCCTTGATCCAGCGCTGGACGCCGTCCTCGCTGTCCGGGAAGCCGGCGCCGCCGCCGATGGCGAGCTTCGCCGTCGAAACCTTCCGTTCCATACCGAGTTCGGCCAGGACGTCGTTGCTCAGGTGCTCGGCGAGGGCCCGGAACGTGGTCCACTTGCCGCCGACGAGGCTGAGGACGGCGCCGCCCGCCGCCGCACGGCGTTCGATCCGGTAGTCCCTGCTGACGAAGCCGGGCTGGGTCGCGTCGTGCTTCGGAAGCGGCCGAACACCGGAGAACGAGTAGACAATCTGGTCCCGGCCCACCGGGATGTCCGGAAACACGTGGCCGATCAGGTCAAAGAAGTAGTCGATTTCCGCCTCGGTGCACACGGCGTCCTGGGCCATGTCGGCGTCGACGTCGGTGGTGCCGACCAGGACGCGGTCACCCATCGGGTAGATCAGTACGATCCGGCCGTCGGTGTGCTCGAAGAAGATTTCGCGGCCGTTGCACGCCGCGAGCAGCTCCGGATGGTCCAGCACGATGTGCGAACCCTTGGTTCCGCCCATGAACGACGACGCCGCCCCCATGGCCTCGTTGGTCAGGTCGACCCAGGCGCCGGTGGTGTTCACGACAACGTCGGCAGTGAAGTCGAACACCTCACCGGTCAGTTCATCGCGCAGCTGGACAGTGGTTCCGGGGGTTCCGGGGGTTCCGGAGCCGCCCAGCGAGACCAGAGAGACGTAATTGCTGGCGCGGGCGTGGCCGTCCGCGCCGCCGGCCTTCTCGCCGTCCTGGAGCACGTCGAGGGTGAGGCGCTCGGGGTTGTGGACGGAGGCGTCGAAGTACGTGGCCGCGTACTTGATCCCGGGGTGCAGGCGGGGCAGCTCGGCGAGGGCGCGTTTGCGTCCGCGGAACTGGTGGCGCGGAACCGTGCCGCCGTCGCGGGAGAAGAAGTCGTACATGCTCAGGCCGAGCTTGATCAGGAACGCCCCGCGTTCGGTGTGCTTGCCCTGCTTGTGGGTCAGGAAGCGCATGGGGGCGGCCAGGACCCCGGAGAAGGTGCTGAAGATCGGGATCGTGGTCTGCAGCGGCTTGACGTAGTGCGGCGCGATCCGCAGAAGCCTGTTGCGTTCGGTCACCGACTCCTGGACAAGGCGGAACTCGCCGTTTTCGAGGTACCGGATGCCGCCGTGGATCATGTGGGAAGAGGCGCCGCTGGCACCCTGGCAGTAATCGCCGCGCTCAACGAGCGCCACATCCACGCCCTGCAGCGCCAGGTCACGGAACGTTCCGACCCCGTTGATTCCGCCTCCGATGATCAGAACCTGCGCGTGCCGCCGCGTCCGCAGCTTCTGCACCGAGGCGCGATCGTTCGCCGGTGTGCCGACTGAGTCCTTCTGTCCCAAAATTGCTCCCTTGGGTTTGATTCTGTGCGGCACGCCCGTGGCGCGGCGCCGTTCAACACTATTCTTTGGACTAATGGAAAATGGAGTCAAGCACTATGCACAAACGTGCAGATGGGAAATGTCATGATGCAATCACGCCAGTCCGACGCCCTCCGCGCGGCCCAGCTGTATTACCTGCAGGACCTGACCATGGACGCCATCGCCCGCGAGCTCCGGACGTCCCGGTCCACGGTTTCCCGGCTGTTGTCCGCGGCGCGCGATTCGGGTCTCGTGCAGATCCAGATCCGCAGCCCGCTGGACACCGGGCCCGAACTCGAGGGCATGATCCGCGCCGAATACAAGGTGGATGTCCATGTCGTTCCGGTGGTGGACACCCTCAATGAGGCGGAAACACTGGACCGTGTAGCCATGCAGGCTGCCCGGACGATCGGACCCCTGGTGGACTCCAACGCCATCATCGGCGTCGCATGGGGCTCCACCCTGAGCGCCGTGAGCCGGCACCTGACGCGCAAGATCACCCACGACAGCGTGATCGTCCAGCTCAACGGCGCCGGGAACATGCAGACCACCGGCATCACCTATGCCTCGGACATCATGAGGCGGTTCGGCAGCGCCTACGGAGCACGGGTGGAACAGTTTCCCGTGCCGGCCTTCTTCGACCACGCCGCGACCAAAAGGGCCATGTGGAATGAGCGGAGTGTTCAGCGGATCCTGGAGCTGCAGGCCCGGATGAGCATCGCGATCTTTGGTGTCGGATCGGTCGACGCCGACTACCCCAGCCACGTCTACGCCGGCGGCTACCTCGATGAAGACGACTTGAACGTCCTGGCGAACTCCGATGTGGTGGGCGATGTTGCCACGGTGTTCTTCCGCGCCGACGGGTCCTCGGACGGCATCACGCTCAACGCGCGCTCCACCGGCCCGGACCTGGCCCAGCTCCGCCAGGTCCGGCGCCGCATCTGCGTGGTGTCCGGTGCTTCCAAAATCAACGGGCTCAGGGGCGCGCTGGCGGCAGGACTGGCCACCGACCTGATTCTGGACGAGGCCAGCGCACGCAGGCTCGTCCGGTTCGACGGACTGGGCTGAGCGGTTGCGGGCACCGTGACCGGTGCGGCCGGCGGCAACGGCGGTCCGGCACTCGCCAGCGCCAGTGGGTAAAGTCTTTGTCATGAGACTCTCCCCCCGGCTGACCCTGAACAACGGCGTACTGATCGACCGGCTGGGGTTCGGGCTGTACAAGGTCCCCCCGGCCGACGCCGCCAGCCTGGTGACCATGGCGGTCGAGACCGGCTACCGGCACTTCGACACCGCCGCCATGTACGGCAACGAGACGGGCGTCGGCAAGGGAATCGGTGCCTTGTCCGGATTTGAGGGCACCGGCGGCGGGCCTGGGGAAACCGCGCCCTACGTTTCCCGCGAGGACCTCTTCATCACCACCAAGGTCTGGAATGACGACCACGGCTACGACGCCACCATGCGTGCGTTCGACACCTCGATCTCCAACCTCGGCCTGGAATACATCGACCTCTACCTGATCCATTGGCCGTGCGCGCGCCGTGGCCTGTTCCCGGAAACGTACCGGGCCCTGGAGACGCTGTACCGCGAGGGCAAGGTTCGCGCAATCGGGGTCTCCAACTTCCAGCCGCAGCACCTGGACCGGCTCCTGGAAACGGCGGAGGTGGTGCCCGCCGTGAACCAGATCGAACTTCATCCCTGGCTGCAGCAGGATGAACTGCGGGAAAAGCACGAGCTGCTGGGTGTCCGCACCGAGGCGTGGAGTCCTTTGGGCCGCGGCCAGGTCCTGAAGGACCCGGTGATCCTGGCCCTGGCGGCCGAACACGACCGCACGCCGGCGCAGATCATCCTGCGCTGGCACCTGCAGCTGGGCAATATCGCCATCCCCAAGGCCAGCTCGTCCGGGCGGATCCGTGAAAACTTCGAGGTCTTCGACTTTGAGCTCTCCCCGCTGGATATGACGGAGGTCGGCGGCCTCGAACGCGGCTTCCGGACCGGCTCCCACCCCGACAACGTCGCATAGGATTCGAACCAATGGAACAAGTGGATACCGGGTCCTCACGCACGCCCCTCTTCAGCGGCGGACTCGACGCCCGCACCCGGGCCGCGTCCGTTGAGGTTGACGGTGCCCGGATCGCGTACTGGGTCTACGAACCCGCCGAGGTCACCCCCGAAACGCGCACCATCCTGGTGGTGCACGGGTTCCGCGGCGACCACCACGGCCTGCTCAGGGTGGCCGACCAGCTGACGGACATGCGCCTGATCATGCCGGACCTGCCGGGCTTCGGCAGCTCGGCCGCCTTCGCGGGAACCGGGCACAGCGTTGCCGGCTACAGCCAGTTCCTGGGCGGTTTCATGGCTGCTCTGGGACTGGGCGCGGACACGGTCCTGCTGGGGCATTCGTTCGGTTCGATCATTGCCAGCCATTTCGTGGCGGCCAACCCCGGTGCCGTAGCCGAACTGATCCTGGTCAATCCCATCGCGGCGCCCGCCCTCGAAGGGCCCAAGGGCCTAATGACGAAGCTCGCGGTGCTCTACTACGAGGCCGCCGCACGCCTTCCCCAGCGGCTCGGGCTGGCCCTGCTGCGCAGCCAGGCGATCGTGCGGGTGATGAGTGTGACCATGGCCAAGACCGGGGACAAGGACATCCGCCGGTTCGTGCACGCCCAGCACAGCGCCTATTTTTCCTCCTTCGCAGACCGGGACAGCCTGCTTCAGGCCTTCAAGGCCTCGGTGGGCAGCAACGTCACCGAGGTGGCCGGCGACCTGACGCTGCCGGTGCTGCTGATCGCGGGCGAGAAGGACGAGATCGCCATGCTGGCGGACCAGCACAAACTCGCGGCGCGGCTCCCGGACGGGAGGCTGGAGGTCATTCCCGGCGTCGGGCACCTGATCCACTACGAAACCCCCGAGCCCGCTGCCCGCTACATCAGACGCTTCCTAAAGGACCACGCCGCGTGAAAATTCTCATTGATGCCCGCTTCACCCGGCTGGACCACCACGACGGCATCAGCCGCTACGGCGCCAGCCTGATCGCGGCGGCCGCCAGGATCGCCGACGTCTCGATGCTGATCAGCGACACCCGCCAGCTCGCGCTCCTGCCCGATGTTCCCTACACCCTGATCAACAGCCCGCTGTCCCCGGCCGAACTCTTCGTGGCGGCCAAGGTCAACAAGCTGGGCGCCGACGTGGTGGTATGCCCCATGCAGACCATGGGCAGCTGGGGCCGGAAGTACGCCCTGGTGCTGACCCTGCACGACCTCATTTACTACGAGCACCCCACCCCTCCCGGATTCCTGCCGGCCCCCGTCAGGGTCCTGTGGCGCCTGTACCACAAAGCGTTCTGGCCCCAGCGGCTCCTGCTGAACCGGGCGGACATCGTGGCGACGATCAGCTCCACCACGGCGGCCCTGATGGCGAAGTACCGGCTCACCCGGCGTCCTGTCAGGATTGTCGGCAACGCCCCACAGCACGGCCACACCCCGCGCGATCCCGGGGCGGGGGCCGACAAGACGCTGCTCTACATGGGTTCCTTCATGCCCTATAAGAACGTGGAGACCATGGTCCGCGGCATGGCGGAGCTCCCGGACATGACCCTGCATCTGCTCAGCCGCATCACGCCCGAGCGGCGGGCCGAGCTCGAGGCCCTGGCTCCGGAGGGCGCAAGCATCGTCTTCCACAACGGGGTGACCGACGCCGAGTATGAGGCCCTCCTGGCACGCACCACCGCCTTGGTCAGCCTGTCCCGGGCCGAGGGCTACGGACTGCCGCTCGTCGAGGCCATGTCCCACGGCACGCCGGTGATTGCCAGCGACATCCCGATCTTCCGGGAGGTCGGTGACGATGCCGTCAGCTACGTGCATCCGGACTCCCCGGCGGAGTTTGCCGAGGCGGTGCGCACGCTCGAGGACCCCGCCCTGTGGAAGGCCCGGTCCCGCCGTTCAGTGGAGCGGGCCGCAGACTTCAGCTGGGATGAGTCGGCGCGGCGGCTCGTGGCCGTCGCCGAAGAGGCCGTCGCGCTCCGGAACCGGCCCCGCGGCCGGAGATAGCCGGAACGGCTGTAAGTGGCCGGCGCGGAGATCCGCTCCGCGCCGCAGCCAAAGCGAGGCCGGGATGACGCCGGCGCCACGGGCCCCGACCACCCATTTGCCGCGGAGGGCCGCAATACGGAGCCTCATTCCGGCCATCTGCGGCGAATGGCCGCCGGCCTGCGGGCCTGTTGCGGCATGCGCGCCCTTTGAATAGAGGGACCGCCGTGCCGGTGGGGCCATGTGAGCCGCGGAGACGCAATGGAGGGTCCTACAGGACGTCGACGCCGTCCAGGCGCAGTTGCACCGGGTCGTCGCTGCGCTTGGCTGCGGCCGCCGCCTTGACGGCCCGCATGACGGCCGTGGCAGCCGCGGCCTGGGCGTAGGGGATGAACAGCAGGGTCCGGACCTCCTGGCCGGAGTCCCGGGGCACAGCATCCCGCGTCGCAGCATCCTGCGGCGGCGTGCGGCCTGCCCCCGCGGCCGCCGGCAGAATGACCGGCGCGGGCCCGGCCGTCCGGAGGACGGTTCCCTGCGCCGCCAGCCGCTGCTGGATGGCATCCGTGAAATGGCCGACGGCGGTCCTGCCGCCGGTGACGGAAGCGACCCGCACGGCGGGCGGCAGCTGCAGCTCCTGCCGCAGTGCCAGTTCCCGGCTGGCGTACCCGGCGGGATCCCAGCGCAGCAGGGCGCCAACCCCGGCGGCGTCGTCGGCCGTGATGACCACCAGGCCGCCCTCGGAAGCGGGCCGCACCAGGGCCGCGGCGTTGAACCAGCGGCGGACCGCGTCCTCCCCCGCCCTCAGGTTTTCCCGGCGCAGCAGCGAATCGCCGTCGAGCAGCAGGGCCGCGGCGTACCCGCCGAAGGCCACCGGTTCGGCGCCGACAGTTGCCACCACCAGGGCCGCGGTCTCCGCAACGGTGGCCTTGATCTGGTCCCCGGAGGAGGTGACGACCGGTTTTCCCGGAAACGCCCGGCCCAGCTCCTCCGCGGTGCGGAGGGCTCCCGTGGCGCCGCGCCTTAGCCTGGCGCCGTTGCACGTGCCGCAGCGCCAGGCCGGGGCCGGGGCCGAGCACCAGCGGCATTGCGGCACGGCGCTGCTCCCGCCCGGACCGGCGATCGCCAGCGGGCCGCTGCAGGCAGTGCAGCGGGCCGGTTCCCGGCAGGTGTCGCACACCAGCGAGGGGGCGTAGCCGGCGCGGGCCACCTGGACCAGGACCGGACCCCGTTCCAGGCCTTCCTTGGCGGCCCGCCAGGCCGCGCCGGGGAGCCGGGCGATCCGGGCGAGCGGGTCATGCTCGAGTTCGTAGCTGTCGGCCGTGTTCAGGACCCGCGGGACTGTCCGCCGCGCGACGGCCCGGTCCGCTTCCACGGCCTGGGCCCAGCCGGAGGCGACCAGCCGCTCCGTTTCGGTGCTGCGCGAATGGGCGGCGAGCAGGCACGCGGCCCCCTCCTGGCCCGCCCGGAGCAGGAGGACTTCGCGGGTGTGCGCGTACGGGGAGCGCTGCTCGATGTGGAGGTCGTCGCCGTCGTCCCAGCAGATGACGAGCCCGAGGTTCGGCACCGGCGCGTAGGCCGCGGACCGCGTGCCCACGGCGACCCCGGCGGCGCCGCTGAGTACGCGCAGGAAGCTGCGGTAGCGCGGCGTTTGGCCGTCGTCCGCGGTGAGCCGGGCGACGTCGCCGGCGGGAAGCAGTTCCAGCAGGGCAGATTCCACGCGGTCAAGGTCCCGGTAGTCGGGCACCACGACGACGGCGCCGCGGCCGGAGATCCGCACCGCGGCCACGGCTTCGGCGATCATCCGCGGCCAGCCGGCGGGCCCGTACCCCTGCAGGGCGGTCAGCACGGCCCGGGGCGACTCCCCCGCGGCGAGGTGGGCGAGGAATGCCGCACCGTTGCGGTACCGGGTCCAGATGCTGCCGGCGGCTGTCGACGGAAGCGACACGTCGGTCGCCAGACCGAACGTCTCAGTGCCGAACAGCGCGGGATCGAGCCGGCCGTCCGGGGCGAATTCCTTTTCCAGCTTGGCCATGCGCGGCGGCACGGCCACGCGCAGGACATCGCTGACCGTTCCGGCGTAGCGCGAGGCGATCCGGCCGGCGAGCTCGGCCACTGCGGGGGTCAGGACCGGGACGGCGGAGAGCACCTTGTGCAGCGGCACCAGGGGGTGGCCGGCGTCGGATCCGGCGGTGCGCTCCAGCAGGTATCCGGCCAGTTCCTGCCCGTTGAATTTGACCTTGACCCGGACTCCGGGGATGGCGTCGGCGTCGAGGGCGGCGGGGACGCTGTAGTCGAAAGGCCTGTCCAGGTGGGGCAGCGAGGACTCGATGAGCACCCGCGCCACCGGCAGGTGGGCCGCAAGGGCCGGCCCGGACGCTTCCGCGGCGGAGGCGGGAAAACCCTGGAGCAGGGACAGCTGCTGGGGTTCACCGGGCGCGCCGCCGGCAGGAATGGGACTCACGGCTCGCACCTCCCCTGAGGATCGTTCGACACATGCAATGTTTTCCGAAATGCACTGTTTCCGAAATGCACTGTATTCCCAAATGCACTGTAGCCAGGCCACCGGAGGGCGGCCTGGCTACAGTGCATCACGCAGGACTGACAAACTCACTGTGAAAACAAACCGACAAGACAGCATCGGACGGTTTGGCCGGCCTTAGGCGTTGAAGAACGCCTTCAGCTCGTCCACCCGGTCCAGGCGTTCCCACGTGAAGTCCGGGTCTTCGCGGCCGAAGTGACCGTGCGCGGCCGTCTTGGCGTAGATCGGGCGCTTGAGGTCGAGGGCGTCGATGATGGCCCGCGGGCGCAGGTCGAAGATCTCGGCGATCGCGGCGCTGATGCGGGCCGGGTCCACGGTTTCGGTTCCGAATGTCTCAACGTAGGTTCCCACCGGGCGGGCCTGGCCGATCGCGTAGGCGATCTGGATTTCGGCGCGCTTGGCGAGGCCGGCGGCCACCACGTTCTTGGCGACCCAGCGCATGGCGTAGGCGGCCGAACGGTCCACCTTCGACGGGTCCTTGCCGGAGAACGCGCCGCCGCCGTGGCGGGCCATGCCGCCGTAGGTGTCGACGATGATCTTGCGACCGGTGAGGCCGGCGTCGCCCACCGGGCCGCCAATCACAAAGGCGCCTGCGGGGTTGAGGATGTTGCGGGTCCGTGAGGTGTCCAGGTTGGACAGTGCCATGACCGGCCCCACCACGTGCTCGGCGAGGTCGGCCCGGAGCTGGTCCAGGCTGGTGCCTTCGGCGTGCTGGCTGGAGATGACGACGGTTTCGACTGAGACCGGGCGGTCGCCGTCGTAGCCCACGGTGACCTGGGTCTTGCCGTCCGGGCGCAGGTAGGCGAGTTCGCCGTTCTTGCGGACCTCGGTCAGGCGCTCGGAGAGCCGGTGCGCGAGCCAGATCGGCACGGGCATGTAGGACGGCGTTTCGTCGCTGGCGTAGCCGAACATGAGTCCCTGGTCGCCGGCTCCCTGGAGGTCGTAGTCGTCCTCCTGGCGGCCCTCACGCGCTTCGAGGGAGTTGAACACGCCGCCGGCGATGTCGTTGGACTGCTGGCCGATGGATACCGAGACGCCGCACCGGGCGCCGTCGAAGCCGTTGGCCGAAGAATCGTACCCGATGCCCAGGATGGTCTCCCGGACAATCTGCGGAATCTCGACGTAGGCGTCGGTGGTGACCTCGCCCGCGACGTGGACCAGCCCGGTGGTGGCCAGCGTCTCCACGGCTACCCGGGACTCGGGGTCTTTGGCGAGCAGTGCGTCGAGGATCGCATCGCTGATCTGGTCACAGATCTTGTCGGGGTGGCCCTCCGTCACCGACTCGGACGTGAAGAGCCGGAGCGCGGCGGGCGTGGACCCGTGGAAGGCGGGGATGTGCAGCGGTAAAGTCACTCAACTACCTTACTGGTTGGATAACGGACGTCCGGCGGCGTGTGTCCCCGTGCTAAGGAGATGTTGGTTACGCCGGGCTACGCCGGCGGTACAGCCCGGCTCAGCTCGGCGCTGATCCGGTCGATCACGGCAGCCGCGACGTCGGATTTGGAACCCGACGCCTCTTGGGGTTCGGAGCCGTCACGGGAAAGGATGACTACTGTGTTCGTGTCCTCGCCAAAGACCAGGTCCCGGCCCACCTGGTTGACGACCAGCAGGTCGCAGGCTTTCCGGTGCAGCTTGGCCCGGGCATAGTCCAGGACATCTCCGCCGGCATCGCCCGTCTCGGCGGCGAAGCCGACGATCAGCTGATTCCGGGACGCGGCGTCGCGGACCTCGACGAGTTCGCGCAGGATGTCGGGGTTGCGCACCAGGTTGATCACGGGATCGGCGACGTCGTCGCGCTTCTTGATCTTGGTCCCGGCGACGTCCGCCGGCCGGAAGTCCGCGACCGCAGCGGCCATGATGACGACGTCGGAGTCGGCGGCCGCGTGCAGCGCCGCCTCCCGCAGTTCCAGGGCCGTTTCGACCTGGACGATTTCGACGCCGGCGGGCGCCGGGACCTCCATGTGGGCGGCCAGCAACCGGACGCGGGCTCCGGCGTCGCGGGCCGCGGCGGCCAGGGCCACGCCCTGCTTGCCGGAGGAGCGGTTGCCGAGGAACCGCACGGGGTCCAGCGGTTCCCGGGTGCCGCCGGCACTGATGGTCACCGTCAGTCCGGCCAACGGCGTAACCGCCGACTGCGCCGCTGCAGGCACGGCGGCCAGGGCAGTTGTCACGGCCGGGTCAACGGCCGGCATCGCCGCGGAAGTTGCGGAAGCGTTGGCGGCGGCCGCTTCGGCGCCGGCGAGGGCCATGGCGGCGGTGAAGATCGCCTCCGGCTCGGGCAGGCGGCCGGGACCGGAGTCGGCGCCGGTCAGCCGCCCGCTCGCGGGTTCGAGGACAGTGACGCCGCGGCTGCGCAGGGTTTCGACGTTGGCCTCGGTGGCGGGGTGTTGCCACATTTCGGTGTGCATGGCCGGGGCCATGAGCACCGGGCAGTCGCCGGCCATCAGCAGGGTGTTGGTCAGGAGGTCATCGGCCTGGCCGGTGGCCGCGCGGGCCAGGAGATCGGCCGTGGCCGGGGCCACGACGATCAGTTCGGCCTCGTGGCCGAGCCGGACATGGTTGACCGTGTGGACGGCGTCGAACACGCTGTTGCTCACCGGGTGCCCGGACAGGGCCTCCCATGTGGCGACGCCGACGAAGCGGGTGGCCGCCTCGGTGGGGATGACCGTGACGTCATGCCCGGCTTCAGTAAAAAGCCGGAGGAGCGATGCCACCTTGTAGGCGGCAATCCCTCCCCCGACTCCGAGGACTATGCGCACGTGATCTCCGTCAGCAGGCAGTCTGTTTACTTGGCTCTTCCCGCGGGGGGAATTACTCTGCGGTTTCGATCGGCGTGGAGACGAGCTTGCCTTCGTTGATCTCGCGCAGGGCGATCGACAGGGACTTCTCGTTCAGCTTGGTGTCGACCAGCGGGCCAACGTACTCAAACAGGCCCTCATGCAGCTGGGCGTAGTACGCGTTGATCTGGCGTGCGCGCTTGGCACCAAAAATCACCAGTCCGTACTTCGAGTCGGCGGCCTTCAGCAGCTCGTCGATCGGCGGGTTGATGATGCCTTCAAGGTTCGTGGACACGAATTCTCCAAATTCTAACGGGCCGGTACGTCCCGGCGCCTAGCGCGGGTTCGGGGTCAGCCCCATGAGTGAAACAAGCTCGTCCGCTGCCCGACGAACGTCATCATTGATGACGGTGTGGTCGAACTCCGGTTCAGCGGCAAGTTCTAGTTTAGCGGTTTCCAGCCTCTGCTGCTGTTCTTCGGCGCTTTCCGTGCCGCGGCCGACCAGCCGGCGGACCATTTCGTCCCAGCTCGGGGGCGCCAGGAACACAAACTGGGCATCCGGGACGGCCTGCTTGACCTGCCGGGCGCCCTGCAGATCGATCTCCAGCAGCACCGAGCGGCCCTCGGCAATGGCGGCGTCAACCGTGCTGCGCAGCGTGCCGTAGCGGTTCCGGCCGTGGACGACGGCCCACTCGAGCAATTCGCCGTTTTCGACCAGGGAATCGAATTCCTCGGCCGATTTGAAGAAGTAGTGGATCCCGTCCTGCTCCCCCGGCCGCGGCGGGCGCGTGGTGGCCGACACGGAGAGCCAGACTCCGGGGTAGTTGTCCCGGATGTAGGTGGACACGGTGCCTTTGCCAACAGCCGTCGGGCCGGCGAGGACTGTCAGTCCCGGTTTCTTGCTCACATATTCCTTTGGGCGGTGGTGGGCAGCTCGGCGGACCGGGCTACTTGTCGTCAATAAAATCTACCAGCGCCCGGCGCTGGTGGATTCCCAGGCCGCGGACCCGTCGGGATTGTGCGATGCCGAGCTGGTCCATGATGGCCGCCGCCCGGACCCGGCCGATCCCGGGCAGGGCCTCGAGCAGCTCCACGATTCTCATGCGGGCAATGGCGTCGTCGGATTCGGCGGCACTGATGACATTGGCGATGGTCAGCTCCCCCGTCTTGAGCCGCTCCTTTGCCTCGGCCCTGGTGGCCCTTGCGGCAGCGGCCTTGCGAAGGGCGTCGGAACGCTCCTGAGGAGTGAGTGGTCTCAAACTCACGGAAGGCCTCCCTGCATGGCGGGACGGGGCACTCATGCCCTTGCCCCGAACCTACCGTCAGGCGGCGGCAGAAATCAATGGAAATCTGCGCGCCGGCCAGTTCGGGAACGGGAAAAGCACAATTCCGAACGGGACGGCCCCCGGCCCGGGTCCGGCAGCTCCGGTCCCGGGCCGGCGAGGCGGCTGCCGCTAAGCCGCGAGGAGTTCGTCGAGGGTGCGCCGCGCGGCATCCCGGAGGGACTGCAGCTGCGGTCCGGCGCCGAGAATCTCCCGGCTCGAGGTCCCCAGGACCTGGGGATAGGCCGCACCGAACGTGCGGCGCAGGTCCGCGGCCGTGGCGCCCTGAGCGCCCAGCCCCGGGGCCAGGATCGGCCCGCGGACCGCCGCCAGATCGATATCCAGTGCGGAAAGGGCCGAGCCCACCGTGGCACCGACCACCAGGCCCACGGAACCGAGCGAACCGTCATAGCGCTGGTTCTCCACCGCGGCCGCTTCCGTGATCCGCCGCGCGACGGAATCGCCCCCGCCGACGTGCTGGACCGAGGCGCCCTCCGGGTTCGAAGTCAGCGCGAGGACGAACACCCCGCGGCCGGTCCCGGCCGCCAGGTCCAGGGCGGGCCGGAGCGACTCAAAGCCCAGGTACGGGCTCAACGTCACCGAATCCGCGGCCAGGGCCGAGCCGTCCCGCAGCCAGGCATCCGCGTAGGCGGCCATGGTGGAGCCGATGTCGCCGCGTTTGGCGTCCGCGATGGTCAGCACGGACGCTTCCGCCGCCGCGGCCAGGGTGCGTTCGAGCACGGCGATTCCAGCCGATCCGTGGCGCTCGTACAGGGCCACCTGCGGTTTCACCGCGGCAGCGAGGGAGCCCACTGCCTCCAGCACGGTCAGCGAGAAGCGTTCCAGCCCGGCGGCGTCGTCAGTGAGCCCCCAGCGCTGCAGCAGCGCCGGGTGCGGGTCGATGCCGACGCACAGCGGGCCGCGGTCCGCCATGGCCCGCCCCAGCCGGGAGCCGAAGGTCTCCCGGCCGGCCGCCGGGGCGGTGGATGCCTCAGGCATCCTGGAGCGCCTTCAGGTTCGCGGCGTGTTCCTGCAGGCTCGTGACCGACCATTCGTAGGTGCGCAGCGCCTCGATGGCCTGGACGGCCGCGTTGAACTCGGCCACGGTGGTGATGCACGGGATCCCGATCGAGGTCGCGGCGGCACGGAGTTCGTAGCCGTCGCTGCGGGCCTCGCCGCCGGAGGGTGTGTTGAATACCATGTCGATCTCGCCGGCGATGATGAGGTCGGCGATGGTGCCTTCGCCTTCGGCGCTGGAACCTTCGGCGACCTTCCGGACCGGGGTGGCCTGGATCCCGTTGCGGCGGAGCACGTCGGCTGTGCCGCCGGTGGAGACGATCTCGAAGCCGAGGTCCGAGAGCCGCTTGACGCCCATGATCACCGAGCGCTTGTCCCGGTTGGCCACCGAGACGAAGATCTTGCCCTCGGTGGGCAGGGCGTTGTTCGCGGCCGCCTGGCTCTTGGCGAAGGCCGTGTCGAAGTGCTTGTCGATGCCCATGACCTCGCCCGTGGAGCGCATTTCCGGGCCGAGCAGGGAGTCCACCACCTTGCCCTCCGGGGTGCGGAAGCGGCTGAACGGCAGCACGGCTTCCTTGACCGAGACCGGCGCGTCCAGCGGCAGGGTGGAGCCGTCGCCGCTCTCCGGCAGCATCTTGTAGGCGCTGCGGAGCTGGTTGATGGTGACGCCGGTGCCGATCAGGGCCGCGGCTTTCGCCATCTGGACACCCGTGGCCTTGGAGACGAACGGGACGGTGCGGGACGCGCGCGGGTTGGCTTCGAGGACGTAGAGCACGTCGGAGGCCAGGGCGAACTGGATGTTGATCAGGCCGCGGACGCCCACGCCCTCGGCGATCGCCAAGGTGGCGGTGCGCACCCGTTCCAGTACGTTGCCGCCCAGGGTGATGGGCGGCAGGACGCAGGCCGAGTCGCCGGAGTGGATGCCGGCCTCCTCGATGTGTTCCATGATGCCGCCGAGGTACATCTCCGTGCCGTCGTAGAGGGCATCGACGTCGATCTCGACGGCGTCCTCGAGGAAGCGGTCGATCAGCACCGGGTGGTCGGGGGTGATCTCGGTGGCGTTGGCGATGTAGCGGGAGAGGTTGGGCTCGTCGTAGACGATCTCCATGCCGCGTCCGCCGAGGACGTAGGAGGGCCGGACCAGGACCGGGTAGCCGATCTCGTCGGCGATCTTCTTGGCGTCCTCGAAGGACACGGCGGTGCCGTTCTTCGGCGAGACGAGCCCGGCCTTGTCGAGGACGCGGGAGAAGGCGCCGCGGTGTTCGGCCAGGTCGATGGCCTCCGGCGACGTGCCGAGGATCGGCACGCCGGCGTCGGCGAGCTGCTGGGCGAGCTTGAGCGGGGTCTGGCCGCCGAGCTGGACGAAGACGCCCATGACCCCGCCGGTGCGCTCCTCGGCCGCGATGACCTCGAGGACGTCCTCCAGGGTGAGCGGCTCGAAGTAGAGCCGGGTGGAGACGTCGTAGTCGGTGGAGACGGTTTCCGGGTTGCAGTTGACCATCACGGTCTCGTAGCCGGCCTTGCGCAGCGCCATCGAGGCGTGCACGCAGGAGTAGTCGAACTCGATGCCCTGGCCGATCCGGTTGGGGCCGGACCCGAGGATGATGATGGACGGCTTGGCGTGCAGCGCAACCTCGTCCTCCTCGTCATAGGAGGAGTAGTGGTACGGGGTGTAGGCGGCGAACTCGGCCGCGCAGGTGTCCACGGTCTTGTAGACGGGACGGATGCCCAGGGCCTGCCGGACCCCGCGGACGACGTCCTCGGAGTTGTGGGTCAGCGCACCGATCTGTTCGTCGGAGAAGCCGTGGCGCTTGGCGCGGGTCAGCATCTCCGGCGTCAGCGCCGCGGCCTGGCGGATTTCGAGCGAGATCTCGTTGAGCAGCTGGAGCTGGTCCAGGTACCAGGGGTCGATCTTGGTCGCCTCGAAGAGCTGTTCCACGGTGGCGCCGCCGAGCATGGCGCGCTGCACCTGGTGCAGGCGCTCGGTGGTGGGGCGCTTGGCCTTCTCGATCAGCTCCGCGACTTCCCATTCCGGGACGTGGCTGAAGTCCAGCTGGGAGCCCTTCTGCTCCAGGGAGCGCAAGGCCTTCTGCAGGGCCTCGGTGAAGTTCCGGCCCATGGCCATGGCCTCGCCCACCGACTTCATGGTGGTGGTCAGGGTGGGGTCCGCCGCCGGGAACTTCTCGAAGGCGAAGCGCGGGACCTTCACCACCACGTAGTCCAGGGTCGGTTCGAAGGACGCCGGGGTCTTCTGGGTGATGTCGTTCGGGATCTCGTCCAGGGTGTAGCCGAGGGACAGCTTCGTGGCGATCTTGGCGATCGCGAAGCCGGTGGCCTTGGACGCGAGGGCGGAGGAACGGGAGACGCGGGGGTTCATTTCGATCACGACGACGCGGCCGGTGTCCGGCTCGACGGCGAACTGGATGTTGCAGCCGCCGGTGTCGACGCCGACCTCGCGGATGACCGCGATGGAGATGTCGCGCAGCCGCTGGTATTCGCGGTCCGTCAGGGTCAGCGCCGGGGCGACGGTGATCGAGTCGCCGGTGTGCACGCCGACCGGATCGAAGTTCTCGATGGAGCAGACCACCACGACGTTGTCGTTCTTGTCCCGCATCATCTCGAGCTCGTACTCCTTCCAGCCGAGGATGCTCTCTTCGAGCAGCACCTCGGACGTGGGGCTGTACTGCAGGCCCTGGCCGACAATCCGGCGCAGGTCCCCCTCGTCGTAGGCCAGCCCGGAGCCCAGGCCGCCCATGGTGAAGGAGGGCCGGACGACCATCGGGTAACCGAGGTCACCGGCCGCGGCGAGTGCCTCGTCCATGGTGTGGATGATGTGGCTGCGGGCCGACTCGGCGCCGCAGCGCTCGACGACGCCCTTGAACTTCTCGCGGTCCTCGCCCAGCTCAATCGCGGCGATATTGGCGCCGATCAGCTCGACGTTGTACTTCTCCAGGACGCCGTTCTTGTCCAGCGCGATGGCCGTGTTGAGCGCCGTCTGGCCGCCGAGGGTCGGCAGGAGCGCGTCGGGGCGCTCCTTGGCGATGATTTTCTCCACCACTTCGGGGGTGATCGGCTCGATGTAGGTCGCGTCCGCGAACTCGGGGTCCGTCATGATGGTGGCCGGGTTGGAGTTGACGAGGATGACCCGCAGGCCTTCCTCCTTGAGGACGCGCAGCGCCTGGGTGCCGGAGTAATCGAATTCGGCCGCCTGGCCGATCACGATCGGGCCGGACCCGATGACCATGACGCTCTTGAGGTCAGTTCTCTTGGGCATTACTTCGTGTCCCCAGTCTTGGAATCGGTGGCAGTCTTTGTGCCGGTCTCTGTCTTTGAAGAAGCGTCCGCCATCAGCTCGATGAAGCGGTCGAAGAGGTAGGCGGCGTCGTGCGGGCCGGCGGCCGCTTCGGGGTGGTACTGCACGGAGAAGGCCGGAATGTCGAGGCAGGACAGCCCCTCGACGACGTCGTCGTTGAGGCTCACGTGGCTGACCTCGACCCGGCCGAAGCGCTCCTCGGGGGCCTGGGTGGCGCCGTTGAGCGGGGCGTCGACGGCGAAGCCGTGGTTCTGCGAAGTGATTTCGACCTTGCCGGTGCGGCGGTCCATCACGGGCTGGTTCAGGCCGCGGTGGCCGTAGCGGAGCTTGTAGGTGCCGAACCCGAGAGCCCGGCCGAGGATCTGGTTGCCGAAGCAGATGCCGAAGTACGGGATCTTCTCATCGAGCACGGAGCGCAGCAGCGCCACCTGGTTGTCCGCGGTGGCGGGGTCGCCGGGGCCGTTGGACATGAAGAAGCCGTCCGGGTTGACGGCCTGGACGTCGGCGAGGGTTGCCGTGGCGGGCAGCACGTGCACCCGGACCCCGCGCTCGGCGAACCGTACGGGGGTCATGCGCTTGATGCCCAAATCGATGGCGGCGATGCTGAACCGCGGCTCGCCGTCCCAGCCGAAGTCCTTGGGCTCCACCGTGTAGGCGGCGTCCACGCTGACTTCCTCGGCGAGCCGTGAGCCTTCCATCGGCGCGCTGGCCAGGACAGCGTCGACGAGTTCCTTGTCCGTGGCGCGGGCGGCGTCACCGGAGAAGATGCCGGCGCGCATGGTCTTGTGTTCGCGCAGGTGGCGGGTGATGGCGCGGGTGTCGACGCCCTGGATGCCGACGATCCCCTGCTCGACAAGCTCGTCGTCGAGGGATCGCTCGGAGCGCCAGTTGGAGGGCCGGCGCGCGGCGTCGCGGACGATGTAGCCGGCCACCCAGATGCGGCGGGACTCGGCGTCGTCGGTGTTGACGCCGGTGTTGCCAATGTGCGGCGCGGTCTGGACCACGAGCTGGCGGGCGTAGGAGGGGTCGGTGATGGTCTCCTGGTAGCCGGTCATGCCGGTCGCGAAGACTGCCTCGCCGAGGGCCGTTCCGGTGGCGCCGTAGCAGGTGCCGCGGAAAATCCGGCCGTCCTCGAGCACGAGGACCGCGGGGGTGGATGCTGCTGCGGGTGCAGTGGGGTTAGCTGGCACTGATTCTTCTGTCACTGTTTTCTCTGACACTGCTGTTTCTGTCACTTCGTTGGATTCCGTCACGTCGTTACTTTCCACTATCGGCTTCTGCCTGAGGGGCTGCGGAGATCAAATCTTGGAGGGTGGTGAGGAGCACGGCCTTGTCCTCGGCGCGGCGCGTCCGGTAGCCGGTGTCGAGTTCGTGGGAACCGAGCATCCAGCTGAGCACCAGCAGGCCGTCCTTTTCCACGAACTTTCCGGCCATGCCGCTTTCCTGCCGCACACCGGTCAGGCATCCGGCCGGGATGAACACCGGGCCGGCGCCCGCGCGCTCGAACAGCACGCCTTCGGGGTGCACGGAGAGCTTGGCGTTAGTGCGGATGCCCAGATTGTGCACGGCGATCCGGTCCAGCCAGTCGCCGGCGGTGGTGGAGGCGACGTACTGGCCGTCGGCGGCGGCCAGCGGGGCGCCGAGTTCGGCGGGAACCTCGGGGAGGGGCTCGACGTCGGACTGGCGGCGCAGGCGGTTACGCCAGCCGACGGCGATGAGGGCAAGCGCGACGCCAATCAGGACGAGCGTGAAGAGCAGGGAGAGGTCCTTGACACTCACGGGCGGCGGCCCGCCGGTCCTGCGTCGAGCGCTTCGGCCGGCCACCGGTACGGGGTGTTGAGTTTTCCGTCGAGAACGGTCGGGTGGCCCTTGAAGAACGTCGCCACTACCTTCCCCGGCAGTTCCCGGCCGGCAAACGGAGAGTTACGGCCCATGGTTGCCATCTTAGAAGGGTCCACGGTCCAGCGCGCAGCCGGGTCCACGAGTATGACGTTGGCAGGCTCCCCGGCCTCGAGCGGGCGGCCCTGGTCCTGGACCCGGCCGATGGCGGCCGGCGCCGTGGAGGTCACGCGGGCAAAATCCTCCCAGCCCATCAGGCCTGTTTCGATCATGGTGTGCTGGACCACCGAGAGCGCGGTTTCCAGCCCGGTCATGCCCATGGCCGCCTGCGCCCACTCGCATTCCTTGTGTTCGCTCGGGTGCGGGGCGTGGTCGGTGCCGACGACGTCGATCGTGCCATCGGCCAGGGCGGCCCGGAGGGCCTGGACATCGGCGTCCGTGCGCAGCGGCGGGTTGACCTTGTAGACGGGGTCGTAGCTGCGGGCGAGCTCATCCGTGAGCCAGAGGTGGTGCGGGGTGACCTCGGCCGTGACGTTGACGCCGCGGGACTTGGCCCAGCGGATGATCTCCACGGACCCCGCCGTGGAGACGTGGCAGACGTGCAGGCGGGACCCGACGTGCTGGGCCAGCAGCACGTCCCGGGCGATGATGCTCTCTTCGGCGACGGCCGGCCAGCCGGCCAGGCCGAGGACGGCGGAGACCTCGCCCTCGTTCATCTGGGCGCCGGCGGTGAGGCGGGGTTCCTGCGCGTGCTGGGCCACGACGCCGTCGAACGCCTTGACGTATTCGAGCGCGCGGCGCATCAGCACCGGATCGTGGACGCAGATGCCGTCGTCGGAGAACACGCGGACGTGGGCGCGGGAGTCGGCCATGGCGCCGAGCTCGGCGAGCTGCTCCCCCGCGAGGCCCACGGTGACTGCTCCCACCGGGCGGACGTCCACCCAGCCGGCGGTCCGGCCAAGGGTGAGGACTTGCTCCACGACGCCGGCGGTGTCCGCCACCGGGGTGCTGTTGGCCATGGCGTGCACGGCCGTGTAGCCGCCCAGGGCGGCGGCGCGGGTGCCGGTTTCGACGGTTTCGGCGTCTTCGCGGCCGGGTTCGCGCAGGTGGGTGTGGATGTCCACCATGCCCGGGAGCGCGACAAGGCCCGCGGCGTCGATTACTGTTGCGTCCCGCACCCCGGCGCCTTCGGCGTCCAGCTGACGGCCGCGGGCGGCGATCACGCCGTCCCGGATCAGGAGGTCCTCAGCTGCTCCGCCCAGGATCGAGGCCCCCCGGATGAGGTAGGCGCCGTTGTTGTCTGCGTTCTGGTGCTGATCGGCCATCAGTGGCTCTCCTGGTGGGAATAAGTGAGGTTCGGAATGGCGGCGTGCGCCGCGGACGCGGCCGCAGAGGCAGCGGCAGAAACTGGTGCGGCGGCCGGCTCCCGGTTCTCCCCGGACAGGAGCAGGTACAGTGCCGCCATCCGGACTGAGACGCCGTTGCGTACCTGCGCCAGCACGGTGGAGCGGGGCGAGTCGGCCGCGGCTGCGGAGATTTCCAGCCCGCGGTTCATGGGACCGGGGTGCATGATGATGGTGTCCTTGAGCCCCAGGCTGTCGAGGGCACGGAGCCGGTTGTCGTCGAAGCCCCAGCGCCGCGAGTATTCGCGGGTGGTGGGGAAGAAGGAGGCATTCATCCGTTCGCCCTGGACGCGGAGCATCATCATGGCGTCCACGCCTTGCGCGAGGGTCTCGTCGAGGTCGAAGCTGACGGCGCACGGCCATTTTTCGACGCCGATGGGGAGCAGCGTGGGCGGCGCGACGAGGGTGACCTCGGCGCCGAGGGTGCGCAGCAGCCAGACGTTGGAGCGGGCAACGCGCGAGTGCAGGACGTCACCGGCGATGGCGACGCGCATGCCTTTGAGGTCGGCGCCGGCCGAGGGCGTGCCGGCCAGCTTCGACCAGTGCCGGCGCATCGTGAACGCGTCCAGCAACGCCTGGGTGGGGTGTTCGTGGGTGCCGTCGCCGGCGTTGATGACGGCGGCTTCGATCCAGTCGGTCGCGGCGAGCCGGTGCGGGGCGCCGGAGGCCCAGTGCCGGATGACGACGGCGTCGGCGCCCATCGCGGCGAGCGTCTGGGCGGTGTCCTTCAGCGACTCGCCCTTGGAGACGGACGAGCCCTTCGCGGCGAAGTTGATGACGTCGGCGGAGAGCCGCTTGGCGGCGGCTTCGAAGGAGATCCGGGTGCGGGTGGAGTCCTCGAAGAAGAGGTTGACCACGGTGCGCCCCCGCAGGGCCGGGAGCTTTTTGACCTCGCGCTCCCCCACCGCAGCCATTTCCTCGGCGGTGTCCAGGATGCGGATGGCGTTGTGCAGGCTCAGGTCTTCGGTGGAGAGCAGGTGCCTCATGCGGTGGCCTCGATGACGACCTCATTTACGGGGGCGCCGTCTGTTGCCCCGCCTCCGGCAGAGTCGGTTTCCTCGAGCCGGACCCGGACCTTCTCCGATGAGGAGGTAGGCAGGTTCTTGCCGACATGGTCGGCGCGGATGGGCAGTTCCCGGTGGCCGCGGTCGATCAGCACGGCGAGGCGGACAATCCGCGGCCGGCCGAGGTCGATGATGGCGTCCAGTGCTGCCCGGATGGTGCGCCCGGAATAGAGGACGTCGTCGATCAGCACCACAACTTTGTTGTCGATGCCCGTGCGCGGCAGCTGGGTGGGGTAGGGCGGCCTGGTGGGCTGGTGCGAGAGGTCGTCGCGGAACATCGTGACGTCGAGTTGGCCGACAATGGCGGCGGCGTCCACGGTGGGATCCGCGGCGGCGATCTTGGCGGCGAGGCGGACGGCGAGGGGATAGCCCCGGCGCGGGATGCCCAGCAGGACGAGGTCCTGGGAGCCCTTGTTGGCCTCAAGAATTTCATGGGCGATACGAGTGAGCGCGCGGTCGATGTCAGCCTGGTTGAGGACAACCCGGGTGAGCACCACCTGCGCCGGACCCGGTGCTGAAGGCACGGAAGTCAAAGCTCGTCTCCCCTTTCCCCGCCTCACGGGACGGAATTAAAAAAGGATTATTTGCCCTTTCAAATTACCACAACGGCACTGCTGCCCCGTCGCCGCCGGAATGCGTTTAACCTCACACGGACATAGGCTCGGTTCCATGACGATGAACGGACCGCGGCCGGGGCATGAGCACCCTGGCGGCCCGCGCCAGGGGCCGCTGCCCCGGCAGGCCAACCCGACGTGGCTGGGGCGTGTCCAGCCCGCGAACTACCAGCGGGCCCCTGCCAACGACGGCGGCCAGTTGCAGCCGGCACTGCCTCCCGCCGGGCCGGCGGGAGGCAGCCCGGGCTGGAAGAACGGCCGCGGTTCCGGCGTTTTTGGCCTGGTGATGGCCGGCGGATTCCTGGCGTTCCTCTGCCTCTTCCTGGTGGTGCCCTTCCTGCTGGAAAGGACCGGAATCACCGGCTTTGCCGTTGGTTTCGTGGCCTCGCTGGTTCCCCTGGGGACCGTATTGCTGACGGTGCGCTTCATCGACCGCTGGGAACCTGAGCCGAAACCCCTGCTGCTTTTCGCGTTTGCCTGGGGAGCCGTCGTCTCGATCGCGGTGACGATGCTGATCCAGCCCTATTTCTCACTGGTGGCCGGGCCCGCCTCGGGACTGGACTCTACGACGTTCGCCGTGACGGTCCAGGCGCCGGTGGTGGAGGAATTCGCCAAGTCCCTGGGGCTGCTGTTGCTCGTGCTCTTTGCCCCGAAACACTTCAACGGACCGGTCGACGGTGTGGTGTTCGCCTTCACGATCGCGGCGGGCTTCGCGTTTACCGAGAACATCCTCTACTTCGGCCGCGCCATCGCCGAATCCAGCGATCCCGGCACGGACCTCGCGGTGGTTTTCTTTCTCCGCGGGGTCCTCTCACCCTTCGCCCACGCCATTTTCACGGGTACGACCGGTCTGGTGATGGGCTTCGCCGCCGGCCGCGGGAACACCGGGCTGTCCGTGCTGGCGTTCTTCGCCGGCCTCGTCCCCGCGATGCTGCTGCACAGCGCCTGGAACAGCATGGGCCGGGACTTCCTGGGCCGGTACGTGATGGTGCAGGTGCCGATCTTCCTGCTGGCGGTGCTGGTGATCGTGCTGCTGCGGGTGGCTGAGCGCAGGCTCACCCGCCAGCGGCTGACGGAATACGCGGCCGCGGGATGGTTTACCGCGGCCGAGGTCGACATGCTGGCCACCGCCGCCGGCCGCCGTTCCGCGCTGCGCTGGGCCAGGTCCACCGGGCGGGGCGTGCAGATGAAGGCGCTGCTCGATGCCGCCACCCAGCTCGCCCTCACCCGGCAACGGATTCTCAGCGGCCGGGACGTGCCGGCACACCAGCGCGATGAGCAGCACCAGCTCGCCGGGATCGCCGCGCGTCGGTCCGCCGTCGTCGGTTAGGGACAGTTGGAACCCAGTGGGGCCAGCCCAGCGTGGGCAACCGGGGAAAAGAAAGAACCCCGGCCAGGATGTCCTGGCCGGGGTTCTTCGGGGCGCTGAGAGCTTACGCCAGCAGCGAGGGCTTGAGCTGCTGCAGCCGGCCCAGCAGGCCGTTGATGAACGACGGCGACTCGTCCGTGGAGAGCGTCTTGGCCAAGGCCACGGCCTCGCTGACCGCCACGCCGTCCGGGACGTCGTCGTTGTAGAGCAGTTCCCACGTGCCGATCCGCAGGATGATGCGGTCCACGGAGGGCATGCGCTCCAGGGTCCAGCCCTGCGAATAGGTCTCCAGGAATTCGTCGATGGCCACCTGGTGCGAGACCACGTTTTCGACGATTTCGAGGGTGTAGGGGTTGACGATCTGGTCTGTCTGCTCGCGGCGGGACTTCAGCACGTCGAACGCGGAGGCTGAGCGCTGCTCGGCCTCAAAGAGCACATCGAGGGCCCGGTTCCGGGCCTTACCGCGCGCACTCACTAGTCGTTGACCCGGCCGAGGTAGCTGCCGTCGCGGGTGTCGACCTTGACCTTGGTGTTGTTCTCGACGAACAGCGGCACCTGGATCTCGTACCCGGTTTCGAGGGTGGCGGGCTTGGTGCCGGCCGAGGAGCGGTCGCCCTGCAGGCCCGGCTCGGTGTAGGTGATCTCGAGGACGACGCTCGGGGGCAGCTCGATGTAGAGCGGGTTGCCTTCGTGGATGGCGATGTTGACCATCTGGTTCTCGAGCATGAAGTTGGTGGCGTCGCCGACGGTGGCGGCCGAGACGGTGAGCTGGTCGAAGTCCGAGGTGTCCATGAAGACGAAGTCGGCGCCGTCCTGGTACAGGTACTGGTAGTCGCGGCGGTCCACCGTGGCGGTCTCAATCTTCAGTCCGGCGTTGAAGGTCTTGTCGACGACCTTGCCGGACATCACGTTGCGCATCTTGGTGCGCACGAACGCGCCACCCTTGCCGGGCTTGACGTGCTGGAACTCGATGATGTTCCAAAGCTGGCCCTCGAGCTTAAGGACGGTTCCGTTCTTGATGTCGTTAGTGGTTGCCACTGTATCCTCTTAGTTTCTCTCTGGTTCCATCAGGCCGGTGCTATCGGCCGGACGATCTATGCCGGGCCGGCATGCCAAGCGGGCCGCCAGCGCGTATTTGTCAAAAATCCAAGATCTATTCTACCGGTTCCGGCGGACAGCTGCCTGACGCAGGCTCAGGACTGCTGTTCCAGGACGTCCCTGGCGCGCTGCAACGCAACCGTGGAGGCATAGATGAGGGCCGCATCGGCGGACCCGGCGACGCGCAGATCCAGCGCCTTGGCGAAGGATTCGACGGCGGCGCCAATGTTCCCGCCGGCGAAGTAGGACCGGCCGAGGTGCTGGCGGACGGCGGCCTCCTCCAGGGTGCCCTGGGTCTCGGCGAGGAGTTGGCGGAACACCTCCACCGCCCGGTCGAACCGGTTCGAGACCCGGAGCACGTCCGCCTCGAAGATCCGCAGCCGGAGCGAGCCGGGGTCCTTGTAGCGGGCCTCGGCGAGGAGCTCGGCGGCTTCGGCCGCGTGCCCTTCTACGAGCCGGACCAGGATCAGGTCCCCGGGGTCTGTCGAGGCCGCCAGGGCCTCGGCCATGACCTCGTCATTGACGACCTGGGGCATCAGGGACTGCGGGTTGATCCGGATCCCGGGAAATCCCGCGTCCGGCCACTCGCTCGTGCCGCCCTTGACCATGTGCATCAGGAGGCAATCTCCTGGTAGGCGGCAAACAGCAGGGACGTGTCCGGAACATCGAGGATGCCGGGCCGGCCAACGCCGTCGAGCACCACGAACCGCAGCAGGTCACCGCGGGATTTCTTGTCCCGGCGCATGCCGTCCAGGAGGGCCTGCCAGCGGTCGCGGCGGTACGTGATGGGAAGCCCGAGGCTTTCCAGGATGCTCCGGTGCCTGTCGGCGTCGGCGTCGCTGAGCCGGCCGACGCTGCGGGCGAGCTCGGCGGCGAACATCATGCCCACGGAGACGGCGGCGCCGTGCCGCCAGGAGTAGCGCTCGGCGAGTTCGATTGCGTGGCCCAGGGTGTGGCCGTAGTTCAGGATCTCGCGCTGGCCGGTTTCCTTCAGGTCCTCGGACACCACCCGGGCTTTGACGCTGATGGCGCGTTCGATCAGTTCGCGCAGGATGTCCGAGCGCGGATCGGAAACCGCGGACGGGTCCTTCTCGATCAGGTCCAGGATGGCCGGGTCGGCGATGAAGCCGCACTTGATGACCTCGGCCATGCCGGAGATGATCTCATTCTTCGGCAGCGTCTCCAGCGTGTCGAGGTCCGCGAGGACACCGGCCGGCGGGTGGAACGCGCCCACCAGGTTCTTGCCCTCGGCGGTGTTGATGCCGGTCTTGCCGCCGACCGAGGCGTCCACCATGCCCAGCAGGCTGGTGGGCATGTGGATGACCTTCACGCCGCGCAGCCAGGTCGCGGCGACAAAGCCGGCCAGGTCGGTGACGGCGCCGCCGCCGACGGCGACGATGGCATCGGAGCGGGTGAAGTCGTTCTGCCCCAGCACCTGCCAGCAGAACGAGGCGACCTCGATGTGTTTGCCCTCTTCGGCGTCGGGGATTTCTGCGGTCAGCGCGGTGAACCCGGCGGCGGCCAGCTCTTCCCGGACGGTGTCCCCGGTCAACCGCAGCGCACGGGGGTGGATGACCAGGACGCGCTTGACGCGCTCACCCAGCAGGCCCGGCAGGCTTGCCAGAAGGCCGCGGCCCACTACGACGTCGTAGTTCTCACCCGGCGTTTGTCCGGTGACTTTGATGACGGTTGATTCGGTACTCACTATTCAACTTCCTTTGTCGACGCCGGAGTGGGCACCGCCGCGGCCTTAGCCGCGGCGCGCTCCCCCAGCGCATCTTCCAGCCGGTGAGCCAGCTCCGGAACGCTGCCGCGCCGGACATCGAGGACGAGGTCGGCGAGCCGTTCGTAGACCGGCTGCCGGGTGGCGAACAAGGTCCGCCACCGGCCCATGGCGTCGCCGGCCAGGAGCGGCCGGCCCGAATTTCTGGCGATGCGTTCCGCCACAGTCTCGGCGTCGCATTCGAGGTAAACAACGGTACAGCGGCCCAGGAGCTGCTGCGTACCGGAATCAAGGACGGCCCCGCCGCCGAGCGAAATGACGGCGGTGCCGCCCTGTGTCTCTTCGATGGCCTGGGCCACGGCCCGGGCCTCCATTTCGCGGAAGGCGTGCTCGCCACGGCTGGCGAAGATCTCGGCGATCGTCCCGTGCTGGGCCACCACGAGGGCGTCGGTGTCCATGAAGGCGCACCCCAAGTGCTCGGCGAGCTGCTGTCCGATCGCCGATTTGCCCACGGCCATCGGTCCGATCAGGACCACCGGTCCAACGTTATTTGCCGCGGGCGCCGCCGCGGCGGAGGGCCCGTCGGTTTTCCCGGCCGGCACTAGTGGCCGATCGAGTCCAGGGACGCCGGAATGCTGTCCAGGTAACCCTTGATGTTGCGCGCGGTCTCCTGCACGGAGTCACCGCCGAATTTTTCCGCGACCGCTTCGGCGATCACGAGGGCCACCATGGCCTCGGCCACCACGCCGGCGGCCGGCACGGCACAGACGTCGGAGCGCTGGTGGTGGGCCTTGGCGGCCTCCCCCGTGCTGACGTCGACCGTCCTGAGCGCGCGGGGTACGGTGGCGATCGGTTTCATGGCGGCACGGACGCGCAGGACATCGCCGATGCTCATGCCGCCCTCGATCCCGCCTGCGCGGTTGGAGGTACGGATGATCTTGCCGTCCGCGTCCTTGACGATCTCGTCGTGGGCGGCGGAGCCGCGGCGCGCGGCGGTCAGGAAGCCGTCGCCGACTTCAACGCCCTTGATGGCCTGGATGCCCATGAGGGCCGCCGCCAGACGCGAGTCGAGGCGCCGGTCCCAGTGCACGTAGCTGCCGAGTCCCGGCGGGAGGCCGTAGGCAAGCACTTCGACGACGCCGCCGAGGGTTTCGCCTTCCTTGTGCGCGACGTCGACCTCGGCCACCATGGCGTCCGAGGTTTCGCGGTCGAAGCAGCGCAGCGGGTCGGCATCCAGGGCGATCACGTTCCCCGGCACGGGCAGCGGCCGGCCCTCCGGCACGGCTACGCTGGCGATGGATACGGTGTGGGAGACGAGCTCGATGCCGAGCTGCTTGAGGAAGGCCGCGGCGACCGTGCCTAGCGCCACCCTCGTGGCCGTCTCGCGGGCGCTGGCGCGCTCCAGGACCGGGCGGGCCTCGTCGAAGCCGTATTTCTGCATGCCGGTGAAATCTGCGTGGCCGGGCCGCGGGCGCGTCAGCGGGGCGTTCCGGGCCTGGTCGGCCAGGACTTCAGGCTCCACGGGATCGGAGGACATGATCTGTTCCCACTTGGGCCATTCGGTGTTGCCGACCTGAATGGCGACGGGGCCGCCCTGGGTCAGGCCGTGGCGGACTCCGCCGAGGATCGTGACCACGTCCTGCTCGAATTTCATCCGGGCGCCGCGGCCATAGCCGAGCCGGCGGCGGGCCAGCGCCTCGCTGATGTGGGCGCTGGTGAGTTCCACACCGGCGGGCACGCCTTCAATTATTCCGACCAGTGCCGGGCCATGGGATTCTCCGGCAGTCAACCAACGCAACATACATTCCATCCTGCCATGTCGGGCGGTTAGAACACCCGTCGGGGCGCCCCGACTGCGTCACACATCACATCTGTGACACCGGCAGGGAGGGCCTCGCCCAGCCCGGTGAAGTGCCGTACCTGCTCCACGGCCTGGTAGATCAGCATTTCCAGTCCGGGGACCACCGTGCCGCCGGCTTCCTGCCAGACCGCGGCGATCCGGCTGGGCCATGGATCATAGGCGACGTCCAGGAGGACGCCCGGGCTGCCATGCGGAGGCAGTTCTCCTGGACGTTTCGCCGCCAGCTCTTCGGCCAGTTCCGCGGCCAGTGCGTCTGCCGCGCGGGGCGGCAGCGTGGAGATGACGACGTCGGCCGCGGCGACGGCGGCTGCCGCCCCGGCGAGGGGAAGCACCCGGATGGGGACGCCGACGGCGGCGGAGGCCGCGCGGGCCTCTGCCGCTCGGCTGACATCGCGGACGAACACTTCGGCGGACACCGACCCCAATTCCTTGAGCGCCGCGATGGCTGCTGCCGCGGTCCCGCCCCCGCCGAGGATCACGGCGGTGGGCGCCGAGGCTGCCCCCGCGTGCCGGAGCGCGTTGACGATCCCGGTGACGTCGGTGTTGTACGCGACCAATCGCGTGTGGCCGGCACTGCCGCCGTCGGATTCGAACGCAACCGTGTTGACGACCCCAAGGGCGCGCCCCACGCCACGGACCTCGTCCACTTCCGCCACCATGGCCGATTTGAGCGGCATGGTGACCGAGAGGCCGCGCCAGGAACCCTCAGCGCGCACCTCGTCCCTGACCTGCCTCATAAAATCGGGCAGGGCGGCCTCGGTCACGTCAATGGCGGAGTAGGCGATATCCACGCCCAGGTGGGCGTACGCGGCCCGGTGCAGCGCGGGCGACTTCGAATGGCTGATGGGATGCCCGAGGACGGCCGCCCGCAGCGTCATACGCAGCGTCCCGGGTTGGCCTCGCACCAGGCGTTGTACTGCGCCACGTAGCCGTTGTGTTCCGCCAGCGTCTTGGAGAACTTGGTCTCCTTGGTGTCCAGGTTGATGGTGACCCAGTAGAGGAAGCTGTTGGACTTGGGCTTGGCGGCGGCGTCAATGGCCGTCTTGCCGGGGGAACCGATGGGTCCGGCGGGCAGCCCCTGGTTGGCGTAGGTGTTGTAAGGGTTCGACTTGTCAGCCTTCTGGGCCTCGTCGATGTGGAAGCTGCGGATGCCCAGGCCGTAGGTGACGGTGGCATCGGACTGGATGAGCCCGTTGGTCTCGGTGTTGTTGGGCTTGAGGCGGTTGTAGATGGCGCCGGCGACGTCACCATATTCGGCCTGGCCGCCTTCGGCCTGGACGATGCTGGCCACCGTCACGACGTCGTACTGTTTCGCGGGATCGGTAACGCCCTGGGCCTTGAGTTCATCCTGGGTGCTGCCGACGAGCTTCTGCAAAATGTCCTTGGCGGAGGAGCCCAACGGGAAGCGGTACTCCCCCGGCGCCAGGTAGCCCTCGAGGTTCTTGGCTTTGGCCGGGACACCGAACTGTGCGGGCGCATCGCTGAGCGCTTTCAGGTCCTGAACAGGAATCCCGGTGCCCTCGGAAATCGCCTGCAGGGATTCGCCGATCCGCAGCCCGGCGCTGAGCGCAAAGTACATGACCTTGCTCTGGCCCTTGTTGAGCAGGACATCCACGGCATCGGAGTTCTTCATTTCCTGGCGCATCGAGAACGTGCCGGGGTTCAGGGCACCGCCGGAAGCGGTGAACTCCTTGAGGAAGGTGTCCGCGTTGGCCACGACCTTTTTCGACTGAAGTTCGGTGGCCACGGACCGCGTTCCGGCGCCGGGTTCGATCGTGATGGTGACCTCACCGGTTCCGGGGCCGGGGTAGTCGGCCATGGTGTCTCCGCCGAGGAGGGGCTTGAGGAACTGTGCGCCGACGGCGATTGCGACGACGAAGACCGTCAGGGTCAGCACCAGTGCCAGGAAGCGGCGCCTACGGCGGACCTTCTTGGACGGTCCCTTGTCGTAGCGGGCTGCTCCGGCCATCAGCTCCTCGCCCGGGTCGCCGTGGTACTCGGCTTCCGGGTGCGGCTGTGCCTGGGGGTCACCGGAGTTGCCGTAGAGATGGTGGGCCTCGTCGTGGGGGTGCGGAGCGTAGCCATCGTGGACGCCGGCGTCATGGGCAGCCGCATCGTGGCTGGAGCCGTAGCCGAGCCCGCCCGCTGACGCATAGACGACGTCCTCGTGGCCAGCGTCTTCGCGGACGGGCTCCTCGCGGGAAGGTACTTCGTGGACAGGTACATCGCGGACAGGGATCAGCTGCGTGAAGTCTTCTTGCACGGGCCCTTCACGCACGGCTTCTTCGCGCACCGGCTCTTCGTGAACGGGCTCTTCGCGCACCGGCTCTTCACGCACGGCTTCTTCGCGCACCGGCTCTTCGTGAACGGGCTCTTCACGCACGGCTTCTTCGTGCACGGTCGGTGCCGCGTCGGGAAGTTCCGGTGCGGACTGCGGCAGGCTGTCCTCTGCCGGTGCCGGCGTTGGTGCCGGTGCCGGCGTCGGAACGTCCGGTCCCGCCTCAAAAGCCTGCGGCGGGATCACGTTGTGGCCCTGGGTGGCCAGAAGCTTTTCCCGGGCCCGGATTTCTTTGCGCGTCAGCGGTCGGCCGGCGCCACCAAGGGCGTCACCGGAGGAGTCATCACTGTTGACCGGGCTCACTGTAGCCTTCCATGTTCTGAAGAGTGCGTCTGTACTGCCGGGCCGGTCTGTGCGCCGCCTCCGGTCGGCCCCGGCGCAGACTCCGCGTACACGCGGTTTCCGACCTCCGTTCCCCTGGCCTTTTGCATATCAATCGCATGTTGCAGAATACCTGCCGCCGCAACCTGATCAACAACTGTACGGTGATTCCTGCTGCTCATGCCAGCTTCGTGCAGGTTGCGGTGGGCGCTCACGGTGCTGAGCCGTTCGTCAACCAGGCGCACGGGCACCTCGGATCCGGCGTCCTGCAGGGCCAGTACCAGCAGCTGTGCGTACTCGGTCGCCATCCTGGCGGAGGCGTGCTCTTCGCCTTTCATGGTGCGCGGCAGTCCCACGAAGATCTCCACGGCGCCCAGTTCCGCGGCCAGGGCGGCCAGGATTCGCACGTCAGTGTTCTTTTTCACGTTCCGCGCCAGAGTGCGCAGCGGCGTCGCCAGGATTCCGTCGGGGTCGCAGACGGCCACGCCCACACGGACGGTGCCGACGTCCACCCCGAGCTTCACGCCCCGGGGATAGACGCCGGCAACAGCAGCTTCAGACACGTGGGATCCGCTATCGCCTGGTAATGGCGTCCACGACAGCGCCGAGGGCAGCACCGACCTTGGCGGCGTCGGTCCCGCCGCCCTGGGCGACGTCGTCCTTGCCGCCACCGCCGCCGCCGAGGATGCCTGCGGCGAGGCGCACCAGGGCACCGGCCTTGACTCCGGCTGCCCGGGCGGCTTCGTTGGTGGCAATCAGGATCACGGGACGGTCGTTGCTGACACCGGCCACCGCGACGGCGGCGGGCTCGGACCCGAGACGCGTCCGCAGGTCCAGGGCCAGGCCGCGCAGGTCATCCGCGCCGCTGACCTGGCCGGCGTCGTGCGCGATGACCTTGACGCCGGCGGCATCCTGGGCGGTGCCGACCAGCTGGGCTGCGGCGGCCGTGAGCTGCTCCTTGCGCAGCCGCTCGAGTTCCTTCTCTGCCGTCTTGAGCTTGGTCAGGGTGCTGGAAATCCGGTCCGCGAGCAGCCCGGAGGGAACCTTCAGCATTTCCGTGAGCTCGGTGACGAGCGCCCGCTCCGCGGCCAGGTGCCGGAACGCGTCCATGCCCACGAAGGCTTCGACACGGCGGTTTCCTGAGCCGACCGACTGTTCGCCGAGCAGTGACAGGCTGCCGATCAGCGAGGTGTTCTCGACGTGGGTGCCGCCGCAGAGTTCCCGGGACCAGGCGCCGTCGATTTCCACGACGCGGACCTCGTTGCCGTAGTTCTCGCCGAAGAGTGCCATGGCGCCGAGCGCCTTGGCCTCGGCGAGCCCCATGATCTTGGTTTCCACCTGGAAGTTGTTGCGGATGGCGATGTTGGAGACTTCCTCGATCTCGGACCGGGTGGCGGCGCTCAGGCCCTCACCCCAGGCGAAGTCGAAGCGCAGGTAGCCGGCCTTGTTGAAGGAGCCGCGCTGCAGGGCCTCCGGGCCGAGGATCTGGTGCAGGGCAGCGTGCACAATGTGCGTGCCGGTGTGGGCCTGCTCAGCGGCGTGGCGGCGTTCCCGGTCCACGGCGGCCTGAACCAGCGAGTCGGCACCGATTTCGCCTTCGCGGACGATTGCCTTGTGGACGCTGAGGCCCTTGACGGGGCGCTGGACGTCCAGGACCTCGACGACGAAGCCGTCGCCGGTGATCAGCCCGGTGTCGGCGGCCTGGCCGCCGGCTTCGGCGTAGAACGGCGTCTCGGCCAGGACCAGTTCGATTTCATCGCCGGTCGAGGCCTGGGCGACCTTCCGGCCGCCGGAGAGGATGCCGCGGACCTTGGACTCGCCCTGGAGCTCGGTGTAGCCGGTGAAGACTGTCTCGCCGGCGGACAGCAGCTCCTGGAAGGCGCTGAGGTCAGCGTGCGACCCCTTCTTGCCCTTGGCGTCGGCCTGGGCGCGCTGGCGCTGCTCGAGCATGAGCTTGCGGAACTCGGGCTCGTCGACCTTCAGCCCGGCCTCTTCGGCCATTTCCAGGGTGAGGTCGATCGGGAAGCCGTAGGTGTCATGCAGGGCAAAGGCGTCCGCGCCGGAGAGCGGCTGGTTGGCGGCCTTGGATTCCTTGACGGCGTCCTCGAGGCGGGCGGTGCCGGACGCGATGGTGCGCAGGAACGCCTTCTCTTCGGCGTAGGCAATCCGGCTGATGCGTTCGAAGTCGGTCTCGACGATCGGGTAGACACCCTTCATGGCGTCCCGCGAGGCCGGCAGCAGTTCCGGCAGGCAGGCTTTTTCGACGCCGAGCAGGCGCATGGAGCGGACGGCCCGGCGGATCAGGCGGCGCAGCACGTAGCCGCGGCCCTCGTTGGAGGGGGTCACGCCGTCGGCGATCAGCATGAGGGCCGAGCGGATGTGGTCGGCAACGACGCGCATGCGGACGTCGTCCGTGTGGTGCGGGTCCTCGGCGGACTCCGCGGAGGTGTACTCCCGGCCGGAGAGGGCCGCGGCCCTGTCGATCACGGGGCGGACCTGGTCCGTCTCGTACATGTTCTCGACGTCCTGGAGGATCATCGCGAGGCGCTCCATGCCCAGGCCCGTGTCGATGTTCTTCTTGGGCAGTTCTCCGGTGATGTCGAAATCCACCTTGGAGCGGACGTTGTCGATCTGGTACTGCATGAACACGAGGTTCCAGATCTCGACGTAGCGGTTTTCATCGGCGATGGGGCCGCCCTCGACGCCGTAGGACGGGCCGCGGTCGTAGTAGATCTCCGAGCAGGGACCGGCGGGGCCGGGCTGGCCGGTGGACCAGTAGTTGTCGGACTTGCCCATGCGCTGGATCCGCTCGGCCGGCATGCCGGTGTTCTTCAGCCACAGCTGCTCGGCCTCGTCGTCCTCTTCATAGACGGTGACCCAGAGCCGCTCCGGCGGCAGTCCGTACCCGCCGTCGTCCACGCTGGTGGTCAGGAGCTCCCACGCGAACTTGATGGCGTCTTCCTTGAAGTAGTCGCCAAAGGAGAAGTTGCCGCACATCTGGAAGAACGTGCCGTGGCGGGCGGTTTTGCCCACTTCCTCGATGTCACCGGTCCGGATGCACTTCTGCACACTGGTGGCCCGCTGGTAGGGGGCCTCCTCACGGGCGGTCAGGTACGGGATGAACGGGACCATGCCGGCGACCGTAAACAGCAGGGACGGGTCGCTGGAGACCAGGGAGGCGGAGGGCACGGCGGTGTGCCCCTTGCTGACAAAAAAGTCGATCCAGCGCTTGGTGATCTCCTGCGACTTCATGAGCTGTTTTCTTACCCTTCAATATTCACTGCGTTATGTGGCCCGCGTCTGTGCTGCGCGGGACAAGCTGAGGACCGGCACTGATCCGGGCCCATCAATCTGGTGCCCTTCACCGGGGGCGTCGGCGCGCCGTCGCCCCCGGTGACGGGCACCTTACTTACTAATTCTCTCCCGGCTAGCGCCGGACCGCATCCCGGCGGGCGACAGTGCCGCCGGCGGCGAGGTCCGTTGCCGTCTCGATACCGAGGGCCGTGCGGAGTTCTGATTCCCGCTCGCCCATGCCATCGCGGACCGCATCGGCGAAGTCGAGCAGGCCGTCCGTCAGCCGTCCGACGGCCCGGTTCAGGCCTTCGGGGCCGAGGGCGGACTGCGCTTCGGTGACTTTGCGGAAGGCGATAACGCCGATCGCGACGCCGATTCCCATCCAGATGATTCTGTTCATGTCAGGTGCTCCCGAAGTGTTTAGCGGCTGCGGCGGCCGGTGGCGGGCTTTTTGCGGGTGCTGAAGGCGGAGCGCACGCCGTAGCTGAAGGCTGCCACCTTGATCAGCGGCGAGCCCACGGTGGCGGCCATGAGCGAGGACAGCGCCGAGATGTTGGCGGAGGCGTCCGAGACGTTCGAGGAGATGCCGTCAACCTTCTTCAGCTGCTCGTTGGTGGTGGTCACCGTCGCGGTGACCTCGTCCATGAGCGGGGTGGCGCCGTCGCTGATGGAGCGGATAGTGGTCCGCATTTCGTCGAACACTCCCCCGAGCTTCAGGATCGGCACGGCGAGCAGCAGGACCAGCAGTGCAAACACTCCAGCCGCGATCAGGCCGGCAATATCGCCACCAGACATAGACACTCATCTCCTTGAACTGCAGTGGATACCTGCTTGTTGCGTCGGGTTCCGACGGTTTCGCCGACAGTTAAATCCGGCAAGCCGAACCGGCTCCCGGGGAACTCCCCCAAGTACCTTACATACAAAGAAGCCCGCGGCGCTTGCCACGGGCTTCTTTGTAGGTGATGCCTTTTGAATTAGCGTGCGTAGAATTCCACGACGAGCTGCTCTTCGCAGGTCACGGGGATCTCGGAGCGCTTGGGGCGACGCACCAGGCGGGCCTGCAGGGCGTCAAGCTTGACGTCCAGGTAAGCCGGAACGATCGGCAGGACGTCGCGGTGAGCGCCGGCTGCTGCAACCTGGAACGGAGGCATGGTCTCGCTGCGGCTGTGAACGTGGACCAGCTGGCCCTCGCCGACGCGGAAAGACGGGCGGTCAACGCGGATGCCGTCAACGAGGATGTGGCGGTGCACAACCAGCTGGCGGGCCTGGGCGATGGTGCGGGCGAAGCCGGCACGCAGCACGAGGGCGTCGAGACGCATTTCGAGCAGTTCGATCAGGTTTTCACCGGTCAGGCCCTTGGTGCGGCGTGCTTCTTCGAAGGCACGGGTCATCTGGGCTTCGCGGATGCCGTACTGGGCGCGCAGACGCTGCTTTTCGCGCAGACGTACGGCGTAGTCGGAGTCCTGCTTCTTGCGGGCACGGCCATGCTCACCGGGGCCGTACGGGCGGCGCTCCATGTACTTGGCGGCCTTGGGGGTCAGAGCGATGCCGAGTGCACGCGAAAGGCGTGCGGTACGGCGAGCACGAGTGTTGTTAGCCACTTGTGTCCTTCCAATATCTGCGGTGTGTCAGTGTTACTGGCCTCCACGATGGAGAGCATCGGCCAACCGCTGCCTTTTGCTACTGGGCACAGGGCAACCCTCATCGAACCGAAGTTTCCATGGATTGTGCGTCCGTGCCTTGCCAGACAACGATCCAGCCTACCAGATCCGGCCGGCGGACCGAAGTCAGATTCTGGCGTGCGCTCCCCGGACACCGCTGCGCCCGAAGGACGCCGCGCCCAGGAATTCCACGGCCACGAACGGCTTCGGGCCCACCACCCATTCGTCGTGTCCCGGCGGAATCGCGTAGGTGTCGTTGGCGTGGATCGTGGACCGCAGCCCTTCGGCCGTTTCGACTTCCATTTCACCGGAGATGCAGAAGCCGAGATGGTGGTGCAGGCAGACGTCGGTCCGCTCGTAGGGTCTGGTGTTCTCCGACCACCGCCAGCCCGGGCCCAGGATCAGCCGGGCCACCGAGTAGTCGTTCACTGTGCAGAGGTCGAATTCGGCCTTGTCCGGGCACCGTTTCTTGTCCGGCACATCGAAGGACTTCACTGCCATGGCTGTAACGAAGTTGATACTCATGGGACACCTGCCGGGGACGGGACGGGAACGCTCGCGCTGGATGAGCTGGGATGGAGCGAAGCCGGCTGCCGTTCCGGGGTCCGGAACGAGGGAGCCAGCGATGTGACCGCGCTGTCCCCTGCGCCGCACGGACGGTCAGCAGATCCATGCCGCCGTAATTCCACGTTAGACCTCTTGGCCCCTATGTCAACGGCGGATTCCGGCGCCACGGGCCGCCGCCGACCAGCCGCAGGTCACGGGCGTTCACTTGCCGCCCACGTGCCTTTCAGGTGCCGCGGATGATCCTCCGAAGCCGCTCGAGCCGGGTGGCGATGTCGCGTTCGGCCCCGTTGCCGGTGGGTTCGTAGTAGTTGCGCCCGACGAGGTCGTCCGGCGGGTACTGCTGCGTGGCGACGGCGTGCGGGGCATCGTGGGCGTATTTGTAGCCCTTGCCGTGGCCGAGCTGTTTCGAGCCCGGGTAGTGGGCGTCGCGAAGGTGGGCGGGGATGCCGTTCCCGAGCCCGGCGCGGACGTCGGCGATGGCCTGGTTAATGCCCATGTACGCGGCGTTGGACTTCGGCGCGGTGGCCAGATGCACCACGGCCTCGGCGAGGATGATGCGGCCTTCCGGCATGCCGATCAGCTGTACGGCCTGGGCCGCCGCGACGGCGGTCTGCAGCGCAGTCGGGTCAGCCATGCCGACGTCCTCGGCCGCCGAGATCACGATCCTGCGGGCCACGAACCGGGGGTCCTCACCCGCCTCCAGCATCCGGGCAAGGTAGTGCAGCGCGGCGTCGACGTCGGAACCCCGGATCGACTTGATGAACGCGCTGGCGACGTCGTAATGCTGGTCCCCGGCCCGGTCGTAGCGGACGGAGGCGACATCCAGGGCGCGCTCCGTGTGCTTGAGCTCGATCTTCACCGGGGCCGCCTCGGGCGCCCCGCTGGCTGTGCCGGCTACGACTGCGTCAGTGTCGTCCGCGTCCCCGAACGCGACGCCGGCCGCCGCCTCGAGCGCGGTCAGCGCACGCCGGGCGTCCCCGCCGGAGAGCCGGACGAGGTGTGCCAGGGCCTCGTCGCTGAGTTCCACTTTGCCGCCGAGCCCGCGGTCATCCGTTGCGGCCCGCAGGAGAAGGCCCTCGACGTCGGCGTCGGTGAGCGGTTTCAGGGTCAGCAGCAGCGAGCGGGACAGCAGTGGGGAAACGACGGAGAAGGAGGGGTTTTCGGTGGTCGCGGCGACCAGGACCACCCAGCGGTTCTCGACGCCGGGCAACAGGGCGTCCTGCTGGGCCTTGTTGAAGCGGTGGATCTCATCCAGGAAGAGGACGGTGGTGGTCTTGAACAGGTCGCGCGCGGTCAGGGCTTCGTCCATCACGCGGCGGACGTCCTTGACGCCGGCGGTGATGGCGGAGAGCTCGACGAACTTCCGCCCTGGGCCCTTGGCAATCACATGGGCAAGGGTGGTCTTGCCGGTACCCGGAGGACCCCAGAGGATCAGTGAACTGGGACCCGCGGGGCCGGTGGCGTCCGTGCCGGCGGCGAGCTGGCGCAGCGGCGAGCCTTGGCCGAGTAGGTGCTGCTGGCCCACGACATCATCGAGGGTGCGGGGCCGCATCCGGACGGCGAGGGGGCTCCGCGGGGAGACCCGGCGGCTCTCGCCGGTCTGGTCAGCGTCGCCGTCATCCTCGGTAGCGGCGCCGCCGTCCCGCCCTGCGCCAAAGAGATCATCCACATAGATAGGCTACTTCTAGTTCCCGCCTGTCCAGACACCCTCATAACGGAGACCCCGCCATGACAACCCCCGACACCCGTGTGGCCTTCGTCTCCGGCGACCGGCTGCCGGGCTGGGTGGACCGCTTCGCCGCGAGCCACGGCGCACTGGTGGAGGACGAGCTCGACGCAGGTCTGCAGCTGCGCGCCGCCGACGGGGCCGTGGCTCTGCTCCAGGCGCCATGGCCGGTGGACGGCCGTCCTGGGCGCGGCGGCGACGCCGTCGCCCGCCTCGCTTCCCTGGCGTCCCAGTCGCGGGGCATCGGGGCGGTACTGGTCCGCCGCGGCGGTTACTCGGTGGCGGTGGTGAGCGGCGGCGCCGTGCTCGCGTCGAAGACCGGTACACGGCATGTCCAGTCCCGGACGGCTGCGGGCGGCTGGTCGCAGCAGCGCTTTGCCCGGCGCCGGGCGAACCAGGCCGATGCGCTGGTGGAGGCCGTTGCGGAGCATGCCGGGCGGATTTTCGCGGAGCACCCGATCGAGTATCTGGCTCCCGGCGGCGACCGGACCCTTGCGGACCAAGTGCTCGCCGAACCGGTGCTGAAGCAGTACGCGGCACGGCCGAGGCTGGCGTTCCTCGACGTCCCGGATCCGCGCGCCGCGGTACTGAAGAAGGCGGCCACGGACCTGTGCGCGGTGCGCATCCTGGTGACGGATCCACCGGAGTAGGGACGGCTTGAGCAACGGCCCTACCGCCACCTGTTACGGACTGTCCGGCAGCCCGCGCGCAGGAATCAGCCGTGGTGTCGGCGGGACTGCCAGGCCGAGTAGATCAGCCACCCCAACCAGATGCCCGATGAACAATCCGTTTACGGAACCCACTACGGGACCTTTTTGGCCCGCTCTGTGACTTAGAGCCGCTGGAAGGGAAATTACGTCTGCAGCAAGGTCTCCAGGTGGGCCGTTCCGAACCCTCTGGGCACGGTCAGCTAGGCTCCGGACTATGCCTTCCTCCTGGACCGTTCTGATCTCACTTCACGCAATCGCCGCCAGCTACTCACTGATTTTCGGAGCCATGAACCTGCTGCGCAGGACCAAAGGCGGCCGCGTTCATCGGATCGTGGGCCGAATCTGGGCTGCTTCCATGTATGTCGTGGTGCTGACCTCGTTTGGAATCAGAACCATCGACGGCGGGTTCAATTGGCTCCACGCACTCTCAGTGCTGACGTTCTTCACACTAACAGCGGGACTGTGGGCCATCTGGAAGAGAAACATCAGGGCCCACCGCAGTTTCATGACGGGCAGCTACTTCGGTCTGATCGGCGCCTTTGTGGGCGTTCTGGCAGTGCCCTCGCGCCGCATTCCCCAGCTCGCCATCCACGAGCTCCCGCTGTTGGGTTTGTTGATCCTGGTCCTGCTGGGCACAGCCGCACTCACTCTCATCGGCATCGCCCAGCTCCGCAAAACACAGACGGTCCCCATCACCTAGTCCGGCCGGACACTCGCGGTATGGGGACCAAGAGCCGGAACAGGAAATTGCCTTACTCGTGGAGCTGGCAGCGAGTTCCTGGCGCCTCGAAGTTTCGTAAGCCGATTGGCTCCCGTACCTAGAACACTGGCGTCCCTGAACTAAATCCTAAGGATAAGGAAACCATGCAGCGAGACCAACCAGTTGTCAGTTGGGAAAGTGCCCTGATGCGCACTGTAGAAGGTTCGTTCTACCGTGCTGTGGATCCTGCCTATAGTGACGCGGCTCTTGCGGGATCTCGGGCTGCCGGCCGGTATTCGCCGCCAGAGGTCCCAACGCTGTACCTAAGTTCGTCACCTGAAGGTGTCGCCGCTGCAATGATCGCCCACACTGACGAACGCACTCCCGGTCGTGAGGTGTTGCAGTTCAATGTAGAGGCCAACCGTATTGTTGATCTTCGTGATCACGAAGCTCTGAAGTCCGCTGGAATCAGTCCCGCGGACGCCGCGGCGGACTGGCAACGAGCTGTTGCTGCGGGTGGAACGCCTCCGTCGTGGAAAGTTCGAGAGGCTCTGCAGAGTTTGGGCGCCAATGGACTAATCGACCCTTCACGCAAACGGCCGCAGCTCTGGCACCTAACGCTCTTCAACTGGAACGCTGATGGCGCTCCAAGTGTTCGGGTAGTTTCTCTCCGGTAGCGGATCCGTTTGCTCGTGGCCTACGCGCCATTCGGAGACTGTCTGGTAACCCTCGCCTTCGTCGATCGCGTGAGCTGCATCGACGGTGCCGAGGGGCACGACGCGAACCTCGGCAACTTCTGTGATGCAAACGGGCCGCCCTAACGAGTCAACGACCACACCGCGTTCACCGACGACCGGCAACTGCTCGGTCAGGCACAGTCGGTCAGGCACATTGGAGCAGGAGCCATTCCGAATAGGGGTCGGCCGGGGTTGCTGGCCAGTACGGATCATCTGTGTCCGCCTCGGGCAGTGGATGCCCGGCGGTGAATTGGTGCCAGTCCGGGAAGGGGTCCGGGGGCAGGCCTGGGCCCGGATCCGCGGGCTGGCCTTGATCGGGGCCCGTGTCGGGGTCGGGTTCCGGGTTGGGTTCGTCCGTGGCCGGGATGTGGGGCAGCCAGTCTTCGGGCCAGTGGGGTGGGTCCCAGTCCTGGTGTTCGCTGGGGTAGTAGCGTCCGGACGGGGAGGTCCAGCCGGGCGGGTGGTCTTTGCTGGCCCGGGCCGGTGTCCAGGCGGAGGCGTGTTTAAGCCGGTGGTGTTTCGGGCAGGGCTGGCCGAGGTTCGAGATCCCGGTGGTGCCGCCGTCGGCCCAGGCCAGGAGGTGGTCTGCCTCGTTGTCCACGGAGTGGTTGCCGCAGCCGGGGAACGGGCACCGGCCGTCGCGGAGCCGGAGCCAGTGGCGCTGGGCCGTCGTGAGCCGGTAGCTGGTCCGGCCGATTTCCAGCGGGGCGCCGTCCCGGGGGTCGGTCAGGACCCGGTGGAAGGAACCGGCGCCCTCGGCGATGAGGCGGCGGGCCATCGAGGGAGGGATCGGCCCGTACCCGTCCAGGACGGCCGGTTCGTCGGTGGCGCCGAGCAGGGCCAGGACCGGGACGGTGACCAGGACCTGCGCCCGCGGGACCGGAACAAGCCCACCCGCCCCCGCACGAGCTTCCGCCCCCGTGCCGGTGCCGGTGCCGCCGTCGGCCGTTCCACCGTTTGTTCCGCCGCCGGGCGTGCCGGTGGTGAGGAGCCAGATGGCGGTGATGTCGGCGCGGAGCTGGGTCAGGGTCCGGGGCTCGTCCGGGCCCTGGAGGGCGCGGGCCGCGGCGGTGGTCCGGTCCCAGATCCCCGCGGCGGTGTCGGCCGGGAAATAGGCCGAGAGCCAGGCCATGCCGTCCCGGTCCGGAGTGTACTCGACCCGCCGGTCCGCGGCGCTCGTGGTGTGGCGTTCCTCGATGCCGGCGGGGTGGTGGCGTTCGCGCCAGGTGCGGGCCTTGGCTCGGAACCGGGACGGAACGAGGTCCCCGGCCGGGCAGCCGCGGGCCGGGTTGGGTGCTTCGGGGTCCAGGAAGTGCGCCTCGAGCCCGGCCGCCCCGGCCGCATCCAGGCTGCTGGTTTCGTCCACGAGGATCCGTGCGTGGGCCCAGGAGATCGCCCCGGACTCAAGGGCGGCCAGGGTCAGCGGCAGCGCCGTCGTCAGAACTTGGGATTCGGCGAGGAGGGCCGCGGCGGTGCGTTCGCTGACCGTCAGGACACAGGCGACCTCGGCCACCAGTGCCATCTCCTGAACGGCGCGATCCCGCGGGGACGGCGCCGGCGGCGCCAAAAACCTGGTTGCCTGCGCGTAGTCGGCGGTCAGCCGCACCCTCAACGCCGCGGTCCGGGCCTCCATCCGGGCGACCTCGGCGAGCCCGTCCAGGCAACCGTCCGCCAGCCGCCGCAGCGGATCGCCGTCTCCCACCGGGTCGGCAGCAGGCGCATCGTCGCTAGCGGCCAAGGCGGCAAGGCGGCCAGCGCGGCAACCGAGGCGGCGACGGCCTCTATCGCCGCCCCGCTCTCCGCACTCAACACACTGTCCTGCTCTCCACACTCAGATCATCTCAGGAGCCACCGACAGAAATAGCGACATAGGCTGTCCTCGAGCGCGAGCATTGAGCCGAGGGACATCCCGCGACACCGGAGAGCCCTTAACGGCGGGAGCCGGAATCCTTAGCAGCCGGTCAGGTGCCGCTTGGGCCTGTCCTGACGGTAGAGGTAGCGGCCGGTTTCGCGGAACCCTGCCCGCGCGTACAGCTCACGGGCACCGGCGTTGGAGGCCATGACCAGCAGCCAGTACCCCGCCAGGCCGCGGGCCCCGCCCTCGTGCAGCAGCGCCCGGACCACCCGGCCGCCATAGCCCCGACGCCGTGCATCCGGACGCGTTGCCATGCAGTACAGCCCGCCCCACCCGGGCCCGGACGGGCCGGTGTTGGGCAAGGCGAGGCGTGCGACGGCGGCTGGCGCGCCGCCGTCGTCCCGCACCAGAGCGTACAGCGAGGGGCACCCTTCGAGAATGCCGCGGGCCACGGCGAGCTCGTCCGCTCCCCCGCGGCCGTCGACGCTCCACCACAGCTCCAGCCATTCCGCCGACGGCTCGGCCGAAATTTCCACGGCAGGTTCGGGGGCGCCGGGCCCGACGCCGGACTCCACGCCGGACTCAGCACCGGGAACATGGACCAGCACCAAGGTTTCGGACTGCCGGGTGAACCCTTCGGCGTCGAGCACCGCGTTGAGCGCCGCGTGGCGTGGGCCGTCAAAAATTTGGAAGATGAGCGGAAGCCGCCGGCTGCGGTACCAAAGCCGGGCGTCACGGACTGCGGCGAGCTGCCGGTGCGAATCCTCGCCGGGATCCCTCGGCCAGACCGAGTTCGCCCGCTGGGTCACCCCTGACGCCGCCCGCAGCACCCACCCGCCGGATTCCTCGCGCTCCGCGGCAGGCCACGCTGCATCCATCAGCGTCTCCAGCCCGGGGATGGATCCAGGAATCATCCCGGGGCGCGGGTCCAGGTTCATCGGGCTACTCCGTCCGGGACGAATGCGGGCAACTAATGACAGACGGCAGGGACTCCCCGGTTGCCCGGGGAGCCCCTGCCGCTGAAGCTCGAAGGCTAGTCCCTGCCGTCCTCAGGCTTCTTGGGCTGCAGCTTGAAGTCGACGCCGGCTTCCTTGCGCTGCTGCGCCGTGATGGGAGCGGGAGCCTGGGTCAGCGGGTCGAAGCCGCCGCCGGACTTCGGGAACGCGATGACGTCGCGGATGGACTCCACACCGGCCAACAGGGCAACCACGCGGTCCCAGCCGAAGGCGATGCCGCCGTGCGGAGGGGCTCCGAACTTGAAGCCCTCCAGCAGGAAGCCGAACTTGGTCTGGGCGTCTTCCTTGTCCAGGCCCATGAGCTCGAAGACGCGTTCCTGGACGTCGCGCTCGTGGATACGGATCGAGCCGCCGCCAATTTCGTTGCCGTTGCAGACGATGTCGTAGGCGTAGGACAGCGCCGATTCGGGATCGGCGTCGAAGGAGTCCATGAACTCGGGCTTGGGCGAGGTGAAGGCGTGGTGGACGGCGGTCCACTTGCCTGCGCCGACGGCGACGTCGCCGGAGGCGACCGCAGCGGCGGCCGGCTCGAACATCGGTGCGTCCACGACCCAGCAGAAGGCCCAGTCAGCAGGGTTGATGAGCCCGGTGCGGTGGCCGATCTCGACGCGGGCAGCGCCGAGGAGCGCGCGGGACGGTGTCTTCTCGCCGGCTGCGAAGAAGATGCAGTCACCGGGCTTGGCGCCGACGGCGTCGGCGAGACCCGCCCGCTCGGTCTCGGTGAGGTTCTTGGCGACGGGACCGGCGAGTTCGCCATCCTCCTTGTACAGGACGTACGCCAGGCCCTTGGCGCCGCGCTGCTTGGCCCACTCCTGCCAGGCGTCGAGGGCCCGGCGGGCCTGGGAGGCGCCGCCGGGCATGACGACGGCGCCGACGTAGGGCGCCTTGAAGACACCAAAGTTGGTGTCCTTGAAGAATTCGGTCAGCTCGGTGAGTTCCTGGCCGAAGCGCAGGTCCGGCTTGTCCGAGCCGTAGCGGGCCATGGCGTCGTGGTAGGTGATGCGCTGGATCGGCGTCGGGATCTCGACGTCGATCAGCTTCCACAGGGCCTTGACGATGTTCTCGCCCAGACGGATGATGTCGTCCTGCTCCACGAAGCTGGCCTCGATGTCCAGCTGGGTGAATTCCGGCTGGCGGTCCGCGCGGAAGTCTTCATCGCGGTAGCAACGGGCGATCTGGTAGTACTTTTCGAAGCCGCCCACCTGAAGGAGCTGCTTGAACAGCTGCGGGGACTGCGGCAGCGCGTACCAGGAACCCGGCGCCAGGCGGGCGGGAACCACAAAGTCGCGGGCGCCTTCCGGCGTCGAACGGGTCAGCGTGGGGGTTTCGATCTCCACGTAGCCGTCCTGGTGGAGCAGTTCGCGGGCCACCCGGTTGGCTTCCGAACGCAGACGCAGGTTACGGGCGGGGCCGGGGCGGCGCAGGTCCAGGTAGCGGTGCTTCAGGCGTGCTTCCTCGCCCACCTCAACGTGTTCGTCGATCTGGAACGGCAGCGGATCCGAGGTGTTGAGGATCGTGACCTTCTCGGCCATGACCTCGATCTCGCCGGTGGGAAGCGCCGGGTTCTCGTTGCCGTCGGGACGCTGGGAGACGGTGCCGACGATCTGCAGCACATACTCGTTGCGCAGTCCGTGGAAGACCTCTTCTTCACGGACCACAACCTGGGCGACGCCGGACGCGTCGCGCAGGTCAACGAATGCGACACCACCGTGGTCACGACGCCGGCCGACCCAGCCGGCGAGGGTTACGGTTTGTCCAATGTGCTCGGAGCGAAGTGATCCGAGGTCATGTGTGCGCAGCACAGCACGCCTTTCTGAAGAAGACAGAGGGAAAATCAAAAGTGATAACAAAACAATGACGTTCTAATAGGATCGCTACGGGAACGATCCCGTTCGAGTTTACCCGTTGGAAAGGCCCCTTTTGCCATGGCAACCCGGCGCAACGGAACCCAGCCCGGCGACCAGCCCCCCGGTCAGCACCGCGATCAGCCCGGCGGCCGGCCTGGTCCGCAGCGGCCACCCCAGCGGCTGCAGCGCCGCCTCGGCGTGTTCGATTCCACGGCAATCGGCCTGGGTTCGATGCTGGGCGCCGGCGTGTTCGTCGTGTTCTCCCCCGCCGCAGCCCTGGCCGGGCCGCTGCTGACACTTGCCGTGGCCGTGGCCGGCGTCATCGCCTACTGCAATGCCGTCGCGTCGGCGCAGTTGGCGGCGAGGTACCCCGACAGCGGGGGAACTTACGTGTATGGGCGCCGGCAGCTCGGCCAGTGGCCGGGCTTCATTGCGGGCTGGGGCTTCATCACGGGTAAGACGGCGTCCTGCGCGGCGATGGCGCTGACGTTTGGGCACTACGTGGCGCCGGCCTATGCCACGCCGCTGGCGGTCGCCGGCGTCGTCGTCCTCACGGGAGTTAATCTGCTCGGCATCACGCGGACCGCGCTGCTGACCAGGATCCTGCTGGCCGTCGTGTTGGCCACGCTCGTCTTCGTCGCCGTGGCCTCCCTGCTCGGTCCGCACCCGGCGGGCGCCCCCGCCGTGTCGGCGGCGCCGGCCTATCCCGCGCCGCCCTCCGGCGGCTGGGGCGTCCTTCCCGCGGCGGGGCTGATGTTCTTCGCCTTCGCGGGTTATGCGCGGATCGCCACCCTCGGCGAGGAGGTCAAGGATCCCGCCCGTACGATCCCGCGAGCCATCCTGGCCGCACTGGCCGGGGCCTTCGTGATCTACCTTGGCCTGGCCGCGCTGCTGCAGTGGCACCTGCCCCCGCAGCAGCTGGCGGGTTCGACGGCGCCGCTGCTGGACGCGGTGGCGGTCTCCCGCCTCGGCGCCGGCGTCCCGTTCGTCCAGGCCGGAGCGGCGGCGGCCGGCCTCGGCGCGCTGCTGGCCCTGATCACCGGGGTCGGCCGGACCACGTTGGCGATGGCGCGGGAACGGGACCTGCCCGCCCCGCTGGCCAGGGTGGGCCGCGCCCGCACCGTCCCGTTCACGGCGGAACTGGCCGTCGCCGCCGCCGTCGTGGTCCTGCTGCTGAGCACCGACGTGATGACCGTGGTCGGCTTTTCCAGCTTCGGCGTGCTGGTCTATTACGCCGTGACCAACGCCGCGGCTTTCACGCTGGCCGGCCGCCCCTGGCATGCGCCGCGCTGGCTCAATGTGCTGGGCTTCCTCGGCTGCCTGGTCCTGGCCGTCACCCTGCCGCCGGCCTCCGTGCTGTTCATGGCGGCGGTGCTGGCGGCAGGGGTGGCCGGGCGGTTCCTCGTCCTGCTGGTGCGCAGGACGCGGGACACTAACGGGCCTGCCCGGAAGTCCTAGCCCGCGGCGACTACGCGCACGTGCAGGTCCTCCTCGGAGGGCGTCCACGAGTCCGGGTCGGCGTCGTACTGCTCGCCCGTGCGGATGTCTTTGACCTGGTGCTTGCCGTCGTCGTCAGTGAACCAGACAAACGGAATGCCGCGACGGTCGGCGAACTTGATCTGCTTGCCGAACTTCTCGGCCTTCGCGGCGACCTCCGTGGCGATGCCCCGGCTGCGCAGCTGCGCGGCGACATCCTGTGCGGCGGCCCAGCTGTCGTCGTTGTTGAGCGTCACCAGCACGGCGGTCGGCACGGAGCGGGTGGCTTTGGCCAGGTCCTGGCTCAGTATCCGCGACACCAGCCGGGTCACGCCGATCGAGAGGCCGACGCCGGGGAACTTGCGGTTGCCCTTGCTCGCCAGGGCGTCGTAGCGGCCGCCGGAGCAGATCGAGCCCAGCTGCTCGTGCCCCACCAAGACGGTTTCCACCACGGTGCCGGTGTAGTAATCGAGGCCGCGGGCGATGCTGAGATCGGCGACGACCCGTCCCGGCGCGTGCTGGACGGCGGCCGCAATGACCTGCTCCAGCTCGTTCAGGCCTTCCTCCAACAGCTCGTTGGTGACGCCGAGCGCCCGGACCTGCTCCACAAAGGACGTGTCCGTGGTGCGGATGCCCGCGAGCTTCAGGGCAGCCTGCGCCTGATCGTCAGTGGCGCCGAGTTCCTCCTTGAGCAACTCGGCCACCTTCGCCGGCCCGACCTTCTCGAGTTTGTCGATGCTGCGCAGGACGCCCGCGGTGTCCGTGAGGCCGATCCCGGTGTAGAAGCCCTCGGCCAGCTTGCGGTTGTTGATCCGCAGCAGGAAGTCGGGGATGGGCAGCGCGTTGAGCGCCTCGGCAATCACCAGCGCGATTTCAACGTCGTACCGGAACGGCAGTTCGCCGTCGCCGACGACGTCGATGTCCGCCTGGGTGAACTCGCGGGCCCGTCCCTCCTGGGGACGTTCGCCGCGCCAGACCTTCTGGATCTGGTAACGGCGGAACGGGAACGCCAGGTAGCCGGCGTTTTCCACGACATACCGGGCGAAGGGCACGGTGAGGTCGAAGTGCAGGGCAAGGGCATGCGGGTCAACCTTGGCCGCGGAGTCCTCATCGTCCTGGAGCCGGCTCAGGCCGTAGACCTCTTTATCGATTTCCCCCTTGCGCAGCAACTGGCCCACCGTCTCCACGGCGCGGGTCTCGATCGAGGAGAAACCATGGAGCTCGAAGGTCCGGCGCAGCGTGTCCAGCACATGGAGTTCCACCAGCCGCTCCTCGGGAAGCCACTCGGGGAATCCTGACAGGGAGGCTGTGCGTGCCATGGTGAAATTTTCTCCTCTGGTTACCACTGCGGTATCGCGTTGCTACTGCAGTATCTTCGGGCGCGGGCGTCAGGCGGCATTCTCTCTGTCGAAACGTAACGAAGATAAGCGGCAGACCGGCCAGTCGTGCATAAACTGTGTGCGGCAGTCAGTTTATGCGTTCGGCGCCCGCTTCTTCCAACGGAGCCGGACCCTGCGGGACTGCCGGCAGCTTGCTGCTGCTACCGCGACGGCGCCTACGGCCCCGTCATGGTGGCGGCCATACAACCAGGAGGACCTTTGGCGGCCAGTTCACGCAGCGCACGCGAGGCGAAGCGGCGCGTCCAGCAGATGGAGGCCAGGCGCGGCCTGCGCCGGGACCAGGACAAGCGCCGCAAGCGCGACAACGTCTTCGCCATCAGCGCCGGCACGGCCGCAATTGGCCTGGCCTTGGTGCTTCAGCTGACCGCCTTCGCCTCAAACCCAACCGAAGAGGAATTCGCGGCCGCGCAGGAGGGACTGAACAGCCCGTCGGCGTCCGCCTCACCCACAGCGGCCCCGACGAACGGTGCGAACATCCCCAAGCCGGAGACTGCCGCGGGCAAGACGTTCACGGGCGAGCTCAAGCTGAACCGCGGCACGCTCGGCGTCGAACTCGACGGCACGAAGGCCCCCCAGGCCGCGGCGGTCTTCAAATCCCTTGCCGACCAAAAGTTCTACGACGGCGTCAGCTGCCACCGGCTGACCACGGCGGAGAACTTCGGCGTACTCCAGTGCGGTTCCAAGGCAGGTGACGGCAGCAGCGATCCGAGCTACACCTGGGGCCCGCTGGAAAACACCCCGACGGACAACAAGTACCCCGCCGGAACCATCGCAGTGGCCCGGACCGGCGGGAACGCCAACGGTAACGGCACCCAATTCTTCATTGTGTACAAGGACACCGTCATTCCAGCGGATGCCGCCGGGGGCTATACGGTGGTGGGCAAGGTGACCTCTGGACTCGACGTGGTGGGCGGTATTGCCGCTGCCGGACTGAAGCCCGGCGACAACGCCACCGACGGCGCACCTGCGGAACCAGTCACGATAGACTCGTTCTCACTGAAGTAACCAGCCGCGGCCCCCAAGGCCCTGGTCCCGGTATTTCCCTCCAAGCGAAAGACTTCTAGCGGTGACAGACAGTCAGAAATCCGACGAAACATTGGCAACAGCAGCTGCCAACGAAACCGAAACCGAGGCGACCCCCGCCGAGAGTGCAGGCGCTGCCGTAGACGCCGACGGCGAGACTGCGGCACCCGAGGCCCCAACCGCGACCAGCGAGGAACCCGCCGAGGCACCCGCCGAGGCACCCGAGGCCACTGTGCCCGCCGTTCCGGCAGAACCTGCCGAGCCGGCGGAGACGGCCGTTCCGGCAGAACCTGCCGAGCCGGCGGAGACGGCCGAGCCTGTTGACCAAGCTGCAGCCACCGCCGCCCCGGTTCCGACGCCGGGTCCCGCGCCGGCCGCGCGTCCCGCGCCGAGCCCGGCAGCGTTTGCCGGCCGGCCGAAGGCCAAGCCGTCCGCGGCCGCACCGGTTCCGGCCCCGGCGGCCGTGTCCTCCGCAGCTTCACTGGCCGAAGCGGCCCGCTGGGGCCGTGTTGAAGGCGACGGCCACGTCTTCCTGACCGTTGACGGCACGGAATACCCCGTAGGCCAGTACCCGGGTGTCAGCGAGGACGAGGCCCTGGGCTACTTCGCCCGGAAGTTCGAGGACGTCGTGGCCCAGATCGTCCTGCTGGAACAGCGGGTGAGCTCCAAGGCGCCCACCGCGGACATGCAGAAGACCGTCACGCACCTGCGCGAGCAGCTCGCCGAGCGGAACATGGTGGGCGACATCCGCTCCGCCGAGGCCCGGCTGGACGCTCTGGTGACACAGATCGGCGAGCTGGAAAAGGCTGAGAAGGCCGAGCACGACGCTGTCCGCGCCGCTGAGCTTGCCGCCCGCGAGGCCATCGTGGCCGAGGCCGAGGAAATTGCCGGCCACGATCCCGCGCAGATCCAGTGGAAGACCTCCAGCGCGCGGATGAACGAACTCTTCGAGAGCTGGAAGACCGCCCAGAAGAGCGGCGTCCGGCTCGGCCGCAGCAACGAGGACGCACTGTGGAAGCGATTCCGCGCCGCCCGCACGGTGTTTGACCGGCACCGCCGCGCGTACTTCTCCCAGCTGGACAGCAACAATTCGGCGGCCAAGGCCGCAAAGGAGAAGCTGATCACCGAGGCCGAGGCCCTTTCCTCCTCGACCGACTGGGGTTTTGCCGCCGGCGAGTACCGCCGCCTGATGGATGAGTGGAAAGCCTCACCCCGCGCCAGCCGCAAGGACGACGACGCGCTGTGGGCCCGCTTCCGCGCCGCCCAGGACGTCTTCTTCACCAACCGCCAGGCAGCCAACGACGAGATCGACCAGGAGTACGGTGCGAACCTGGTGGTAAAGGAAGCGCTCCTGGTGGAAGCCAACGAGCTCCTGCCGATCAAGGATCTCGCGGCAGCCAAGAAGTCGCTGCAGTCCATCCGGGACCGCTGGGAAGAGGCCGGCAAGGTGCCGCGCGCCGACATGGGCCGCATCGAAGCCGGTCTGCGGAAGGTGGAGGACGCTGTCCGCCACGCCGAGGACGAAAACTGGAAGCGTTCCAACCCGGAGACGAAGGCGCGCACCAACAGCGCCCTCACCCAGCTCGAGGCCGCTATTGCCGGCCTCAAGGAAGATCTGGCCAAGGCGGAGAAGGCCGGCGACGAGCGCAAGATCAAGGCCGCCCGGGAAGCCCTCGAGGCACGCCAGGCCTGGCTGGAGCAGCTCGAACGCTCAGCGAGCGAACTCTCCTAGGCACACGGCACCCCAGTACGAAGTACACCAGCAGGTCAGTCCAGGCCCCGTTTCGGTTATCCACATGACCGGTACGGGGCCTGTTCTATGTCCGGGGAACCGGGAACGATGGCGGAATGGTAATCATGCCCCGCGCTCCCACCGCTCCGCCGGATCCGGGCCGGCACGCCCTGGTGCCGGGGACTCCAAGTCCAGGTCCGGGGCCGGAACACTGCGAGCTCTACTCCCCCGGCGCGCTGTTCTCCTGGCCGGAGCTGCAGGCCATGGCCGCCGACGGCGTGCTGACGCAGCTGTATCAGCGCGGCTACCTGCCGCCCGGATCCCATGCCAGTCCCCAGCTTCGCGCGCGGGCCGCGGCCCTGGTGGTGGCGCCGGCGATCCGGCAGCGGGTCGTGGCTGGCCGGATGACCGCGGCATGGATCTATGGGTGTGCCACGGAACCGGACCGCCTGGCGCTGCTGGTTGACGCCAACCGGCGGATTTCCAGTCTGCGGTCCGTGCGCGGCTGCACCTTCCACGAAGTTCGGCTGGGGCCGTTCGACGTCGTGAGCATGGGAGGCCTGATGGTGTCCAGCCCGCTGCGCACGGCGGTGGACGTGGCGATGCACGTGGACGCGGAGCGGGCCGTGCCGGCCCTCAGGGCGCTGTTGGCTCGTGCCGAGCTGGGCGTCCGCCTGCGGCTGCTCAGGCTCGCCGTGGAGGCGACTCCGCGCGTTCCGCATAAGCGGGCGGCCCTGGCGAAGCTCGCCGCCCTCGCGGCAGAGCCGGAGGCGCCAGAAGATCCCGTCCAGTAAGCCTGGACCGAGGCCTGAACTGCCGGGTCAGCTGCGGCGGCGGTTTCCGGTGGTGCGGTACACGTCGAAGACGCCGTCGATCCTGCGGACCGCGCTGAGCACGTGGCTAAGGTACTTCGGGTCGCCCATCTCGAAGGCAAACTTGGAGATTGCCACCCGGTCCGTGGACGTGTGCACGCTCGCCGCCAGGATGTTGACGTGGTTTTCCGAGAGCACCCGGGTGACGTCGGAGAGCAACGATTTGCGGTCCAGCGCCTCGACCTGGATCTCCACCAGGAACACGCTGGACTGTGTGGGGGCCCAGTCCACCTCCACGATCCTGTCCGGCTGGTCCATCAGGCCGCTCACGTTGGTGCAGTCGGTCCGGTGCACGGAGACCCCGGAGCCACGGGTGACGAAGCCCAGGATCGGATCCGGCGGGACCGGCGTGCAGCACCGGGCGAGCTTGACCCAGACGTCGTCCACGCCGCGGACAACGACGCCGGAATCGGAGAACCGGGCCTTGCTGACCTGGGTGGGGATGGAGACCTCGGTGAGGGCATCGTCCGGGTGCTCATTCCCGCCCAGGCTCTCCACCAGGCGTTCCATCACGGACTGGGCGGAGGTATGGCCGTCGCCCACGCCGGCGTAGAGCCCGGAGATGTCAGCGTATTTGAAGTCCTCTGCGATCGCAGCGAGGGCGTCGTGGGTCATGAGCCGCTGCAGTGGGAGGTTTTGCTTTCGCATCGCTTTGGTCAGGAGGTCCTTGCCGCGGTCAATCGCTTCCTCGCGGCGTTCCTTGCTGAACCATTGCCTGATCTTGTTCCGGGCCCGGGCACTCTTGACGAAGTGCTGCCAGTCCTGGCTGGGGCCGGCGCCTTCGGCCTTCGAGGTGAAGATCTCGACCCAGTCGCCGTGGTTCAGTTCGCTGTTGAGCGGAACGAGCTTGCCGTTGACGCGTGCGCCGATAGTCCGGTGGCCCACCTCGGTGTGCACGGCGTACGCGAAGTCGACGGGCGTGGACCCGGCGGGGAGTGCCATGACCTCGCCCTTGGGGGTGAAGACGAACACTTCCCGGGCGTTGATTTCAAAGCGCAGGGAGTCAAGGAATTCGCCGGGGTCCGACGTTTCCTGCTGCCAGTCCACGAGGGAACGCAGCCAGCCCATGTCGCCGTCGCGCGGGCTGCCGGGGCCGGCCGCCGTCCGGTTCGGCTGGTCCTTGTACTTCCAGTGCGCGGCGACGCCGTACTCGGCCCGGCGGTGCATCTCGTGGGTGCGGATCTGGATTTCCACCGGCTTGCCGCCGGGACCGATCACCGTCGTGTGCAGCGACTGGTACATGTTGAACTTGGGCATCGCGATGTAGTCCTTGAACCGCCCGGGAAGGGGGTTCCAGCGCGAGTGCATCGCGCCCAGGGCCGCGTAACAGTCCCGGACAGAATCGACCAGGACGCGCACTCCCATGAGGTCGTTGATGTCGTCGAAGTCTTTGTCGCGGACGATCATCTTCTGATAGATCGAGTAGTAGTGCTTTGGCCGCCCCGTGATCGTGGCCTTGATCTTCGCGGCCCTGAGGTCCTCGGTGATCTGGTTGCGGATGACCGCCAGGTTCTTTTCGCGTTCCGGGGTCCGGTCCCCCACCATGCGCACGATTTCCTCGTACACCTTGGGATAGAGGGCAGCGAAGGACAGATCCTCCAGCTCCCACTTGATGGTATTCATGCCAAGCCGGTGGGCCAGCGGCGCGAAGATTTCCAGCGTCTCCCGGGCCTTGCGGGCCGAGGACTCAGCCGAGACAAAACGCCACGTACGGGCATTGTGGAGCCGGTCGGCGAGTTTGATCATCAGGACGCGGATGTCCTTGGCCATCGCGACGACCATCTTGCGCACAGTCTCGGACTGGGCCGCCTCACCGAAGCTGACCTTGTCCAGCTTTGTGACGCCGTCCACCAGCATGGCCACTTCCGGACCGAACTCGGTCTTGAGGTCGGCGAGGGTGTAGGACGTGTCTTCGACGGTGTCGTGCAGCAGGGCCGCGGCCAGCGTGGTGCCGCTGAGGCCGAGTTCGGCGAGGATGGTGGCCACCGCGACGGGGTGGGTGATGTACGGGTCGCCGCTCTTGCGCTTCTGGCCCCGGTGGCAGCGCTCGGCGACCACGAAGGCACGCTGGATGAGATCGAAATCCTCTTTGGGGTTGTTGGCGCGCACAGTGCGCAGCAACGGCTCCAAAATCGGCGAGTAGGCCGGAGTGCCACGGCCCGTCAGCCGGGCAAGGCGGGACCTCGTGCGCTCGCGCCGGCCGGGAAAAGTGGGCCGGGCACCGGAGTTGTCCACCGGCACGGGAACATCGGGGCGTCCGGGAACCACCAGGCCAGTCTGTGAACCCTGGCCTTGGCCCTTGTCCGCAGGTGCCTCCGGCACCGGCGTCGAACGTTCTTCCAATGGAGCACCTCTCGCGACCGGTTAATTATTCAAGTGTATTCCCGCAGCAGGATACTTCGATAACCGGCGGGGATACGGCGACGGGCCGGAGGCCGTCGAAAACGACGGTCTCCGGCCCGTTTGTGGCCGCTGGGGACGGTTCAGGCCGTGGCGGGCGACGCCGGCGACTCGGCCTTGGCTGCTGCGTCAGCACGCCTCTGTTCCACCCGTTTGGCCTGCTTGACCAGGTCGGGTTCGCCCTGCCGCAGCGCGGCGTAAAGCGGAGCCGCGATGAAGATCGTGGCGGCAGTGCCCACCAGGATGCCCACGAACAGCGCCAGGGACAGGTCCCGCAGCGTTCCGGCACCGAGCAGCCCGGCCCCGATGAAGAGGATCGCGCCGACCGGCAGGATGGCCACCACCATGGTGTTGATGGACCGGACCAGGGTCTGGTTGATGGCGAGGTTGACCTCTTCGGCGAAGGTCCGCCGGGTGGAGGCCTGCATGTCCGAGGTGTTCTCCCGGATCTTGTCGAACACCACCACGGTGTCGTACAGCGAGTAGCTGAGCACCGTGAGGAAGCCGATGATGGCCGACGGCGTTACTTCGAAGTCGCTGAGGCCGTAAACACCGGCGGTCACGAACATCGTGACGGCCATGCCGACAAGTGCCGAGAGCGACATCTTCCAGGTCCGGAAGTAGAGCGCCATCAGGACGGCGGCCAGGCCCACAAAGATTGCCAGGCCCATCAGCGCCTGCTTCGTGACGTCCGCACCCCAGGTGGGGCCGACGAAGGTCGAGGTGACTTCGTTATCGGTCACACCGTAGGCCTTGGTGAGGCCTTCCTTAATCTGCAGCGTCTCGTCGTCGGAGAGCTTGTCCGTCTGGATGCGCATGGTGGTACCCGCGACGTTAGCCACGCGCGGCACGGATCCCGACACGACGTCCTTGACGGCCTTCTCGCCGAGGGAGGCCTCGGTGGTCTTGACGTTGGAGACCGTGAACTCGGAGCCGCCGCGGAACTCGATGCCGAGGTTGAACCCACCCTTGGCGACCGGGATCAGGATGGAGAGGGCGACGGCGATCCCGGCAATCAGGAACCACAGCTTCCTGTAGCCGACGAAGTCGTACGAGCGCTTGCCCGTGTACAGCTCATTGCCGAATGTTGAGAAGTTGACCATTTACTTGCCCTCCTTGGACGCGCTCTTGGAGGTACCGGCGAGCTGTGCCTGTTGTGCCTGCTCCTGCTTTTCGGCGAGGCGGCGTTCTGCAATGGTCATCCGGCGTTCTGCCTCGGCGGCGGCGCCGGTGTTCTTCGCGCGCACCACTGCCACGGGCTTGTCCTCCGGGGTCCGGACCCGGCCGGCACCGCGGTACAGCGGGACGGCGCCGAGGCGCTTCGGGTCCAGGCCCGAGAACCGGTGGCCTTCGCCGAAGAACTTGGTCCGGGCCAGCAGCTGCAGGGTGGGGTGGGTGAACATGAAGACGACGATGAGGTCGGCTATCGCGGTGAGGCCGAGGGTGAACGCGAAGCCGCGGACGTTGCCCACCGCCACGAAGAACAGCACGACGGCCGCGAGGAGGTTCACGGCCTTGGACGCGAGAATGGTGCGCTTGGCCCGCTTCCAGCCGTTTTCGACGGCCGAGACCAGGCCGCGGCCTTCGCGGAGCTCATCGCGGATGCGTTCGAAGTAGACGATGAACGAGTCGGCTGTCTGGCCGATGGCCACGATCAGGCCCGCGACGCCGGCGAGCGAAAGCCGGTAGTTTTCGGTCCAGCCGAGGATGGCGATGGCCAGGAACGTCAGCACCCCGGCGATCACGAGGGATGCCACGGTCACGAGGCCAAGGGCCCGGTACTGGAACAGCGAGTAGACAAACACCAACAGGAGGCCGATCACGCCGGCGAGCATACCCATGCGGAGCTGCTCACCGCCGAGGGTTGCCGAGATCTGCTGTTCGCTCTGGATTTCGAAGCTGATCGGCAGGGCACCGAAACGGAGCTGGTCGGAGAGGGCCTTGGCCGACTCCTCGGTGAATCCGCCGGTGATCTGCGGCCGGCCGTCGGTGATGACGGCGAGGGAGCGCGGGGCGGAGATGACCTGGTCGTCCAGGACGATTGCGAACTGGGATTTCGGATCCGAGCCGGTCTGGCCGCCGCCGGCGGCGTAGAACTGGTACAGGCGCTCGGTGATTTCCTTGAACTTGGTGGTGCCCGCGTCATCGAACTGGATGTTGACGGCCCATTCATTGGTCACGGCACCCTGGGCGCCGCGCTGCAGCTGGAACGAGGAGGACTTGATGTTCGAGCCCTTCACCTCCACCGGACCGAGGATGTACTTGATGGCCGGCGACTTGGCCGAGGCCGGCTCGCAGGTCACCAGCGGCTTGGTCGGGTCGGAGCGCTGCTGCTTGTCCTGGGAGGGGTTGTCGCAGTCGAGGGCCTCGAACTGCTTGTAGACCTCGGGGGTAATCCAGTTCTCGTCGCTGCTGTTGGCGGGCGCGGCTGTCGGCTTCGGCAGCTGGGCATCCGGGGTCCTGGAGGCGGCGGGGACCGCTGCGCCGGGGCCGGTCTGGATGACCGGGCGGAAGTTCATGTCGGCGGAAGCCTGGATCAGCGCACGGGTTTCCTTGGCAGGGGTTCCCGGGAGGCTGACGACGACGTTGCGGCCGGACTGCGTGCTGATTTCCGCTTCCGCGACGCCCGAGCCGTCCACGCGCTGGCGAATGATCGCCACGGCCTGGTTGAGCTGGTCTTCGGTGATACCCGAACCGCCCTCAACCTTGGGCGCCAGGATCATCTGGGTGCCACCTTCAAGGTCCAGTGCGAGCTTTGGAGCCCAGCCCGCCTGGCCGGCCATCGTGCCGCCCGCCAGGACAGCCGTCATGGCGGCGATGATTACGCCAAGCCAGACCAGCATCCTGATGGCTGAGTTTTTGGGGCCAGTTCGTGCCATTGTCGATCTTTCTATTATTTACGGCGGATCCGCCGGCGCGGGCTCTGGGCCCCGCCGACGGATGCCCGCAACCGTTGCTTCGCGGGATAGCTCAGGTAGGCAGACTAGCTGTCTTTTTTGCCTTCGTCGTTGAGGCGGCGCAGGGTTTCCTCGGGCGTTTCGGTGCGCGGCGCGTCGTGGACGGGGGCGCTGGCGTCGGTCCCCTCAGCACCCAGCTTCTCGGTGGTCAGCGAGGACGCGTCGTCGGGAACGACCGTGGGCTCCTCGGCGGCGACAACCGGCTCCACAATTTTGGTGACGGCCTGGCGGTGCACCGTGGCCGTGTTGCCCGGGGAAAGCTCAAGCGTGACCTTGTTCTCCGCTTCGTCAATGTCGACGATCCGGCCGAACAGCCCGAAACTCGTCATGACCTCGACGCCCGGGCCGAACTTCGACTGGAGCTGCGCCTGCTGCTGCTGCGTTTTCTTGTTGCGGCGGAACATCATGAAGACGAACACGCCAAGCATCACGAACAGGAGAATTGTCATTAGATCCAAGGGGAAAGTTCCGTTCTGTACTTGCATAGCTGTTTTTCAGCAACGTCCGTTTGCTCCTGACGGCGCGGGCAGGGGTCTGCGCAGCAAACTGGCCGCGAGACCGTCCCCCAGACCGCCGGCGGCTACCTGCTCTCCGCCCACGGAAACAAAACCCGGACGTGCCGAGCGTCATACCAGTCTAAAGGGAAAAGCTGAAAGAACGGTGCTAGCGGCTGTTTCGGATCCACTGAGGATCGGTTTCTTCGCCGAGATCCCCAGCGGACCCGCCGATCGGGCTCTCGCCCGGCTCGTCGGCCTGGAACAGTTCCAGCGGGTCCTGGCCGAAGGCGCCGGCCGGAATGGCGAAGCCCAGGTGCGTCCATGCCGGCGCCAGGGCTATCCGGCCGCGCGGCGTCCGGCCCAGGAGTCCTTCGCGCACCAGATAGGGCTCGGCGACCGTTTCCACGGTCTCCGTTTCCTCGCCGACGGCGATCGCGAGCGTGGACAGGCCTACCGGGCCGCCGCCGAACTTGGTGATGAGGGCCTCGAGAACGGCACGGTCCAGCCGGTCCAGGCCCCGCTTGTCCACCTCATACATGTCCAGGGCCGCGGAGGCCGCCCGCGCGTCGATTTGCTCGATGCCGTGCACAAGCGCCCAGTCCCGGACCCGGCGCAGGAGCCGGTTGGCGATGCGCGGCGTGCCCCGGGACCGGCCGGCAATCTCGCTGAATCCGGCGGAGTTGACCTTCAGGTCCAGCAGGCCGGCGGAGCGGCGCAGGACCAGTTCCAGCTCCTCGACGGAGTAAAACTCGAGGTGGCCGGTGAAACCGAACCGGTCCCGCAGCGGGCCGGGAAGGAGGCCGGCCCGCGTGGTGGCGCCGACGAGCGTGAAGGGCGGCAGCTCCAGCGGAATGGCCGTGGCGCCGGCGCCCTTGCCGACGACGATATCGACGCGGAAATCTTCCATCGCCATGTACAGCATTTCCTCGGCCGGCCGGGACATGCGGTGGATTTCATCCAGGAACAGGACCTCGCCCTCAGAGAGTGAGGACAGGATGGCCGCAAGGTCGCCCGCGTGTTGGATGGCCGGGCCGCTGCTGATCCGCAGCGGAACGTTCATTTCGGCGGCGATGATCATGGACAGTGTGGTCTTGCCCAGGCCGGGAGGGCCCGAGAGCAGCACGTGGTCCGCGCTGCGCCCACGCATGCGCGAGGCCTCCAACACGAGGGAGAGCTGCTTGCGGACCCGGTGCTGGCCCACGAAGTCGTGCAGGTTCTTGGGCCGCAGGGCGGCTTCGATGACCCGCTCCTCCGGTTCCTCTCCCCCGGCGACGATCGACGGCTCAGCCACGCGCGCCTACCCGGTTCCCGGCGCGGGCGCCGTCCTGGCCCAGCCAGCGCAGCGTCGCGCGGAGAATCTCCGCCACATTGCCGTTCGCCGCGAGGTCCGGGGAATCGGCAAGGGACTTGTCGATGCTGGCCGTGGCATCCTTTTCGGACCAGCCCAGGCTGGTCATCGCGGCCACCACCTGCGGCTTCCAGACGGATTCGGCGGACACGGCCGCGACAGGCGCGCCGGCGGTGCCGTGCGGCACAAGCTTGCCGGCTAGTTCGAGCACGATCCGGCCGGCCACCTTCGGTCCGATGCCGGGGACCTTCGTGAAGGCCTTGCCGTCGCCGGAGTGGGCGGCCACCCGGATGGCTTCGGGCTCGTGGACGGCCAGCACCGCCAGTGCGAGGCGGGGACCGACTCCGCTGACGCTGAGGAGCACATCAAACACCTCGCGTTCGTCATCGCTGGCGAAGCCGAACAGGGTCAGCGAGTCTTCCCGCACGATCAGGGACGTGAATAGCTTTCCCTCCTCACCCACCCGGAGGCCGCTGAGGGTCTGCGGTGTGGCGTTGACGCTCATGCCGGCGCCGTTGAGGTCGATCACGGCGGAGGACAGGCCAACATGCGCAACGGTTCCACGAAGAAAACTGATCAAGGCCGGGCTCCTGGTCTAACTGGCGTCTACAACTGGGTGATGAAAGAACGTACAGCCGGGCACGCCGGCTATCCGAACATATCTACGAATACCCTACCAAGCCCCGCGGCGTCACAGCCGGACATTCAGCGCGCACGGCGCGCTTTTGCCTCCGCGTCCGCCCACGCCCGCTGCGCCGGAGTGAGGGACTGGCTGCCCGGCCCAGTCGTGGCTACGGCGGCCCCGCTGCCGGCCCGCCAAGCGTGGGTGATGGCCAACGCAAGGGCGTCGGCGGCGTCGGCAGGGCGCGGAGGCGCGTCCAGCCGGAGGATCTTGGTCACCAGCTTGGTGACCGCATCCTTGTTCGAGGTCCCGCTTCCCGTCACGGCTGCCTTGACCTCGGACGGGGTGTGCAGAGCCACCGGGATGCCACGGCGCGCGGCGGCCGCAATGACCACACCGGAGGCCTGCGCCACCCCCATGACCGTGCTGACGTTGAGCTGGGAAAAGACCCGCTCCACGGCGAGGACCTGGGGTTCGTAGCGGTCCAGCCACTCGTCGATGGACGTGGCGATGACCAGCAGCCGCTGGTCCAGGCTCTCCTCGGGTGAGGTGCCCACAACGCCGAAGGCCACCAAAGTGGCCCGCCGGTTCCGCTCGACGTCGACAACGCCGATCCCGCAACGGGTGAGGCCCGGGTCGACCCCCAACACGCGCAGCGTCACGGTTGGGCCGTCAAGACCGGGCCCCAAAAGTCACGTTTGGGTGAGCGGGTCACTCGGCTTCCAGTGCGGCCTGCACTTCGTCGCTGAGGTCGGCGTTGCTGTACACGTTCTGGACGTCGTCGAGCTCTTCCAGGGCGTCCACCAGCTTCATGAACTTCTTGGCGGCATCAAGGTCCAGCGGCACCTGCATGGACGGCACAAACTCGGCCTCGTCGGTGTCGTACTCAATGCCGGCTTCCGTGAGGGCATCGCGGATGGCCTGGAGGTCGGTCGGCTCGGAGTGGATCTCGAAGCTGTCGCCGTTGTCCTTGACTTCCTCGGCCCCGGCATCCAGCACGGCCATCAGGACGTCGTCCTCGGCCAGGCCGTTCTTCGGCAGCGAGACGACGCCCTTGCGGGAGAAGAGGTAGCTGACGGAGCCGGGATCGGCGATCGTGCCGCCGTTGCGGGAGATGGCGAGCCGGACCTCGGAGGCGGCACGGTTCTTGTTGTCCGTGAGGCACTCGATCAGCAGCGCGGAACCCTGCGGGCCGCGGCACTCGTACATGATTTCGGTGTAATCGACGACCTCGCCGGTGAGCCCGGCGCCGCGCTTGATGGCGCGGTCGATATTGTCAGCGGGCACCGACGTCTTTTTCGCCTTGGTGACGGCCAGTTCCAAGCTGGGGTTGCCGGAGAGGTCGGGGCCGCCCATGCGCGCGGCGACTTCGATGTTCTTGATCAGCTTGGCGAACGACTTGGCCCGGCGGCTGTCAAGGATGGCCTTCTTATGCTTGGTCGTCGCCCATTTGGAGTGGCCTGACATGCTTTACGCTTCTCCTCTGATCATTCGAATAAACAGTTCATGCACGCGCTTCTCCCCCGTCACTTCCGGGTGGAAGGAGGTGGCCAGCAGCTTGCCGGAACGCACTGCAACAATTCTAGCCGTCCCGTCCAGGGATTCGGGGTGGCCGGCTTTGGACGGTTCCACCTGAGCAAGGACTTCGACGCCGTCGCCGACGCGCTCCACCCAGGGCCCGCGGATAAAGACGGCGTGGACCGGGGCCACTGCCCCGCCCGCGGCGCTGAACCCTAACCCCATGAAGTCCAGGTCCGTCTCGAAGGACTCGCGCTGCCGGCCGAAGGCGTTGCGGCGCACGGTGATGTCGAGTCCGCCGAACGTCTGCTGCGGGTTTCCGGCCAGGTCCTTCGCCGGGTCCGCGATCTCGTCCGCCAGCAGGATCATCCCGGCGCACGAGCCGTAAACGGGCAGGCCGGCCTGGATGCGTTCGCGCAGCGGATCCCGGAGCCCGAAGATCCGGGAGAGCTTGTCGATCGTGGTCGATTCGCCGCCGGGGATGATGAGCCCGTCCAGGCCGTCGAGTTCGGCGGGACGCCGGATCCCGACGCCGGCGGCGCCGGCGGCTTCCACGGCATGCAGATGCTCCCGGAAATCGCCCTGCAGCGCCAGGACGCCGATCCGGAGCCCCGTTCCCACGCGGGATTCAGGGGAAAAAGAGGGGGTGGTCATCCCCACAGCATAATGCTCTGCGCCTGCACGGCACGCATGGAAGACGCATGCAACGGCACCGGGCGTCCGGGTTCCATGCCGCTGCTGGGATATATTACAGAGCATGCTTTACTTCAGCGTTCCGCTCGGCAAGTTCGTCCGCCGGGTCTCCCGGCTCAGGGGCGGAGGCTCGGCCCTCCCCGGGCTTGTGGTCGAAAAAATCGACCCCGATTTCATGCGGCGGACGCTGTCCACGCTGCCGCTGGGGGTCGCCGTCGTCAGTGGCACGAACGGGAAGACCACCACCACCAAGATGGTCGTGGAACTGCTCGAGAGCCAGGGACTGAGAGTCTTCACCAACCGCACCGGCAGCAACTTCACCCGCGGCGTGGCCGCGGCCCTCCTGGGCGAGGTCGACTGGCGGGGCCGGCTCGATGCCGACGTCGCGGTCCTGGAACTGGATGAGGCGCATGCCGTCCACTTCGTCAACAAGGTCCCGCCGCGGTACAGCCTCCTGCTCAATGTCCTTCGCGACCAGCTGGACCGGTTCGGCGAGATCGACAAGACCGCCGAACTGCTCCAGCACATCGCGTCCAAGACCACCGGGACCGTGGTCCTGAACCGGGAAGACCCGCGCGTCGCCCGGATCGCCCAGACCCTGGACGGGCCGGAGGTGCTCTACTTCGGGCTCGACGATTCGCTGCTGAGCACCTTCCCCAACGACGACGACATGCGCGCGGCGCCGGGCAGCCCGGTGCCGGCCACCCCCGCCCGGCCCGCCGCCGACGTCGTGTTGCGCCGAGTGGGCGCCGACGACGCCGATTTCGAGTACGACGGCGCGACGGTCACCACGGGGATGAAACTGCGCGGCGTCTACAACATCTTCAATGCCGCCGCCGCGCTGACCCTGGCCCGCGGCGTCTCCGGCGCCCGCGGCACCGGGACCGACCAGGCCGGCCTGCTCACGGCGCTGTCCAAGGTGGCGCCGGCGTTCGGCCGCGGCGAAAGCCTCGTGGTCGATGGCCTGCCGCTGGAACTGGTCCTGGTCAAGAACCCCAGCGGTTTCCGGCTCGGCCTCAAATCGTTCCCCGCCGCCGGGTACGCCACGATGATCGCGATCAACGACAACTACGCCGACGGCCGGGACATGTCCTGGCTGTGGGACGTCGAATTCGACACGCTCCGCGACGGCGGCGTGGACCAGCTCACGGGCTCCCGCGCGTATGACATGGCGCTGCGGCTGCAGTACGACGACGTCGCGATCGGCGCCGTCGACACGGACATTGCGCCGGCACTGGCAGCGTTCATCCGCGGCGGCGAGGGCAAGCCGAAGAGGATCTTCTGCACCTACACGGCCATGCTGGCCATCCGCCGCGAGCTGTCCAAAATCACCACAGTGGAGGTGGTCTCATGACCCCCGCGTCCCCCGAATCCCCCGAAACCCCGCACGAGCTGTCCTTCGGGCACGAACTTCCGCCCGAAGATTCCGCGGCCCCCAGCAAGGGAACCATCCGGGTCCTGCAGCTCTACCCGCGGGACATGAACATTTACGGCGACTGGGGCAACGCCCTGGTCCTCGCGCAGCGCCTGCGCTGGCACGGCTACACGCCGGAACTGCTCGAGTACAACGTTGGTGACCCGTTCCCGGCAGATGTGGACCTGATTGTCGGTGGCGGCGGACAGGACAGCGGACAGCTCGTCATCCAGGACGACCTCCTCTCGCGCGAGTCCACCCTGAAGCAGATGGCCGACGAGGGCACCCCGATGCTCGTGATCTGCGGGCTGTACCAGCTCTTCGGGAAATTCTTCAAGACCCGGCTCGGGTCGGTCCTTCCGGGCATCGGCATCCTGGACGTGGAAACCCACGGCACCGACGAGCGCCTGATCGGCAACGTCACGGTCTCCTCCCCCGAATTCGGCAACATCCTCGGCTACGAAAACCACAGCGGCCAGACCACACTGGGACCGGGCGTCGAACCGCTCGGGACGACGGCCAAAGGTACCGGCAACAACAGCACGGACGGCCAGGAGGGAGCCCGCTACCGCAACATCGTGGCGAGCTACCTGCACGGCTCGCTGCTGCCCAAGAACCCGGCTCTCGCGGATTTCCTGATCCGGACCGCCGTCGAACGCAAATACGGCAGCTTCACCCCGGGCACGCCGGATGACTCCTACGCGGTGCTGGCGCGGGAACACGCCGCCCGCCGGCCCCGCTGACCCAGGTGGCAGGCGCCGAGGGCGGCACGGTCCGGATTGGGCGCGACACCCCGGAACGCGAGGACGTCCTGCGGCTCCTGGGCGAACACCTCGCCGACATGTACGCGACCTCCCCGCCGGAAAGCGTCCACGCCCTTGATCCTGCCGCCCTGGCCGGACCCGGCATCAGCTTCTGGACCGCCCGGCAGGACTCCCGGCTCCTGGGCTGCGCGGCGCTGAAACACCTGGCTCCCGGCGACGCCGAGATCAAGTCAATGCGCACCGCGAATGCAGCCCGCGGGCGCGGCGTTGCGTCGGCGCTGCTCCGCCACCTCCTGGCCGAGGCCCGGCACAGCGGCTACGAACGCTTGTTCCTGGAGACGGGGAGCCAGGAGTTCTTCGCCCCCGCACGGCGGCTGTACGAGCGGCACGGCTTCACGGACTGCCCGCCGTTTGCCGGCTACGAAGCCGACCCCAACAGCGTCTTCATGTCTCTGCTCCTGGACGCCGGGTAGCTGCCCGGCAGCCTTCCATGGGCCCCGCCTGCCGTCATCGGGTCCGGACGAAGGCCAGGACATCGCGCGGCACCCGCCGGCTCGATCCTGCCCGGATATGGCCCCATCGCTCGTAGACGATCAGGGTGCAGTCTGGAATCAATTGCGCGGTCTCCTCCGCAACCGTCCTCGGGAAGAACGCGTCCCGGCCGCCGCAGAGCAGCAGGACGGGCGGACGAATGAGCGGCAGTACCGCCCGCGCATCGAACGCGAACTCGGCCCGCGCCTCCGTCAGGACGTCCGCGGCGGGGCATCCGGAGGGGTCCAGTACGCGCCGGCCGACGACAGGTCCCAGCAGTTCCCGCAGCCAGCGGGTCCGCGGCCCCGGTAAGAGGTACTCGGCCAGGACCGTCCCGGCGCGGCCTGGGTCTCCGGCAGCGACGGCGGCGGCCATCCGCTCGTCCACGTCCTTGCCCCACGCGCTCAGTTCGGCCGCCGTGACCACCATCGCGATGTGCCCGAAGGACTCGGGATGGCGGGCGGCCAGGTACTGCCCGATCATCCCGCCGAATGACTCGGCCACCACCAGGCCGACCCGGCCGCCGAACTCCTCGGCGATCAGCTGGGCGTAGTCGTCGGCCATGTCGGCGCTGGTGTGCGACGCCGGCATGTTCCGCCGGCGGGTGACAATCCAGATGGCGTACCCGGCCTCCTGATAGGCGGCAAACTCCCGCCGGAACAGTCCGCGCAGCACCCCCTGGGGCACGAAGCTCCCCGGTCCGCCCTGGACGAACAAGAGCGTCTTCGGGGCCCGGCCCCACGTCAGGTATTCCATCCCGTTGCTGAACGTCCCGCTCCGGGATTCCCGCTCCCGCCGGTTTACCCGGGCCATGGCGCCGTCCTACGGTGTTATCTGAGTCGTCGGCTGCGGCTGCCGGAGCAGCTCCGCGAACTCCGCCGGCCGGGATGCCGGCCACCAGTGGCCGCTGTCCACCCGGATCACCGTGAGGTCATCCACCCAGGAATCCAGTCCGTCCACGAGGCCCGGCGACAGGAAGGAATCCTTCAGCGGCACCACCACCTGGACGGGCAGCGTCACGCGGCCGCCGGCCGGCCGGTTCACCGCCGAGAAGAAATTTGCGCGGTAAAGAGCCAAGCCGCGGATGGGATCATCGCCGACGTCGCGCTTGGCCATCTGCCCGTAGCGTTTCGTGAGGAGGAGGCGCCAGGCGGCCTCCGGCAGCTTCGGCACAAGGAACGCGGCGATGTACCAGCTGCGGGCCAATTGTCCGGCCAGCTGCGGCCACGCCCGGGGACGTGCATACCGGCTCCGCACCCAGCGGGCGAAGTGCCGCAGGTCCGGGCCCGAGATGGACGTGTACCGGCCGATCAGGCACGCGGCCCTGGGGTCCTGGACGGCGGCCCAGCCCTGGATCGAGCCCCAGTCATGGCCCACAAGATGGACATCCGCGGCTCCGACGGCGGCCAGCACGGCGAACATGTCATCCACGAGCGTCTTCAGGGTGAAGTCCCCGGGGAGGCCGACGACGGCGGATGCGCCCGCGTTCCGGGTGTCGTAGGCGACCACGTGGTGGCTTCGGGCCAGATCACGGATGGCCGGCAGGAAGACCTGATGATCGTCCGGATAGCCGTGCACCAGGAGCAGTGTCGGCACTTCGGGTCCCGGCTCCCTGCCATACTCGAACACTGCAAGCTCAGCCCCGCTGGACGCGACGGTGCTCCGCCGTTCGTTGATCATCTCCATGCTGCCCAAGCTTAGGACCCCGGGGTGAGAATAAGCTCATGGGCGCCCGCCGCCGCGGCGCCCATCGACTCCAGCACGGCCGCGGTGCGCAGGCGCGTGGCTGCGTCCACCGCCGTTCCGGCGCAACGGCCCTGCGGCGCGTCGGCCGCCACCGAACACCAGCGGTAGGGTCCGCGGACCATCACCGACGGCGCCCAGGCCAGGTCCGAGGCGGCCCAGAACCCGGACGCGTCCTGGCTGAACTGCACCCGGACCAACAGGCCCTCGTTGTTGACCACGAACGACGGCGAGAGCTCGGTGATGCCGTTGCCGAGCCCGTACACAATCCAGGTTCCCTTGTACTTTTCGATCGGCAGCACCGAATGGCTGTGGTGGCCGTAGATCAGGCTGAACAGGCCGCTGTCCACGAGCGCATGGGCGACGTCGCGCTGCTGGGTGTTGGGCTCGGCTGAGTACTCTTCCCCGGCGTGCATGACCCCCAGCACGATGTCCGCGCCCAAAGCCTTGGCCTTGCGTGCTTTGGAAATCATGGCGTCGGGATCGAGCAGGTCGACCTGCCAGGGCTGCTCGGCGCGCAGCCCGTTGAGGCCGTATGCGGCATCAATGACGGCGATTTTGGCCGCGGCGGTCTGCAGGATCAGGATGCCCTGGGACTCTGCCTCGGTCCGGTACGAGCCCGTGTGCCGGAGTCCGGCGGCGTCGAGGGCGTCCAGGGTACGGACGAGTCCCGCGGTGCCGCGGTCAACGGTGTGATTGCTGGCGGTCGTGCAGGCCTGATAGCCCACGCCGCGCACGGCGGTGATGATCTGCGGCGGAACGTTGAAGGAGGGATACCCGGAGAATGGTCCGTCCGGGCCGGCCACCGGGGTCTCCAGATGGCAAATCGCCACGTCGCTCTGCTCGATGTAGCGCCGCTGGCCCTCCAGCAGCGGCCCGAAGTCCAGCCCCGTCGCGCCGGCGGCGCGGGCGTCCTCGCGGGCCTGCTGCCAGAGCTGGGGGTGGACCAGCATGTCCCCGGTGACGAGGACGGAGGCGCACCGGGCGGCCGCACAGCCTGGCCCCTTCCCGGGCGTCGGCGTCGGCGTCGGCGGCGGGGTCGGAGTCGGGGTCGGAGTCGGAGTCGGGGTGCCCGACGGCGGCTGGGTAACGTCGGACGTTCCCCCGGTACCGCCGGCCGTGGGACCCGGGGGCTTATCCGGCCCGGCGAGGAGTCCGCAGGATGCCAGCATCGACCCGAGAACAACGGCCGTTGCTGCGGTCAGGATCCGGCCCCGCGGCCTCGCGGTCGTGTTCTCCATGCCGCTCATCCTATGGTGGGCGGCATCACAACACACGGAGCCGATCGTTGAGAAGCGGCCGCCTGCATGAAAGAGTCATTTCATGACCAATCCCCTCCTGAGCCCCAGCACCCTGCCCTATGGACTGCCGCCGTTTGCGGATATCGACGACGCGCACTACGCCGAGGCCGTCGAGGCCGGCCTGGCCGAGCACCTTGCCGAAATCCAGGCCATCGTGGACACCCCGGCGGCCCCGACCTTCGAAAACACGGCCCTCGCCATGGAACGCTCCGGCCGGCTCCTGGACCGGGCCGCCGCGTCCTTCTTCACGCTGGTGTCCGCAGACGCCTCGGACACCATCCGCGACCTCGAGACCCGCCTGTCCCCGCTCTTCGCCGCCCACCAGGACGCCGTCTACCTCAACCGCGGGCTCTACGAGCGCTTCGCGGCGCTGGACGCAACGGTCCTGGACGCGGAGTCCGCCCGGCTCGTGGAGGAATACCTCAAGGAGTTCCGGGCCTCCGGCATCCAGCTCGACGACGCCGGCCAGGAGCGCCTCAGGGACGTCAACGCCGAGCTTTCCCGGCTCGGCACCGAGTTCGGGCAGCGCGTCAAGGAGGGCATGAAGTCCGCTGCCCTGCTGCTGGATGACGCCGCCGACCTCGCGGGCCTGCCCGCCGACGACGTCGCCAGCGCCGCCGAGGCCGCCCGGACCGCCGGGCACGAGGGAAAGTTCCTGCTGACCCTGATCCAGCCGAGCAACCAGCCTGCCATGGCCGCGCTGGCGAACCGGGAAATCCGCCGTCGCCTCTACGAGGCCTCCATCGGCCGCGGCAGCGACGGCGGAAGCTTCGATGTGCTCGACCTGGTCAAGGACATGGTCCGGCTCCGCGCCGAGAAGGGCAGCCTTCTCGGGTTCGCGAACTTCGCCGAACTCAGCGTGGACCGGCAGACGGCACCGGACTTCCAGGCCGTCCAGGCAATGATGAGCCGGCTGGCCCCCGCAGCCGTCCGCAATGCCGACGCAGAGGCCGAGGCGCTGGCCGGGACCGCCGGCCACCCCCTCGAGGCCTGGGACTGGGCGTATTACTCTGCCAAGGTCAAGCGGGAGCGGTATGCCGTGGACGAACAGGCCCTGCGCCCCTACTTCGAGCTGGACCGGGTTTTGAATGATGGCGTGTTCTTCGCGGCAAACGCCCTGTACGGCGTCACCTTCCACGAACGCGCCGACCTCGCCGGCTACCACCCGGACGTGCGCGTCTGGGAGGTTAAGAATTCCGACGGCACGGACCTGGGCCTTTTCCTGGGCGACTACTACACGCGGGAGACGAAGCGCGGGGGCGCGTGGATGAATTCCCTCGTGGAGCAGTCAGGGCTCTTGAACACCCGACCTGTGGTGATCAACAACCTCAACATCTCCAAGCCGCCGGCCGGCGAGCCCACCCTGCTGACGCTGGACGAGCTCCGCACCACCTTCCACGAGTTCGGCCACGCCCTGCACGGCCTGTTTTCCGCCGTCACCTATCCTCGGTTCTCCGGCACGAACGTGCCGCGGGACTTCGTGGAATACCCTTCGCAGGTCAACGAAATGTGGATCATGTGGCCCGAAGTCCTGGCCAACTATGCCCGGCACCACGCCACCGGCGAACCCCTGCCGCAGGAGACCGTGGACAAGCTCAACGCCGCCCAGCTTTGGGGCGAAGGCTTCGGCACCACGGAATACCTCGGCGCGGCCCTGCTGGACCTGGCGTGGCATGTCCTGGACGGCTCTGACATCCCGGATGACGCCGTCGAGTTTGAAGCGAAGGCGCTGGCCGCGGCCGGCGTGGCGCACAGCCTGATCCCGCCGCGCTACCGGACCGGCTACTTCCAGCACATCTTCGCGGGAGGCTGGTATGCCGCCGGCTACTACTCCTACATCTGGAGCGAGGTCCTGGACGCTGACACCGTGGAATGGTTCAAGGAAAACGGCGGCCTCAGCCGCGCGAACGGCAATTTCTTCCGCGCCGAACTGCTTTCCCGCGGCAACAGCCGGGACCCGCTGGAGTCCTTCCGCGCCTTCCGCGGCCGGGACTCGGATCTCGGGCCGCTGCTGAAGCGCCGCGGCCTCGACTAACCCCCGCAGAACGCAAACGACGCCGGGCGGTCACCTAAGAAGGTGACCGCCCGGCGTCGTCGTTCAATCAGAAGCGCAAGGCGAAGGGCGGCGTGATCCGGCAGCGTGCGTAAAAGGGGCCCCGCGCCCCGGGCAGCCGCTCAGCTGCCAACAGGGCGCGGGGAATAGCACGCAGAGGATCAGCGCCGTCCGGCGCCGCCAAAGGCGCGAACGCTACCAGCCGCGCTCGGCGAGGCGGTGCGGCTGCGGGATCTCGTCGACGTTGATGCCGACCATGGCCTCGCCCAGGCCGCGGGAGGCCTTGGCGATCTCGTCCGGGTCGTCGTAGAACGTGGTGGCCTTCACGACGGCGGCGGCACGCTGGGCCGGGTTGCCGGACTTGAAGATGCCGGAGCCGACGAACACGCCGTCGGCGCCGAGCTGCATCATCATCGCGGCGTCGGCCGGGGTGGCGATGCCGCCGGCGGTGAACAGCACCACCGGGAGCTTGCCGGTCGCGGCAACTTCCTTGACCAGTTCGTACGGAGCCTGCAGCTCCTTGGCCGCGACGTAGAGCTCGTCCTCGGCCATGCCGGCGAGCTTCTTGATCTCGGCACGGATCTGGCGCATGTGCGTGGTGGCGTTGGAGACGTCCCCGGTGCCGGCCTCGCCCTTGGACCGGATCATCGCCGCGCCCTCGTTGATCCGGCGCAGGGCCTCGCCCAGGTTGGTCGCACCGCAGACGAACGGAACGGTGAAGTTCCACTTGTCGATGTGGTTGGTGTAGTCCGCCGGGGTCAGGACCTCGGACTCGTCGATGTAGTCCACGCCGAGGGACTGCAGTACCTGCGCCTCGACGAAGTGCCCGATCCGGGCCTTGGCCATGACGGGCACGGACACGGCCGCAATGATCTTGTCGATCATGTCGGGATCGGACATGCGGGACACGCCGCCCTGGGCGCGGATATCGGCCGGAACGCGTTCCAGCGCCATCACGGCCACGGCACCGGCGTCTTCGGCGATGCGGGCCTGCTCGGCGTTGACGACGTCCATGATGACGCCGCCCTTGAGCATCTCAGCCATGCCGCGCTTGACGCGGCTGCTGCCCGTGACGTTCTTCGCGGACGCGCCGGCTTCGCTGCTTACATCAGGTGTAGACACAAAAACCCCTATGGGTAGATAGATGACCTCGCCGGGGCGCGAACGGCACGTTCATGCCGTGTCTCGCACACACCGGATTACCGGATCCATTGGCCGGTAAAGCTAATACTATCCCCCGGCCGGGGCGCGGCAGAATTCGGGTTACAGCAGTCGAATCTCGCGCGGGGACAGGGATTCGGCGCGGCCGCCGGGGTGCCGCCTGGCGCCGTCAGGCGGGACGTTCCGTGGCGGTACCTTCGGGTTCCGCCAGCGACTGGCGGTGCACTGTCACGATGCGCTGGATCACCGTCACCAGGCTTGCTGTCGCGAGAAGGCACAGCGTCACGAAGAGCACCACCGGGGTCAGGCCCAGTCCGGTGAGCCCCGTGACCACCAGCACGGACACGAGGCGCTCGGCGCGCTCGGCGATGCCCACGTTGGCGTGGAAGCCCAGGGCCTCGGCCTTGGCCCGCGCATAGGAGACCACCATGCCGAGCACCAGGCAGAGAATCGCGGCGACGGCGACGGCCGGGTTGGCGCCGCCGGTGAAGAACCAGACGGCGACGCCGGCGAACAGGGCACCGTCGGCCACGCGGTCAAGGGTGGAGTCCAGGAAATTGCCCCACCGGCCGCCGCGGTGCTGCATCCGGGCCATGATGCCGTCAATAACGTCGGAGAAAATGAACGCCGTGATGAACACGGTCCCCCAGAAGAGCTGCCCGAGCGGGTAGAACACGAGAGCGCCGATCACGACGCCGAGCGTGCCGACCACGGTCACGGCGTCGGGAGAGACCCCGATCCTCAGCAGCCAGCGGGCAACCGGGGAAAACAGGGCGGTGAAGAAGCCCCGGGCGTGCCTGTTAAGCATCCTGCTCCCCCGCTGTGTCCTGCGGCGCGGGCATTTCCTGCGGCCACGCGTCGGCGACCTGCTGACGGACCTCACCGAGGGTCTGCGTGACCGCCTTTGTCTGGGCAATGATGGGGAAGAAATTTCCATCACCGCCCCAGCGCGGCACCACGTGCTGGTGCAGATGGCCGGCGATGCCCGCCCCGCCGGTGACGCCCTGGTTCATGCCCAGGTTGAAACCGGAAGGGTTGGCGACTTTGCGCAGCACCCGCATGGCCGTCTGGGTCAGTTCGGCGAATTCCGCCGTTTCCTCGACCGTGAGGTCCGTGTAGTCCGGGATGTGCCGGTAGGGGCAGACCAGCAGGTGGCCCGGGTTGTACGGAAAGAGGTTCAGCACCACGTAGCTCGTCCTTCCCCGGTAGACGATCAGGGAGTCCTCATCGCCCCGCTCGGGCGCGGCGCAGAACGGGCAGTCGTCCGGGTTCTTGAACTGATGCTGGCCGCCCTTGATGTACGCCATCCGGTGCGGCGTCCACAGGCGCTGGAAAGCGTCCGGGACCCCGGCCAGGCTGAAGTCGTCCGTCACGGCGTGGTCGCCCGGATACTCCGGCCCGGCCCCTGTGGTTTCCTGCACGCGCTGCCCTTCCGTCTGCCTAGCTGGTCCGGTTTCGGACAGCGTCGACGATCCGCTGTACGGCCTCGGACACGGGCACGCCGTTGTCCTGGCTGCCGTCGCGGAAGCGGAAGGACACGGCACCCGCCTCGGCATCGTCCCCGCCGGCGATCAGCACGAACGGGACCTTGTCCTTGCTGGCCGTGCGGATCTTCTTCGGGAAACGGTCCGAGGAGATGTCCACCTCGGCGCGGATGCCGGCCGCCTTGAGCTGGTCCACGACGTCGAACATGTAGTCGTTGAATGCCTCCGCCACCGGGATGCCCACCACCTGGACCGGTGCCAGCCAGGCGGGGAAGGCACCGGCGTAGTGCTCGGTGAGCACGCCCATGAAGCGCTCCACCGAGCCAAACAGGGCGCGGTGGATCATCACGGGCCGCTGCCGGGTGCCGTCGGCGGCCTGGAACTCGAGTTCGAAGCGTTCGGGCAGGTTGAAGTCCAGCTGGATGGTGGACATCTGCCAGGTGCGGCCGAGCGCGTCCTTGGTCTGGACGGAAATCTTGGGGCCGTAGAATGCCGCTCCGCCCGGATCCGGGATGAGCTCGAGCCCGGAGGCTTCGGCCACCTCGGCGAGGGTGCGGGTGGCTTCGTCCCATGTGGCGTCGTCGCCGACAAACTTGTCCTCGTTCTTGGTGGAGAGCTCGAGGTAGAAGTCGTCCAGGCCATAGTCCTTGAGCAGGCCGAGGACGAAGTTCAGCGTGCTGGTGAGCTCGTCCTTCATCTGCTCGCGGGTGCAGTAGATGTGGGCGTCGTCCTGGGTCATGCCCCGGACGCGGGTCAGGCCGTGCACCACGCCGGACTTCTCGTAGCGGTAGACCGAGCCGAACTCGAAGAGCCGCAGCGGCAGTTCGCGGTAGGAGCGGCCGCGGGACCGGAAGATCAGGTTGTGCATGGGGCAGTTCATCGGCTTGAGGTAGTAGTCCTGGCCGGGCTTGCGCACGGTGCCGTCCTCGTTCAGTTCCGCGTCGATGTGCATTGCCGGGAACATGCCCTCGCGGTACCAGTCCAGGTGGCCGGAGACTTCGTAGAGGTGGCCCTTGGTGATGTGCGGGGTGTAGACGAAGTCGTAGCCGGCATCGACGTGGCGCTGGCGGGAGTAGTCCTCCATGGCCTTGCGGATAATGCCGCCCTTGGGGTGGAAGACCGGCAGGCCTGAGCCGAGCTCATCCGGGAAGGAGAACAGGTCCAGTTCCGCGCCGAGCTTGCGGTGGTCGCGGCGCTCGGCCTCGGCAATGCGCTCCTGGTAGGCCTTGAGCGCGTCCTTGGTGGGCCAGGCGGTGCCGTAGATGCGCTGCAGCTGCTGGTTGTTCTGGTTGCCCAGCCAGTAGGCGGCCGAGGAGCGGGTCAGGGCAAAGGCGTTGGAGATCAGCTTGGTGTTCGGCAGGTGCGGGCCGCGGCACAGATCGCACCAGATGCTGTCGCCGCTCTTGCGGTCCACGTTGTCGTAAATGGTGATGTCGCCGGCGCCGACCTCGACGTTGACGCCCTCGCCGGCCTCGGCGGCGTCATTCTTCCTGCCCAGCAGTTCGAGCTTGTAGGGCTCGTCCTTCATCGCTTCGCGGGCCTCGTCCTCGGACACCACGCGGCGAACGAACTTCTGGTTCTGGTTGATGATCTTCTGCATCATCTTTTCGAGCTGGCGGAGGTCTTCCGGGGTGAACGGTTCCGCGACGTCGAAGTCGAAGTAGAAGCCGTCCGTGATGTAGGGGCCGATGCCGAGCTTGGCGTCGGGGCGCAGCTGCTGCACGGCCTGGGCCATGACGTGGGCCGTGGAGTGGCGCAGGACGTTGAGCCCGTCCGGGGAATCAATGGTGACGGCCTCGACATTGGCGTCCTCGGGAAGGGGCTGGTCCAGGTCCTTCAACTCGCCGTTAACGCGGGCCACAACGACGTCGCGGCGCTCAAAGAAGAGTTCCGCGCCGGTGGTCCCGGTAGTCACCTTGGTCTCTTCGCCGTCGACGAGAAGGGTGATCTGCTGGGCATCTGACACGGGTGTCTCCTATTCAAAGTTAAGGCTTCGTAGCTTGTGGCGTACGGGGACCACAGCCAGCCTCGTCCATGCTATCGGTTTCTCCAGAGGCCAACCAACGCGCCACGAGCGAGCCGCACCGCCGGCCGGTCAGCCGCCCAGCCCGGTGATGGCGAGGTTCCTGCTGATCCCGTCCAGGGGGCTGGACAGGGGGCCGGACAGGTAAGGCTCCTTCCGGCCGGTGGCGCCGGGAGCCGATGCCGGAAACGGGAGGGTCTCCGGGCGGCTGAGGTCCCAGGCCATGGAGGCGCTGATGCTGATCCCCCGCGGCCCGGTCCGGCGGGTGGTGCCGCGGATCAGGAGCAGGCGGGTGCCGAACAGCAAGGGTCCGGACTGCTCCTGCGCCTCGTGGAAGAACACCGAATCCACACAGCCCGTGCCGTCGTCGACGCTGATGAACACCACACGCCGGCCGCCCCTCATGGGCGGGGTCTGGGTGGCCACCCGGACCCCGGCCACCAGCACCTCCGTGCCGTTGCGCAGTCCCAGCAGCTTGTCCGCGGTGGTGACGCCCAGCCGGTCCAGCAGCGGGCGGTGGCTGGTCATGAGGTGCTCGCTGACGTCCACAGCCATCAGGTCCAGTTCCGCGCGGACGTTATCCACCATGCTGGGTGCGGGCAGTGCCGCCTTGAGGTTCGTCAACTCCACGTCCCCCAGCGGCAACGCCAGCTGGCCCTCAATGACTTCCACGCCCTTCCGGAGGGGGCGGGCCTGTAGTTTTTGCAGGTGCTGAACCAGATCCGCCCGGTTGGCTTCTCCCCCGGACGCCCGGTGCAGCGAATCGAAGGCGCCCAGCTGGGCCAGTCGCTGGATGCTGGGCCGGCTGAGCCGCGACCTGGCCCGCAGGTCCGCCAGGGAGTCGTAGGGCTGGCCGGCCACAATCCGTTTCAGCTCGGCGCCGGAGAGCCCGAAGATACCGTTCAGGCTCAGCCGGATGCCCAGCCTGCCCCGGTCCGGCCCGGATTGCACCCGCTCCACCCGGTACTCGGCCTGGCTCCGGTTGATGTCGAGGGGAAGGATGGGGATCCCCAGCCGGCGGGCCTCGGCCACGAGCAGGCGTTTGGGGTACATTCCGGGGTCGTGTTCCCACAGCCCGGCGAGGAACGCCTCCGGGTGGTGTGCCTTCAGCCAGGCCGACTGGTAGGTGGGCACGGCGAAGGCGGCTCCGTGGGCCTTGCAGAACCCGAAGCTGCCAAAGGCCTTCAGCGTGCCCCAGACCTTGTCCACCACCTCGGGACTGTAATTCCGGGCCCGCGCCTCCTTCCGGAAAAACTCCTCCACCCTGGCTTCCAACACGTCGTTGCCCAGCGCACGGCGGAACTCGTCGGCCCGCGCCAGCCCGCACCCGGTCATGACGTCGAAGGTCTTGAGGATCTGCTCGTGGAAGACCGTGACCCCGTGGGTCTCTTTCAGGACAGGTTTGAGGTCCGGGTGCGGGTAGACCTCGGGAGCGAATCCGTGCCGGTGCTCCAGGAAGGGCCGGACCATGTCGGATTTCATCGGGCCTGGACGGAACAGCGAGATGTCAATGATGAGGTCGTTGAACTCCCGGGGGGCCAACTTGCCGATCAGTTCGCGCTGGCCAGGGGACTCGATCTGGAAGCAGCCCAGGGTGTGGGTGCTGCGGATCAGCTCAAAGGTGGGTTCGTCGTCGAGCGGGACCGCATTGAGGTCGATGTGACCGTCCTCGGCGATGTAGTCCGGGCCGGTCCCGTCCGGGCCGGCCGGATGCGCGCCGGCGGCCACCACCTCGGCCTTGGAGGGGTGGAGCCGGATGACTTCCCGGACGGCGAAGGCCATGGCGCTCTGCATCCGGACGCCCAAGACATCGAGTTTGAGCATGCCCATGGGGTCCATGTCGTGCTTGTCGAACTGGCTCATGGGCAGGCCCAGGCCGCTGGGCTGGACGGGGGTGCGGTCCAGCAGGGTGGCATCGCCGAGGATGACGCCGCACGGGTGCATGGAGATGTGGCGGGGCAGCCGGTCCAGCCGCTCCGTGAGGTCCACCAGCAGGTCCAGCTGCTGGTTCTCGGAGAAGCCTCGCTGCTCCACCCGGTCCGCGAATTCCTTCAGCTCGGGTTTCTCCACGAGGGCTTCGCGGAAGTGCCGGGCCGAGAACCGCCACAGCTGCTTGGCGATTTCCCCGACCTCGCCGTCGTCCATGCCCAGGGCCAGGCCGGCATCGCGCACGGCACCGCGAGCGCGGTACCCGTTCTGCATGCTCATCAGCGTGACGCGTTCGGCGCCGAAGCGCTCAAAGATCTTCCGGTAGACGTTGTGCCGTTCGGCGCTTTCGACGTCGATGTCTATGTCCGGCAGCGTGGCGCGGTCGCGGGAGAGGAAGCGTTCAAAGATGAGGTCGTGCTGGAGCGGGTTCACCTGGCTGATGTCGATCAGGTAGTTGACCAGGCTGGAGGCGCCCGAACCGCGCGCGGCCGCCCGGACGCCCAGGGCCAGGATCATCCGGGAGACCTCTGCGACGGTCAGGAAGTACGAGGCGAAGCCCAGCGAGTCGATGATCCGGAGCTCATGCTCCAGCCTGGCCCTCAGCTGCTGTTCCCGCTGCCCGGAAATGCCCGGGAAGCGGCGGCCGATGCCGGCCTCACACCGCAGGGTCAGTTCGGCGAGCGCGTCGCCGTCGATCCCGATCACGGATGCCTCCGGGACCACGGGCTGTTTCCAGCCCATGTCGGCTTCCGGATCCATGCGGCAGCGGTCCGCGAGCGCCTCGGTCTGGGCCAGGAGCCGTTTGAGGTCCGCAGTGCCGTAGCCGGCGGCGTGGATGATCTCCTTGCCCAGCTGCAGCATCCGGGCCGCCGATTTGAGCCAGCCCTGCCCGTTGGGCTGCAGAAGCGGGGCGGCGGAGAGCTCGGGGAGGGATTTCAGTGTCCGGGCCGAGTCCAGCACATCGGCGGTGGCCGCGCCGTCCTCAGCCACGTACCGCACAGCGTTGCTCAGCACGGCGGGCACCCCGTGTTCTGCGGCGAGTTTGAGCATGCGCACCGCGTGGGCGGTGCTCAGCGGTTCCCCGGGCGGGCTGAGCTGGGACACAACCTCTGCCGCCAGCGTTCCGGGGGGCATGGCGTCCAGCCATCGTTTGAACAGGGTGCGGGGCCGCAGGTAGCGCCGGCCGCCCATGGCCCGGCCGACGTCGGAGTCCGGGCCGATCAGCACTGTCAGGACCGGCTTCAGGGTTTCCGGGTGCAGGGTGCGGGAGGCCAGTTCCGCCCGGGTGACGGCCACCGGCACTATTCCCCCGGCCTTGCCCGTGGTGCGGGCGTGGGCGTCGGAGATCAGCCGGCACAGCGCCCGGTAGCCGGCACCGTTGTTGTGTCCGTGCGCCAGCACGACGACGCGTCCCCCGAGCTGGGTACGGTGGTCGCCGTCGTCGTCAAAGACTGCAAGGTCCACCCCGACGATTGCATCCAGCCCGGCTGCCATGCACGCCTTCAGGTGCTTGACGGTTCCGTACAGGCCGTCGCGGTCCGTGCAGGCCAGCGCGGTGGCGCCGTCAGCGGCGGCCGCGGCGGCAAGTTCCTCCGGCCAGGAGACGCCATAGTGGGCGCTGAACGCGGTGGAGACGTGCAGATGGGTGAAACTCATGCTGATTCGGGCTTCCGGAGGGGCTGCAGGGCGTCGTGGATCTTCAGGAGCCGCCACCGGCCGCTGCCGACATGCCGGGTCAGGTCAAGGGTGAGGGTGGAATCCGCGGCGTGATCCCCGGCCGCACGCACCTGGACCCGCCAGATCTCATGGTCCACCAGGCCCGGCCCGCTTCCGAGTGGCGCCCGGCGTTCCTCGGCCCACCATTGGCGGCGTTCGTACCAGCGGACGGGGTCCGCGCAGACCGTGTAGCGCCGGCCGGCCCAGTCGAGGCGCAGGGGCTGGCCCGAGGGCGTGCAGACGACATCCACGGACTCGCTGAAAATACCCACGTTGCCTCCCGACCCAGTCCGGGCTGGAGCCGGCCCAGTCCCCGCTTCGACTTCCTACGTCCATTCCGCATCCGGCGCCCGGAGTTCCAGGCCGCATGGATTTATTCGAACATATCTTCGAATAAAATCAGTCTACGACGGAGAGGCGACAAAACCCAGATCGGGGGTGGACTCACGCAGGTACAGGTAGCAGGATTGAGCCATGAGCTCCCATAACGCACTCCTGAAGCACGTAAGCATCGCCGCCAAGGATCCAACCTTGGTGGCGACTTTTGATATAGACGGAAACATCCCCGGCCAGGGCGCCTACGTGGTGGGGCTCTTGGCAGCCACCCCGGACTATTCCCACCAGCGCAGGATGGGGATCGAGTTCATGAACGGCGAAGCCGTGTCCTTCTACTGCTTCAGCCACGACGGCACCGAGGAAAATTTCGACCTCAAGGGGGTCGAACACTCGGGCAACACCATTACCGGCCATTTCCCGCTTACGACTGTGCTTGGCCTGCCCAAGGGCCATCTCATGACGGCCTTCAGCGATTGTGACGGCCGGGACTACCAGGCCAACGTGCCTGTCGAAGAAGCCCTCTAGACAACTTCTAGGAGCTGGACTTGTACACTTCCAGCTCGAGCGTGATGAAGGCATCGATCATCGCCCGGTAGGTCTTCTCGACAAGTTCGACGTCGATGTCCTTCTTTTCCGCCGTGGCGCGGACGTGTTCGATGACCCGCTCCACACGCCCGGGCGCACGGACCTCGGCGCTGTCCGCCTTGAGGGTCCCGGCGATCCGGATCAGCCGTTCCCGGCGCCCGATCAAGGACACGATCTGCTCGTCCACCTCGTCAACAGCCACCCGCACGGCGGCGAGCTGTTCGCGGTCGGCCTGGGCGGCCTTGTCGTCTGCGTGATTTGTGGGCATGTGCATGACAGTATCGAAAGATGCAGCCACGAGTCGACTTCATATCGCTAGGTGTCCGCAGTGTTGACGCCTCACGCCGCTTCTACGTCGATGGCCTCGGATGGCCGGTCCACCGGGAAGTCCCCGGGGAGGTGCTCTTCATCCAGGTCAACCACGGCCTCATCCTCTCGCTCTGGGACGCGGGTCAAATGCAGACCGAGGCGGCCACCGATGCCCCTGCCGGCATTGCGTGCATCACGCTCAGCCACAACCTGGCCGGCACGGCGGACGTCGACCGGGTGATGGCCGAAGCCGGGACCGCGGGAGCCCGCATCGTTGCGGCACCGAAGACCCAGCCCTGGGGCGGCTACACCGGCTACTTCGCCGATCCCGACGGCTACCGCTGGGAGGTCGCCTTCAACCCCGACTGGTCGGTCGACGGCGGCGGCAAAGTAACGCTCTGACTCAGGTAACCAGTGCCGCCCCGTGCCTTGGCAGCCGCCGGGCAGCCGCCAGACAGGCCGGCGTACCGCTAGAACAGGCTCCCCACCGGCTGGATGAGTTCCGGTGAGTCATTCCTGACGTTCCCGACGGCGGTGCCGACGGCGTCGATCGTCCAGCCTTCCGCGACGTCGTGCGCCCCGGCCCGGACCAGATCCACGAGCCCGGCCGCATCATCGGCCTGCGGGTCCAGCCACGTCTGCATGGTCTCGCGGTTCATGGGCAGCGGAACCCTGTCATGCAGCGCGGTCAGCTCGGCCAGCATTCCCCCGGCGTAGCCCTCCGGCGGCGAGTCGGTGGTCATGATCGAGGTCGAGAGCATCCAGCGCTCCGGGTCACCCTCTGCCTTGGACGGATCCCGCCACCATTCATAGAGTCCCGCGAAGACAATGGGGCGTCCGTCCTTGGGATGGACGTAGTAGGGCTGCTTGGTGCGGCCCTCGCCCTTCCACTCGTAGTAGCCATCCGCCGGGACGGCGCAGCGACGGGCGCGGGTCGCTTTCCGGAAGGCGGGCTTCTCCAGCACGGTCTCGCTGCGGGCATTGATCATCTTGGACCCGATGCCCGGGTCCTTGGCCCAGGACGGCACCAGGCCCCAGCGCGCAATGTGCAGTTGGCGGACCGATTCTCCCTCCACAAGCCGTTCGAGCAGGATCGGCACATCAGCCGTCGGGGCCACGTTCCACGACGGCGGAATCGCGATCTCATCCTCCAGCCCGGCATCGAATTCGGCCAGCAGGTCTCCGACGGCCCGGGCCATCACGTAGCGTCCACACATGGCATCAGCATGCCACCGCACCCATCCCATGTCATCCGGGCTGCCGCCTGAGCCCGCCGAGGTCGCCGGAAACGTGCGAAGTCGCCGGAACTTTCCGGCGATTTCGCATCTTTACCGCGAGTTCGCGTCGGACGGCGAAGGGGGGCAGCGCTCTCTGCGGGAATAGCGGGCTGCAGGGTACGGTTGTTGGCAGTGACGTACGACTTCAGTTGGCGCCCGGCCCGATACGCCGGCCCCATCCACTTACTTGAGGAGAACTTCGTGGACTTCACCCCCGAATCCGGCACCATCACTATGTTTTCGACCACGTGGTGCGGCTACTGCAACCGGCTGAAGAAGCAGCTGGACGCACAGGGCATCGGGTACACAGAGATCAACATCGAGGAAGTCGAAGGCACGGCCGATCTCGTCGAGCAGCTCAACGGAGGCAACCGCACCGTCCCCACCGTGCTGTTCCCCGACGGCACCGCCGCCACCAACCCCTCCGCAGCTGAGGTCAAGAGCCGGCTCGCCGCCTAGGCCCTTCCTGCATCCCAGGACACCACCAAACCACGACGGCGCGGCCTCCCAAGGGCCGCGCCGCCGCCCGTTGTGCCAGTAACCAGTAAGTTGTGCCAGCAATCCGCGTTCCAGAACAGAGGAGCTTGTTTCATGGTCCATAAAGTCAAAGCCGCAGTAGTCCGTTCCAAGAATGCCGACGTCACCCTGGAGACGATCCTGGTGCCGGACCCGGGCCCCGGCGAGGCCCTCGTGGACATCCTCACCTGCGGTGTCTGCCACACCGATCTGCACTACAAGCAGGGCGCCATCAACGACGACTTCCCCTTCCTGCTCGGCCACGAGGCCACCGGCGTTGTCAGTGCCGTGGGACCGGACGTCACCGAGGTCGCCCCCGGGGACCGCGTGGTGCTGAACTGGCGGGCCGTCTGCGGCGAGTGCCGGGCCTGCCGCCGGGGCCAGCCGCAGTACTGCTTCAATACCCACAACGCCACCCAGAAAATGACGCTGGAGGACGGCACCGAGCTGACGGCCGCGCTGGGCATCGGTGCCTTCGCCGAAAAGACCCTCGTAGCGGCCGGCCAGTGCACCAAGGTGGACGACGGCGCCGATCCCGCCGCCGTCGGCCTGCTCGGCTGCGGCGTCATGGCAGGCATCGGCGCGGCGATCAACACCGGAAACGTCCAGCGCGGCGATTCGGTCGCCGTGATCGGCTGCGGCGGAGTCGGCACGGCGGCCGTCGCCGGCGCGGCGCTCGCCGGCGCCACCACCGTGATCGCCGTCGACATCGACGCCAAAAAGCTCCAGCGCGCCAAGGACCTCGGCGCCACCCACACGGTGGACTCCTCCGCCGTCGACCCCGTCGAAGCGATCCGCGAACTGACCGGCGGTTTCGGCGCCGATGTGGTGATCGACGCCGTCGGCCGCCCGGAAACATACAAGCAGGCCTTCTACGCCCGGGACCTCGCCGGCACGGTGGTCCTGGTGGGTGTGCCGAGCCCCGAGATGACCCTGGAACTGCCGCTGCTGGATGTGTTCGGGCGCGGCGGCTCCCTGAAGTCCTCCTGGTACGGCGACTGCCTGCCTTCGCGCGACTTCCCCACACTCATCAGCCTCTACCGGCAGGGCAAGCTGGACCTGGACGCCTTCGTGACGGAGCGGATCACGATCGACCAGATCGAGGAGGCCTTCACGAAGATGCATGCCGGCGCTGTGCTGCGCTCGGTGGTGGAGCTGTGAACGCCGGCCCTGTGAGCATCCGGATCGACCGGCTGGTCACCTCCGGGACGTTTTCCCTCGACGGCGGCACCTGGGATGTTGAGAACAACGTCTGGATCCTCGGGGACGACGCCGAATGCGTCATCATCGACCCGGCCCACGATCCCGCTGCCGTGGCCGCGGCCGTCTCGGGCCGGAAGGTCACCGCAATCCTGCTCACGCACGGCCACGATGACCACATCAGCGCCGTGGGCGAGGTCCGGACTCTCGTGAACGCGCCGGTGTACCTGCACCGGGACGACTGGATGCTGTGGGAGCGGGTGTTCCCCGGCACCGAGCCGGACCACGCCATTGCCGACGGCGACACGTTCGACGTCGCAGGGGCAAGACTCGTGGCACGGCACACCCCCGGCCACTCGCCCGGGTCCGTGTGCTTCCTTCTCGAAAGCGAAGGCACCTTGCTTAGCGAAAAAACAGTGTTCAGCGGGGACACGCTGTTCCAGGGTGGCCCCGGGGCGACGGGCCGATCCTTCAGCGATTTCCCGACCATCATCGAGTCCATCCGGACCCGGCTCCTGCCGCTCCCGGCCGACACGACGGTCCGGACCGGCCACGGGGAACCCACAACGATCGGCGCCGAAGCGCCGCACCTTGAGGAATGGATCGCCCGCGGCCACTGACCGCGTCCGCGGAAAGGCCCGGTCCACTGCTTCCGGACCGGGCTTTTCCGCCATAGGATGTGGGGCCATGAGCTCTCACCCCAGCATGGATCCGGCAACACTGGCCGCGGACCTGCGTACCCAGTTCGATGCATTCCTCGACGAGCATCGTGCGGACCTGCACGCCTGCCTGGACGGGCTCACCGAAGAGGAGGCCCGGGCCTCGCTGGTGCCGTCGCGGACCACCCTTCTGGGGCTGGTCAAGCACGCCGCCTTCGTGGAGAAGGTCTGGTTTGACGAGGCCATCACGTGCCGGCCCCGGGCGGTGATCGGCATTCCGGCCACCCCCGACGAATCGTTCATCCTGGCGGATGATGACACCATCGCGGGCCTCCAGGCCGCCTACCTTCAGGCCTGCGGGGACTCACGGCGTCGAGCCGCTTCGCTCGGCCTCGACGACCTTGTCAGAGGCAACCGGCGCGGTCCGCTGCCGCTGCGGTGGGTCTACCTGCACATGCTCAGGGAACTCGCCCAGCACTGCGGCCACGCGGATATTTTGCGCGAGCAGATCCTCGCTGCGCGCACCTGACGGCACCGGCCGCCCGGGTCAAGGTTCTAAACCAGAAGACCCGCATTGCACCATGGGTGCGGGTGAGCGCGGATGCGGCCACCCCCGATTGGTTTTCACAGGGCCGCATCCGCGCTGGTCTAGGGAAGGCCGGGTTCCGGCTCTGGTTCCGCGTGCCGGCGGCGTAATCGCGCCCCGGCCAGCTCAGACAGCACAGCGGGGGCGCGCAAGGAACCGGGCCGGCCGGATGTCGTGTCCGATCTCAAGGCGAACGCCGTGAACGGGGCGACGGCATTGCCGGCGACAACGACTTTGGTGGCCATGAGATAGGAACTCCCGCAACGAAGTTAGCAGCCTCTGCATGACCAAAATCAGAATATCAATTGCATTTGCCACACAAAAGGAAAAGAGAGTAACAATTATCCTGCGGCTTTTTGGGCCGGCATCCCCCCGTAATCCGCGGCTCACCGTCTCTACAGTCCGGAAAGATGTGGGATGCGGTTGAGGTCAACCGGCCGATGCGCTGGCCGTCATTTCGTGGACGGGGCGTATTCCGGGTAGTAACGCTGGATCTCTTGAACGGTCTTGCCGGCCCTCACCATTCGCTCAACGGACATCATGCTCCGGACTTCCTCGTCCGAGGATCGGGTGCTGTTCCACGGTCCCATCGTTCGGTAGCAGAAGTCATTCGGATCGTTCAGCCTGGCCTCGTTGTAGCACCCGGGATGATCCGAGGCATCAACTGCCGTGCCAGCAGGACCGGATTTCGATGCTCCGAATGCGGCGGACAGCCCCAGCGCGAGAAGTGGCGTGAGCGCCACGGCTGCAATTCCAGTTTTCATTCCTTTATTCATGGTTCCCCCGATTGGCCAGAAATATGTTGGCGAGCCTACCGCGCAGGTGCCAGGTTTCCCGAGCGACGGTGTTTTCCCCTCGGTCATGGAGGATTCGGCAGTTTGCCTCGCCGGAATCGCAGTTGGGTCTTGATCCACTCCGCGGTCTTGGGAAACAATGTTCGCGGCGTAACGGGCCCCGGAGAAAGGGTTTCAATGACAGCGCGGGATACCTCCTCAGTCGGCGCTCCGTGCTGGGTCGACACCTGGCAGCCCGACCCCCAGGCGGCCAAGGACTTCTACGGTCCGCTCTTCGGGTGGACTTTCGACGACCCCATTCCGATGCCGCCCGGGCTCGACGGCTTCTACTACGCTGCGCGTCTCCGCGGTCAACTGGTTGCCGGAATCGGACAGGCGCCGCCGCAATCGCCGCCGGGGTGGACCACCCACGTGCGTGTCGTAAACGTCGGGGAAGCCTTGGCTCGTGCCGAGCGGGCGGGGGGCAAGCGCCTGGCGCCGTTTGGTGCCGGCCCGGATGACCGTATTGCTGTGCTCGCCGATGCCACCGGCATCCCGTTCTGCCTGCGGCGGGCAGGAGGGAACGACGGCGCCCAGCTGGCCAATGAGCCGAATTCCTGGGCCATGAGCTCGCTGCACACCACAGATGTCGGGCGGGCCCAGGCGTTCTACGGTGCAATGTTCGACTGGGAACTCGAACCCGTCCCGGACGCCCCCTTCTCGCGGTGGCTCCGCTCCGGCCGGGTAGTGGCGGTGGTGGCAGCCACGGACGGCGTCGCGGTCCCGCCGCATTGGAGCGTCAATTTCGCCGTCCGCGACGCGGACGCCATTGCCCGGCAGGCCGTAGCCCTGGGTGGCAGCGTCTTGATGGTGCCCATGGACACGCCGGGATTTCGCAGCGCCGTGATCAGGGACCCCCAGGGCGGCACCACCGCGGTCAGCGCAACCACCGGCTGATGCTTGCTGGAGAGCATAGGCGCCACACCGATTGGCGGCGCTGGTAGGGTCAGCCCATGGATGAAATTTTGGGGAAGTTCATCGACGATTTCGCGCGGCTCGTGGAGCTTGCGCAGTCCGGGCAGCGTCGGGGGCAACCGGGAACCCAGCTGCTGACTACGCTCACCGAGCATTTGGCGGTCCGGGCCGAATCAGTGTCGGTAGTGGTTGAGGAGATTCCGCCGCACCGATTCGTGGACGCAGACATCCTCATGGAAGAGCTCGCCGCCGAGGATCCTGAGTTCCGGCTCGTGGGCATCGGCGGCGGCGACCAACGCCACCATCACTCGCTGAGCGACATGCTGCAGCAGTCCCAGCTATATCCGCAGTTCCCCCTGTCCCAGCCGGACTACGCCAACTTAGCTGTCGGGCCGGACGAACAACGGCAGGCCGTGGCACTGGGGCTCTGGCTATTCAGCCATGGAGGCAGTCCCATCGCCGTGCTGCAGCGGGACGCCAACCCCCGGTATGGCCGGCAGTCAGCGTCCCTTGAGGTTTTGGCCGGCGCTACAGATAAGGCCGCACGCTTCCTCTCGGAGTTCCGCCGTCGGATGCAGCACCGCAGCGTGCTCAAGGGACAGGTCATTTCCCTGGTGATGGGTGAGTATGGTCCCAGCGCGGCCGGGGTGACGTTCCATGCACGGCCAGTCCTTGCCGCGTCGGATGTCATCCTGCCGGATGGCCTGCTGGAGAAAGTGTCGGACCACGCCTTAGGTATCGCCGAGCACCGTGAGTCTCTGATCAGGTACGGCCAGCACCTCAAACGCGGCGTCCTGCTCTACGGCAGGCCGGGGACGGGCAAGACCCATACGGTGCGGTACTTGTTGAGCCGGAGCGAAGGTGTCACAGCAATCCTTCTTTCGGGAGGATCGCTCGCCAGGATCTCAGAAGCCGCCACCATGGCCAGGGCGCTGCAGCCCTCCATCGTGGTCCTTGAGGACTGCGACCTCATCGCCGAGGACCGCAGCTTCGGGCACGGACCCCAGCCGCTGCTATTCGAGGTGCTGGACGCCATGGACGGTTTGGCCAGCGATGCCGACGTGGCGTTCGTCCTCACCACCAACCGCGTGGACATGCTGGAACGCGCCCTGGCACAGCGTCCCGGCCGTGTGGACCTGGCCGTGGAAATTCCTATGCCTGCCCAGGCGGAGCGGGTTGCACTGATCAAACTGTATGCCCGCGGTATTCCCCTCAGTCCGAACTCGATTGAAGACGCCGCCGCCCGCACCGAAGGAACCACCGCTTCGTTCGCACGCGAACTCGTCCGCCGTGCGGTCGTTGCCGGCGCATTGGAAGGCGTGCCGGTGGCGGACCATCATCTTCAGAAGGCTGTGGATGACCTGATGGCCGACAGCGCCGCGCTCACCCGAAGCCTCCTCGGCAGCGGCACCGGAGACGGCTCTGAGGGCATGGGCGGACCGTTCCCCGGACCGCCGGCGGCCTTCCATCCCGGGGGCTAGGACGAACCGCGCCAGTGCGCTTGGGCCCTCAGCGCCGCCAGCGGTACGGGGTGGTCGTTGAGACTCGCAGCAATCCATAGCGTTCCAGGATCGGTCGCGAATATTGAGTCGAGTCACTGTGGATGAGTCTCTTGCCGAGCGTCAGCGCGGCCCGGGCCCGGGCGGCAGTGAGGGCACGGTAGATACCCTGACCACGCCATTCTGGTCGCGTCGCCCCGCCCCAGATGCCCGCGAATTCCGTATCCGGCACCGACTCGAGGCGGCCGGCGCTCACGATCAGTCCTTCGTGTTCGGCTACCCACAGTTCCATGCCGTCGTCGCGCGCCATGCGTTTCAGGATTGCGTCGGCGTTGCCGTCGGAGACGTCAACGCCGAAAACCTCGTCCTGCATCGCGCTCATGGCGCGGATGTCCCGTTCTGCGCTCACCGGCCGCAGGCTGACGCCGGGCGGGAGCTGGACGTCCGCCGTCAAGGCCTTTGCCGGTCCGATCATGATCGACTCGGTCTCATCAGGCTCAAATCCGTTGTCGAGCAGTGCCCCGTGGAGCCCGGGCGCATGATCGTGACCACGGGTTTTCCACTCGACCCGCACGATTGCGGGATCGCTGCGGTAAAACGCGAGCGCTTCGGCCACCCACTGCGCGATCGTCAGGGCGTTGGCCCCATCGAGGTTCTGATAGGTCACGAAGCCCCTGCCGCCTGCGAAGGTCACCAGCCGCAGCGGACCCAGCCGTTCCACGCCGCTGGCACCGGGCGTCTCTGCAGCTGTCCGGAGTTGCTGGTCGTACGCCACAAGAAGTTCTTCAGAAAGAGTCATCGGCGTCCACCCTACAGCCACGCCGGACGCCGGATACAGGACATAGGACAGCCTGCGCTCAAGTTCCCTCACCGAGGGCAACCCGGCCGGAGCGATGGCTAAGTGTCACCTGCACTCCTGCCGCCGTCCCCAGCGCGGCCACGTGGCGAAGGTCCGCCTCCGCCGCAAGATCCCCCACGCTCCGCTCTGGAGGGCCTCCGTAGCCTCGTCGTACCCGGCCGCAGGCCTCTTCCACGGCCAGCCCGCGAGGCTTAGACTCGATTGGCTTGAGCAAACAGGGAGAAGTTCGGCATGAGGCTCGTCGTCGATCTCACTAAGTGTCAGGGTTACGCACAATGCGCCTTCCTCGCCCCGGAGGTCTTCACGATCCAGGGGGACGAGGCACTTACCTACGACCCGGACCCTGACGAGGCGCAGCGCACGAGGGTCCGGCGGGCAGCCGTGGCCTGCCCCGTCCAGGCCATCCGGCTCGACCAGCTTGAGGAGCCGCACAGGCCGCGGCCTCCCGAAGAAGCCCCGGGGACGGCCGCTGCCGCCGGGGGCAACGGGGGCGCGTTCCTTCGATCCGGCAGGATTGTCATCGTGGGCACGTCACTGACCGGGCTGCGCGCGGCGGAGCGGCTGCGCGAGGAAGGGTTCACGGGCTCGCTGACTCTCATTGGTGAGGAAACGCACGAGCCGTATGACCGGCCGCCGCTGTCGAAACAGGTCCTGGCCGGGTCGGTGCCGTCCGAGGACACGTCGCTGCCGCGCCGCCGGGCAATCGACGCCGACTGGCGTCTGGGCGTCGCGGCCACGGGTCTGGATCTCGCCGCCAGGCAGGTGCATCTCGCCGACGGTGGCCGGATCGGATTCGACAAGTTGTTGATCGCCACTGGGGTGCGGGCCCGGTCCTGGCCAAACGCGGCGGAGGCGGCGCTGGCAGGCGTGCTGACCTTGCGGACCCGGGAGGACGCGGCAACGCTTCGGCAGCTCCTGGCCGCGCGCCCTCGCCGGGTCCTGGTCATTGGCGCCGGGTTCATCGGCTGCGAAGTCGCTTCGGTGTGCCGCGAACTTGGCCTGCCGGTCACCGTGGCCGAGGCGGGCCGGGCACCGCTCGGCGCGGCGCTCGGCAGCGTGATCGGTGCAATTGCCGGAGAGCTTCAGATCGAGAACGGCGTGGATCTGCGCTGCAGCGTCAGGGTCGTTGCACTGGAAGGCGATGCCGGCGGACAGCTGCGCCGCGCCCGCCTCTCCGATGGCACAACACTTGACGTGGACATCGCGGTCGCCGCGCTGGGGACCGTTCGTAACGGTGATTGGCTCGCAGGCTCCGGATTGGCGAGCGGCGTGTGGGGCGTCGCGTGCGACGCCGGCTGCCGGGCTTTCGACGTCAACGGGCTGGTCACCGATGACGTCTTCGTCGCCGGCGACGTATCCCGCGCCCCGCAGCCGATGTTCGGCTACCAGTTCCTCGCCGTCGAACACTGGGGCAACGCAATCTCCCAGGCCGAGGTTGCAGCGCACAATATGGTCAGCGGCGAAACCGAACGGTGGCCGCACCTGGCTGTGCCCAAATTCTGGTCCGTCCAGTTCGGCACCGAAATCAAGAGCGTGGGTGTGCCCTCGGTCGCCGATGAGGTCGCCATCGTGCAAGGATCGGTCGGATCTCGGCGGTTCCTGGCCGTTTACGGCTACAAGGGCCGGATCGTGGCTGCAGTGGCGTTCAACCAGAACAAATGGCTTGACTTCTATGAACCGCTGATTGACCAGGCGGCGCCCTTCCCGCCGTCGTTCCACCATATTGACGAGGCCGAGGATGCGCAGCCCGTGCCGGCCGGGTTCCAGCCCGCCGCCAGCCCCACCCAGGATGCGACCGTCGTCGTGACCGGTCACTATCCCAATGAGCGGCGCGCCAGATTGACTGACCGCCGCCTCCCGTAAAGCGCCGCACCGGAGGCCGGCAGCCACCGGCCCACGACCCAAGGAGCCTTCGCCATGGCCGAGCCCAGCACCTGGGAGCAGATCCTCGACTACACCAACCGGGCTAACCCCTACCCGTTCTACGACGAACTCCGCAAAACCCCCGTGAGACGACTTCCGGACGGCAGCTATCTCGTGAGCACCTACGCGGAGATCGCCGCCCTGTTGCACGATCCACGGGTCAGCTCCGACATAACCCGCAACCCGGCTGCCGCCGCGGCGGGCGCCGCCGTCGGTGAGGACGGGGACGGGGACGGCGCCGGCATGACGCCGACTTTCCTCAGCATGGATCCCCCTGATCACGACAAGTTCCGGCGGATCACCATGCGGCATTTCGGGCCGCCCACGACGCCTGGCAGGGTAGCCGGGATGGAGGCGCGGATGGCGGAAATTGTCACCGATCTGGTCGACAATATGGCGGACCGCAGCCGGATCGACGTCGTCGATGATCTGGCGTATCCCCTGCCCGTCACGGTGATCTGCGAACTTCTCGGTGTGCCCCCGGGAGATGAACAGCGCTTCCGGGTCTGGGTGGACCTGGCCCTGCAATCCACAGATCCCGGACTCGATCCCGAAACCCAGCAAAAGAAGAGGATTGAGGCCGGCACGGAACTGCGCGCGTTCATGCAAGAGCTAGTCGACGCCCACCGGCAGGCCCCGGGGACTGACCTGCTTTCAGCGATGGCCACCGATGATGGCCCGGAGGGCCGCATGCCGGACGAACAACTGGTGAGCACCGGGCTTCTCCTGCTCATCGCCGGACATGAAACCACCGTGAACCTCATCTCCAACGGCGTACTGACGTTGCTCCGCCACCCGGCCGAGCTCCAGAGGCTGCGCGCTGACTCCGGCCTGGCCATCCCGATGGTCGAGGAGCTGCTCCGCTACGAGCCGCCCGTGCATTTCGTCCCGTTCCGTACCGCCCTCGACGACATCGACATCGCCGGCACCACCATCCCGGCCGGCGCCTCCCTCACCCTGGTCCTTGCTGCGGGCAACCGCGACCCCGCCCACGTCACTGACCCCGGGCTCTTCATCCCTGACCGGGCCAACAACCAGCACCTCGGTTTTGGGGGCGGGGTTCATCTGTGCTTCGGGGCGCCCCTGGCCCGGCTGGAAGCGCAGATCGCGCTCACTGAATTCGCCACCAGGCTGGAGAACCCGCGGCTGGTCTCGGACCCACCGCCGTACCGGCCGAGCCCGTTCCTGCGCGGCCCCTCCCACCTCCCGGTAGACATCGACGGCGTCCTCGCCCCGGGTAAGCCCCTGCCGACCGTCGCCCGGAAAATGCACTTCAGCGGGTGACGGTTAGAGGTTTCATGGGCAACACACAGGACACCCGTTCCAGTCGTAGGTCGCCAGCGCCCGCCACGCGGTTGTTCCTGCCGGTGTCATCGCACCAGTCAATGTTGTAGGGCACCGCGGTTACGGCGGCATCCCCCACAGCTGTCCGGGCGGGAACGACAAACGTATAGGTGAACCCCCCGGCGTCGTTCATGGCGGTGGTGGTGTTGACAACCTCCACGCCTGTGGCGTCGGTGACGCTCACCTGGATACGGGCGTTCTTGCCGTAGCGGGGATTGCAGTCAGCGTCCGGCGCTGCCACCGTCACGCTCTGCCCCGGTTTGGCTTCCGACGGGGTCAGCGAATAGGCGGGCGGGAAACACGGCGGTTCCCCACCGGTGGAGGACGAGCACCCCGAGACCGAGGCAGCCAGCACCAATGCGCCAACCGTGGCACGGATCGCGGAGCGCCGCCCGCTGTCTTTCAGACAGAGAACCATGCCGTCAGTGTCGCTGGTACAGCAGTCGGCGCCTACTGTTGTGCTGAATTCGTACCCGGATCGTTGCCTGCGCCTGCCCGCCGGCGGTTGACCGCCCCCATCAAGCGCAGGCAGAGCGCCCAGTAGGCTACCCCCGCGGCCAGCGAGCCTGCCACGGCCAAGGCGGGGCTGATCCCGGCCAGCGGCGGATAGACCACCCAGTGGACAAGGTATGCGTAGAGGGAGGCGCTGGCGAGTACCACCATGAGGCGGCGGAGGACCTGCGGCACCGGAATGCTGGGCAGCCAGATGAGCAGCAGGATCCCGGCGAGCAGCGTGGCCTCCCGACCCGGATTCTCGAAGAATCCCGGAACGGTCACTGCTGCAATGACCGAGACCAGGCAACGCTGGGCGACGGTCCGGGACCGTGCGATAGCCCAACCCAGCGCGAAGAGCCAGAGCGCAGGCGCCGTGTGCGGCACTCCCGGGTTGACCAGCTCATACCGGGTCAGGAGCCCCACGCCGGTCAGCGCCAGCGGAAAGAGCAGGGGGAAGCGCCGCTCGGCGCGGTCCGCCCACGGAACGGCAAGCAGAGCCACGGACCCCACAAGCAGGTAAACAAGAACTTCGATGAACCAGAAATGCCACTGGGTGCTCACCCCCTCCGGCCCGAGGACGGCATTGAGCAGCACGATATTGGCGGGTGAGTAGTTGTCGGTGATCAGGTACGCCACCGCGATGAACGCCATGCTCGGCACGATGATTCGTGCCGAGCTGGACAGCTGCCTCCGCAGCCGCGGGATCCGCTTCCCGGAGAGCTGGAAGCGTGCGAAGTTGTAGCCTGCCACCGCCATGAGCACGTGGGCCGCACCCTGCCAGCTAAACAGCCCAACGTGCGTGCTGACGATCAGGACGATCCCGACGGCCCGCAGCACGATGCTCGTTTCCACCGGCGCAAAGAATCTCCTCCGCTTACGGCCCGGTGCAGTGCGCGGCCGGGGCTCCAGATCCCGGACCGGCGTCACGTGCCAGTCCCGCGGGAGATGGCCCAGCGCCTGTTCCAGCCGCACCGACGCGGCCACATAGGACAATGAGTCCCCGCCCAGGGACACGAACGTGTCGCTGTCCGCGATGTCGGCGCACTCCAGCACGTCCTGGAAAATCTTCCGGACGCTGTCCGGAGCATTGTTGTCCGGCGCGCCGGTTTCCGCTGCAGGGGCGGGTGCCGGCCCGGGTTTCGGCCCGGACAGGGCCAGGACGCCCCTGTAGTCGAGCTTGCCCGTTGCCAGGCGCGGGAGATGGTCGACGGCGTGGACCTCTAGGGCGGCTCGCGGCAGCCCCATGCCCTGGGCGAGGACCTTGCCCAGCAGGTGCGCGTCGTGGTCGCCTTCAACAGCGACGACGACGCCGTCGTCCGTCCCGGCGCTGGCAGCCCGCACACCGAGATCCGCCAGGAGCCGCTCCACCTGTCCCAGATCCACGCGCAGCCCCACGATCTTGACGAACCGGCTGCGCCGGCCCACCACTTCGTAGACGCCCGCCGGGTGCAGCCTGGCGAGGTCGCCGGTGCGGAGCTCCGCAACGGTCCGGCCCGCGGCGAGATCCGCCGGGCATTCGGCGTAGCCAAGCATGACGTTGGCGCCGCTGTAGACCAGTTCGCCGTGTTCCAGCCCCGGCACGGGGTCGATCCGGAACGAGCCGCCGGGCACCGGGACGCCCACCGCGCCCGGCACCTCGGCCGCCAGCTCCGGAGGCAGGTACGCCATCCGGGCCGTCGCCTCGGTCTGGCCGTACATCACGAAAAATTCCCAGCCATTTCGGCGGCCCAGTTCGGCGTAGTTCCGCACCGAATCCGGCCCCAGCCGGCCCCCGGCCTGGGTGACGCAGCGCAGGCCGGGCAGATCCATGTCCGCGAACCCGGTCCGTTCCAGCAGTTCAAAGGTGTACGGAACGGCCGCGAAAGACGTCGCCCCGCGGCCTCGGAAGAGGTCCCAGAAGCACGGATCGACCACGGAAAGATCGGTCAGGACCAGTCCGGCGCCGCGGAGCAGGTGGCTGTTGATCACGGACAGCCCATAGCAGTAGGACATGGGCAGCGTCGTGGCCGCGCGGTCGTCGGGCCCGATGTTCAGGTACTCGGAAATCGACTCGGCGTTGGACTGCAGGTTCGCATGCGAGAGCCGCACGAGCTTGGGCGAGCCGGTGGATCCGGAGGTGCTGAGCAGGAGCGCGAGGTCCGGGTGAAGCTCGTGGCGGGTGCCGGTCCGGCGTTCGTCCAGCAGGAGCTGCCCGTTGCCGGGTTGGACAACGACGTCGGGGTCGTAGGCCGCGACGAGGGATTCCAGGGCGGCCGGCTTGTCCTCCGGCAGGAGGATCAGCGGGTGGCCGCCGGCCAGGGCCGCTAGATAGACCACCAGAGAGTCGAGGTCGTTGGCTGCGGCGAGCGCCACGAGGCGCCGCGTGGTGCCAAGCCGGAGGGCGAAGGCATCGACCCGCCCCGCCAGCTCCCGGTACGTCATTGCCAGGGTGTCGGTAAGGATGGCTGGGCTGTCCCCGTAGCTCGCAAGATCGGCGGCAAAGGGCACCCGCATGTAGTCAAGCTGCGTGGTCACCCGGACGATGCTATTAGATTAGGCTTACCTAATCCAAATTAGGGTACGAAAGGTTTGCGTAATCGCCGCGGATCGGTATCCTCCTTACTTAGGTGTACCTAAGTCGGGCTTGCATCGGCAATGTTGCCGGGGAAGCCCACTCGGTCCCGTACCCCTGCCTCCACTCCCCCGCACCGCACTGCTCCACCCCACCGATCCAAGGAAACACCATGCCCAGCATCCCCCTGCCCAAAAACGCCCCCCGGTTCCGGAAGACGCTTGCCCTGTTGGCCGCGGCAACCGCAGTTCCGTTGGCCCTGGCCGGCTGTATGGGCAACCCAAAGGACCCGGGCGCCGCCGGACCCATCCAGGTCACGAGCAGTACCGGCGTCGACGCCCATCTTCAGGGCCTGTTGGACACCGGCACCCGGCAATACTCGGCTTTCGTCGTGGATCAGACCGATCAGCTGGTTACCGGCACGAGGTCATTCGCGGCGGCTTACGCCGCCGGGGATGCGACGAAGGCCCGCGGACTCTATGCCGCCACGCGCATGCACTGGGAGCGTATCGAGCCGGTCGCCGAGTCGTTCGGGGACCTGGACCCCAAGCTCGATGCCCGTGAAGCCGACCTCGCACCCGGCCAGGAATGGACCGGCTGGCACCGGGCCGAGAAGGACTTGTTCCCGCCGGCCGGCTACACTCCCCTCGCACCGACGGAGCGTGCCGCCATCGCCACGCAGCTTGTTGCCGACACCGAGGACCTGGCCCAGCGGACCCGCACCGTGGAACTCTCCGCGGACAAGATCGGCAACGGCGCCAAGGAACTCCTGGACGAGGTGGCCACCGGCAAAGTTACCGGGGAGGAAGAAATCTGGTCCCACACCGATCTCTGGGACTTCCAGGCCAACGTTGACGGAGCCCGGACCGCCTTCGAGAGCCTGTTGCCTGCGCTGCAGCAGAAGGACCCGGCCCTGGCCGAAGCGCTCGAGGCCAAGTTCGCTGCCTTGCAGGCCGGGCTCAAGCAGCATTCCACCGGCGCAGGCTTCGTGTACTACAACGACCTCAGCCAGGCCCAGGTGCAGCAACTCGCCTCCCTGGTTGATGCCCTGGGCGAGCCCCTGGCCAAGCTCACTTCGGCAATAGCCCTGTGACCGGCTGCCCCTTCGGCGGCAGCCCCCGCCAGACCCCCGACGGCGGCGCCCCCGAATCAGCTAGCGCACCGGAACCAGCCAAGTCACCGGGAGCCGCCGCCATGCCCGCGCCGCCCGCAGCCCCCGGTTCGGGAAAGGGCCGGCTGTCCCGCCGCGGGCTCCTGTCCCTGGCAGGAGCCGGCGGCGCGGGCGCCGTCGCCGGCCTGGCGGTTGGCTTCCTCAGCCACGACGCCGTCGAGGCCGCGGCCGCCCCAGTGGCAGAGCCCGGCGACATCATCCCCTTCCACGGTGACCGGCAGTCCGGCATCGTCACGCCGGCCCAGGACCGCCTTCACATTGCAGCCTTCGACCTCGTCACGGAGGACCGTGCAGAGCTCATCCGGCTTCTGAAAAACTGGACGGCCGCCGCCGTGGCGATGACCGAGGGGCGCAGCACGGGCAGCAGCGGCGCCGTCGATGGCCCCTACGACGCCCCGCCCGAGGACACAGGTGAGGCCCTGGACCTCGGCGCCGGCAGACTCACCCTCACCTTCGGGTTCGGCCCCGGCCTGTTCGAGAAGGACGGCAAGGCCCGCTTCGGACTCGAGGGGCGCCGCCCGGACGCACTGATCGGCCTGCCGCACTTCCCAGGCGACGACCTCCAGCCGGGACGCACCGGCGGCGACATCGTGGTGCAGGCCTGCGCCGACGACCCCCAGGTGGCCGTCCACGCGATCCGCAACCTTGCCCGCATCGGCTTCGGGCAGTCGCGCGTCCGCTGGTCCCAACTCGGCTTCGGGCGGACGTCCTCCACGTCGAGGTCACAGGCCACCCCGCGAAACCTCTTCGGCTTCAAGGACGGCACCAACAACCTCAAAGCCGAGGACACCGCCCTGCTTGGGGAGCACGTGTGGGCAGGCCAGGGAACGCGCCCGGAAGAGGGCTGGATGGCCGGCGGCACGTACCTCGTGGCGCGCCGGATCCGGATGCACATCGAAATCTGGGACCGCACGTCGCTGCGGGAGCAGGAAGCGCTGATCGGTCGCACCAAGGGCGCCGGGGCCCCGCTCTCCGGCGGCGAGGAATTCACCGCCCCCGACTTCGAGCTCCAGGGGCGCGGCGGGGAACCACTGATCCCGCTGGACGCCCACGTCAGGCTCGCGCACTCGAGCCAGAACGACGGCGTCAAGATGCTCCGGCGCGGCTACAACTACACCGACGGCTCGGACGGCCTGGGGCACCTCGACGCCGGACTGTTCTTCATCGCGTTCGTCACGGACCCCAGGACCCACTATGTGCCCATGCAGCTGGCCATGGCGAAGGAGGACACACTGGCCCTGGAATACCTCAAGCACACCGGCTCGGGCCTGTTCGCGGTTCCGCCGGGCATCCGGGCGGGAGGCTTCATCGGCGAAGGTCTCTTCGCATGATGGCGGCAGTCACCGCTGCGGGCAGCCGCCCGGGAGCCGAAGAGCTCACTGCATGGCAGACGGGACCGTTCCGGGCGGGAGGACCCGGCTGTGGCGCTTCTCGGCCACAGCCGGATCGAATCTCGTATCTTCCAGGGTCCCTCCGTCGTCGAGCCAACGGCGGTTGGTGTAGAACCTGATAGCCCGATCGTTGCCTTTCTCCACCCAGAGAAATGCCCGGTCATAGCCGAGTTCGATCAGCTGTTGTTCCGCGGCCGCGAACAGGACGGAACCTACGCCCTGCGCCCAGCAGTCCGGATGCACGTTGATCGCGTGGAGCTGACCGGTTCCCGGGTCCGGGTCGCCGGCAGCAGGGCCGAGGATGGCGAACCCGGCAACCGCATCGGCGCTTTGAACGACGAGGTGAATGGTCCCTTGCCTGGGTTCAAGGATGTTTAGGCGCCAGGCGGATGCCGCGCGGTCGACGTCGAGACCGGCCAGGTACTCATCGGTCATGACGCCGCGGTAAGTGGCCCGCCAGGCCGCGATGTGGATCTCGGCCAGCCGTGCGGCGTCGTGCACGGTTGCTGCCCTGACACTGATGTCCGGAGTGGTCATGGTCCAGAATCTATCAACTGCGGTCACCGGTGCCGGGCGGCGCGCGCGAGGCGGCGGGCAAGGTCGCCGATGACGAGGACGCTGGCTGCGGCGAGGAGCCACGCAGACATCACAGCACGAATCGACTCCTGCGGCGAGACCCGATTCCTTGGAATTTCGAGGAGTTCCAGAGCCCGGCCCGAAACACCCGGAATTAGTTGGAGAATCGGAAAGAAGTGTGGGTCGGTGATGTGTCCGTCAAACAGGACTGGGGTACCGCCGGCGCTCACCAGAACTTCTGCCATGCATGCGGCGACGTCGAGACGCGCCAAGCGGTTGGCCTGGTCCAAGGATTCGCATATTGCCTCCACTTCCGGATCCCGGTCAGTACCGAAGACAAAGCACGCCGCAGCAATCCGGTCATTCCTGACGACGAATACGCTTCGGGACCGGTCCAGTTCTTTCTGGATCATGGGGCGGAATTCAGCGAGGAGTGTCGCGCGCGACCCAGTAGGTGACCATGGCGCGTGCACGATTTCATACATTTCCGTCCATGCTTCATTCAGTTGATCCAGAGCTAATCGATCTCCTGTGAGGATGCCGCCACAGCGGTTTTCGTTTGCCCATCGGAGCACTTCAATACTCGCGGTATCGATCTGCTCGGGCGGACACATTTGATAGCGCACAGCTCCCAGCGATCTGTAAAACTCGTCCGCAACCGTGCCCGGATGGGCTTTGACGGACAGTGGCATCCAACGACGCCTTTGAATGGATTTCACCAGTGCCGAACCGATACCCTGCCGCCGGTATTGCTCACGCACGAAAACGTTGACCGTGTCCCGAGTTGGATGGACGCGGTTGGTGGCTGAGACAGCGATCCCCACTGGCTCTGCACCGAACTTTGCCACCAGCGATGATCCCCCGGGACGCCATTCATCTGCTCTGGCCCATGGCGCGTCGGCTGTGAAGTGATCCGTATCAGCGGCTGTCGCCGGATTGATCACCAGATTTTTTGCTTGTCCGGTCAGCATCCTGGCAGTCTATTCGTTTCAAAGCTGCGGCTTCCGGACGGCATCTTCGAACAAGGAAACAAGTGCTATCCCACCCAGCGACCGGTTGGAAAAAGGAACAGAGGCTTTCGGCCGATTCCTTTGGCGCGGTAGCCTGCACTCACACCCTGTATGCCTCTCCCCCGATCGCCATGAGGTCAAATCCCTCCTCGGGCCAGAAGAGTCCAGCAGATCCGTTTTCTTGGAAGGCCACGCCATGTCAGATTCTGAACTTTCCATTCTCCGTGAGCGGGCTGCCCGCGGTGACAACGACGCCATCGGCGAGCTCATCGAACTGGCCGCGGAGCGGGAAGATTTCGAGGAGCTGCGCCAACTTGCCGACGGCGGCAGCCGCGACGCTGAGGATCAGCTGGTTGAACTCGCCGCTGAGAAGGAAGATCTGGACGAGCTTCGGCGTCTGGCATCCGCCGGCAATACGGACGCGGCCGAAGTTCTGGCCGAGCTCACTGAGTAAGCACTCCCGTATTTCGGCCGGGTCACCGCAGCTGAAATTGACTATGTCAATAGTCGCTGCAGCATCTATGCTGCGCTGAGCCGCAAACGCGGCATCAACTCTGGGGGTTTGAAATTGGACCTTGGTCTGCTTCGCGCGGAGGCCGCGGCCGCTGAAGCGGCAGAGCCACGACCCCAATTCCGTCCACAGGATTGATCAAATGTCGGCGATGGCTCACGGATAGGGGCACCCTGTGACGTTCGAGAGGCTGGTGGTGCGCGCAGCGAGGCCGGAAGACGCGGCCGAGGTGCGCCGGTTGTCCATCGCCTTCACTCCAGCCGCACAGGAGGTTCCGCCGGAGGTTTTCCATAGCCGTTTCGCCCGGTTCCTTGCCGACGCCTCATGGTGCCTCCCTGTGGCTCCGGCACGCACCAGGCTGCTCGGCTACGGCCTCGCTCAGGATTTCGGGCCGGGCCTGCGGGCTGACTTCACGACGGGCCGGGTCCATGACGTCTTTGTAGACCCCGACACGCGTCTGGCCGGCACCGGCCGGGCCCTCATGAACTTCATCTTCGATTGGTCGCGGGCCAGGCCACAGCCAATGATCCTGGACTGGCAGGCAAGTCCCTCCGCCATCGGCTTTTACGAGGCACTCGGCTTCACCCCCGATCGTGTGGGCGACTTTACCGAGTATCCGGGCTTCACCCTTGACCACCGATCCGGACACGGCGTGCGCTACATTGCTCTCAACCCGGCGACGGCCCGGGCGATGGAGGGGGACCATTGAAAGCGTCAAAAGAGAATTTGCACCTGCCGCGGACGGACTGCCCAGCATCCACTCAGCGGTCCGCGCGGCGAGCCCGGACGCACCGCTCGGCGTCGGGCCGGCCCGTTGCCGCAACCGTATGGGCCGGTGCTGCCGGCACACTGTACTGGCTGGCGGCCAGCGGAGAACCCAGTGCCGTGATGGACGCCGCACCCTGGCTGGTTCTGGTGTCCTGGTTCGTCTATGCAGCCCAGTGGCGCCCGTGCCTCCGCGTTGAGAGCGGCGGGTTTGTGTTGATCAACGGACTGCGCGACCACCGGATACCGTTCGATACGGTTGAGGACATCGAGGTCCGCTATGCCGTCACCGTCAGGGCCGCGGGCAAGAAGTACGTCAGCTGGGGCGCTCCGACCCCGCCGGGCTCGTTCGACTCCGGCTTTCAGCATGTCAGCGATCTGAAGAGCCGGCCACATAGCATGCTCCCCGGCAATGAGCGCATCCGGCAGCCGGAGGTAGTCACCGGCCGTGACAGGATCGCCCAGGCGTGGCACGACGCCCGCGCCGCTGGACTCCACTCCTCTGGTGGAACAGTGACCACGACGTGGAACCGCCCGGTTCTCGCCACCGGCGTCGCGGCGCTCCTCTGGGTGATCGCTGCGGTCCAGATCCAGCGGGGGTGACAGCGCACGCCGGGCAAGGCCTCGGGAGTTCAGACCGAGCGGTACCGGAGCGAGCCGGGAATCTCTCCCCGGGACCCGAGGCCTTCCCCGTAGGCGAACTGTGCCCACAGCGCCCGCATCGCCCGGCCATGGGCATTGATCTCGTCCCACGTCGCCCCCGCCAGGAGTCCGGCACCTTCCCACGTGCGCTGGTGGCCGAAGAGCAGGGGCAGGTCGACTGTGTGCGCGGCGCCATAGAGATTTCCCGGTGCGCGCCAGGACAGCACGTAGCTGTGGGCCCGGCCGCCCGCACGTACATGCCGCCTGGCAAACTGCCTGGCCGCTTTGCCGTACACCAATTCCGTAACCACCCAGGTGACTGCCTTGAGCACTGCGCTGCCGACCACGGGAATCCTCGCCAGCCGGCCCAGGCGCGGGCTTCGCGGCAGAAACAGCCGGGCTTCCTCCGCCGTGTAGCCGATCAGGATGTCGATCGCCGGGGCAGCGGCATTCCAGGCCCGGTCAAGCCCGGATTCCTCGGGCAGGGGTGAATGCCCGTACTGGATCCCGAACGGCATGGCAGCCATCAGACCGAACTTCCTCGCCGCCCGCGCCACGTCCTCTTCAATAGCGACGACGTCCATCGCCGGAGTCGCGGCGGTAACCGCCTCCGCGGCCACCCCCATGGCGGCGGTCATCCTTTCCCGCCCCCGGGTAATGCCCAGCGGCGCACTTTGAATGATGGCGCGCTGGAAGAGCGACGCCGCGTCAGGGGTCGCCATGAGGTGCGCGACGGCGTCGCCCCCTGCGGATTGCCCGAACGCGGTGACGCGGCCCGGATCGCCGCCGAAGGATGCGATGTTGCGCTGCACCCACCGGAACGCCTCGATCTGGTCGAGCAGGCCCAGATTGGCGGGACGGCCGGTGCTGGTGGACAAATATCCGAAGAGGCCCAGCCGGTAGGTTACCGAAACGACGATCACCCGGGTTTCGGCTACCAGCGCTGCGGGGTCGAAGATCGCCAGATCCCCGGAACCGGACGTGTAGGACCCGCCGTGCAGCCACACCATTACCGGCAGCCGTTCACCGTCGTGGAGATCGGCAGGCAGGGTGATGGTCAGGCGCTGGCAATCCTCGCTGCCCGGAAGTTCGCCGTAGCGGGTGCCGAGCACGTCATCCAGGAAGGGCACCGGCGCCTGCGGGCATGCCGGAGACAGGGATGTCGCCTCGAGCGTCTCGGCCCAGTCGGGTGCCGGCGCGGGCGGCTGAAAGCGTTCCGCGGTGGCGTAGGGAATGCCGGCGGCACGCACGACGGCGCCGTCGCGCCATCCGGTGATCGGGCCACACGGCGGATCGAAGGAAAGGTTCACGTTCATTCCGGTCTAGCTGTTCTTCAGGAGGGCAACGTCGGAGACAAGATCAATGTGCTCCAGCATCGCCGCCGCGGCGGCCGCCGAGTCCCGGGACCTGATCGCGTCGGCGATCTTGCGGTGGGAGGCGAGCGACTGCTCCGGCCGGCCGGGCTGTGCGAGCGATTCGAGGCGCGTTTCCAGGACCATGCCGGCAATGAAGGTCATGAGCTGGGCGAGGACCGCCGAGTGGGCCGCGGCGGTGACGGCCTGGTGGAACAGCTCGTCGCCGCGTGCGCCGCGGTCTCCCGAGGCGACCTCTAACGCCATGGCTTCGAGGGCGTGATCGATCGCGTCCATGTCCTGCTCCGTGCGGCGGGCCGCGGCGAGTTCGGCCAGCTTGACCTCCAGCGTGCTCCGCGCCTCAACGATCTCGGGCAGACGGCTCCGGTGTTCGCGGAGGCCTTTGATCACGGAGGGAACGTTCGGCCGGTAGACCAGCACCGCTCCGGTGCCGTGCTGGACGTCGATCACGCCAAGCACCTCGAGGGCCACCAGGGCCTGCGCCAAGGTGGCACGGGAAACCCCCAACCGCTCGGCAAGTTCCCGCTCGGCCGGCAACGTGTCCCCGGGGCCCAGCTCGGCGGACTCGATGAAGTCCATGATCTGCTCCACCAGCTGCTCGTAAAGCCGGGGCCGCGAAACGCGGGAAATCTGATGCGTTGCCGCCTGCTTTGCCATGCGCGTCCTTCCAGCCTGTCCTGACCCCTAAGACTACCGGAGAACTATTGACAAAGACACCTAGTGTCTAGGAGGCTAGGCCACTAAGCCAGTCATGAACCACTTCGATCCGGAGGAACAACGATGTCCGCTCCCGTCCTGTCCATCATCATCCTGGCGGTGATGTTCCTTCTGGCCACGGTGCTGCCGCTCAACATGGGTGCCTTGGCCTTCGTCGGCGCCTTCCTGCTGGGCTCCGTGGTGCTGGGGATGTCCACCAACGAGATCCTTGCCAACTTCCCCGGCGGCCTGTTCCTGACCATCGTCGGGGTTACCTACCTGTTCGCCATCGCGCAAAACAACGGCACCATCGACCTGCTGGTCCGGGGCGCCGTTCGGCTGGTCGGCAGCAAGGTTGCCCTGATCCCGTGGGTCATGTTCGCCATCACCGCGGTGATTACCGCCGTCGGCGCCCTCTCCCCGGCCGCCGTGGCCATCATCGCGCCGATCGCCCTCAGCTTCGCCGCCAAACACAAAATCAATCCGCTCATGATGGGCATGATGGTGATCCACGGCGCGCAGGCCGGCGGCTTCTCCCCCATCGCCGTTTATGGCGTCACCGTCAACAGCATCATTGCCAGGACGGAGCTGGACGCCAACCCGGTGGCGATTTTCCTGGCGAGTTTCCTCTTCAACCTGGCCATCGCGCTGGTGCTGTTTGTCGTCCTCGGCGGCGGCAAACTGCTGTCCACCCCGGGCGGGCGGCTGGTGGAACAGGCCGCAGAAAAGCGCCTGTCCGTCAGCGTGGGTGCGCGCGCGGCCGGCGTCACGCTGCAGGGGTCCGGATCCGACATCTCCGCCGCCGGCGTCTCGGCCAAGGGCACCTCAGGCTCCGGCACATCCTCGGCTGCCGGTCCCGCCCCGGCCGTCGCACCTCCGGCCGGCGGCGCCCGTGCATCCATGCCCCAGCTCATCACCATCCTTGGCCTGATCGCCCTGGCCGTCATCTCGCTCGGATTCAAGGTGGACGTCGGCTTTGTTTCAATCACCATCGCGATCGTCCTCGCCCTCGTGTCTCCCGCCGCGCAGAAGGGCGCCGTCAACAAGATCAGCTGGTCCACGGTCCTGCTCATCTGCGGCATGCTCACGTTCGTGGGCGTCCTCGAAGAAGCCGGCACCATCGCATTCGTGTCCGGCGGAGTGGCGGATCTCGGCATGCCCCTGCTCGCCGCGCTGCTGATCTGCTACATCGGTGCAATCGTCTCGGCCTTCGCCTCCTCCACTGCCATCCTCGCGGCCCTCATTCCACTGGCGGTGCCGTTCCTGGCCACCGGCGAGGTCGGCGCCGTAGGCGTGATCGCCGCCCTGGCCGTGGCCTCCACGATCGTGGATGTGTCCCCGTTCTCCACCAACGGCGCCCTGGTCCTGGCCAACGCGCCCGAGGACGTGGACAGGGACAGGTTCTACAAGCAGATCCTGGCCTACAGCGGCATCGTCGTCGCCGTCGGACCGGCCGTCGCCTGGCTGGTCATGGTAGTCCCGGGCTGGATGTGACCGCTGGATGCAGCCGACAAATCAACCAACCGCGCAAGCCCACCGCGCGCCCGCCACGACCGACCAAAGAAGGAACACGTCCATGAGCACCGAACCCATGCCCGACGCCGAAGGCCCCCTCACCGGCTATCTCGTAGTGGACCTGAGCCGCGCGCTCGCCGGCCCGCATGCCGGGATGATGCTGGCTGACCTCGGCGCGCGGGTGATCAAGGTGGAGAACCCCGGTACCGGCGACGACACCCGCGGCTGGGGACCGCCGTTCGTGGGCCCCGAGGATGATCCGCAGGCCACGTATTTCCTCTCCTGCAACCGCAACAAGGAATCGATTGCCCTGGACTTGAAGAGCGACGACGGGCGGGCAGTGCTGCGTGAGCTGCTGGAACGCGCCGACGTGGTCATCGAGAACTTCCGTCCCGGCGTCCTGGACCGGCTCGGATTCTCCGCCGCGCAGATGCACGCCCTGAATCCGGCGCTGGTGGTCCTCTCCATCACAGGATTCGGGCACGACGGGCCCGAATCCCAGCGCAGCGGCTACGACCAGATCCTCCAGGGCGAGGCCGGGCTGATGTCCCTGACCGGATCCGGGCCGGACGATCCGCAGCGGGTCGGGGTTCCCATCGCCGACCTCCTCTCCGGCATGTACGGGGCGTTCGGGACCCTCGCGGCGCTGCTCCAGCGTGAGCGGACCGGCCAGGGCCAGATCGTCCGCACCTCATTGCTCGCGGCCCTGATCGGGGTCCATGCCTTCCAGGGCACCCGGGCCACGGTTGCGGGCGAAGTGCCGAAGGCCCAGGGCAACCAGCACCCGTCCATTGCCCCCTACGGACTGTTCCACTGCCGGCAGGGCAGGGTGCAGATCAGCGTGGGAAGCGAAAAGCTCTGGAAAACGTTCGCCTCGACGTTCGGGATCGACGCCGCGCGGCCGGAGTTCGCCACCAATGCGGACCGCGTGCGCAACCGCGAGAAAGTCATCGAGGAAGTGGAGCGGGTGTTCTCCGATTTCGAGGCGGAGCCGCTGCTCACCAAACTCAACGACGCCGGCATTCCGGCCGGCAAGGTCAGAACCCTGGACGAAGTCTACGAATGGGAACAGGTCCACTCGCAGGGTCTGGTGGTCGACGTCGAGCACAAAATCCTCGGCACCGTGAGCCTGCCCGGCCCGCCGCTGCGGTTCTTCAGCGCCGCCGGCACCACCGAAACCACGTTGAAATCCCACACCGCGCCGCCGCTGCTGGACCAGGACGGGGAGCAGATCCGGCGGTGGCTGGGGCTGACACCCGGCACCCCAGCGGGCGCCCCAGCGGGCACGGCCACAGTCACCGGCCAGGAAGGCCCCCGGTCATGCTGACCCGGCAGAAGGTCCGGCACCTGGACGCCACCGAACTCATCACCGCGGTCCTCGATCCCGGGTCCTACCGCAGCTGGGACGCGCCCGTGCTGGACCCCGATCCCGGCCCCGAGTACCGGCAGGAACTGGCCGCCGCCCGGGCCAGGACCGGCGTGGACGAATCCGTCCTTACCGGCGAAGGCCTGATCCGCGGCCGCCGGGTGGCCGTGATCGTCAGCGAGTTCCGGTTCCTCGCCGGCTCCATCGGCCAGGCCGCCGCGGAGCGGATCGTCACCGCCGTCGAACGGGCCACCCGCGAGGGCCTGCCCCTCTTGGCCGGTCCGGCGTCGGGCGGGACCCGCATGCAGGAAGGGACCGTCGCGTTCCTCTCCATGGTCAAGATCAGCGCCGCCGTCCGCACCCACCGCAAGGCCGGTCTGCCCTATCTGGTCTACCTGCGTCATCCCACCACGGGAGGCGTCATGGCCTCATGGGGGTCCCTCGGCCATATCACCGCCGCCGAGCCCGGCGCCCTGCTCGGCTTCCTCGGACCCCGGGTCTACGAGGCCCTCCACGCCACCCCGTTCCCGGAGAACGTCCAGACGGCGGAGAACCTCTTCGACAAGGGGCTGATTGATGCGGTGGTCCCGCCCTGGCAGCTGTCTGACGTCGTCGACCGCGCGTTGGGCATCCTGGTCACCGGCCCCCGCCCGCCGGTCGCCGCGCCCGCAACGCTGTCCGTGAAGCCGTCCGGCGCCGGCGCCTGGGAGTCGATCGGTATTTCCCGCGACCCCCGCCGGCCGGATGTCCGGCAGCTGCTGGCGCACGGGGCCCGGGACGTGCTTCCGCTCAACGGCACCGGCCAGGGCGAAAAGGACCCCGGCCTCCAGCTGGCCCTGGCCCGTTTCGGCCGGGAATCCTGCGTCGTGATCGGCCACACCAGGCCCCGGGCGACGCGGCCGACAGGCATGGGACAGACGGCATTGGGACAGACGGCGATGGGGCCGGCGTCCCTCCGGGAGGCCCGGCGCGGCATGCGCCTAGCCGAGGAGCTCGGGCTGCCGCTGGTCACCGTCATCGACACCGCCGGCGCCGCCCTGTCCCAGGAAGCCGAGGAAGGCGGCCTGGCCGGCGAGATCGCCCGCTCTCTGCACGACCTCATCGGGATTAACGCACCCACGGTGTCCGTGCTGCTCGGGCAGGGGGCCGGCGGCGGGGCACTGGCCCTCCTGCCCGCGGACCGCACCATCGCCGCGCAGCACGCCTGGCTGTCGCCGTTGCCGCCGGAAGGCGCGAGCGCGATCGTCCATCGGAGCACCGGCTTCGCCGCGGCCATGTCCGAGGCCCAGGGCGTCAACGTCGCGTCGCTGCACGCCAACGGACTTGTGGAGCACGTCGTGGACGAACGCCCCAACGCCGCCGACGAGGCCCTGGCCTTCTGCAGTCGCCTCGGCCGCGCCATTGAATACGAACTCGCCACGCTCTCCAAGGCAGGAGTCGACGAACTGCTCCCCCGGCGCCTGGCGAAGTACCGCAACCTGGGCAGCGTCCTTGCGCCGGCGGAGGGACGCCGCCCGGCGGGGTCACCGCTAGATGAGGCTCAGAGCAGGCTCGAGAACTCCGCGTGGCTGAGCGGGGCGTAGCGTCCGTAGGCGGCGATCACCGCGGCCTCGACCGCCTCGACGTCCAGGCCCGGCACCAGGTCATCGGCCGCGCCCGCCGTCGCGGGGTCCCATTCGAGGCCGAGGGCGGCGTAGCTGGCCTCCAGGACCGCGCGGATCGGGGCGGAGTCCGCCACCACGATCACGGAGCTGAAGAGCCAGCCGCCGGCGACCACCCGCTGGGCGGTGCCGACCAGCTTGATCCGGTGCTCGGGGACCTCCGGGTCGCTGCCGTGCACGCTGAACTCCCCGGGGCAGTACTCCCCCGGGATCTCACCGACGCCGGCATCCACCCCGGCGTCGCGCAGTGCCCCGGCGAGCAGTTCGCCGAAACGCGAAAACCTCCCCTTGGCCCCGGCAATCGCGTCCGCATCGGGTTCCAGGTGGTCGATGACGAGGGTTCGCTCGTGGTACGCCGCCGCGCGGCCTCCGGCCTTGCGGACCAGCGGCTCGAAGCCCAGCTGCCGGCAGGCGTTGGCGGCGGCCTCGAAGCCGGGCAGGTGCGTGTCGCGCTGGCCGAAGGCGACCGTGGGAACCGGCCGGTACAGCCGCAAGGTGGGACCCAGCGAGCCGGTTTTGACCTTCTGGAGGAGCCCGAGCGCGAAGTCGAGGTCGGCCGCGGCGCCAAGTGATTCCTGCTGCCGCACCACCGTAAGTGTCCGGGACCCGGCTGGCGCCTGCGGCATGTTGTTATGCTCCCTTATGGTCATTCTGCAATTCCTCGTCGTAGCCGCCGCATTCGCCATCATCGACGCCATCTGGCTCAAGACGATGAACCCGTTCTACCGCCGCCAGATCGGTGACCTGATGGCCGTCAAGCCCAATCTAGGTTACGCGGTGGTGTTCTACGTGATCTACATTGCCGGGATCGTGTTCTTTGCCCTGACGCCAGCGCTCGACGGCGGCAGCTGGCTCAGCGCTGTGGGCTACGGTGCCGCGCTGGGCGTGTTTGGCTACGCCACCTACGATCTGACAAATGCCGCCACGCTCAAGACGTGGCCGTGGCAGCTGATCGTTGTGGACATCCTTTGGGGTGCCGTGTTGACGGCGCTGGCCACGTTGGCCGGCTGGCTCGTCTTCCACTCGAACTAGGACCTGCGCAGCGTCAGGATCTGTTCCGCGCGTCCGAACGGGCCTGTGAGGTCATGCAGCACCGTGGAGGTGAGCCCGATCCCGTCCGTACCGAACGTGACTTCGTTGTCCAGCCCCAGCCACTCCCCCTCCGGCTGCCGGTACATGTGGATCTGCAGGTCCAGGTTGGGGAAGGCGTAGCTGCCCTTGCCCGGCGGGACCCGGGCGGCAATGCCGTTCGCCGTGTCCACGAGGCCGACCAGCCGGGCGAGGTCGCCGCTGTCCGCCCGGTCTGTCAGCGGGTAGTCGGTGCGGAGCCAGACGGTTCCCGAGCCCGCCCGGTGGCCCTCGGCGATCCGCATGTGCAGTGAGGCGATGTAGCCGCCGGGCCAGACGGCCGCGGCGTCGTACGGCTCGCAGTCCTCCGGCGCCGGAATCCTGGGATCCTCGAAGGCCGCGATGGCGGACGTGTCAGAGGTGATCATCCGCCAGGCCGTGGCGCGAATGGCCGTGCGCCCGCCGGAAACGAGCTCGGCCTGCACCAGTTCGATGGTCCGTCCCGGGCGCAGGGTGGAGGTCACGATCTCGAACTCACCGCCGGGGATCAGCCCGAGGATTTCGTAGCTGAGCCGCGCCATGCGCATGTCTTCGCGGGGCTCATGCCGGGCCAGGCGGTCGGCCATGATGCCGGACGCGGGGGCCATGTGCTGCTCGTGTTCGTTCCAGGCGCCTTGGGCGTGGATGGTGGAGCGGAACCGCCCGTCCCCCAGGACCTCGTAGTAGAAATCGCCCTCGGCAAGTTCCGGTAGTGCAGCAGTCAACGTCCGCCCTTTCGCATGGCTGGTGATTCCAGAACACACTATCCTGCTGCGCTTTCAGTGTTCCCGGCCGCTGTGTTTCCGGCTCCGATCCGGCGCGGACCCCGGACGCGCGTTGCGCTTGTTCCCAACCGATCCGCTCGGACTGGGTAGACTCGGGTGAGGTTTTAACGACTATTCACCGAAGAGGTGCTCCCCCTGCTTAGAGTCATCAGCTACAACCTCCGCAAGCACGCGGCCAGCGGCGAGCTGGTCGATCTGGCACGTGATTTCGAGATTGATGCTTTGTGCCTCCAGGAGTGCGATACGGACGACCTGCCGGAGACCATCGGGGATCTGCACCTGGCCGATTCCACCAAGGGCAACCGGCTGGGCCTGGCGATCTATTACCGCATGAGCCGTTTCACGGCCTACGAGACCAAGACCTTCGCCCTTAAGAAGTCCATGCACGACCGTGTCCTCTCCCCCGCGCACGAGCGGCTCATCGGTACGCGTGTGACCGACAACGAGACCGACCACGAACTCGTCATCGCGTCCTTCCACGCGGCACCGCTGACGGCATCGAACTCACTGCGCCGGAACCAGATCCATGCCGCCCACGCCGAGCTGCTCAGCATGGGCGGTGGGCTGATGTCCCTGATGGTGGGCGACTTCAACTATCCGTTCTTCACCAAGTCCCTGACAGCGCAGATGAAGGACGCCGGCTACGACCTCACGATGAGTGACCGACGCACCTACACCCGGTACAAGGTCTTCAAGGGCCATTTCGATTTTGCCACTTCCCAGGGGCTGGAGATCGAAAGCGTGGAAACCCTGGCCCGAGGCGCGTCGGACCACCTTCCCATCCTGATCACGGCCGAATACGGCCAGGAGGCGCCCCCCAACGGTTCAGGACCCGCGGAGCCTTAGCGGCCGGTCCGGGGGTACGAACACCCGGTGAACACCCGGTGAACCGGGCATCGAAAGCAGGCTTCTCGTAATCTGCCTGTGATCTACTGCTGGGCGTGAACTTCTCAAGACGCACGTTCCTGACCGCCGCCGGAACGGCCGCAGCCACAGCGCTCGCCGCCGGCAACAGCTGGCGGGCAGCGGAAGCCGCCACTGCCGCCCTGCCCCCGGCCGCCGCATCCGGCATTGACCACATCATCGTGTTGATGATGGAAAACCGTTCCTTCGACCACTTCCTGGGCTGGCTGCCCGGTTCAGACGGCCAGCAGGCCGGCCTGAGCTACACGGACCGCTATGGGACTCCGCACACCACGCACCACCTGACGGACTTCCAGGGCTGCGGGCACCCGGACCCGGACCACTCGTACGAGGGCGGCCGGATCCAGTACAACGGCGGCAAGAACAACGGTTGGCTCCTGGCCGGGGAAAACGACGAGTTCGCCGTCGGCTATTACGACGCCGCCGACCTCGATTTCTGGCGGCAGGCCGGCCCGGACTGGACGGTCTGCGACCGGTACTTTGCCGCCACGATGGCCGAAACCTACCCGAACAGGTTCTACCAGCACGCGGCGGCCACCGACCGGCTGCACAACTCCACCGTGACATCCACGCTCCCGACCATCTGGGACCGGCTGGCCGCCGCCGGGGTGGACGGAAAGTACTACTACGGCGATATCCCGTTCACCGCGCTCTGGGGCACGAAGTACCTCGGGATCTCGCACCACTACTCCGAATTCCTCTCTGACGCCGGCGCCGGCAGCCTGCCCGCGGTGTCCTTCGTGGATCCGCGGTTCACCGACGAGGGATCGGGAACATCCGGCGATGACCACCCGCACGCGGACATCCGCTCCGGAGAGACATTTCTCGCCGAGGTCTACAACGCCGTCACCACCGGCCCGGGGTGGGCCAAGACGCTGCTGGTGATCAACTATGACGAGTGGGGCGGCTTCTACGACCACGTCGCCCCCGGTACGGCCCCGGACATGAGCGCCGCGACGGCGCTGAGGGGCTTCCGGGTGCCGTCCGTGGTCATCTCCCCGCGCGCCCGACGCCGGTACGTCGCCCACGACATCTACGATCACACGTCCGTACTGAAGGCCATCGAATGGCGGTGGAACCTGCCTCCGCTGACGCCCCGGGACAGCGCGGCCCGCAACATCGCCGAAGTCCTGGACTTCGGCGCACCGGCAAACCTGACCGCTCCCACCTACCTGGTCCCGCCCTTCGTGGCCGGCCCGGCCTGCACCCCCGTGGGGCCGCCGCCAGCCGAGGAATGGTCCGGACTCAAACAGAAAGCACTCGCCGACGGATGGAAACTCCCGTGAACCCCACCACCACAGAAACCACGACGGCGGCCCCCGGGCCCCTCCGGCGGGTCCGCAGGCCAGCTCTGCGGGCCTCCGCCGCGGCCATCGTCCTGCTGGCGGCGGCGGCGATCGGCTGCGGACCGGCCCAGCCGGCTGCCACAGCCAGCGCTCCGACAGCCACCTCGGGCCAGGGTTACCTGCCCGGCGCCAAACATGTCTTCATCATCAACCTGGAAAACAAGGGTTACGACGGGACGTGGGGCCCGGCGTCGGCCGCCCCATACCTGTCCCAGACGCTCAGGGGCCAGGGGGTGCTGCTGAACCAGTACTTCGGCACGGCCCACAATTCTCAGCCGAATTACGTCGCCCAGATTTCCGGCCAAGGCCCCAACCCCCAAATGCAGGCCGACTGCCAGACCTACTCACCGTTTGTCGGAAGTGGCACGGCCAGTCCCGGCCAGGCGGTCGGAGACGGCTGTGTCTTCCCGGCCAGCGTGCCCACGGTGGCCGGCCAACTGACGGCTGCAGGCAAGACGTGGAAGGGCTACATGGAAGACATGGGAACGCCCTGCCGGCATCCGGCCCTCGGCGCGGTGGACGACACTCAGAAGGCCAAGGTCGGGGACCAGTACGCGACGCGTCACAACCCTTTCGTCTACTTCGCCGGGATCACCGGCTCCCCGGACTGCGCCAAGAACGACGTCGACCTCAGCGCCTTGAAGACAGACCTCGCGTCGACCGCCACGACCCCCAATCTGTCCATGATTACGCCGAACCTCTGCCACGACGGCCACGACGCCCCGTGCGTGGACGGACAACCGGGTGGCCTGGCCAGCGCCGACGAGTGGCTCAGGCAGTGGGTGCCGGCCATCACCTCTTCCCCGGCGTTCAAACAGGACGGCGTCCTGGTGGTCACCTTCGACGAGTCCGACGGCCCGCAGTCGGACGCCACCGCCTGCTGCGGCGAAACCGCCGGCCCGAACACTCCCGAGCCTGGCATCACCGGCCCGGGCGGCGGCCGCGTCGGCGCGCTCGTGATCTCACCCTTTACCAAGGGCGGAACCTGGTCCACCACTCCCTATAACCACTACAGCCTGCTGGCCAGCATCGAAGACACCTTCGGCCTGCCGTACCTGGGCTATGCGGGAGCCCCTGGACTGAACCGCTTCGGACTCGACGTCTACAACGCAGGCGTCCAGGGGTGACGCGCGCTAGGACCCGGCATTGAATACGTCTCCGCCGAAACTGTCCAGACCCGGCGCCCCGGCGTACCCGAGGCGCGGGAGCGAGAAGGCGTCTTCGATGCTGGCCAGGAGGCTGAAGTGGTTGTAGGGCCGGTCCGACGTCGTGCCGCCCTTGGTGAGCGGCGAGAGGACCAGCGCACCAATCCTGCCGCCGGCCGTCCCTCCGGGCAGCAGCCCTGAGGGCCCAACTGTCTTGCCCTCGGACTCGTCGAAGGTGATCACCAGCATCCCGTCCTGCCGGAAGGCCGGGGAATCCAGGATGGCCGGAACCTGCTGGCTCAGCCAAGTGTCGGCGGCGGCCAGTCCGCCTGCGCTGCCGTCGACGCAGGGGTTGTCGTGGCCGTCATTGCAAAGATTGGGCGAAATGTAGGACAGGTTCGGGGTGGTGGCTACGGACCGGAGGTCGCCGCGGAGTTCGCTGAAGTCCACCACGTTGCTCTGGCAGTCCGGTGACGAGGTGATGGCCTGGAAATACACGAACGGGTTGTGCCGCGTTGCGTACTGGTCACCCACCTTGGCGCCCTGGCTGGTGTCCTGCCCGCCGAGTTCGGGATGACGGCACGGCGTGCCCATGTCTTCCATGTAACCCTTCCAGGTCTTGCCTGCGGCACTGAGCTGCCCGGCGACCGTGGGGACCGAGGCCGGATAGACGCAGCCGGCGCCCTCCGCCAGGCCGAGCGCGCCCGTCCCCGTCAGCTCAAACGCGGCGTAGGTGGGGCAGTCCTCCCTCGTCATGGCATTGGACGGCTGGCCGGAGATCTGGGCCAGGTAGTTCGGGTTCGAATTGTGGGCGATCCCGTAATACTTGGAAAGCAGGACGCCCTGGCTGCGGAGCGTCCGCGACAGGTAGGGGGCCTCCGAGCCTGCGCCCCACACCTTGTTGTAGCCCTTGTTCTCGAGATTGATGACGAACACGTGCCCGGGCTTCGACGCCGCCCCCGCGGTGGCGGTGCCCCCGGCAGTGGGACCCGGGCTGGCGCCCGGCGGCCCCGGCTCGCACGCCGCTGCCGACGCCACCAGGACTGCTGCAACAAGCAGCCGCGCGGCGATTCGTCGATGATTTTTCGTGGCAGTCCGGCTCATGGATTCCGGCTTTCTGATTGACCTGTCAGCGTGGATTTGGCGGCTTCAGTGTCTGCACTCTTTCACACCGCGGTCAAGAAAACCCGCGAGGACCCTGCACAGTTGCTGGGAATGAGTTCAGTAGCGAATGCTGTGGTGGTAGTTTGCACTCATGGGCGCACCATCGGATTCCATTCCGCTCCTGGACCTGAGTACCGCCAGGGGGCGCGACGGCACGTTTGACCCGGCGTTTATTGATGCACTGCGCGACGCCACGCACCGGGTGGGCTTCTTCCAGCTGACCGGTTACGGGGCCTCGGCCGCCGAGGTGGATGAGCTCTTCGACGTCACGCGGCGCTTCTTCGAGCTTCCGCTTGCATCACGGCTGGAACTGGACAACCGGCTCTCGCCCCATTTCCGCGGTTACACGCGGCTGGGCCACGAAATCACCCAGGGGCGGCCGGACGCGCGGGAGCAGCTGGATTTTGGACCGGAGCGCCCCGCCGTGGAGGACTACCCGCCGGACCAACCGTACTGGCTGGTCCAAGGGCCGAACCTGCTGCCGGACCGGGCGCTGCCCGAGCTGCGCACCGTGTGCATGGCCTGGGCGGAACGGATGTCCGGCGTCGGGGCCGAATTGCTCAGCGCCATCGCCGTGTCGCTGGAACTGCCCGAAGGATACTTCGATGAACCCTTCCGGGACTCACCGGCCTGGATGGCCAAGTTGGTCCACTACGTCGGCGGCGTCGTCGCTGATGCCGGTCCGCAGGGTGTCGGCGCGCACGCGGACTACGGCTTTGTCACCTTGTTGCTCCAAGACCAGGTCGGCGGCCTGCAGGTACTCCCGCCGGGCACGGACAGCTGGATTCCGGTCGAACCCATTCCGGGGGCCCTGGTCATCAACCTGGGCGAAATGCTCGAAGTCGCGACTCAGGGTTACCTGGCCGCCACCATCCACCGCGTCGAGGCGCCCCCGGCCGGCGTCGACCGCTACACGGTCCCCTTCTTCTTCTCGCCCCGGCTCGATGCCGTCATTGAGCCAGTGCCCCTGCCGCCCGCACTCGCGGCCCGGTCCCGGGGGGTCACCGATGATCCGGACAATCCGATGCTCGCGTCCTACGGCGCAAACGTGCTCAAAGGCTGGCTGCGGGCCCACCCCGAGGTCGCCCGGATTCATCACCCGGAACTGGTCCGGAGCGCCGGGCAGACCTGAACGGCAGCAGTTCACCGGCCAACGTGCCGGGAATGACGGGCCGCCGGGGCGGCCCGGCGGCGTCCCGACTCAGGCCTGTCGCTGTTTCACGGCGCCGGCCAGCGAGGCCAGGCCCTTTTCGAAGTCGGCGCCGACCATTTTGTCCATGTTCATGAACAGGGCGAACACTTTGCCGATGCCCTTGTTCTCCCCGGTCATCGTCCAGGTGACCTGAGTGCCGTCACCGGAGGGCGTGAACGTGAAGGAGGTGGGGTTGACCGCTTTGAAGGGCTTGGTGAATTCCAGACGGATCTTGATGTCGCGCGGCTCGGCCGTGTCCACGATTTCCATGGTGCCGGAGCCGGCCTTGCGGTTTCCGCTCCAGGTGTACTTGGCACCGACGCCGGATTCGCTGCCGGAGTAGCTCCGTTCCATGGCCGGATCAACGGCCTCCCAAGGGGACCATTTGGTCCATTCGTGGAAGCTGTTGACCAGCGGAAAGATCTCCTGCGCCGGGGCTGGAATGACTGCGCTGCGGGTAACTTCATAAGTAGACATGCGGCAATCCTAGGCGGTGACCGGCCCAACCGGGCGCGTGCCCTGCGGGTTCACCCCTTCTCAGCGGCTGCCTCCGTCAGATCGACCACCGGCGAGGCCGCGTTCTTCTTGACGGACTCGACCCCGCCCATGGCACTCGCCTTGGTCTTGTAGCTCTCCGAGGAGGCGATCACCTCGCCGTTGGAGGCCTTAAGCCGGAACCGGAATCCGCCGGACTTGTCTTTGTAGACCTCATACTTGCCAGCCATGCTGCATCCCTGATTTCTCCGTTGTTGTGGCCGGCCGGGGAGCCGGCACGGATCAGATTAGCCCCGCCGCAACCGGCTGACCAGAGTCCTTCGGTTGCCCGGCCCGACCAGGCTCACGACAGGCCGGTCAGCCCTGCAGCGGGATGACGTCAATTCCCCCGTGCTGATCGGCAACGACCAGAACCCGGGGCGCCGCCACACCCTCCAGTGCGGCCGCCAACCGCTTCTCCTGGGCCCCGGCATCGCCCGCGAAGTCCCCACCGGCAACGCGGCCAGCATCGGCAGTGCCGGAAGCGCCGGCACCGCCGTCGGCCCGTTTCCAGACCGTGACGCCGGCCCCGGTGACCTCACCGATGACGCGCCGCAGCGGTGCGGGGTCGGATCCCGCCACGAGGAACACGTGGCCGATGGTTCGCGGACGGACCGGACCGGCCGCGGCGAGCACGGCACGGTCCTGCCGCCACACGGCAAAGTGGTACCCGAACACGAGTCCCGTGGCGACCAGGAGCCCCAGGGGTGCGCGGATGCGGTCCACGAGGCTTCCCCCGCTGACCTCGCCCAGGACGAACTCGAACATCCGGAACCCGATCACCAGCAGCGTGACCACCGCCACCACGGCGCTCAGGCCGAACACGGCCACCAGGTAGATCCGGCGCGCGTTCAGGCCGGCGCCGGCCGCCGCCGCCTGCTCCACGCGCCGCCACGCAAGCCACCAGACCGGGCCGCCAACCAGGAGCGAGCTGATTCCCGCAAGCAGCAGCGTCCGCGCCCCGGCGCCGGCCAGCGGCGTCGCCGTCATGGCGAGGACCGAGTTGACGATCACGCCGATCCCGGACGCTGCGGCGACCAGGGCGACGCCGGAGGTCACCAGCCTGCCGCCCTGAAGCGTGGCCTCTGAGCGCCCGCGCGCGACATTGCGGTGGTAGACCCAGACGAGGCAGCCGATGGCGGCCGCGGACACAGCCGGCGCGAGGGGCTCCAGCAGGAGCTCCAGCGGTTCGGAACGGTCAAACAACAGGCGAAGCACCACGAAGAGCGCCACGCCGGCTCCGCCCAAGGTCAGAACGCCCGCGCCAAGCACCCCGACCGTGATGAGCGCGACGTCGGCCAGCCCGGTCCGCAGCCTCCGGCCGCCGTCGTGATTCCAATGCCACCACCAGATAATGGTTCCGCCGACGGCCCAGACCAGGGATTGCAGCGCCGACACCCACCACGGTTTGCCCACCGACACCTCCGTCGCGGCTCCCCGCAGGGCGGCATCCAGCAAGGTGGATAAGGCTGCGACGGCGCCGCCCACGCCCAGCACGAGCCCCAGCACCGAGCCGAGCACCGTAGGGACACCGGAGAGGACTGTCGGATTCTTCCAGGGGTCACGCCACATCCACCGGTGCCAGGCCCAGACCGCAGCCCACACCAGACCGGTGGCCAGGGACAGCCGCCACTGAAGGCCCTGCCCGCCGATCAGCGAGGACAGAGTGGTCAGCACGTTAGTGGCCGCGATGAGCAGGGCGAGCAGGTAGGCGCCTGCCAGGTAGAGACCCCAGCCGATGGCGGACCGCTCCTCCGGGTCCTCGAGCCGCCGCCAAACCGCCCACCACAAGAGGGCCGCGAGCGGGCCGCCAATCAGGGCGAACGCCAGCGAGCGCGCGAGCCCGGCGACGTCGTCCGGGGCCAGCTCTGTCCCCGCCACCAGCAGGCGGCCCAGCAGTCCGCTGAGCCCGACGGCGGTGGTCACCACCAGTGCGAACAGCAGCGCGTAGGTGATGAGCCGGCGCACTGTCCCTTGGGCGCTCATTGCTTCGCCTCGCCGGTGCACACTGCCAGGGGCCAGGGCACGGTGTCGATCAGCCAGCCGTTGCCCGCCCGAACGAGGTCAAACGCGTCCTCCACCTGATATTCGGCGCTGCCGAAGGGACCGCCCGGCTCGGACACGGTGATGAGCACCCTCACGTCCGCGGATTCCGGCCGCTCGGTGGTGGACACCAGCGTGACTCGCAGGTTCCGGGCCGAGGGGCGGGCCCCGGTTGTGCACTTGCTCCGGGCGGCCGGCGTCAGGTAGGCGGAGGCGGCCGTCTCATCCCCGGCAATGACGGCGGCGGCATAGCGCTGTGCGACGCCGGCGGGCGTTGACTCGGCCAGGGGCGCGGGCTCCCCGCGGGTGAAGACCACTGCCAGCGCGATGACCACGATCACCGCGATCGCGGCCATGATGGCCAGCAGGGTCCGGTCAGGCCTGGTGCGGCGCGGCTCCCCCGCCTCCCCCGGCTTTTCCGGGCCGGGATCCTCCGGGCGGGGTTCCTCCGGCAGTCCTTCAGGCGGCGGCCTCATGGCGCAAGTATGGACGCCGTCCAGCGCACGGTCACGATGTCTTTCGTCCCCTTTCCGCGGCGTCCGCGTCGACGCAGCCAAAGCCAGCCACTACGCTCGGAAAATGGGAATCATGCGCAAAGCCCTCGCCGCTGCTGTTGTGCTGATGGCCGGCCTTCTCGGCGGGGCTCCGGCCGCGCTCGCCACGACGCCGACCGCCGTCGTCATTGAAGACCGCGCCGGGGTGTTGGACCAGCGGACGCTGTTGCCGGCGGTTCAGGCCACCGACTTTTATGAGCCCACCAAAGTTGCGGTCTACACCTATAACGGCACTGCCGCCGACAATCTGAACGAAGAAGTCCTGCGGTTCGCCCGCACCGAACATCCCGAATGGATCAGTGCCGACGGGCAGAAGTGGGCAGACGGACTGTTCATCTTCGCCCTGGATCCGGTGGGCCGGCATGTGGGGACGTACATGGGTGAGGACCGGAAGGTCTCGCCCGAACAGCGCGAGGACATCCAGAACGCCGCCAAGGAGCTGCTTCGCGATGCGCAGTGGACCGAGGGCACCATTGCCGGGATCCGCCGCGGCGCCGAACTCATCAATCAGCCGTGGTACCGTTCCACAGCCTTCCTCGTCACAGCCTGGGCGGCGGTGGCCGCCGCGGTCTGCGCAGCCGCGGCCTGGCTGATCGTGCGGTGGCGGACCCGGGTGTCCAGCCGGAAGGAACTGGCCCGGGGCGACGCCAGCTACGCCAATGTCAGCATGGACCTGCAGGTGACCGAGCTCAACGCCAGCACCATTCCCGAGTCCTCCCGGTACGGGAGCACGGTGCTGGAAAAGCACCGCACGTTCCTGAACCGCTACGGTACGGCCACCGAACTTTCCACCCAGGTACACGCCCTCAGCAGCAGGGACCTGAGCCGCCGGCCCAACCTCAAACTGGTCCGGAGTTACGCCGACGCCGCGGCCGAACTCGACGCCCTGGACGACGTGATCGCCGATACCAATGCCCTGCTCAACCGGGGCTCGTCCTGGCCTGCCGCCTGGGACCGCCAGCTCGCGCCGTTCCGCAACGATCTGGACGGCGTGGAAGACCTGCTCAGCCAGCGCCGGGCCGAGGGAACCTCGGGGACGGCGCTGGCACTGCGGTCCTTCCGCGATGAAAGCCGGCGCGACATGGAGCGCTGGTCGACGGAACTGGCGGACGGCTCCATCACACCGGAATCGGCGCTGGACAGGTTGCGTGACGCCCGGACCCACCTCTCGGAGCTGTTGAAAAATCACGCCGACACCCTGATCCAGGCCTTTGCCCGCAATGAGAAGGAAGCCGGGCTCATGCGCGAGGAAATGGACAGCGCGCAGGCGGGAACGAAGGCAAAATACGGCCGCACGTACGAGCCAAGCATCCTCGGAACGGTGTACCCGTCCTACTACTTCTTCTCGGTCCCGAGCTTCAACACCGGCTTCAGCAGCGGCGTCAGCAGCGTCAGCAGCGCGCGCGGCGGCGGCGCCACCACCGGGTACGGGTCCAGCGGCGGAAGCTTTTCCGGGTCCGGGAGTTCGTCGAGTTTCTAGGGCGCGTCTACGGACTTAGGGCCCGCCCGCGGCCTTTTCGACGGCGAAATCCCCACCGGGAAACATGATCGTTTCGTGGCCGTCGTCGAACCGGACCAGGTACGGCGGCGCACCGTCAGCACCCTTCACTTCAAGGATCAGACCGTGCCGGTCCGTGGACTCGACCGTCGTCCCCCGGATGATGATGCGGTCCCCTGCGGTTGCCTTCATGGCGGTCACCTGTATCCCTATTGACGCCTGTGTGCCCGAAGATCATTATGGCTCTTATCGGCTGGGGGGCGCTATGGCCTGAGGTTGAGGAGCCGCGCCGTGAATGGTAAATGTGCAGTTGGCCAAGCAGGAAAAGCAGTCAGCACCCTTTTCCCGGTGATCGGTTTCGCGGCAGGACCGCGCCACGACCCGCCCCCTCCCTCCGCCCACCCCGACGGCCCGGGACACCGGCGACGCCGACGCGGACGTAATCCCGCCAGCCCCTGCACCACGGAGGAGCCAGCGGGGTACCGGCCATGATGAATGCAATCGTGCGCTGGACGCTGCAGTTCCGGCTCTTGGTCCTGGCCGCCGCGGCAGGAATCCTGGCCCTCGGGCTCACCAATCTGCCGGGCATGTCCGTGGACGCCTTTCCGGAATTCGCCCCGCCGCAGGTAGAGATCCAGACTGAAGCCCTGGGACTCTCGGCCGCCGAGGTTGAGCAACTCGTCACCTCGCCCATGGAGGCCGACCTGCTGAACGGGGTGGCCTGGGTTGAAGCCATCCGGTCCAAATCCGTGCCCGGCCTTTCGTCGATCCAGATGGTTTTCAAGCCGGGGACCGACATTTTGCGGGCGCGCCAGCTCGTCTCGGAACGGCTGACCCAGGCGCGTGCACTGCCGAATGTTTCGGCGGCTCCAGTGCTCATGCAGCCGCTGTCCTCGACCAGCCGGGTCATGATGGTCCGGCTAACGTCCAAAAACATGTCCGCCATCGACATGTCCGTGCTGGCTCGCTGGACCATGAAGCCCGGACTCCTTGCCGTTCCCGGCGTCGCGAACGTGGCGATCTGGGGCCAGCGCGACCAGCAGCTTCAAGTCCTGGTGGACCCGGCACAGCTCGAAGCCAAGGGCGTCACGCTGGACGAAATCATCAAGACGACCGGCAACTCCGTGTGGGTTTCGCCACTTAGCTACCTGGAAGCATCCACACCGGGCACCGGCGGTTTCTTCGAGACGGGCCACCAGCGGATCGGCGTCCAGCATGTCCTGCCTATCACCACGCCGGAAGACCTGGGCCAGGTTCCTGTCCAAGGTCCGGCCGGCAATCTCCTGCTCAAAGACGTGGCAACGGTGGCAACCGACCACCAGCCTCTGATCGGCGACGCCCTGCTCAGCAATGAAGCCGAGTTGCTGCTGGTCATCGAAAAGTTCCCGGAGACCAACACGATGGACGTGACTCGGGGCGTTGACGAGGTCCTCCGGGAGCTCCAGCCCGGCTTGCCCGGAGTCGTGATCGATACCAGCGTCTACCGGCAGGCCTCCTTTATCGACGAAGAGGTCGGGACGCTCGGCGTCGCTGCGCTGATCGCGCTGCTGCTGATCGTTGCCCTGTTTGGGGCCTTCTTCCGTTCCTGGCGCACGGCCCTGATCACCCTGATCACGATTCCCGTATCGCTGACCGCGTCAGCGCTGGTGCTCGATCTGCGTGGCACCGGGATGAACACCATGGTCCTGGCCGGCATGGTGCTTGCCCTGGCCGTCATCGTAGGCGACGTCGCGGAAGACCTGAACGGCATCGCGCGGGCACGCAGCGCCGCGGCCAGGTCCGGCCACGAAACTGCCGACGGCGGGACGGAGGCCGGCCAGGACCAGTCACAGGACGAGCGCCGACGCGACTCCGTGATCCCGGGCGCTCTGCGGGCAGCCCGCACGCCAATGCTCTACTCGCTGCTGATTATGGCGCTGGCCGTCATGCCCGCGCTCTTTATTTCCGGTGAGAACGGCGCCCTGTTCGGACCCCTGGTCCAGAGCTATCTGCTGGCCCTGGTTGTCTCGATGATCGTGGCGCTCACGGTCACGGCGGCACTGGCGTTCGTCCTTCCGGTCGGTTCCAAGGCGCCGGAACGGCGTTCCCTGGCGCGGCTGCAAGGCGCCTACGGCCGGACCGTGACGCGGCTGACGCAAAAGACGCGGTGGGTATTCGCAGCCGCGGCGGTGCTGGCGGTGGCCGGACTGGCGCTCGCACCCCAACTGGCCGGGACCCGTCCTGTGGTGCCGGTGCTGGCGGACAAGACGCTGGTGGTGCACTGGAGCGCGATAGCAGGCACCTCGGACCAGGAAATGAGCCGGATCACCGAGGCTGCTGCCGTAGAACTGCGCACCGTCCCGGGCGTGGCCAATGTCGGAGGACACGTCGGGCGCGCGATCACTTCGGATCAGGTCGGTGACGTCAGCTCCGGCGAGCTGTGGGTGACCGTGGCCCCGGACGCGTCCTACCCGGACACGGCCGCCGCCGTCGACCGCGTGATCGCAGGCTACGCGGGCCTGACCAGCAAAATTTCCACCTACCCGCAACAACGCATCGACCGGATCCGCGAAGAAGCCGATAGCGGCTTTGCCGTCCGGGTCTTTGGCCTGGACCCGACAGTCCTGCGGCGGAAGGCGGCGGAGGTCCAAACAATCCTGGAGCACACAGCCGGCGTCGTCAATCCCCACGTCGACCTGCCCCCCGAACAGCCGATCGCCGAGGTCAGAGTGGACCTCGCCGCGGCCCAAAAAGCCGGCGTCGTCCCCGGTGATGTACGGCGCGCGGCTGCAGCCCTGCTGCAAGGCATCGAAGTCGGCAACCTGTACGAACAGCAGAAGGTCTTCTCTGTCATTGTGAAGGGGAATGCGGCCACCCGCAGCAGCCTGGACAGCGTCCGCAACCTGATCATTGACACCCCTACCGGCGGGCACGCCCGCCTCGGCGACGTCGCGCAGGTGACCATGGTCGGGAACGAGTCCGTGATCCTGCACGACGACACCTCGCGGCGCATCGATGTGAAGGCCGACATCCAGGGCCGTCCGCTGGGCGACATCGAAGGAGACATCAACACGGCCCTGCAGCAGATGCAGTTCCCGATTTCCTATCACGCCGAGATCCTCACCCAATACGCCCAGCAGCAGAACAATTACCAGTGGCTCTGGCTGCTCGCGGCGGTTGCCGCGGCCGGCATCCTGGTGCTGCTGCAGACGGCGACGGGGAGCTGGCGGCTCGCCGGCCCGCTCTTCCTGGGCCTGATCCTGGCACTGTCCGGCGGTGTGCTGGCCGCCCAGGCCACGGGCGGGGTCAACTCGCTGGTGGCCCTGGTCGCCTTCGCCGCTGTGCTGGGGATCGCCGTGCGCGGCACACTCCTGTTGACGGGCCAGGTCCGGGATTTACGGGCAACAGATGCTTCGGCGCCCTGGCCTGCGCTGGTGGTCCGCGGAACCAAGGAGAGACTGGGACCCATCCTGCTGTCGACCGTGATCACGGCCCTGGCGCTTTTGCCCCTGGTCCTTCTGGGCGGCGTCGTCGGAACGGAAATTATCCTGCCGCTAGCCGTGATCGTCTGGGGCGGCCTGCTGACAACAACTTTCTTCACCCTGTTTGTTGTGCCCGCTGTGCTGCTTCGGTTCGAGCCGAAGCAAGCACCCAGCGCGCGGACCGGTCAGGGCACCGCAGCACCAACTGAAAGCCAGGATGCGCCGTGAACTCCACACTTTCGCCGCGGGGCCACAAGGTCGCGGTTTTCATCCTTGCGCTGTTCGTGACGGCGTTCACCGCTCTCTCCGCCACAGGTTGCGCCCAGGCGCCGGAGGCCGCACCGTCCGAAGGCGAACCGGCGGCTATCGCTGAAGTCCCCGGCACGGACCTTCACCGGCTCACCCTCACCGAGCACGCCATTGAACGGGTCGGGATCGCGACAGCTGTGATTGCCGTAGATCCCAAGACCGGGAAGCTCACCGTCCCCTACGGGGCCATACTCTACGACAGCTCGGGCAACGCATGGGTCTACACCAACCCCGAGCCCCAGGTCTACGTCCGCCAGTCCATCACCGTCCAGCGCATCAACGGCGACGTCGCCGTCCTGACGGACGGGCCGCCGGCAGGGACCGTGGTTGTCACGACAGGGGCCGAGGAACTTCTCGGCACCGAATTCGATACGGCCGAGTGACATGCGCTGGCTCATCGGGATCAGCCTCCGTTTCAAGACGGTTGTTGTGGCCCTCGCGTGTGCCGTGATGCTGCTCGGTTCCCTGCAGTTGGGTTCCGCGTCCGTGGACGTGTTCCCGGAGTTCGCCCCGCCACGCGTGGAAATCCAGACCGCGTGCCTCGGGTTGACCGCCCAGGAAGTCGAAGAACTCGTCAGCGTGCCGATCGAGGCCGCCGTGAGCGGCATGCCGGGCCTGGACGAGATTCGGTCCAAGTCCGTACCCCAGCTGTCCTCGATCGTGCTGCTCTTCCATCAGGGCACTGACCTGCTCAACGCCCGTCAGCTCGTATCGGAACGGATGGCTTCGGTGACTGCGGCGCTGCCCACGTGGGCCGCCCCGCCGGTGATGCTGCAGCCGCTGTCCGCGACCAGCCGCGTGATGAAGATCGGGATGACGTCGTCGGAACATTCGCTCATCGAAATGTCCATGCTTTCCTACTGGACCATCCGGGCCCGGCTGCTGCGGGTCCCCGGGGTGGCCAACGTGGCCATCTGGGGCGAGCGGCTCCAGATGCTGCAGGTCCAGGTGGAACCTGACAAGCTCAAGGCCCAGAACGTCTCCCTCAACCAGGTCATGGAAGTCACCGCCGGCGCCCTCGACGCCGGGCTGCTGAAATACTCGCCCGGACGCTTCATCGGCACCGGCGGCTTCATTGACAGTCCCACCCAAAGGATGGGGGTCCGGCACGTCCAGCCGATCCAGACCCCCGCCGATCTGGCCCAGGTGACCATTCGGGAAAAGGACGGCGTGGCGCTGCACCTGGGCGACGTTGCCCAGGTTGTCGAGGACCATCAGCCGCTGATTGGTGACGCCGTGATCAACAACGGTCACGGGCTCATGCTGATCGTCGAGAAGCTGCCCTGGGGCAACACACTGGACGTGACCAAAGGCGTGGAGGAGGCCCTCCACGAGCTGCAGCCGGGCCTGAGCGGTATCAACTTCGACACCACGATCTTCCGCCCGGCCAGCTTCGTTGAGGAGGCGATCTCCAACCTCAGCATCGCGCTGCTGCTGGGCTGCCTGCTGGTCGTCATGATCCTCGTGGCGTTCCTCTTCCAGTGGCGCACGGCCCTGATCAGCATCGTCGCCATTCCGTTGTCCCTGCTCACCGCCGCACTGGTGCTCTATTTCACCTCCAGTGCGATCAACACGATGGTCCTCGCGGGGCTGGTCATAGCCGTGGGCGTCGTGGTCGATGATGCGATCATCGACGTCGAGAACATCATGCGCCGGCTTCGGCAGCGACGCGCCCGGGGCAGTGACGAATCTGCGGCGTCGGTGGTTTTGAAAGCCTCCCTGGAGATGCGGAGCCCGATCGTCTACGCGACCCTGATCATTGTGGTCGCCGCCGTACCGATCTTTTTCCTGGACGGGCTGACCGGCGTCTTCTTCCGGCCGTTGGCCGTCTCCTACACCCTGGCTGTCCTGGCCTCCATGTTCGTGGCGCTGACAGTGACGCCGGCTCTTGCCCTGATTCTGCTGGGCAATGCCAAACTGCAAGAACGCGATGCGCCGCTGGTCCGTGTGCTCAAACGCGGCTACCACGCCGCCCTGTCCAAGGCCATGAACCGGCCCCGGTTCGGCTACGCAGGCTTTGGCGTGCTTGCCGTCGTGGGCTTGCTCCTCGCTCCCCTGATGGGCTCGTCCCTGTTCCCCACGTTCAAGGAACGGGACTTCCTGATGCACTGGATCTCGGAACCGGGAACCTCTGCCGCGGAAGAGTTCAGGATCTCCCAGCGCGGCTGTGAGGAATTCCTCAAGGTCCCCGGCGTCCTGAACTGCGGCACGCACATCGGGCAGGCATTCGCCGCGGACGAAATCGTCGGTGTCAATGCCGGCGAACACTGGATCAGCATCGACCGCCACGCCGACTACGACGAGACGGTGGCCGCCGTGGAGGAAGTGGTCAAAGGTTACCCGGGGCTGCACCGTGACGTCCAGACCTATCTGAAGGAGCGGATTGAAGAGGTCATCACCGGCGCCAGCGAACCCATCCTGGTCCGGGTCTACGGAGACGACCTCAACGTGCTCCGGGAACAGGCGCAACGGGTCAAGACCATCATGGACTCGATTCAGGGCACCGAGAACCCGCATGTTTCCCTCGAGGTGGAAGTCCCCCAGATCGCCGTGACGGTTGACCTGGCCGCGGCGCAGAAGTACGGCCTCAAACCGGGAGATGTCCGGCGTGCGGCCGCGACACTCGTGGCAGGCGAGGAGGTCGGCGACGTCTTCCGGGACGGCCGGGCCTACGACGTCCAGGTCTGGAGCACCCCGGCCACCCGCTCGTCCGTCACCGCCATCGAGGATCTGCCCATCGATACGCCCAGCGGAGCGCGGGTTCGCCTCGCCGACGTCGCGGACGTGAGCCTGCAGGCGACGCCGAACCAGATTGACCGCACCAACGGATCCCGCCGCGTCGAGGTGGGATCCTTCCTGGCCCAGGGAGCGGACTTGGGAACCGTAGCCGGCGAGCTGAAGTCGCGGCTGGAGAACTTGGATCTGCCAGCAGGATACAGCGTGCAGCTTCTCGGCGAATACACCGAGCGCGAGGCGGCAACGAACCGCCTGATGATCTACTCCGCGGCGGCCCTTGTCCTGATCCTCCTGCTGCTGCAGGCGTCCTTCCGCAGCTGGCGGCTGGCCGTCCTGTCGCTGCTGACGCTGCCGGTAGCCCTGGTGGGCGGGGTCATAGCCGCCTACATGACCGGCGGCGTCCTGTCCCTCGGGTCCCTCGTTGGCTTCCTCACGGTGATGGGGATCGCCGCGCGCAACGGCATCCTGCTGATCAACCACTGCCAGCATCTGGAAACCTATGAAGGCCAAACCTTTGGCCGCGACCTGGTGATGCGCGGGGCGGCGGAGCGGCTCTCGCCCATCCTCATGACTACCCTGGCCACCGGGCTGGCCCTGGTACCCCTGGTTGTCATGGGCAACATCCCGGGCCATGAAATTGAACACCCCATGGCCGTGGTTATCCTGGGCGGCCTGGTCACCTCCACCTTGCTCAATCTGTTCATCGTGCCCTCGCTCTATCTCCGGTTCGCCAAGTCCAGGAAGACCAGGGAGAGGGAGCGCGCTGCCGACGGGCCGGTGTCCGTCTAACAGCGGCAGGCGTCAGAACCTCAACCATCAGAACAGGGCGGCGGTCACGGTCCGGGTGAGCTGCTGAATGATCTGGGTGCGGGGGCCCATATCGGAGTAATTCCTGCCGCGGGTGTACACGACGAACACGAAGGCCCGGCCGTCCTTGTCCAGGACGGACGCGTCATGCAGGTTTCCGAACAGCAGCCCGTACTTGTGGTGAACCCCTACCCCGGGCGGAACCGCCGGCGGGATCAGTGTCTCAAAGTTGGTGTTCTGCATATAGGACAGGAGCTGGGCGGTGTTGCGGGCATTGAGCAGCTGTCCCGTGTAGAGCAGCTGGAGGGTCCTGGCCATTTCTGCGGGCGTCAGCAGGTTGACCGTGCGGTCGTAGGTGATCCCGATCGAGGCGGCGTAATCCGTGATGCCCCGCGCACCGACCGCCCGCAGGATCAGCGCCCACGAATCGTTGTTGCTCTGCTGGACCATCCGGCGGATCTGGGTGCCGGCAGTCGAGTTGCCCATGGGGGCGGTCAGCGAGGCGCGGCCGGTCTCAACGAGGTGGTAATACGCCGACGCGGCCAGAATCTTTGCCGTGCTGGCGGCCACAAACTTGTCCTGGATCCCGTAGCCGTGGACCACGCCGTCGGAGACATCGATCAAGGACACCCCCAGGGCATAGGCACTGTTGGCCGCGATGATCCCGTTGATCTGGCTGTCCAGTTCCGGGTCAATGGCCGGGACCGCGACGGCAGGCACGGCGGGGATCTCAGCGGGCTTCCCGGCGGCCGCCGGGACGGCGCCGGCCGCGGGCGAAGCAGTTGTTGGCGAAGCAGTTGCGGGCAGGTCAGATGCCGGCGGAACGGTCCGGCCGGCATCCGTGACCGGCGCCGTCGGCGTCGCTGCGGCGGCCGGCGGGTCAACGGGTAGCGCCGCCTGGACGCCTGCATAGACGCCGGCAGCCACGAGGGCCAGTGCGACGGCGGCCGCCGTCAGATACTGTCGCCGGGTCCTCCCCTCACGCCGGGCGCGGGACCGCAGACCGGGCCGGGAACCGTCGTTGGCCCGGTGCCCGCCGGAGCGGTAGTGCCGCGGGGCCGCCTCAGGCTTCGGGACCGGCCCCGTGCTGTTGTTCGAATCGTTCGAAGGCATCATACTTCCCCGAAGGTGACTGACCGCGGTGGGGCCATAGACTTCCAGCATTCTTCCCGCAAGCGGCTTCCCGCGCAAGGGCACGTCTCCGGGAAAAAGTGGGTCTGCCATCCGAAGCAGCGGCGTACGCTGGTGAAAACGTAAGGAGCGGCGATGCGCAAAATCATCCTGGCCATGCAGGTGTCCCTCGACGGATTCTTCGAGGGCCCGGACCGCGACATCAGCTGGCACATGGTCGACGACGAGCTGCACCGCCATTTCAACCAACAGCTCAGCACCATGGGTGCCTTCCTTGACGGCCGCGTCACTTACGAGCTGATGGAAGAGTTCTGGCCCACCGCGGACCAGGACCCGGCCGCCGGCGCAGTGATGGCCGAGTTCGCCCGGATCTGGCGGGACATGCCCAAGATCGTGTATTCCCGGACGCTGACATCCGCCGCCTGGAACACCACCGTGGTCCGGGATGTGGTGCCGGAAGAAGTGCTGGCCCTGAAAGAGCGGCCGGGCGGGGACCTGGCCCTCGGCGGGGCAGAACTGGCCGACACCTTCCGGCGGCTCGGGCTGATCGACGAATACTGGCTGTACGTCCATCCGGTCCTGATCGGACGGGGCCGGCCCCTGCTCAAGGCTGCGGACAGCAAAGCCCAGCTCCGGCTGCTGGAGACGCGCGCCTTCGGCAACGGGGTGGCGCTGTTGCGCTACGCCGCGTAGCCGGCACGGAGCAGCCGGGCCTGCGGCACCCCGCTGCGGCCGGCGCTGCGGCCGGCGCTGCGTCACTTTCTTAAGCGTTTCTTAACGGGCTGGCGGAAGAGTGGGAGTCGTCGCCTGTCCGGGCGCCCTTGTCCCGAGCCGGAGGATCCCATGACTGGACCTGCCCCTGTTAAGAGCGATGCGCCGCTGGGCGGTGCTGGAGCACTCAGCCGAAGTGGAGCACCAAGCCGTCCCGACGCCGTGCGCCCCGCCGCGGGTCCCCGGCTGTGGGCCCTCCCCCAGGTCCGCCACTGGTTAGTGCTGGGCGTCCTGCTGTCGGCCGCCGTCGTGGCATTGGGCCTGGCGGCGCAGCTGACACCCGGCTTCAGTGCCGCCGAGCTCGGGGTCGATCAGGACCTGAGCCAGCACCACGCCGCCGCCCTGACCGCCGTCGCGATGGCGCTGAATGTTGTGTTTGGCCCGGTGGCGGGCCTCGCGCTGATCGGCGCCGCGGCGCTGTACATCTGGCTGTTCCGCGGCGGCCTGGCCAAGGCGATTGCCTTCGGCCTCGTGGCATCATCCGGCTGGGTGGCAAGTGAATTCTTCAAGCTCCTCGTGGCCCGCCAGCGGCCCAGCCCTGCCCTGCTGTTCGATCCCCTGGCTCCGGAAACGGGTTCCAACAGCTTCCCGAGCGGCCACGTGTCCTTTGCGGTGGCACTGGGATTCGCAGTGTGCTTCCTGGCCCGTGGAACCCGCTGGGCCAAGGTCACGGCCCTCGCGGCGGCCGTGATGGCCCTCGTCGTAGCCTGGTCACGGCTGTACATCGGCGTTCACTACCCCACTGATGTCGCGGCGTCGTTCCTGGCCTCGAGCGCGGCCGTGGTCCTGCTCGCGGGACTGTGGAACCTTCTCGCGCCGCGGATAGCGGAGCGGATTCGGGCCCGTTCGGGCAGCCGGCCGCTGGGCAGTGAGGAGAAATGAGAATGCCCGCCATGGACGTTTTTGCCGCCCTTCCGGCCGTACACGCCGCCGGAACACTGTCCCTGCTGGACCCCGCAAGCCTGCTCGCCGGGTTGGGCCCGGCCGCCCTGGGTGTGATCGCGGTGATGGTCTTCATCGAATCGGGCGTGCTCTTTCCCTTCCTGCCCGGCGACTCCCTGTTGTTCACAGCAGGACTTCTGCACCAGCAGCTGCAACTGACGTTGCCCGTGCTGATCGGCGTCGTCACCGCGGCCGCGGTCGCCGGGGACCAGGTCGGTTACATGCTCGGACGGAAATTTGGCCGGCGATGGTTCAAGGACGACGCCCGGATCCTGAAGACAGCGCACCTGACCACCACGGAGGACTTCTTCCGCCGCCACGGCGGGGCCGCCGTCGTGCTGGCCCGCTTCGTCCCCATGGTCCGGACGTTTGCTCCGCTGACCGCCGGGACCGCGCGCTATGACTACAAATCCTTCACCCTGTGGAATATCACCGGCGCCGTCGCGTGGGCAGCCTCCGTGACGATGCTTGGCACCTGGCTGGGGCACTTTGACATCATCGCCAGGAACATCGACGCCATCGTCGTGGCCATGGTGCTCGTCTCCGTCGTGCCGGGGGTGGTGCAGCTCCTCAAACGCCGCCGGAACTCCCGCGGCGCAGCCGCAACCGCAGACAAAGCCGCCGGCGACACGGCAGAAGAACCCGGGGCCGGACTGCGGACTGAGGAAATGGCCGCGGAAGAATAGCTGACATGACCTCCGCTGACCTTCCGTCCCTGCTGCTCGTCGAGGACGACGCCGTCCTGGGACCGCTCATCGCCGAGCTCCTGGACCCGGACTACCGGGTCCAGTTGGTCACCAACGGCCGCGACGGCCTCCACCAGGGGCTGACCGGGAGCTGGGACATCATGGTGGTGGACCGCGGGCTGCCCGGCATGGACGGCATCGCCCTCATTACGGCTTTGCGCTCGAAAGGCATTGCCACGCCCATCCTGATCCTGACCGCGCTGGGCGATGCCGACGAAAAAGTCAGGGGCCTGGACGCCGGCGCCAACGATTACGTGACCAAGCCGTTCGACGCCGGCGAACTGGCAGCACGCCTGCGCGCACTGACGCGGACTTTCACTCCCCCGGCCCCGGCACCGGTGGCGATCGGGGACTGGGAACTGGATCCAACGCAGCGCTCCGTCCGTTCCGTCTACGGGCAAACGGTGTCACTGACCGCAAAGGAAGGCCAGCTGCTGGCTGCCCTGGCCGCGGAACCGGACCGCGTCTTCACCCGGGATGAGCTCCTCGCGGCGTGCTTCCACGCCTCGGAACAGCCCGGCGTGATCGATACCTATGTTCATCACCTGCGCCGGAAGATCTCCAAAGCAGTGATCCGCACGGTGCACGGCCTCGGATACCAGATCGGCGAAGCCCATGAGTGACGGACGGCCGGCCGGCGGAAATCCGGACCACTCCATCCTGCGCAAGGCTTCCCTCAAGGTCGCGGTGCGGATCAGTGCTGCGTGCGCGGTCATGGTTCTCGGGCTGCTCGCCGCCACGGCGCTATACCTCACGAACCAACTGGCCCATCCTGAAGTGCCGGGCACGGCGGGGGCCGGGACGGCCTACACCTACCTGGATTCCAAGGACGTCCTCGAAGCCATGATCATCGCCGGGGTGGCGGGAATCCTGCTGGCCGGAATCGTCGGGTGGCTCAGTGCGCGCAGCGCGATTCGTCCCCTCAGTGATGCCCTGGCAAGGGAGCGGCGTTTTGTCCAGGACGCCAGCCACGAATTGCGCACGCCATTGACCATCCTGGACACCAGGATCCAGCTGGCCCAGCGCAACACTGTGCCCGGCTCCAGGCAAAGCCACGACCTGGCCCGGATCCGGGAGGACGCCGCGACGCTGACAGGGATTGTCAACGAACTGCTCCTCGCGGCAACCGCGGAGGCCCCGGACCGTTCCGCGCCCCCTGCCGACCTCGCCGACGCTGCCGCCAGCGTCGCCGGCAGCCTCCAGCAGGTGGCAGAGCAGCGCCAGGTGCGTCTGGAATTCTCTGCCGATGCCCGGCCGCTGGCCCGGATCGAGAAGAATGCGCTGCGGCGTGCCGTGCTGGCCCTGGCGGACAACGCGCTGGCCCACACGCCTCCGGGCGGCCGCGTGTCCATCACGACCTCAATCGAGCAGAAGCGCGCCGTGATCACGGTGGCGGACTCCGGGACCGGAATCACCGGCGTCGATCAGGCCCGGATCTTTGACCGGTTCGTGCGGACGGCCGGCACCGGCACCTCACAGGGACAGCGGAGCTTTGGCATCGGCCTGGCCCTGGTCCGGGAGATTGCTGTCGCGGCCGGGGGCAGCGTCGAAGTGGCCGCGACGGGCGACGAGGGAACCGTCATGAAGTTGACGCTTCCGCTCATGGGCAGCGGGAATCCCTGAGGTCCATCCGCCGGGGAAAGATATGCCGTCGGGATCCCGGACTCCCGAATGCGAAGACAGGAAAGACCGGCGGTCGAGTTGCCCCCAAGGGAACTCGAGCGCCGGTCTTTCCGGACTGTCTGGCCCCGGGTCGGGGCCGTGCGGCTTAGGCGCGGACGAACGTCACGCCGCCGGTCGCGGTGAGCCAGGACAGCGGGTGGACCATGGTCTGGTTCTTGCCGTTCATGCCGCCACTGACCACCTGGCCGTTGCCGGCGTAGATGCCGACGTGGCCGGACTGGACCACCATGTCACCGGGCTGCGGCGTCGCCACAACGGTTCCAAGGCCAAGGAACGCGCGGGGACCGATGTCGCCAACGGGCTTACCCGCGGCGCCAAGGGCCTTTTCCACCATGGCGGTGCAGTCCTGGGTGATGCCCACCTGGCTGTAGGCGGCCGAGAGCATGATGGCGTTGCGTCCGCCCGCGGCCGGCGCTGCAGCCGGCGCTGCAGCCGGAGCTGCTGCCGGAGCGGCCTGCACCTGGATGACCGGCTTGGCCGGAGCCTTGGGCGCTGCCGCCGGGGCTGCAGCGGGAGCCGGAGCCGGTGCGACGGGCTGTTCGATGACCGGCGCGGCAACAGAATCCACTGCGGGGCGCTCGAAGCTGATCTTGACGCTTGAATCGGCGCTGACGGGGGCACTGACCTGTCCGGTGACGTCGACGTTCGACGCCGGAGCAGAGTCACGCTGCACGGGGGCGGTGGCGGCGTTGGCGGCCATTCCGCTGGTCAGGACCAGGCCGGATGCGGCGGCGAGGACGGCGGCATGGCGCGCAAAAGTATTGACTGAAGTCATGAAAAATGTAGCCTCTCCCAATGCCTGCGAGGTGAGCTGTCGGATTCGGATGGGAGGCACCCGGCCGCACTCCCGGGCCCGTCGTTGCGGGCACTGTGCGGCTTCACCCCAAGACCTGCATATCAGCAGATCAAAAGTGGTTTCCCCGTCTCTGCCGGACGTTGATGCGAGTTACCCCCGGGCCGCGGCAGAGTTAGGCAATCGGCTGGGGAGCGCCCGTATCGGAGACAACAGGCACTCATCAACCGTAGCGCGAACCGCACCCGAAAGTCACATTCAGGTAACGGAGCCGTGATGCCGGGCCGCAATTTGCCCATAGGGCGGCGCCGTTTCCGAACATAGGATGATGCCATCAGCACCACCGGAAGCGGAGGCCCGAAAATGAACAGCCATTGTGTCGCCATCTGCCAGTTGAGCACTCAGCCCCAAGAGGATTTCGACGTCAACACCGAGCTGCTGATCCTCGACGGCGGGGACGTCCACGTGAGCACATGGGACGCGGAACCGCGCGACGGGGGTTTCGACGAGCACATCCTCAATGACCGGGTGGACGCGCTCGGGTACATGGTTGTCAACGACTGGGCTTTCCTGGACGGCAAGGCCTATGCGGTGGTGGAACGGCGGTCAGGCCCGACGCCGGCCGGCCGCCGCGAACCGTGACCTTCCTGTCGCTGGCGCTGATCGCCGTCATCGCCTTGGCTGGACCCCTGCTGGCCCTGCCGGCGCGCTGGCACTTGCCTGTCATGCTGGGTGAGCTGCTGGCCGGCATCGCGATCGGGCGCTCAGGCCTGGCCCTGGTGGACCCCGCGGACCCGACGTTCACCCTGCTGGCCAATATCGGGTTTGCGCTGATGATGTTCGTGGCAGGCACCCACGTTCCCGTGCGGGATCCGCACATCCGTGGCGCCCTCGGCAAAGGCTCCCGCCGGGCGATGGTGGCCGCAGCGGCAGCGGTGGCGATCGGAACCAGCATCGGACTGCTGTTCGGGACTGGACATGCTCCCCTCTACGTCGTGCTGCTGGCCTCCTCGTCGGCCGCCCTGGTGCTTCCAATCGTCGATTCCCTGCGCCTCGGCGGGCCAGATGTCGTCGCTATGACAGCGCAGGTGGCAATAGCCGACACAGCCTGCATTGTGGCGTTGCCGCTCCTGGTGGATCCGCCCCACGCAGTCCAGGCGGCGCTGGGTGTCCTCGCGGTGACCGGGTGCGCGGTAGTGCTCTTTGTCGGCTTGCGCTGGCTGGAGCGCCAGGGAATCCGTCGGCGCGTGCACCGGCTCTCGGAAAGCCGCAAGTTTGCCCTGGAGCTACGGATCCAGCTGGCCGTGCTCTTCACCCTGGCCGGTGTCGCGACGTGGAGCAATGTGTCTGTGATGATGGCAGGCTTTTCTTTCGGCCTGGTGATGGCTGCGGTCGGCGAACCGCGGCGGCTGGCCCGGCAACTGTTCGCGCTCAGCGACGGCTTCCTGGGTCCGCTCTTCTTCGTGTGGCTGGGTGCATCGCTGACTCTAAGGGACCTGGCCGGGCACCCGGACATGATGGCCCTCGGCCTGTTGCTGGGGGCCGGGGCCCTGCTGGCCCACGCCGACCTGGCTTTCCTGGGACTCCCGCTGTCGCTCGGGGTGTTGTCGGCGGCCCAGCTTGGCGTACCGGTGGCTGCGGCGAGCATCGGCACGCAGCTTCAGGTCCTGCTCCCGGGCGAGGCCGCGGCCCTGCTGGTGGGAGCGCTGGTCACCATAGCCGCGGGCGCCGTCGCCGGGTCACGGGCGGCGAGGACTTTCGCGGTCCCGGCAAATGCCGGCGGCAAGTCCGGAAATTCCGGCAGCGCCGTTGGGCAGGGCGATCCGGGGGGTCCGAAGGCCTGACAGTCCGAATGTCTAAATGCCTGGGCCAAAGCCGAGCCGGCGGCGAAATTTCGGAGGGTCATTCTCCAATTGACGTGAATTGCAGCTCCGGCCTCCACTTTGCCATCTCTGCCTGGACCCGGGAGACGGCATCCCGGACTGATGTGCCGTCGGCGTCGAACGTCCCGCCCGGCTCGCCGAGCACCTCGTTGGCGTGCCGGAGGAACCTGTCCCAGTCCCCCGCGCCCGCGCGCAGCGCCAGCAACGGCGAGAGAAGCGCGGCCCGGCGCAGCCAGGCATCGGGCTCGCGCACCCACCGGTCCAGCACGCTGTCGGCCCGCACCCTGGCCAGAACATCGAGTCCGTCCACCAGGGGCCCGACGACGTCGACGGCGAGCGGATCCACAAGGTCCCGCACCCGCGCCTGCCGGATGAAGCCCTCCAGCCGGGTGAGGTCCGAGTTGGTCAGCAGCTTCACGTTGGCCTGCAGCAGGACCACGGCGGCCAGCCGGCGCTCGAAAACCGGCGCGGCCCCCGGGCCGGAGCCTCCGAGCGCGGAGCCCCACAGTTCGGAACTCAGCGCAGTGACCTCATCGCGGGACAGCCCGGGATAGCGGCGGCCGGCATCCCGGACCGTGCCGCGCACGGCGCCCACGGACGTGCCGTAGAACCGGAGGCCGCTGCCCGCCGGCTCCGTTTCCAGCCGCGCCTGAAGCTGCTCAGCGCGGCGCCAGGAAGCTTCGCGCTGCAGCGAGAGGTCGATGAATTCGCCGGCATCACTCACCTGTCCATTCTTTCCCCTCGCGGCTCGCGGCGGAAACGCGGTGCCAAGCCCTCCTGGGCGGTGGGCCCGGACCATCTGCCTAGACTGAACTGGCAAGCCTCCGATCGAAAGCGGTTTACGCAACCATGCACACCAAGCTGACACTCGCCATCGCACTTTCCGCCATGACGCTGGGGGTGGCAGGATGCGCTGCCCCTGCGCCATCTACCGCACCGTCGCCTGAGTCACCTGCGGCATCCGCGGCGCCGGCCCCTGATTTCGCATTAGACATCACGGGGGCGCCCGGCCGGATCGCCCAGGCCGGCCTCACTGTGCTGACGGCGGAGGGCAACGTGGACCACTATCACGCACATCTGGACGTGCTGAAGGACGGCAAGCCCATCGCGGTGCCGGCCAATATCGGCATCACCACCGGAGCTGACCAAAGGGCCAACGGCATCTCAGCCCTGCACACCCACGACACCACGGGCGTGGTCCACATCGAGTCCCCCACCGCCGGCCAGGTCTTCACCCTCGGGCAGCTCCTGACGGAGTGGGGCGTCCTCGGTGGCAACGGCGCCCCCGGCACCGGTGGGGGTTCGCTGGATGGCTGGACCGTTTACGTGAACGGCCGGAAGTTCGACGCCGGGATCCGGGACCTCCCGTTCAAGGCGCACGACGAGATCGTCCTGTCCTACGGCACAGCGCCGGCGACGATCCAGGCCTCCTATGATTTTCCGCCCGGAGAGTGAGGTGACCGGAGAAGTGAGGTGACCGGAGAGTGAGGTGACCGGGGGCGACGGCGGGCGGCATGCCCCTACCTGCACAACTGTGCAGCAGTCTCTCCACGCAACCCCACCTGGCACCAGCGGCGTCGAAAAATGCATGCACAAACGTGCATGTTGGAGCGATCCGCGGAGCACCTTCCCTAGCGTGAATTGAGAGACGTGAGTCGGATCACAGCGGGGGCTGATCCCCTACCTCACTTCCATTTCCACAGACCGTCACAGATGACGCGTCCAACCGAAGAGGTAATCCGTGCCACACCCGAAAACGCCCGCAGCACTCGCAACCCTGGCCGCTGCGACCTTGGCGCTGCTCGGCGCATCCCTGATGGGTGTGCCGGCGGCCCAGGCCGACACCGTTGACGTTTCGCCGCCCGGCGCGAATGACTGGTCCTGCAAGCCCTCGGCAGCCCACCCCTACCCGGTGGTCCTGGTGCCGGGAACCTTCGAAAACATGGCGAAGAACTGGGCGACGATGTCGCCGGCGCTAAAGAGCCAGGGCTACTGCGTCTTCGCGCTGAACTACGGTGCGACCAACGGCGTCGACGCCACGGGCCCGGTGGCAGACTCAGCCCGTCAGCTCGCCCCGTTTGTCGACAAGGTACTGGCCTCGACCGGTGCCAGGAAAATTGATCTCGTGGGCCACAGCCAGGGCGGCATGATGCCGCGCTACTACCTCGGTTTCCTTGGAGGCGCGGACAAGGTGAACCACCTTGTGGGCATCGCCCCGTCCAACCACGGAACCCGCGGGCTCATCACGCCGACACCGGACGCCGTTCCGCCGGCCACCTCAGTGGGAGGGTCGAATTGCCAGGCCTGCGCCGACCAGCAGGCAGGTTCACCATTCCTCACCGAGCTCAACTCCATTGGCGACACGGTTCCTGGTCCGGCCTACACGGTGATCTCCACGACGCACGACGAGGTGGTGACGCCCTACCCCAGCCAGTTCCTCGCCGGCCCGGCCCAGCAGGTCACCAATATCACCATCCAGGACAAGTGCCCGGCAGATGTGATTGACCATGACCAGGCGCCCAACGACCCCGTCACCCAGCGTCTCGTGTCCGACGCTCTTGGTCAGCCGGCCGGCCGCCCGGGCAACCCGGCGTATCAGCCCAGCTGCGTGTAGCGCGGCACCCCGGGCGGAGGCGGCATGCGGAACGTCCCGGATCCGGGAGGTTTGCGGGCTGAGGTAACGGTCCGGTAACGTTGGCGGCTGGCCGTGAGGCCCGGCCCGAATGCAGGGCCCCGGACCGCCCCTTTGCAGGGCCCCGTTGCGCCGTTCGGCGTCTGCTCGCCCATGCCTTGCGGCAGGGGCCGGATGAAACTTCCCGCATTATCCGCCGCCCAGGCAGCGTCGGTTGTGCGTGCCAGCCACGAAAGCCCGGAGGGGTCCGTTGTTCAAGAAAACACCGCTGTTCAATAAATCAACGTTCAAAGATGCACGGCCGAAGGCACGCTCCACTGCACCACAGCTCAACAAAGTAGCGATTGTGCTGAGCCTGGGCGCACTGTCCCTGACCGGCTGCAGCGCCGGTCCCACGACGGGCGCCGCAGCCGTTTCACCGGCCACCGGGGCCGCGCATTCTGCTGCGGGCTCCACGTCCCCGGCGGCAACCCAGGCCGCGCATCCTGCCGCGAAGGCCCCAGCCTCGGTGGCCGCAGCGCCGAACCCGGCGGTCCCCTCGGCCCCCAAGCCTGCCACCGGCACCACCGGTGCACCTGCGGCTCCCGGAACCGATGCGGCACCTGCACGGGCCGCCGCGCCGGTCGCGCCTGCGGCTGGCGCCCAAGCGGCAGCCGCTCCGGCGCCGACGGCGGTAACGGCGCCCGTCGCTGCCCAGGCTGCCGTCGCCGCGACCGGCGACGGTTCCCAGGCCGCCACGGCACGGGGCTGGGGTTCGGTTGTCGCGGGTGACGAGTTCTCCAAGGCCGGCGCCCCCGACTCCACCAAGTGGAGCGTCTTCAAGGGATCCGGACATGCCGGCAAGGGTGTCAGGAGCCCGCAGGCCTGGTCGGTTGCCAATGGCGTGGCCACAGTCAGCGGCGACTCGGCCGGCACCACGGGCGGCATGTCGGCTAAATTTGCCCAGCAGAAATACGGCAAGTGGGAGACGCGCATGCGGACCAGCGCCCGGGACCCGGAGTACCACCCCGTGCTGATCCTGTGGCCCAACAACAACACCTCCCCCAACTGCGCCGAGATCGACTACGCCGAGGGCAGCACCAACACCGCACAGATCAAGTTCTTCCTGCACTATGCCTGCGGCGGCTCGAACTTCCAGACCACGGCGGCCAAGACGATCGACACCACCCAGTGGCACAACTACGCAGTGGAGTGGACCCCGGCCGGCATCACCGGTTACATCGACGGCGTCAAGACCTTCTCCGACACGAACCCCGCGCACCTGCCCTCCGTGGGCATGCACCAGACACTGCAGCTGGACTGGTTCCCCGACGGGTCGGCCACCAAGCCTTCACAGATGCAGGTCGACTGGGTCCGCGTCTACAAGTAGGACCGGCAAATCGCCAGGCAGCCCCGCGCCGTACTGCGGCGCGGGGCTGCCTTGGTGTTGGCCGAGGACGCGCCGCTACAGGCGGCAGGACTCAAACCCCTTGAAGTTCCCGGGCGGCTACCGCTGAGACCAGCATCGAACCGGCTGCCGTCACGGCGTCGATCACCGGAACCCCGAGCCGGCGGCGGAGCACGTCCGCCATGCCGATGCTGCTCAGGCCCGTGCTGGCCTGGACGATCATGTCGGCGCCGGCGTCAACCAGCATGTGGGCCGCGGCGAGGGCGTCGAAAATCCCGGCAGGCATGAGGAAGGCGTCGGGTGTTTCGATCCTTCCCTGCCCGTCAATGAGCAGCATGCGTTCGCCCAGTGCATCCGAGATCGGGCCCGGTACGTGTGCGCCGAGACCCAAAACTCCAATCCGGCCGCCGAAGGTCAGAGCCGCGGCCGCGGCTGCGGAGCCCGCTCCGATGACCGGGATATCCACGGCTGCCCGGGTGGCGGCCAGCCCGGGGTCGGAGGCGCAGCTGATAATCAGGGCGTCAGCGTCCCCCGCCATGTCCCTCGCCAGGCGGACGACCTTGGGGGCCGCAGATTCGAGCGACGCCTGGTCGTAGACGCCGGACGGCTGGTCCGGAATACAGCGGGATGTGACGGTAAATCCGAATGCTTCCTGGAGGAGTTTCCCGTGGGCGTGGAGCAGGCGTCGGTCCGACGTCGTCATCACCCGGATCAGTCCAACACGCATGGCGTACAACCTTTCGAACGGGTTCGTTGGTGCGAGGCTACCCGGCGAGTATTTCCGCGTCTTTTCGGGCAGATGACCAACACAAGCGCTGCAGCGGATACGCCCCGTGGCGCCGGCGGCCGTTAGCATTCCGCGGGCAGCGTCACCGTGCCTTGTGCATGAAACTTGGCGAAAACTTCGCTCCCGTGTGGGGTTGGCGGCCCGGCGTCGTTGTAGGTTTGTCACGGTGGCCCGTCTTAGGACCCGGGTACAGTACCCGGGATTGGGGGAAGGCGGCAGGCCGGTTCCGGACTCAGCCGGAACGATGACCAAAGGAACAGCCATGTCGGTGGAGCCGTCGTCCACTCCAGGACGCCTCGAAGAACAGGATCCCGAGAACCTGGTATCCGGTGCGGAACATGCCGCATCTGCCGCCGGAATCCGACATCAGGCCGCCAGAATCATTGACGCCGTCCTCGACGACAGTGCCCCGGAACAAGCCCGCGCACGGGAGCTGCTGCGCCAGCAGCTGGCTGCGCATCCCGGACATCCGGAACGGGCCCTGCTGGAGCACCTTGCGGCGTTGAAGGCTTTGGGCGGGCACCGAGAAGGGACGTCGGAGGCTGACGGCCCGTTCCGGCCGGAATTTGCCTCGGGCGAGTAAGCGCAACGCTTACTTGTAAACGCGGATCCAGTCGACCTGCATCTGGCTGGGTTTGGTGGGCGTCCCGTTGGGAAACCAGTCCAGTTGCACCGTCTGGTGCATCCCGACCGTGGGCTGATGCGCCGGGTTCGTGTCCACAAACCACAAGGACCCATCGACGTATCCCTCGATCCCGGCGGGGGTCCACTCGAGCGCATAGTTGTGCCACTGTGTGGTGTCGATCGTCTTGGCCGCGGTGGTCTGGAAGTTCGGGCCACCGCAGGCGTAGTGCAGGAAGAACTTGATTTGGGCGGTGTCAGCGCTCCCTTCGGCGTAGTCAATCTCGGCGCACGTGGACGAGATGTTGTTGTTCGGCCACAGGATCAGGACGGGGTGATATTGCAGATCCCGCTGGCCAATTTTCATCCTGGCCTCCCAGCGGCCGTACCGCTGTTGGGCAAACCTGGCGGACATGCCGCCGGTGGTGCCCGCGGCGTCGCCGCTGACAGTCAAGACCCCGCCGCCTACAACCAGCGCATCCGGACTCCGGATCCCCTTGCCCGCGTGCCCCGGCCCCTTGAAGACCTTCCATTTCGCGGGGTCAGGCGGCCCGGCGTAACTGAATTCGTCCCCCGCCACCACTGGGCCCCAGCCGCGGACGACGGCGGCCTGCGTCCCGTCGGAGACGGCGGCCTGCGTCCCGGCCGTCACGGCGGCCGCACGGTCTATCGCCGGCGCCCGTTCCCTGGACACTGGTGCGGCACCACACCCGGCAAGGGCCAAGGCGCCTGCAGCGCTCAACGCCGCGGTCCTGCGGTTTGCGAACATCGCGTCTCCATCCGGTCGGGACATGTCCGGGCCATGCTTCAGGCAAACTTGCCTTCACACATACTTGCCAAACCAGGCGAGCGTGTCGTTCCATGCGGCCGTGGCCTGCTCCTGGTTGTAGCGCGGCCCGGTGTCATTGTGGAAGGCGTGGTCCACGCCGGGATAGTTCTTGAGCTCGTTCCGGACACCGGTTTTGGCCAGGGCATCCCGGAGCGCCGGCATGGCGCCGGTGATCCGCTGGTCCAGTTCGGCGTAGACGCCGAAGACGGCCGCCTTGATGGCCGGGACCTTGTCCAGGTCAGGCGCGGGTCCGTAGAACGCCGAGGTCGCCAACAGGCCCGGGATCGCCGTCGCCGACTGCCACGTGATGCCGCCACCGAAGCAGAAGCCGTTCATGGCGATCCGCCCGTGATCAACGAAGTCCTGGGCGTTCAGGTAGTCAAAGCCGGCCGTGAAGTCGGAAACGTGACGCTGCGCCCCGGCCTGGGTCAGTGCTCCCGGGACAGCATCCGGGTCCATGCCAGCGGTACCGCCTTCCCTGCTCAGCAGGTCCAGGGCCAGAGCCGCGTATCCGGCTTTGGCGAAGCGGCGCGCCACATCCTGGATATGCGGTGTCAGCCCGCGGTTCTCGTGGCAGACCAGCACGGCCGGTCCGGCGGCCCCGTGGTCGGGCCGTGCGAGATAGCCACTGATGTCGGTGCCGCCCGATGCGAATTGCACGGTCGCCGTCGTCAGTCCGGCCGCGCCCTCCGGGACCGATAACGGGCTTTTGGCCCCCGGCACCGCGCCCGCGGACGCTGTGCCGGACCCCGGCGCGGACGACGTCGGCGTCGGCATGGGATCGGTACTGCGGGGAACCTCCTCGGGCGTGCAGCCCACCAGGAGCATCGCTGCCGAGGCCGCCGCCATGCTGCCGGTGATGAACGCCACCCGGCGCGTGAACGTATGCTGGCTCATGGCGCCCGAGCGGTAGTCGTCGAAGAATTCCTCAATCAGGTACTTCTCAAACTTGCCAAGCTGGGTCATGGCGGGCCTCCTCAGTGTGCCGATCATCCTCCTCCGAAGTCAGATGTCCGGCAAGGGTCCTGCACAGGCCGGCCCGACGGCGCCACTTCCCAACAACGACGACGCCTCGACGCAGCCCCGGCACCAGGCCACAACGGTCAAACGCGCGCGCAGCCTTCTCCCAGCCGCCTGAGGCCAGCCATTTCAGTCCTCGGGTTCCGAGGGCCGGGCAGGCCGGCGCCCCGACAGCGTCTGGACTGCCTCTGCGATGCCCTCATCCCCTCGTTCAATCTCTTGCATGTAGAGTCTTCCGCTCGTAATGAGGCCGTCCTCGATCTCGAAAATCGTCACCCCGCGCATGTCGAAGGGCCGCCCATCAGTCCGGGTGCCGGCCCAGGTCCATTCGCTCCACGTGGTATTACCGTCGTCCACGGAGCGGACCACTTCTGCCTGAAAATCGGGAACGCCAGCGAACATCGCTGCCCAGTTCGCGTGCATCTGCGCCCGTCCCACAAATGCCCTGCCCGGGTGGACCGGCTGCACGCTTTTGTACGACTCATGGAACAACGCGGCCGCTGCCTCAAGGTCGTGGTCATTGAACGCAGCAAGCAGGCGCTGGATAAATTGGCTCATGTGATCACTCCTCGGTGTGGCGGAGCTCGTGCTGTGTTTCATGCACAGGCCCATTAACGGGCCCCCACTAGGGCCGGGATCCGGCCAGCCCGCATCGTCAATGTACGCCTCCGCCGTCGCCCGGTTCCAGACCGATTAGGTCTGGCCGCACAGGTCCGGACCGATCGGGCCCAGACCGGTGAGGTCCAGGCGCCAATCGGTCCGGGAATTCCTGAACTGACGCGGGCACCGCTAGCCGGTGACCTTCCTGGCCGTCGCGTTCCACGTCAGCCGCCCGCGCTGGAAATCCGTTGCCCGGCCGACGGATACCGTATACGAGTCGCTCGTGGGATAACCCAACCGGCTAGTCTCCCAGCCGAGCGAGGCCCACCTATTCCGGATCGCACCTGTCACCGAGTACGCCCGGGTAGTCGGCGTCCAGAAGATCGATGCCCCACCCGAACCGGAGAAGTGGTTGTACCGGCCCACCTTGTCCGGTGTGCCCTTCTCGTCCGTTATGGGATACCGCAGTGGCCCGGTCTCCCAGCCAAGTGCCGCCCATTTCGATCGGATCGACCCAAGGACAAAGTGGGCCCCCGTCGCCGGCGACCAGAAGATCGAGTTTCCACCCGCACCTGAGAAGTGGTTGAACCGCCCTACCTTGTCCGCGGACGCCGTAGTGTCGGAGGTCGGATAGCCCAGGCCCGACTCCCAGCCCAGCGACGCCCACTTAGCACGGACCGGCCCTGTCACCGAGTGGGCCTTGGTTTTCGGTGTCCAGTAGATCGAGGCCCCACCCGCACCGGAGAAGTGGTTGTACCGTCCCACTCCGTCCGGGGCGTGCTTCTCGTCAGTGATCGGATAGCCCAACGGCCCTGTCTCCGCGCCCAGTGCCATCCATTTCGATCGGATCGACCCAAGGACAAAGTGCGCTCCGGTCGTCGGAGAAAAGTAGATCGAGGACCCGTCCGAACCGGAGAAGTGGCTGTACGCACCAACGCCGTCCGGCGAAGCTTGCCCGTCGGAAGTCGGGAAGCCCAGGATGCCGGCGGCACCGCCGGCTGCCTTGTAGCGGCGGCTGATCTCGCCGCGGACCGAATGCGCCCCGGTCTTGGGTGACCAACAGATCACCCCTCCGACGTAGTCCTGGCACTTGCCTACGCCCACGGCGTACTCCGCGGTCAGCGACCGGCCAAGGCTCGACCCGGGGCGGCCCGCATTGATCTTCCAGGCATAGGCAGCGATGGGGTCGTCGGTACCGTTCCCTGTGAGCATGACCTTCTTCGCAGCTTGGCCGTCGTCCGCCGTGATCAGGTAAAAGGTCTCGCTCGTCCCTGCTTGCCCGACGGCCGCGGGCGCGAAGGTCACGGTCTGGTATGCGGTTTCACCGGCGGGAATTTTCAAGCCCTCGGAAATGGGATTGGTAGTGGAGAAGACGCCCTGCGGCGCTTTGGCCTTCGTGATGGTCATCGGGACGTTGCCGGTGTTCTTTATCTCGAAAGCCCTGGTCACCGACGTCCCGACAGGGACGTCACCGAAGTCCAGGGCGCGCGGCATCTCCAGGTGCGCCGCGCCGGAGACGGCAGTCGCGGCCACGTTGACGGTCACCTTCCCGCGGTCGCTGGTGACGACGAGGGTATCGGTCACCGGACTCGCCGATGTGGGACTGAACGTCAAGGACACCGCAATCGACGCGAGCGGCTGGATGGTCTTGCCGACCACCGGCACCGTGGCCGGGTCGACCTTGAGCTGTGCGCTGACCGGCAACGCGACGCCGGTGATCTTGGCGACTGTGGTGCCGGTGTTGACGATGTTGACCGTCTGCCGGCTGACCGTCTTTGTCGGGACGTCGGTGAACTGCACCGTGGCCGGAGTCGCGCCCAGGCCCTCCTTCGTGCCGATGCCGTGGACGCCGAGGAGGTCGGTTTCGCCGTCTGAAGTTTTGACCGTCAAGGTGCCGTCCGCCTGGCCCGGAACAGTCGGCGAAAACGTCACGGGTACGGTCAGGCTCGCACCCTTGGCCAACTTCCGGGGCATCGTGAGCCCGGTTCCGATCTTGAACGGGGCGCGCGTCGTGATGGAGCTGACCGTTACCGCCCGCGACGCGGTGATCGTCACGCTTCCGGTCACGGAGGTGGCCACCTTGGCGGTGCCGAGATCGGTGTTCTTTGCCCCTACCGCCGATGTCGTCGGGGCGCCGAAGCCCAAGACGTGCCCGTCCCGCGTGCCCACGTAGACGCGGCCCTTGTCAGTGGCCACCGAGGAGAACTTGGCCCCTATGCCCAGCGGGGCGCTAAACACTTCCCTGAGGTTCCCGGTGTTATCCGGGATTGCCCGGTATGCGCGCAGTTCCGCATCGGCCCCGGTACCTGCGCTGACATAGACCACCCAGACAAGGGCGGAGGACCCGTCCGTGCCGGTGGATGTCACCGACGGGGCGCCGGAGCTGAACCCGAACGTACCAGCGGACGTTCCGACGGCTGCCAGGCTAATCCCACCGCTGGCGCCCGGCACGAGCTTGAAGGCCCTCAGGTACCCGTTGCTTTCGACGATGTAGAGATATCCGCCGCTGGGCGTCCCAAGAAACGCGGGCCGGCCCCAAACTCCGCTGTACGGTCCGGCTTTGTCCAGGACGGCGTCAGTTCCGCCCGGCCCCTGCGCCATGCCGCCCAAGTTGTCCCGGTCCAGCAGGTACATGGTGCCGTCTTTACCGATTTGGGCCAACAGGTGCGGGTGTGCAGCCGTGCCATAGCCGTCCGGGATCGCGACGGGAGCGCCGGAGCCCAGATCGGCGTCGTTCCTGTTCAGTTTCGCGTTGTCGGCCGGGCTGAAGAAGTCGGTGGCCTTCAGATTGCCGTCACTGCCGACTCGGAGCCGGACCACCGCCTCCGCCAGGGTGGTGGGGGGCTTCGATCCCGGGCCGGGCTTCGGGGAAATCCCGTTTCCCGTGGTGAGCAGTATTTGACCGGGACCGTCGGACACCAGTCCACCGCCAGATTGCCAGATCCCGCCCTCCGCATTGGCGTTGCCTGATTCGGTGGCCCACATCGTCGTCTGTCGCCCGGCGGTCGATACGCCGACGACATAACCTACGAAGGGGGTGTAGTCGCAATGGCTGGCAAACCCTGCATACACGACCCCGTTCAAGAGCAGCAGCCCTGGGCGCTGCATCGCCGTCATCGGGTTGAACGGGCGGGTGGGGTCATTTGTCGGGGCGCCTTGGATTGTGACGGGGAATCCGGGTTTCTCCGCGCCGGTCGCAACATCCAGGGAGTGCATGTACCAGTGTGGGAACTGATTGTTGGCCCCGTCATTCGTCTTCGCCAGCAGGAAGACGCTCTTCGTCACCGCGTCGTAGACCGGCGTCGAAGTAATTCCGATGTTGGGCGTGAGATCGCCGCAGCGAACGGTCGACGCCGGCCACGCCGGCCCAAGTTTACGGGTCCACTTCGCCGCACCCGTGGCGCCGTCCAGCCCGTAAACGGCATTGTTTTCCGTCGCCGCAATCACGGTACCGCCTACTACGAGCGGCTGGGCGTAGACCTTCCCGTCCACGGTTGCAGAGAATAGTTTGCCGAAGTTCGATGATGCGACCGCCGACGGCGAGAGCCCGGGTTCGTTTTTGTCCCAGCCTGTCCGCAGTGAATCGTGGGCGATGGTCCCCACATCCGCGACGGCGGTATGGCCGACGGAAAGCGCTGCGAGTGCGAGCGTTGCCGACAGCAGTGATGCCCAGGCGCCTCGGGACCACGGCCGGTGTCGGTGCGGAGTTGCGTGGATCGTGGCTGCCCGGTGCTTCCGGAGATGCGGTGCCCAACCCTTAAGTCCACCGCGAAGAAGGCCATTAAAATGGCTGGACGACACCCGAAATTCTGTTTGATCAAACATGGCTGAGACCCGTTTCTGACCACTACATTGACTTTATAAACCCAGTACTCTGGAGCCTAGAAGCGGGGTTTGAAGAGCGCGCGAGTGGTTGCCACTCGACTTCTCCCGGGCAATTCGCGTTTTATTTCGGGCGCTACTTGGCCGCTACTTGGGCGAACGCGGTTGTTTATTTGCTTCCCCGAAAATCCGGGCGGTCCCCAACGGGGGCGAAGCGGGCGTGGGAATGTCTCAGCGTTTCGAGCCCAAGGGCTGATTCACGACGGCGGCGAGCGCCATTCGCTCGACGGTCTCCCCTATCGGTTCATCAATGCGTGCAGGATTGCGGCACCCAGCGGTCCTGCTGGGGCCAACAACAAGAAGCCGACGGCGGGGACACCAAGCACCCACGCAACCCGGCGTCGTGCCTGGTCAACCAACCGCCGGAGGGCGGCGAAATTCCCTATGAAGTCATCCGGTTTGCCTGGCACCGCGGGCGTGCCAGGATCCGGCCCTCAGCGATTTCGCCCAGCGCACCCCGGTACCAGGGCGAGCTGGCGTCGCTCAACGGACTGGCACCGAACATCCGCCTGAGCAGCGAACGCGGCGGAACGAACGCCTGGACTGCCAGCAGCTCCTCAATCACGGACTGGGCCGCAAACCGCTCGGTCAGGCGCAGGTGCTGGGTGTCCGCTCAATGCCTCGACGCCTTGTGGGACGCATGCGAGGGATGTTGCTGGCACGAGGCCCGCCCACGCTGCGTGGGTGTCGGCGCGCCGGAATCTTTGCCGCGTCGCGTTAGGCTCCTCCCATGCCGCCCGATCAATTCCTGGCCGAACTGGCCAACTCCCTGGACCACCTCGGCACGCTCGCCCGGCAGCCGCGGGGCACTCTTGCCGGCGCCGTTCCGGCGTGCCCCACCTGGACGCTCGAGCAGCTCTTCGGGCATCTCGGTTCAATCGAGAGGTGGGCAGCCGGGGTGGTCCGGACGGGCACCTTTGTCCAGGAACCTGCACCGCCGGCCGAGGGCGCCGCGGCCTGGTTTCTCGCGGGCACCGCACCCTTCCTCGAGACGATGACGGGCCTTGATCCGGAGAGCGAATGCTGGACCTTTGGCCCGCCTCCGCGCACCGCCCGGTTCTGGCTTCGGCGGCAGGCCCACGAACATGCCATCCACCTGGTCGACGCCTGCCAGGCGCTTGGCCTGGAGATCCCCGCGCTGGCCGACAACTTCATGCTCGACGGTGTCGACGAGGTCCTGGCGATGTTCGCGCCGCGGCAGCTGCGACTGGACCGGATGCCGCCCCCGGACAAAGCTGTGACCTTCCAGGTGCCAGGGGCCGCCAGCTGGACACTGGGACCTGGCGCCGCCGTGGCCTTGATTTCCGCCCCGCTGCCGGTGATGTATCTGGGTCTTTGGGGTCGATCCAACCTGGCAGAGAACGCCGTCATTGAAGGTGACGCCGCCGCGGCCCTGCGTGTGCTTCGGGGTCCGCTCACACCGTGAGTTCCGGCATCGGGATTAGGATACGAACACGTCCCGCGAAGCCGTGGACGCTCCACGAGCCGCCCGATGCTTTCGTGACCGCATGTTCGAAGGGAACCCAAACGCATGTCAGAGCACGCCACACCCGGCACCGCAGGTCTCTCCACGCCCCAGGCCAGATGGGGAATTCTCGGCACCGGGTTTATCGCCGGGCTGCAAACGCCGGACCTGATCGACAACGGCTCAGTGGTCCAGGCCGTCGGCTCCAGGACCATGGCATCCGCGACCGATTTCGCGGCCCGGTTTCAGATCCCCACGTCCCATGGAAGCTACGCGGACCTCGTGGCCGACCCGGACGTCGACGTTGTCTACGTTTCTACGCCGCACCCGTTCCACCACGAGAATGCGCTGTTGGCCCTGGACGCCGGTAAACACGTGCTGATCGAAAAGCCCTTCGCCATGAACGCCTGGCAGGCCCGGGAGATCGTGGAGCTCGCCGAGACGAAGGGGCTGATCGCCCTTGAGGCCATGTGGACACGCTACCTTCCGCACATGGTCCGCATCCGTGAGCTGATTCGGTCCGGCGCCCTGGGCGAGGTCCGCACAGTGATCGCTGACCACAACCAGAATCTGCCCAAGGATCCGGCGCACCGCCTCAACGACCCGGCGCTGGGCGGCGGAGCGCTCCTGGACCTGGGCATCTACCCCGTCTCCTTCGCCTTCGACGTCTTCGGGGTGCCGACCGGGATCCGGGCAGCGGCCAGCATGACTGAAACCGGAGTTGACCGGCAGACCGCGATGATCTTCGAATACGGTGACGGGCAGCAGGCCGTGCTGCACTGCGCGCTGGACACGGCAGGACCAAACCAGGCCTCGATCATCGGAACCGAAGGCCGGATCGAGATCCCGTCAGTCTGGTACACGCCGTCGGCCTTCACCAGGTACGACGCCGACGGAAACATCGTCGAGCGATTCGATGAACCCGTCACCGGCCGCGGCATGCAATACCAGGCGCGGGAAATGGAGCGGCTCATTGCGGCCGGCTCCATTGCCAACGACATCCTGCCGCCCGGGCAGAGCGTTCAGGTCATGGAGGCCATGGACGAAGTTCGGCGCCAGATCGGCCTCGCCTACGCCAGCGACGACAAGGACCACGGGCGCGAATAGTAACGGTGCTGGGGCGGCCCCAGTTTTCCGTGAGGAGGCACGGCCGCCGCTCACCCTCGCCCGATCAGCCCGGCCACGCGATCGAGTTCTTCATCCAGATTGTAGAAATGTACCGCCAGCCGGATTCTGCCCTCCCGGACCGATGCCACCACGTTGGCCTGGCGGAACCGCGCCAGGACCGCCTCAGTGTCTGTCACCGGCACGGAGAAGATCGTGGAGCGGTGCTGCTCGGCGAACGGCCGGAACGAGGAGCCCTGCGCCGCCAGGGCCTGCTGAAGGTGAAGGGCGAGCCGGGCGTTGCGATCGAGCAAGGCCCCGATCCCAAACCTGCGGAAGATGCCGAGCGCCGCCTGCTCGGCCAGGGCGGGAAACCAGGCCAAGGAGGCGTCGAGCTTCGAGGCCGTGGGTGAGAGGTCCATGGCCGGTCCGTAGAAGCTCTCGGCCGGGTTGCGCGCGGCCTTCCAGCCGGGACCGACGGGCTGGATCCGGTCAAGCAGTCCGCTGCGGACATAGAGGTAGCCCATGCCCCGGGAGCCGAGCAGGAACTTGTGGCTCGCGGCGGCCAGGAAATCCACGCCGTCGCGCACCACATCCAGGGGCACCGCGCCCGCGGCCTGGCAGGCGTCGACGAAGAACCAGGCGCCGGAGCGGGCCGCGACCCGGCTGAGCGCGGCCAGGTCCGCACGGTAGCCGTTGGCCGAATGGACGGCACTCACAGCGATCAGGCGGGTGCCGCCGTCGGCCGCCTGGCCAAATTCCTCGGCCGTCACGCCGTCCCCGCCCGGTGCCACGGCGCGGACCTCGTAACCGCGGTTCCGGAGCAGGAGCCAGGGGTAGTAGTTCGAGGCGAATTCGTTCCCGGCAACCACGACGTTCTCGCCGCGCTTCGCCGGCGGCAGGTTGGCGGCCACTATCCCGGCGGCGGAGCTCACGGCCGGGACGATCGCGATCTCCCCCGCCGTCGCCCCGACCATCTCCGCGAACATGGTGCGGGCCTCCTCCCCTGCCCGCTCGGCATCCATCCAGTCGAACCTGCCGGCGGACCATCGCTTGACGGCCAGCTCGTACGCCTCGCGGGCGGGTGCACAGCCGACGTTCATCGAGGCGGTGTTGAGATAGATGGTTTCCTGTAGCCCCGGGAAGAGTCCGCGAATTTCGGCCGCCTGCATGGCACGGACCGCCTAGCCGTGCCCGCGCGCGGAGTCCAGGCCCTTTGCGTAGGCCGCCTGCCCCACGTGCTGGAGGCAGTCGGCAATCGTGCTGACCAGCCGCACCCCGAGGGTGACGGGCGGGTCCCAGCGGGTATCGACGATGCGGTCGAAGTCGTCGTCGCCGAGGTGCTCCAGGAAATTCACGGTCTGCCGGTGGACGGCTTCGTAGTATTCGAGCAACAGTTCCGGCGGTGCCTGCACCGCGTCCACCTGGCCGCTCGTATGGCCGTAGCCGGTGTCCCGCTTGGAGAGGGGCAGGCCGAAGCGGGCGGCAAACCCCTCCGAGGTCCACACCTGGTCCAGGCCCGCGGCGGAGGCGACTTGCGCGTCCTCGACCCTGCTGAGGTGCCAGATGAGCCAGGCCATTGAATTCCCGTTGACTCCCGGCCGTCGGAGCAGGGTGGCATCATCAACCCCGGCCAGGGCCGCGGCCACCGTCTCACGGATCCGGCCGAAGGCATCCAGCAGCAGTTCATTGGATTTCATCGAGTCCCCTCCCTGTGCATGATCGGAGTGCTTGCATGATCGGTGATCCCCATGCTTGCATGGAGGCCGCACCGGCGGATAGGGCCGGGCGTCGCCGTGTCAACGGCGCACGCGGAGACGATGACGGGGGCAACACGGCCACGCGCAGTTCCGCAGTCCGCGAGGTCTTGGCAGCGGCGACCCCCGCGCCTACCCTTACGGATTATGAGCAACTTGTTGCCTGTAGCGCAGCCGGTTCGGGCGACGTCCAGTCGCTGGGAACGCCGTGACAAGTTCCATCTCGCCGGCATCACCGGCTTCGTCCTCCTGCTCAACGTGGTCGGCTGGAGTGTGCTGACCCTGGCCGTGGCTCCGCAGAACTTCGCGCTGGGCCGCTCCGGCGTGTACGGGGTGGGGCTGGGCGTTACCGCCTTTCTGCTGGGGGTGCGGCACGCGTTCGACGCCGACCACATCGCCGTCATCGACAACACCACCCGCAAGCTGGTCGGTGAGGGAAAGGCCGCGCTGGGGGTGGGCTTCTGGTTCTCGCTGGGCCACTCCACCGTGGTGTTCGGCGCGGCGCTGCTCCTGGCCCTCGGCGCGAGGGCCATGGCCGGCACCGTGCGGGACGGGGACTCGGCACTGGTGCAGACGCTGGGACTGGTGGGAAGCGTCGTGGCTGGAACGTTCCTGATCCTGATCGGTCTGACGAACCTCGCCTCGGTGGTCGGCATCGCCCGGGTGTTCCGCGGGATGCGGACCGGGGAACTGGACGAGGCTGAGCTTGAGCACCAGCTCAACAACCGGGGCTTCCTGGCAAGGCTCCTCGGCGGAACCATCCGGCGGATCATCAAGCCATGGCACATCTATCCCGTCGGCCTGCTGATGGGCCTGGGATTCGACACCGCCTCCCAGGTAGCCCTGCTCGTGCTCGCCGCCGGTTCCGCGGCCTTCTCCCTGCCCTGGTACGCCATCCTGGTCCTCCCGGTGCTGTTTGCCGCCGGAATGAGCATTTTCGACACCGCCGACGGCGTGTTCATGTCCCGGGCTTATGGGTGGGCGTTCCTGAAGCCGGTCCGCAAGGTCTTCTACAACCTCACAGTCACGGTGCTCTCGGTGATTGTGGCGCTGGTGGTCGGTGTCACCGTGCTGCTTGGGCTCGTGGCGGACAAACTGGGACTCGAATCGGGGCCGGCGGCCGCCATCGGTTCGCTGGACCTCGAAAACGTCGGGTACATCGTCGTCGGACTCTTCGTCATCATCTGGCTGATCGCGCTCGCCGTCTGGAAATTTGGCCGGATCGAGCAGCGCTGGAGCCACGCCGGCACCAGCTGAGCGGATGCGGGCGCAACGTAGGTCAGCAGCTGGGCGAGTCGAACTCGTAGGCCCCCGAATCGGCAGCGGCCGTCCCGTTGCAGTCCCCGTCCTGGGGCACCGGACTTCCGGCGAGGTCGACGGCGGACAGGCTCGTTCCGGCGCGGTCGATGGCCGGGCTGGTGCCGGTCAGGCGGAGATCGGCCGGTGCGTTCACGAAGCGCGCAGACGCAGTGGTGGACGTGCTGTTCGGTACGAAGTTGACCGGGCCATTGAGGACGTTCTGGTTCTCGGTCCAACCCGAGCCGTTGATCCATAAGGAGTTCCTGACGCCCGCCAGGATGTTGCCGCGGATCACGGTCGATGCAGGGCAGCCCGCATGGCAGACAACGGCCTGGGACTGTGGCCCGTTCAGATACACGGTGTTGAATTCGAAGACTGTGCCGTTCGTCGGCCCGAAGGACGTCCCTGCACCGCGGGCGATCAAGCCCTTGGCCTGGGCACAGTTGGCACCACAGGTCGACCGGACCAGGTTGTAGCGGTAGGTGTTGCCGTCGGCCGTCCCGGAGGACCTTCCGATCTCGGAGAAGTTGTTGTTGTCCAAGGACACATTGTGATGGATGTAGTTCCGGCTGCCGTTGTAGATTTCGAAAGAACCGCCGTCGCGGGTGTAATCGTAGGAAAACGCAGTGGAGCCGCTGACCGTGTTGCCGGAAAGTTCGTTGTCGTTGCCGTTGATCAGCACGCCGGAAGCGCCCGAGTCGTCATTGCAGTTCACGGCCTGGGGTGTCCCGCAGTTCGTGCCCTGCGTCAGGACGTTCATGACGTTGTTGTTGGTCAGGACGTTGCCGGTGTATTTCCCGAAGTCAGACCCGGTCCCCGCCTTGATGCCAACAGCGTTGTTGGAGGCACTGGAATTCCGGACCGTATTGCGGTCGCCGGTGACGCTGATGCCCGCGTAGCCGCAGGAGACGCCCCGAAGTCCGTCAACGGTGGTGAAGTTGCCGTTGATCCTGATGCAGTTTCCAGACTTGCCGCCGGTAATCGTCGGGGCATTGCCGGTCCCGTAGCCGGTCAAGGTGATGGGTGCGGCCTCGGTTCCGCTCTGGGTGGTCACAATGCCTCCGGCCCAGGTGTCGCCCCTGCGGAAACTGACCGTGTCGCCGGGCTTGAGGACGATCGAGTTGACCTTCGACAGTGACTTCCACGGCGCAGCGCTGGAGGTTCCCGGATTGGTGTCACTCCCCGAGGCACTGACGAAGTACGTAGTGCCCGCGGCCTGGGCCGGCGCCGGGAGGCCCACCGCCAACCAGCCGGCCGTCAGGATCAGGGTGGTTACGGCTGAGCGAACGGAGTTAATTCTCATGGCGATCCTCGCGGTTTGATGGTCAGAGGAGGAGAGCTCCGCGACCTTGAGTATGTCCGCTCCGGCTGCGGCCATGAGTCGAGACGCGGGCTTAGGTCATCCGCCGACCCTAGTGGGCGGGGGTTGTAAAAAGCTTGGGCATGATCAACCAGAGCTTTATCTCAAACAGCGCTGTATAATTTATTTTGGTCAGCAAAAGTACCTGACCGGACCGGTCCCAGCGCGGAGACGTCGCACCGCCTACCTCAGTTCCTTCGTCCTGGAGTCTTGCCATGATGCCGCGCCCTACCCTCCCAGTCCTGGACAATCCGCCCCGCAAGCGTCGGTGGAGGCGGGGCCATCGCATGGCGGGGGTAGTGGCGCTGAGCATTGCCGGCTTGCTCGCCGCCTCGACGTCGGCCAATCTCATCCTGGAACAGATCGAAAAGTCCCACACGGTCGCATACGGCGAAATGGTTCACCTCAATGAGGGAACCATCAATGTCACCCGCACCGGCGAGACCGGGCCGACGGTCGTGCTGCTCAGTGGACTCGGGACCCCTGCCCCGGGGCTCGATTTTGCCCCCCTGGTCCGGGAAATGCGCGGCTTCCGAACAGTGGTTGTTGAGGGATTCGGCTACGGCTTAAGCGACATGACTGCCCGGCCAAGGACCGTTGAAAACATCGCCGAAGAACTTCATGAAGTGCTGTCAAAGCTCGGCATCAGGGCGCCCTACACTCTCATGGGCCACTCGATCGCCGGCTTTTCCACGCTGTACTACGCGAACAAGTATCCAGCGGAGGTGTCCGCCGTTATCGGCATCGACCCCACCGTTCCGGCCAGCAGGATGTCCGTAGGCGGAACCACCGACCCCGCCGAGGCTCCTGCAGCGGACTACTGGTGGGCGCACGCACCGTCGACCACAGGCCTGGTCCGCTGGGCCACGGCGCTGGGTTTTGGAGAACCCGGCGGCGGCAGCTTCACGGCAGCAGAACGCCAACAAATGCGTCAGATAACGAGCTGGAACTTCGGCAACGCGGCGGTCACTGATGAAACTCTCCGGATGGGCGAGAATGCCGCCATGCTCCAGGATCTCCGCTACCCCGACGCACTTCCGGTGCTCTACTTCCTGTCACAGGACACGATGAACCAGCAGCCGGACTGGTACGGCGCGCACGAACGGCAGCTGGCCAACGTACGGCGCCACGAGCTGGTGGTCCTTGGGGGCGAGCACTACCTGCACTGGACGCAGTCCAAGGCCATGGCAACGAAGATCACCGAGTTCCTGCGCCACGGCGGCACCCGGTAGATCTAGTGGAGAGACTTATCGGTCGGCAGGTCCGGCGGGACCAGGAGGGCCCGGATCGTTGACGGAAGGATCTTTGCCGCCGCGACCTCATCCAGTCGTTCCGCCCGGATTTCGGCCGCCGCGCTGTGGAGGATGGCGTAGAAGCAGGCAGCCTGCCACGTGAGGGAATGATCGGTACGGAAGATCCCCTCACTCCTGCCCTTTTCCAGCACCGACATCACCCTGGCCAGCGGCTTGTCGTGGTGAGCCCTGATTTGGTCGGCTGAGAGGTATGGTTCGGCCGCCGCCAACAGCGCGTTGAATTGATGGAGGACCCGCCAGGATGACTGGACGATCTCCTGCAGGGAGTTCCAGGTGTCTTGCTCGATGTCTACAGCGGCGAGTTCGGCCTCGGCGCGGTCCATGGCCCTCTCGAACACCGCGCCAACCAGGTCCTTCCGGTCTGCGAAGTGGCCGTAGAGGGTCACCCTGCCCACCCCCGCAACTCGAGCAATTTCAGCCATGCTTGCCCCGGGATTGTCACTGAGGCGTGTCAACGCGGCGTCAATGATGGCATCTTTGTTCCGGACGGCGTCCGCCCGCTTGGTGCGTTCTTTCTGCACTTCCGGCACCGGCCCTCCCAGCCCATTCAACTACTCAAACAATGATGTTCAGGTTACCAGCGGGGACAGTTCAGCCGCCCGGACCATCCGGTTCGGGTGAGGTGCCGGCCGGCGGAGCGGTCCTATGGTCAGGGCATGGGACTATTGCGGCACCGGCATGACGAACCCATAGGCGAGCGGTTTCAGATGCGCGAGAAACTGCTGTCGATCGGGGACGACTTCTGGATCGAAGACAGCCACGGCCAACGCGCCTACAAGGTCAACGGCAAGGCGGTCCGAATCCGGGACACGTTCGTGTTGGAGGACACCTCGGGAAACGAGGTGGCGAGCATCCAGGAGCGCAAGCTCTCGGTCCGGGACAAGGTGGCCATCGAACGCGGCGGCGACACCGCCGCGACAGTCCACAAGGCCCTGGTTGGGCTCCGGGACCGCTTCTCGATCGACGTAAAAGGCGGCCCCGACATGAAGGCACACGGCAACATCGTCGACCACGAGTACGAGATCGAGCGCGACGGCCAAACGGTCGCCACGATCTCCAAGAAGTGGTTCCGCGTGCGCGAGTCCTACGGCGTCGAAGTCGCGGGCGGCGAGGACGTCCCGCTCCTCCTGGCGATCACCGTCGCCATCGACTCATTGACCTAGCCTGTCCAGGCAGCATGTCGCCCAGGAAAAGCACCGGATCCCTAGTAGCCACGACCCTGTGGAGGCTATTCGGGTTCCTGACGGCGAGCGCGGTGTGCGGCGTCCTGGCCGCCAGCCTTCTGGTGCCCACCGTGGCCGCGACCGGCGTCGCCGTCAGCGACTCGATCAAATTGTTCAACAGCCTCCCCTCGGAACTGACTGTTGATCCGCCGTCGGAATCGACCAGGGTGCTCACCGCCGACGGGAAACCGATCGCCACCTTCTATGCTGAAAACCGCGTGAAGGTCCGGCTCGACCAAATGTCCCCGTACATCAAGGACGCGATCGTCGCGATCGAGGACCGGCGATTCTACGAACATGCCGGCATTGACCCCCAGGGGATTCTCCGGGCGCTGGTGTCCAACCTGACCAACGGCGGAAGGCAGGGTGCCTCCACCCTGACCCAGCAGTACGTCACCAACGTGCTCAATGAATCCCTCGTGTCGGCGGACAAGGGCGACCAGATTGTCCTCAACGGGCAAAAGAGCATGGCCGACAAGATCCGCGAGATGAGGCTCGCCGTCGAACTGGAGAAGAAATACACCAAGGACCAGATCCTGGAGGGGTACCTGAACATCGTGTTTTTCGCCCGGGACGCCTACGGCATCGAAGCTGCGTCCCGCTACTTCTTCAACACCACTGCCAAGGACCTCACCCTGCCGCAGGCTGCCCTGCTGGCCGGCCTCGTGAACAGCCCCAGCTTCTATAATCCTGACGTCCATCCGGAAAACGCCGTCCAGCGGCGCAACCAGGTTCTCGCCAAGATGCTCAGCTATGGCGCCATCACCCAAGCGCAGCACGAAGCGGCCGTGGCCGCCCCGGTGGATCTCAAGATCACCCCCGGGAGGCAGGGATGCGCCGGCGCGGAAATGGCACCGTACTTCTGCGACTACGTCTCCCACCTCATTCTCAACAATCCGGCCTACGGCGCGGATATTGCCGAACGCGAGCGGAAGCTGTTCCGCGGCGGCCTGACCATCACCACCACCCTGGACAGCCGGCTCCAAGTGGCCGCGCAGGCGCAGGTCGATGCCACGGCCGGGGCCAACCCGGACAAGTGGGGCGCCGCGATGGTCTCCATCGCACCCGGCACCGGCAAGATCCTGGCGATGGCGCAAAACACCGTGTTTCTCCCGGCACCTGGCAAATTCGACACGCAACTGAACTTCAACGTCGATTCCAAGGACGCCAACGGCAACGACCTCAACGGCGCCGGCGGGTTCCAGCCCGGCTCCACCATGAAACCGTTCACGTTTGCCGAATGGCTCAACGAGGGCAAATCCCTTTCCGCCATGGTGGACGCGTCCCGGCGCTCCTATCCGCTCGGGTTCCGCTGGAGATCAAGCTGCGGCAGGGTGCTCGGGGCCTACAGCACCAGCCAGAAGAGCCTCGGCGCGGCGGACGACCTCCAGAACAACGACGCCGGGTACTACCGCCGCATGCGCGTGGACTACGGGCTGTATAACTCCATCAACACCGCCACCTTCGCCGAGGCCGCGCAACTCGACTTCTGCGGCATCCAGAAGATGGTCGATGCCGCCGGGCTCCACAGCGGCGTGGACAACGCCCAAATCAACATGCACCAGCTGGGCAATCTGCTGGGCGCCATTGGCGTGGCGCCTCTCCATCTGGCCAACGCGTTTGCCACCTTTGCCAACGACGGAACCTACTGCACGCCGATTGCCATTTCGGCAGTGAACGACGCGGCGGGACAGAAACTGCCGGCCGAGACCAGCTCCTGTCACAAGGCGATCAAGCCCGAGGTCGCCCGCGGAGTGAACGCCGTGCTGCAGGACGTGCTGAAACGCGGGTCCGGCGTTTACATCAAGCCCAAGGTCCAGGAGCGGTTCCCGGTCGCGGCCAAGACAGGCACGTCCAATACCAATGGCGCCACCTGGGTGGTGGGCTACACAAGCGGCCTCGCTACGGCTTCCTTCTTCGGCGACGCCCTGGAGGGCCAGAAGAGGCCCGGGCAGAACATCACCATCAACGGCAAGTTCTACAAGGCCATTGACGGCTACATGCTCGCCGGCCCGCAGTGGGCGAACTACATGCGGCAGGTCGCCCGTTACTACCCCACCGCCCCCTTCCCGGCGCCGCCGGAGTCAATGACCCGGACGCCCTCCGCGAGCCGCACGCCCCCGACGACCCGCACGCCGTGCTTCCCCGGTGTTAGTGGTGCGTTGTGTCGCTGACACTGGCCCGAAATGCTCCGGATCCAAAACCGCACTCTATGCCAACGGGGCCCGGAGCCTCTATCCTCTTGCCATGGGAGACGGGGCCAATTTCCGGCGAGGGGAATCGCGCCACCGCGCGCGGGTGGCTCATGAATCCCGATAGCGCCCAGCCCCACGACAACTACGACGCGTTCCTGTCGAGGCTGGACGCCGCCACCAGCAGCCTGAGCACCCGGGCCGCGTCGCTGGACAAAGCACTGGCAGCCGTTTCCCTCCTCTTGGGACCATCTGAGTCCGCCGTCCGGAAATGGGAACGACGGCGCCATTACGTCGGTGAGCAGCTCGCCGTTCACTCCGGGTCCCCGCAGTCGTACACCGCGCTGTGCGAGCTCCACGTCGTGGCAGGAAAGATGGAATCAATGCTCCGCGGCCGTGTCCAGCGTGTCACCGAGAAGCTGGCGGTCATGCAAGGGCGTCGTGAGGCCATCGACAAGTCACTGCTGGAGCTTGAGCTGAGCCGAATTAAGCTGACGTCGTCCCGGATGCTGTCACAGGACCGCGAAAAGTTGAGCAGCATCTTTTCCGAAATCGCCGGCTCCACCGCGGCCAAAGGAGCCATTCCCGATATGGGGTTGCTGGGCGATCTCAAGGAAGCACGCGAGGCAATCATCCTGGCCGAAGCGCTCATGGAAGTGAAGGGGTACTAATCATGGAAATTTCACGGCGCGATCAGCCCCGGAAGGACATCGTCGCCCTCGTTCGCTGGTCAAAAAAACCGGGCGAAAACCCTGTCTTCAAGTTCATCATGTCGAGTATTTTGGGGCTGATTCTGTGCCTGTTCCTGATGATCTTTCTGCCCTTCCTCAGAAGTTTCGGTGCGCTGGTTTTGTTCACCCTCTTCTTCGCCGCGCTTCTGACGGTGCGCACGGTCATGGCCCAGCAGCGCTTCCTGCGGGGGCTGACCAAGAGGATCAATGACACCCTCGCAGAGGTCACGAGCAGCCCGGGTGACCAATTGTCGGTCAGGCAGTTCCGGCACATGACCAAGACCGGCGAGCAGCTTCCGCTCCTTGTCAGCGGCGTACCCGGGCTGAACCTGCATGTGGCCCGGGCGTCAACGCTGGAGAAACATGCCCCCGAGAAATGGGTTGCGGTGTTCACGGTTGTGCCTCCGGAGAACGGAACCGCCAGCTTCGACCGCCTGGTGGCGGCAGCAGTCAACGCCGGCCCCGGTACCACCAGCGCGAAAGCGTCCTAGCGGCGGGAGCCTGCCGCCGTCGTTGCTCCAAATCATCCAGCGCCGCTGGTGGCTCTTCGGCTATGGCGGGCAAGCGGGACGTTCTGCCCTAGCGTCTGGGCCCCAAAGACCCAACAGTGAGGACATGACGACCACGTCGGGTCGCAGGCTGTCTCTGCTCAGCAACTTGTGGGTTGCTGTTTTCTTCCCTCCCAGGAGTGCAGAGAATTCAGAGATCTGGTTCCGGGGACCGAAAATGACGCCAAGACAACATGTTGACCGGGTGAGCGCCGAGGACATGATGTCCCTGGACGCGGACATCGGCTCAGCGCCAATGCAAGTCGGGGCCATCCTCATGCTCAGCACGGACGGCAGCGACGATTCGGCACCCCTCCTGGAAGCACTGGCGCGTCGGCTCGGCGCTGTCCCCCGGCTGCGCCAGCGGCTGGTGTCTGTGCCCTTCGGCTGCGGGCGGCCCATTTGGGCGGATGATTCCGGCTTTGATCCGGCACACCATCTGGGCGTGATCGCCTGTCCGGCGCCCGTTGGTGAGGAAGCCGTGCTCAACATTGCAGCCGAAATGCTCGCTGCGCCGCTGTCCCGCGACCGTCCTCTCTGGTCAGCCAAGCTCATCACCGGCGTGAGCCAGGACCGGTCAGCGCTTGTTTTCGTTTTCCATCATGTCCTCACAGATGGAATTGGGGGCCTCGCCGTCCTGGAGGCCCTGGCAGCCGCGGAAGCCGGGTGGGACGGTCGCCGGGAGCCAGAGATTCCATACTCGGCGCTCTACCTGGCCCTTGATGCTGCAAGGAGCCGATTCAACGCACTGGCCCGGCTGCCGGCCGCACTGCGGACCGCAGCCGCCGGAGCCTCCGAACTGCGGCAGACGGGCAAACCCCGGGCTGCCCGCACCTCACTCAACCGCCCGACAGGTCCGCAACGGACGCTTGCCGTCCTCCGCTGCGACATGGAGGCCGTCAGAGACGCCGCGCACATGCAGGGAGCGACCGTCAACGATCTCATCCTCACCGCCGTCGCTACCGCCCTGCACCGCCTGCTCCTGGCACGGGGCGAATATGTCGAAGAGTTCGTCATCTCTGTGCTGTTTTCGGCACGCCGCCACACGACAATCACCTATCTGGGGAACCGGAGCGGCATCATCCCGGTGACCGTTCCCGCGGTCGGTCCGGCCAAGGGCCGGGTGGCAACTGTTGCCGCAACGATGAGGAGTGTCAAGCAGCGGCCTCCCGGGGCCTCCACTGCAATCATCGGCCCCATATCCCGGGCCGCAGCGCACCTTGGCGCCTACCGCTTCGTCATAGACCACCAACACCTTGTCCATACATTCGTCACGAACCTGCGGGGGCCCGAACGCGCCCTGGCGATCGCGGGCAGGCCGGTAACCGGGATCATTCCACTCGGAGCGATCAGCGGTAACGTAACGGTTGCCTTTGCAGTCTTCTCCTACGCCGGCACGCTGACCATCACCACAATCGCCGATCCCGGGACTTGCCCGGACCTGACAGGACTGCGTGACGAACTTTCCAGCGCACTTGAAGCTCTGATGGTGACCGGGCCTTCATAAGCTTCGACCCGAGAATATCCGGTCATGAAGAGCCGACGGCTCGGCGCATTCTCCGCGGGTGGGATCCTAAGAGACTGACGGGGCGCTGGCTAACGGCGTATTTCCAGGCGTTTACGGACCTTTGTCCAAAAACCCGGACTGGCGCCATCGTGTGTCATCCGCCCGGTCCAGGGGCTCTTCGACGTGTCCCTCCGGTAGACATGCGCAACAGGAGCATTCCTGCTCACGAATGTCCGGCGGGCCGTCCAAGCTCAAGGTCATGCCCCGACCCTAATCGATGGACTGAGTGCCCTGCCCGCAACCGGGCCATAACTTTAGGCATTCGGGCCGCGCCCTCTTTGCCAGCTCGACTTCCTCACCAGCTGGAGTGCCACCGGAAAACGTCCGGCGGAACCGGCTGCGGCCACCGCAGCGACCATGCCTCCGGAACGCGAGTCGCAGGACGGACCGTGACGGTGCATGTCGCAAGCGCACACCGCATGACCGTGGACATCCGGACGTGGCTGTTCCAGAATCGGGAATGTGCCCATAACCGAGCAGTACGGGCTTGTCTTCGACGGTGACCTGCCGCCGATGCGTTCCCTGCGCACGGCGTGGCTGCTGTCATTGTTCCTGGGCTTCAGCGGCGCAGACAGGTTCTACCTCCACAAGCCGTTTACCGGCACCCTGAAGCTGTTGACGCTGGGCGGCGCCGGCATCTGGTGGCTCATTGACCTATTCCGGATCACCAATGAGTACGCTGCCGACGGGGCATCCATGCCGCTGGCCGGGACCAACTCCCTGCGACGCGGCCTGCGCCTGGCCTCGACTGTCCTGGTCGTCACGCTCGCCGGTGCGGTGGTCTGCGTCAGCGCCGCCCCCGTCACCAGGACTGTCAGCGCCACAGTTGCCGCGATGAACGCACTGCTGCATCCGGCCGCGCCGCCCCCGGTGAAAGAATGGGTCACCGTCGCGGAGGCCTCCGGCACAAAACTCCCGGGCCCACTCGTAACCCTCACCGGCAGGCTTCACATCGAGTACACCTTCACCGGGGCCGCCATTGCCTATCTCCAACCCGTGAAAGGACCGGCCCTCGCCGTGCTGTCCCTGGCCAAGGCCGGCGCCGGGGCGATCGGCATCAGCCTGGCTCCGGGGACATACGCGCTGATAGTCAGCACCACCGGAGCCGTCTGGCACCTTACGGCCCAGGAATACCGGCCCTCCGGGTAGCACCGACTGAGCCTGAGCACGTCCGGGGGTTTCCGGGCCATGGCCTCGGTGTTTGCAGCGCCGTCGGCTCTGAACCTGTTCCCTATTGAAGAGACGCGGTCAGGCGCGCCAGATTGTCGAATACCTTTTGGGCTACGGGCCGCCGGATCCAGTCCTCGAGCTGCAGCTCGCGGCTTTCCACGCGGTACCCGTCTTCGATCCCGCGAATTGCGTCCACAAAATCGCGACCGTGCACAAGTACGGATACCTCCATGTTGAGGCTGAAGGAACGCACATCCATGTTGCTGGAGCCAATCACCGCAACTTCCTCATCAATAGTGAAGTGCTTGGAGTGCAGCACCTTCGGCGCCCGGTAAAGGTAAATCCTGACGCCCGCGCGGAGCAGTGCTTCGTAGTACGAACGCTGCGCGTGATAGACCATACTCTGGTCGCCGACCTCGGAAACAAAGAGCTCGACGCTTAGCCCCCGCGCAGCTGCCGTGACAATAGCCATGAGGATGGATTCGTCCGGGACAAAGTATGGACTGGTGATGCTGACGCGACGCTCAGCTTTGTGGATAAGCGTCGCGTAGAGCTTCAAATTGTTGTCGTTGTCGAAGCTGGGGCCACTGGGCAGGACTTGTGCGTCGATGAGTGCAGAATGATGACTGACGCCTATGGCGCTGGAATCCAGTGGCAGGATCACACCCGTTTCGCTGTACCAATCTGTCGCGAAGACCGCATCCAGCTCCCGGACCACTGGTCCTTCAACGCGCATCATCAGTTCGTGCCACTGAAGCCCGCGCTTCAGGTTGCTCTTCGTGTCGTAGCTCGCGTCGATGAGGTTCTGGGACCCCGTGAATCCCACGCGGCCATCGACGACGCAGATCTTCCGGTGATTGCGCAGGTCCGGCCTCTGCCATTCGCCACGCCACGGCCGCACCGGCAGCATGGGGCGATATTCCGCCCCTATCTCCTGGAGGAACTCCAGGGTTTCTTTCCGGCCGGGGAACTTCAGGCCAGCCAGATGATCGGACAGAACCCGCACGTCAACGCCGCGCCGTCGTGCCCGGGCCAGCGACTGAAAATACGGCTCTGTCGTTGCGTCCAGCACGAGGATGTAAAACTCCACGTGCACATAACTTGTGGCCGAATCAATATCAGCGATCATGGCATCGAAAGCTCCGTTGTACTCGCCCAACAGGGTCGCACTGTTGCCCGAGACCATAGGGAGGGCCCCAAGGTTGCTGTTCAACACCACCGCCGAATGCAGCCATTCCGGCCAATCAAGGCCGCGGCTAATGAACGGGCTGCCTTCAGTCCGTGACAGGACCAGAGCGTTAACTTCGCGCTGTTTGTCCCTGCGCGCCTTGGGCAGTTTCGAGTAACCAACGAAGAAATATGCGACGGCACCAAGGATCGGTATGAAAATTATGGCGAGCACCCAGGCAATGGCAGAGGATGGACGGCGATTCATCGACACCAGGACAGCTGCGACGGTCACGAGTAATATGTGGGCCGCCAGCAGGAGCAAGGCAAACGTTTCCGCGTCCTGGAAGAATCCGCGCACGGCTGCCTAAACGTACTTCAAGGCGCGAACGCCGTCAGACCAGCACCCGGCTCTTGGTTCCGTCAAAATATCCCAATAGTCTTCCCGGAAACTCATTTGCTTTTCCTGCTCTCAAAGATGCGTTCTCGTTTCCGGGACGGCCTGTCCCTCAGCCCTCTCTTTGGAGGGTATGACCATTGTTTGCATTAGGTCCGGCATGGGCCTCACCCGCTGCGGGTGAAATTCCGGAAATGCGTAGCGCGAGTTCCGAGTCGGGTTCGACCAGCTGGGCCCGCAGGCGACTGAAATCCCGGACCCGGTCCGCGGAAAAGTCCGCCCGCCTGGCTGTAAGGATCTGCAACCCGTTCCGAGCCGCGGCAGGGCCCGTGGCTGCGCCCGAGAAGGCGTCGCCGTTCGCAGTGGCCGCCAAGTAGACGGGCACGGAAAGGAAAGGCAGGCACCCCACGGGTGCCTGCCTTTACCATCGCCCATGCCGCGCTCAGTGGCTCTTGCGTGCGTCCTGCAGGTGCCGGTCGAGCTTTTCTTCGGCTTCGCGGCGCCGCTGACCGATGATGCGCAGCTGCTGCGTAATCGGATTTCCGTAGCCATCAACGTCGCGGTGATGCGTGCCCTTCAGGCGCTCGGGGCCGGAGGGCAAGGTCACCCGCGGTTCAGTATTTTCGCCCATACCGGGATGATCCCACACTGCCCGCCGGCTGAAAAGGACGGCTATCGCCTCGAAGAACCGGCCGGCACGCCGGGTTCATTCCGGCCTCGTGTCCCGATGCAGGTCCGTGTCGAGGGCATGGGCGCTGGCCAACCTGGCCAGCAGGATCCCCAGCTGCGCAGACTGTTCGCTGGTCAGGGGGGCCAGGAGTTCGGCCTCGTGCCGTTCGGCGATTCCGCGCAGTGCTCCGAGAACCTTCGTGCCCTCGGCCGTCAGCCGGAGCTCGTAGTTCCGCCGGTCGGCGCTGCTGCGCACGCGGGCCACCAGCCCTCGCGTTTCCAGCGAGTCGATGAGGGGAACAACGCGGCTCGGCACCGCGCCCAGGCGGTCGGCCAAGGACCGCTGGCTCAGTCCGGGGCTGCGGCCGAGCAGGCGGAGGACACCCGCGTCGCTTGGGGTCAGGCCGAGTTCGCGCGTGCGCTCGGCGAAGCGTGCCGATGCCAGCGCCCCGAGCTGGGACAGCAGGAAAGCGGTTCGCTTCGGCCGCGGCGGATCCGGTGAGTCCATGCCCCAATATTACGCCATTGACAGAATCATTCAACAGGTGAATCATTTTAGTTGTGACGTAATTATCGGAAAGAAGCGATCATGACTGACCTGTCCTCCCACCACACTGCTCCGTCGACGCGATCCGGCGGCCCCAACCCGGGCATCCTGGCGGCCGTGAGTCTGGGACTCACGATCGCAGCCCTGCTCAGCAGCGCGATGCTCACCAACGGGCAGGCCTACGTCTCGCCCTTCTCCCCCGCCGGCCAGGTCGCGGCATATTTTCACGGGAACACCGACGCCGTGCGGCTCGCCAGCCTGTTCCAATTCGGCTCAGCGGTCCCGCTCGGCATCTTTGCGGCCACCGTTTACGCCCGGCAGCTCCGGCTTGGCGTGCGCGTCCCCGGGCCCGCAATCGGCTTCTTTGGCGGCATTGCAGCCTCGGTGTTCCTCATGCTCTCGGCCGCCGTGGGGTGGGTCCTGAGCCGCCCGGAAATCACCACGGATGTGCCGCTGACCCATGCATTGTCGTTTCTCGCATTCATCACGGGCGGCGTCGCCTATGTCGTCGGTTTGGGACTCCTCATCGCCGGAATCGCCGTCCCCGCCCTCATCCTGCGCTTCGTGCCGCGCTGGCTGGCCTGGGCCGGCCTGGTCATCGCCGCCCTGTCCGAACTAAGTTTCCTCTCCATGGTGATCGAGCCGCTCCAGTTCCTGCTGCCCGTCGGGCGGTTCGGCGGCCTCCTCTGGCTTGTTGCCGTCGGATTCCTGTTGCCGCGGAGCCGGGCTGCCGCGAATCGACGCGAACCGTGAGCCTGTCGAGCTGGCCGCCCGGTCTAGGCTCCCTCCCCGGAAAAGCCTCCGAGCACGCCCGCATCCGCGCGGCCATAGCGCACGCGCTCGATGGGACGGTGATGCAGCAGGGGTTGGCGGGCGGCTGAACGGCGCCCGGTCGACCGTCCGGCGCCTGATGTCGGGGGCTGTGCGGGCGTTTCCGCCGCCCCTTCGTCCTTGACGAGTGTCAGGTTGGTTCGGCGGTCCCGGGCAGTTTCTTCCCGGAGGGCGATCAGGTGTTCCGCCAGCGCTGCTTCCGGCCGGCCCGGGTTGGCCTGCAGCAAACGGCACAGCTGCTCCCGTGCACGGGCCTGCCCCGGCGAAGAATCAGACAGCACTTCGGCGATGATCTCGGTGGCCTGCAGGCGTATCCCCCGCGCCCAGCTGTCCTCCGGCCCATTGACCGACGCGTCCGTGGGCGTGTGTCCGTGTGAGGGTTCCGCACGGGACGACAAGTCAATGGACATTGGCGATTCCTTTGTTCCCGTTCCGGCAGAGCCCGGAACCGGCCACGATCCCGAGAGCCCTGCATACATTCCTGGAGCCAGCGGGGCGGAAGACCGTGAAGACACTTTACAACGGGAAAGACCGGTCTGTCTCGGATCGGGAGTGGATTTGATTGCGGTGCCAGGCCCTGTGGCAATTCCTAATCGCGGCTCTGGATGACTTCCTTCAGCCATGCGATTGCGTCGGTCCTGGATGTAAAGAACTCGTGCGGGTACTTGGTCTCCCGGCTCGTGGCGGAAGCGATCACCCTGTCGACTGTGCTGGATCCGAGGACCGCGATGGCCACCACGCCCCTGCTCTGTGCGAATTGGTATCTGGCCGCCGCGCTGAACACCACGTCGGTCATCTCGGAGAGCATTGGCATCGGCGTCCCGCCACTGATCCGGTCCACGGCAAGCATGGCGTCCCTGGCATCTTCGGCGTCCACAAAGGAACCCGGGCGCCAGACGCTCTCGAGTATCCCAGCATCGACGCTGAGCGAGTTCTTCCCGTCGGCGGCGTCGATTGGTCCCTGCATCATGCCGTTGATCCTAGGCCCGAACTGCGGCGGCGCCCGGCACCGCGCCCATGGTGTGGCCTGCGAACGCCGCACGGCGTGGATTCTGGCCTCGCCTGCGGAACAACCGCGGGGTGCCGTACGTTGCACTTAGCCTAGTTAAGACTCGAGAAAGCGAACAAGCCACGTGGCAACCGATTACGACGAAGTCCGCTCGGACGTTAAGGAAACCCAGGAAAACTCCCTGGAAGCACTTCAGTCCGCCAACGCACCGGACGCCCGCAGCGTCGTCCAGGAACTGGACGAGGCCGACGGGCTGGACGGGGCCGGAGTCCCCGGCGGCGAGTTCATCGCCGAAGAGCTGATTGTCCAGGTCATCCCGCAGGCCGACGACGAGTTCACCTGCAGCTCCTGTTTCCTGGTCCGGCACCGTTCCCAGATCGCCCGACGGTCCGGCACCGATATCTACTGCACGGACTGCGAGGGCTAGAAGCGGGGAAGGCCCAAAGCCAGGTCCGTGTTCTTACTCGAATCGGGTGGCCGGGATAGCGGTGCTGGAACGGACCAGGCCGAAGGCAGCTGCCACTGCGGCCAGTGCGAGCAGGATGCTGAAGGACAGGGCGGCGTAATATCCGGGGCCGGGCCAGGTGATGTTCCGGCCCCCGCCAAATGAGATAACCATCAGCCAGGCCACGAAGAATCCGAGCCCGGCTGACAGCAGAAGCACTGCCACAAGGGGAACCGCGGCCTCTCTTGCGATGATCCCGCGAACAACTTCAACGGGCATGCCCATCAGCCGCATCAGGCCCAGCACGCGTTTTCGGTCCAGGATCGCGGCAGCCGTGGACACGGCCAGCGAAATGCCGGCGATGACTACGGCGACGAAGGCGCCGAGGTAGGCAAGGGCCGCCAGCCCCTGGATGAGCCGGGCGCTGCTCGTCGTTGCGGTGTCCGCTCGGGAGGTGGCGGGCGTGGCAGTGACCCCCGACGTATTCAAGGCCGTGCGCGCCCGGTCAATCGCCGCAGGTGTCCCGTCGGTACCGGCTACCATGACCACCGGAGCCAGGCCGGCCAGGCTCTGGACGGGCGCGGCCGTGAGCGGGACCGGCGCGGTGGTCCAGGAATTCAAGAACGACGCATCGAAGGCCGCAAGGTGCTCTGCCCGGCTCTCCGGGAACCCGAGTGATGGTGCATCCCCGGCCGCGATGTATATGTCATCGATGCCCGTCGGTCCGGGGGCAGCAGGGGCGTAGCCGATGGTGACGTCGCGGATTCCGGCACGTTCCCCAGCCCTCTGGGCAGCGGCCGACACCTGGCCGGCAGCGTGTCCGGGCGCCACGAGCGCGTAGACGCTGGTGGGCAGGAGCAATCCCGGACGGGCCTCAGGCGGTTCAGCGGTTTCAATTGCGCTGGCGCCTCCGGCGAAGACGGAGACCATGAAGACGGCAATGACCAGCCCGGACACGGAGCGGAAGGTGGCAACGGGCGTTCTGCTGATGCGGCTGGCGGCGATGACCGAGGCTGCGCTGCGCGCCTGGTGCAGGCCGATGGTGCTGGCCATCCGGGTCAGCCACGGGCCGATGGTGACGATGCCGGCGGCGGTCAGCGCGAAGCCGCCGAGCAGCAGCGGAGAAGTCCACGGGTTGCCGTCCGTGTCGATCCTGGCCAACACGGCGCCTGTGGCCATGCCCGCCAGGCCGGCCAGCAGCGGCACGGCCCGCCACAGCGTGGGCGCTTTCTCATGCACGGCCCGTGTAACTCCCAGCGGGCCAATGCCCGTCCTGGCGGTGCGGCCGGCGGCGACCAGCGCGCAGGCGGCCACCACGAGCACTACGGCGGTCGCCGCGAATCCCGCGCCGAACGTGAAATCCGCCACGAACACTCTAGTGCCGTTGACGGGGATCTGGGCTGCGACCGGCCCGAACACAGCCGCCATAACGACGCCGAGCAGGGCACCGGCCACGCTGGGGATGGCGGTCTCCACGGCCGCCATTCCTGAAATCAGCCGCGGCGACGCGCCGATGAGGCGAAGGGTGGCAAAGCGTTCCCGGCGCTGGGCCGCGCCCAGGCCTGTCGCGATGCTGACCAGCAGGAGCACCGGGAACAGCACCGCGATTCCGCCGACCAGCAGCGCCGTGCGGTACAGGCTGGCGCTCTCGCCGTAGGGATTGGTGGTGAAGTCCGTGACGAACATTGCCGCCGGACCCTGCCGGAGCCGGGCCTCCGTAACGCCGGTGATGACCACCAAGGCATCGGGGCCCGGGAGGGCGGCGTCGTCGATGACGCCCGCAAACTGACCGTACCGGTCCCCCAGCTCCTCAGCCGGAGTCGATTCGATCAGTCGCTGCAGGGCGGGCGAGGCGTAGTACTCTCCCGGTGCCGGCGGGGCCTCGATGCCCGGAATTTTCACGGTGGTTGTGGGGAGCGCGGCGACGTCGCGATGACTGATGAGCTGGTCACGGAAGATATCCGCCGGGAATCCCAGCAGAATCTTGTCCGGTGTCAACGGGATCGGTTCCGGACGGCCGCTGGCGGTGAGCCCGTCGGCTGCCAGCGCAAGGGTGACCGAGGGCTGGCCCAGCTCGCGGAGCCAGGCGCCCCGCGCGTCGCGCTGGGCCAGACCGTTCGCCGCACTCCACAGCAAGAGCACCAGGCACACGCCGATCGCCACGCCGCCGCCTACACCGGCCATCCGGCCCCAAGAGGACCTGCTGCCAAGCAGCGCTATTTTCAGAAGTGCCGGGTTCATGCCGGCACCCGGTGGCCGGCAGCGACGCTTCCGTCGCGCACGATCACTTCCCGGTCGGCATATGCGGCGGTCCGGGCGTCGTGGGTGATCATCACTACGGTGGTGCCGGCTTCCCGGACAAGGTCCAGCATCAGCGTCAGGACGTTCTCGGCCGCCAGGGAATCCAGGGACCCGGTGGGTTCATCGGCGAACAAGACTGCGGGAGAGGTCACCAGGGCACGGGCGATGGCCACCCGCTGGGCCTGGCCTCCCGAGAGCTCCCCCGGCAGCTTGGCAGTGCATCCGTCCAGCCCGAGCCGTTCGAGCACTTCCTGCGAGCGCCGGCGTGCTTCGGCCCGTTTGGTACCGCCCAGAAGCAGGGGAAGGCTGACATTGTCCAGCGCCGTGAGTTCGGGCAGCAGCTGGCCAAACTGGAAAACGAAGCCGAAGTCGGTCAGACGCAGCCGGGACCTTTCAGCCTCACCCAGTCCGCTGATGCTGACGGGCTCCTGGCCGCGGGGCGCATAGGCCACGGCGCCGCCGTCCGGGGCAAGGATGCCGGCCAGGCAGTGCAGCAGGGTGGACTTACCCGACCCCGACGGGCCCATGACCGCGAGTACCTCACCGGCGTGAACGTCGACGTCGATACCGCGCAGCGCCTCGGTCTGTCCGAACGCGTGGCGGACACCGCAGGCGCTGAGGATGGGTGCAGTGGTGTCGATCGTGCTCATGCGCTCTGGAGCTCCTTTCGGAGTTGGGACAGCCGGGCACTGGTCAGCTCGATCCAGCGCAGGTCAGCCTCGATGTGGAAGAGGCCGTAGTCGCACATCAGCACCTGCAGCAGGTCGGCGTCGCGCTTGAGGCGGGTCAGTTCGCGCATCCGGGCCATGTGCTCGGCGCGCTGCGCATCCAACAACCGGTCGGCGTCGTCGTCGAGCAGCAAGGCGACCACGGTCTTGGCGAACAGCTCGCTCTGCAGGGTTTCGGAGGGCACATCGGGGGTGAAGAGCCACTGCCGCACCTTGTCCCTGCCGGCAACGGTGGCCTCATACTTCTTGCGGTCCGGACCGCCGCCGCTCTCCTCGCCCAAGGCGATGATCAGCTCGTCACGGAACATCCGGGCCAGCGTGGAATACACCTGCCCGAATGCCAACGGTTTCTGGGTGCCGAAATAGCGGTCATAGGAATGCTTCAGGTCGTACCCATAGCTGGGCTCCCGGCTCAGCAGCCCGAGGAGGGCAAGAGAGTTGTTCACACCTCCATCTATACACTCAGTACATAGTCGGAGTCCAGCGCATCGGCGGCAGGCTTTCGTGGGCCCGGCGGCCTCACTTCGGACCGGTACCAAGGTTTTCCAAAGTTGCGGTGGGGATCATGGGCGACATTCCAGAACTGCATTGGGGGCACGGTCATGACTTCTCAGACCGAGATCGTTTTTCGGGACAACGGTTCTGCTGTTTCACCCAAATGGACATCCCGAGACCTGGATGGAGGAAATCGGTGATGAGGCAGCACTTCAGAGGGCTCCTGCGTCGGACAGCGGTCATCCTCGTGCTGGCCGTGGCCGGCGTCGGCGCAATCAGCGGGGGTGCACAGGCCGCGCCCAGCCACGACAACTCCCATTACACGGCGGGCGCTCCCGGCAGCGGGGACGCGTATTTCCCGTTCGCCGGCAACGGCGGATACGACGTCCTGCACTACGACCTCGCCCTCCGCTATTCGCCACCGACCAATCCCGCGGTGCTCGCAGGCCGCCTCAGCGGGGTCGCGACTGTCACCCTCCGTGCGAAGCAGAACCTGGAGTCGCTCAACTTCGACCTGCGCGGCCTCGGCGTCACGTCGGTCCGGGTCGACGGCAAGGCCGCCAAGTGGTCCCAGGTGCAGAACGACGCGAACCGGATCTGGGAACTCACGGTCGGGCTGCGGCCGAAGCTGAAGGCCGGACAGACGACGTCGATCGTGATCGAGTACGGCGGAATCACCGGCCGGCCGCTCGACACCACCGGAGCGCTCTACGGTTGGGTCACCACCGCTGACGGTGCGATGGTCGTCAATGAGCCCGAGGGTGCGGCGACCTGGTACCCCGTGAATGACGACCCTGAAGACAAGGCGACCTATACGTTCCGCATCACGGTGCCGGCGGGGAAGACGGCCGTGGCGAACGGCCTGCCCGTCGGCCGGCCGGCGACGAAGGCGGGATGGACCACGTGGACGTGGAAGGCCTCGGACCCGATGGCCAGCTATCTGTCGACGGCGAACGTCGGCGACTTTGCCCTGTCGTACGACGTCGGTCCGCACGGGCTGCCCATCATCAATGCGATCGACGCGGACGTGACGGGAGCGGCACTGGCCGAGACGAAGGCGTCGCTTGCGTTGCAGCCCAAGATGATCGCATTCCTTGAGGGCCAGTTCGGGCGGTACCCGTTCGAGGCCTTCGGCGCGATTGTCGACGACGACACGGTCGACTATGCGCTGGAGACGCAGACGCGGCCGGTCTACTCGGAGGTTGCGGACGAATACACGGTGGTGCACGAACTCGGGCACCAGTGGTTCGGAGACGCGGTGAGCCCGTCCGACTGGCAGGACATCTGGCTGAACGAGGGCTGGGCGACGTACATCGAGTGGCTGTGGGCCGAACACCAAGGCACGGCCACGATGCCGGAACAGTTCGGGGACGCGGTGGCATACCTCGACGCGAACAACCGCTGGGCGCTGAACATCGCAGACCCGGGCCGTGACAACTTGTTCGCGGGCCAGGTCTACCTCCGCGGTGCGGCTGCCCTCTACGCGCTGCGCGCGAAGATCGGGGACGCGGCATTCCTCAGCGGCACCCGGACGTGGTTGAGCCGCTACAACGACTCGACGGCGACGACGGAAGACTTCGAAGCCGTGATGGAAAAGGCCTCCGGCCAGCAGCTCGACGCGTTCTTTGACGACTGGCTGCGCGAAGGCGACCGCCCGGCGATGCCACAGCAAGCGGGAGCGAAAACTCTCGTGATCGCAGGACCGGCCCCCACGCATTCCCACAACTCGCCGCGGAGCACACTCCGGTAACAGAGGCCTTCTGGAACATCGGGGGGAGTCTCCGGGATCGCGGCTCCTCCGGCCCGCACCCACTCGATGGCCCTGCGGGCCACCCACCCGCCCTGGGCCCACACCATCAGCCCTGACTCCATGGAGCGTCAGTCGCGCGGGCGCATCAGCGGGGGGTTGAGCACGGCCCGGGCCGGCTGGCCAGCGGTCGGCCGGGCTGCTCGGGCGAGCCGGAAGAGCGCCGCCGGGCGGCCCGCCTCGCCCGTCGTCATCCGCCCGGTGTCTTCCAGAAAACCCGGCGTTCCTGTGGCCTTGCGGTGGAAGTTCCGGGGATCCAGCCGCGTGCCCCAGACGGCCTCGTACACGGCCCGGAGCTGGGCAATGGTGAACTCATCGCCGCAGAACGCGGCCCCCAACGGGGAGTATTCGAGCTTTGACTTCGCCCGCTCCAAGGCGTCGGCGAGGATCTGCTCGTGGTCGAAAGCGAGCCGCAATTCGCCGCCCGGGACCTGGCTGACCGGGTACCACGCGGCATGCTCGGCGTCGCTCCCGGCGGACAGGACGGGGAAGTTGGGTGCGAGCAGCAGGTGGGCCACCGTGAGCACATCCCCGCGCGGGTCGCGCCCCTTCGGGCCGTAGCTTCCCAGTTGTTCCAGATGACCCGGGACCTCTTCGACGCCGGTTTCCTCGGAAAGTTCGCGGCTCGCCGCGGTCGCCAGGTCCTCACCCGCCAGCACGAAACCGCCCGGCAAGGCGAGCCTGCCGCGGTAGGGCTCGATGAGGCGGGTGATGAGCAGGACGTTCAGGACGTCGTCGGTCACGGTGAGGGCGACGACGTCGACCGTCACCGGGAAGCGCGCTGGCGCCGGGTGGGATTCAGGCATGAACCCATCGTAGGCACTTATCGTCATCTTGACAATAATTCAAAAGCAGCCCTAAAGTTAGTTATCGTCAGATTGACGACAACATCGAATGGTTTAGGAGAATCACATGGCCAGCATCAAGCGCTACCCCTGGATCAGCCACTTCCTGGGCAGCCCCACCGGCTATGTCGTCCACCTGCAGAAGGGCGAGGTCCGGCACCGGGGAGTCGGCCAGGCCTTCTGGTTCCGGCCGGCCAACTCTGTGCTCAGCGAGGTTCCTGTGGATGATCAGGAACTGCCCACCCTCTTCCACGCCATCACCCGTGACCACCAAGACGTCAGCGTCCAAGCCAACGTGACCTACCGCTTCATCGACCCGGTGGCCGTTTCCAACCGGCTGGACTTCGGCCTCCAGACGGCCGCTGCGGCGCCTGCGACTGGGAAGGAGCAGGTGGCCACGATCATCGGCCAGCTGTGCCAGAGCCACGCCATCGACCAGATCGCCACCACCACGCTGGCCGAGGCACTGGAACGAGGAGTCAGCCAGCTCCGCACCGTCCTCACCGGGGCCCTGAGCGCTGACGCCCGGCTCCTGTCCACCGGCATCGAGATCCTGGGCGTGCAGGTCTTGGCGGTCCGGCCGGAGTCCGACGTCGAACGGGCCTTGCAGACGCCGGTCCGGGAACAGCTCCAGGCCGAGGCAGACCGCGCCGTGTACGAACGCCGGGCGGTCGCCGTCGAACGCGAACGGACCATCTCCGAGAATGAGATGGCAAGCCAGATCGAGCTGGCCACCAGACGCGAACACCTGGTTGCCCAGGAAGGCGCCAACGCCCGGCGTCAGGCCGAGGAAAAAGCCGCAGCGGGACTCATCGAGGCGCAGGCTTCGGCCGAACGCAAGGGTATCAGCGCAACGGCCGAAGCGAACCAGGTCCGGGTTGTCGGCGAAGCAACCGCGGCGCGTGAGGCCGCCACCATGGAGGTCTACAGCGGCATGGAACAGGCCACCCTGCTGGCACTGGCCCTGCGCGACGCAGCCGGATCACTGCCCAACATTGGCAACCTCACCATCACGCCGGACCTTCTCAGCGGGGCACTGGCCGGGCTGTTCAGGGAGCCCGCGAGCGGCGCGGCTCCGGCTGCTGCCGCCGGCGTGGCGGCAAGCACCGCCGGCAGCTTCGAGCACTAGGATCCCGACATGGCAAACCCCCGCCTCGTCATCGTCCACCGCCGGACCGAACTCCAGGAACTCCTGGACAGGCACGCCACCCGCGGCCAGGCCGAATTCTTCCTCCGTACCCGTGGCCGCACCCTCCAAGACGTGCAGGAGCGCCACGACCGGCTCACCACGGCCCTGGCGACGGTCCGCGCCGCAGTTCCGGCCGAATGGCGGCACGCCGAAGTGGAACGCGCGGACCTCAGCAGGTTCCTGCTTACACCGGAGGACGTCATCGCCGTGGTCGGTCAGGACGGGCTCGTGGCCAACATGGCGAAGTACCTCAACGCCCAGCCCGTCATCGGGATCGATCCGGAACCGGGAGCAAACCCGGGGGTTCTGGTTCGACACTCGCCCGAGGCGGCCGCAAGGCTCCTGCACGACGCCGCTGTGGCCGGCGCCGTTGAGCGGCTGCAGTGCCAGGACCTCGCCACAGTGACAGCACGGCTCGATGACGGGCAGGAGCTCTCGGGGCTCAACGAGGTCTTCATCGGGCACGCCTCGCACCAGTCGGCCCGATACCAGCTCACGACCCCGGCCGGCCAGGCTGAACGTCACTCTTCCTCGGGCCTGATCGTCTCCACGGGCACGGGCGCCACCGGCTGGTGCGCCTCCATCGCCCTCGAACGCGGCGGGCGCACCCTGCCGGCGCCAACAGACCCCCGACTGGCGTGGTTCGTCCGGGAGGCATGGCCCTCCCCCATCACCGGCACATCCTTGACCGAGGGTGCGCTGGAGGCAGGCGAAAAACTCCGCGTCACCGTTGCATCCGACCAGCTCGTGGTGTTCGGCGACGGCATGGAAGACGACCACCTCACCGCATCCTGGGGTCAGGAAATCACGGTCCAGTTGGGCGAACGGCCACTGCGGCTGGTGGGGCAGGAATCCCGGCTAGCGCCCCCTGCAGCGGGTCAATCTGACAGGCGCGCTCCTGGCCGAAAATCGGGTCAGTGAGCGCGGCAGTGGGGACACCGACAAAAGCGGGGTCACCCACGTACTTGCCACGGTTCGCGAAGGCCAGCGCGCTGGCCTCGAGTCCGCGCCGGTCATCGGCCAGAATCACTCAGGGGCCGCCGATCAAGGCCCGTCATTGGGGAGAAACTTTGAAGACCTCAGGTACCGCTGCCGCGGTCCTGCTGGCTGCGGCCGGCCCGCTGCTCACGTCCGTGCCGGCCAGCGCCGGAATCTGACCGGCCGGCCGGCCAAGGCGGGAACGAAATGGGCGGCGGCTCGGTCTTCAGCGGCGGAGGTACCGGCGGAATCGGCACCTTCAACGCGGGCGGCACGGCTGCCCCGGCACCCCAAGCCCCTCATTCTTCCAGAACCCCAACCCCTGCTAGGCGCCGGTGTACGCGCCTGCACCTGCCCAGGCACCCGCGCCGGAATATCAAGCGCCGGCCTACCGCGTCCTGGACGCGCCCGTGGTTACGGCGTAGTGCTGTCAGCACGGCCGGTGCCCCGGCACGCGCCCCACCGGGATGCCGAGCAGGCTTATTGCCTTCACTCACTTTTCCCGCGACGAGTGGTTGTGAAGGCTTAGAGAGCCGTGGCCACGGAGGACCGGAAACGGTCGATGGCCGCCTCATTGCGGGCGAAGTACGTCCACTGTCCAATGCGGGTGGTCTGCACGAGGTCCGCGTCTGCGAGGGTAGCCATGAACTGCGAGGCGGTGGACTGGGAGACCTCGCAACGCTTCCTGATGCTTGAGACGCACACCCCGTAGCGTGTGGCGTCGACTTTCTGTTCTTCAAAATTCGTCACGGGGTCGCGGAGCCACTGCAGGATCGCCAGGCGGTGTGGGTTGGAGAGCGCGCGCAGTGCTGCAAGCAGCTCATCCTGCTGGAGCTGGGTCCCGGGGTTCTCATCTGTAGGCACTCCATAAGACTACCTCAAAATCGTTATATCGCAATTTACCGATGAACGTGCTAGAACTTAAACCTCCCCCCTCGAAAGGAACGAACATGCCTATCACCACAGAAGTTTCCACCGCTGTTCACAACTGGAGCTCCAGCCTGGCCGCCCTTCCCCCATTACTCCGCGGAGAACCGTCGGACACGACCCTCGATGAACTGCGCACCGCATACGACGAGATGCTGGCCGCCCATCCCACCCCGGAAGGGGTCACCGTCGAAGAGGTGGACATGGGAGGGATCCCAGGAATCGTGGTGACGCCCGAGACCGTGGAGGACAACCGGGCCCTTTTCTACATCCACGGAGGTGCTTACATCGTCGGCAGCCCGGCGGGCTACCACGGCCTCGCCGGAAACTTTGCAGTTCGACTAAACGCCCGGGTGTTCCTGCCGCACTACCGGCTGGCTCCGGAACACCCCTTTCCCACGCCGATCAATGACACCGTCGACGCGTACCGTTGGCTGCTGGAGCAGGGTCAGGACCCGGAGCGTCTGATGGTCGCAGGTGATTCGGCCGGCGCCGCCATGACAGTCACGGTGATGATCAAGGCACGCAATCTGGGGTTGCCGCTGCCGGCAGCCGGGGTTGCCCTGTCACCCTGGGCGAACCTGGAGCACACAGGCGCGTCGATGACCAGCCGGGAAGGCCTCGACCCGCTGAACAGCAAGGCCGTCCTGGACCTGCTGGCACGCAGTTTCCTAGGCGGGGCACTGCCGAATGACCCGGACGCATCCCCGGTCTTCGCCGACGTACGCGGACTGCCCCCGATCCTGGTCACAATCGGGGAGAACGAACTCATGCTCAGCGACGCAGTCCGGCTCGCCGGGCACCTGGCCGAGAATCGCGTGCGAGTGAGCCTGGACGTCTGGCCCGAGATGTTCCACGTCTGGCACATGCACCAGGACCGGCTCCCCGAGGGGCGCAAGGCCCTCGACGACGCGGCCCGGTTCCTGCTCGCGGCGCTGCCCGCCCGGTAGGTACATCATCGGGGCGCCGTTGAGGCGCCCTGCAAGATGGGCAACAACAGATCGTCAGCCCGATCCAAAATGGCTGCGCCCTTACACATCGACCTCCTCGTCACACGCTCAACGTGGAGGTCACCTCGAACAACTCTTCCCCCAGATTGCTCGGCTAATCAACCGCCGAAGCCCACACACGGGCCTACACCCGCCAATAAAAGAGAAAAGGACAGGACATGAGCTTTCCCCGGACACGACCCCGGCGCCTCCGTCGTTCGCCCGCCATCAGGCGCTTGGTAGCCGAGTACCGCCTCACTGCCTCTGAACTGATCCTGCCGGCCTTCATCCGGGAGGACCTTACCGAACCCGCAGCCATAGGCTCCATGCCCGGCGTCGTGCAGCACACCACAGACTCGCTCAAGCGAGCCGCCGCACGAGCCGCCGAACAGGAACTGGGCGGCATCATGCTGTTCGGGATTCCGGCACACCGGGACCCTGTTGGCTCGGCCGCCCTGGACCCCGAGGGTGTCCTGAACGCAGCTATCCGCGATGTCCGGGCGGAGGTGGGCGATGACCTCGTCGTGATGAGTGATCTGTGTCTGGACGAGTTCACCGACCACGGACACTGCGGCGTACTGGACGACACGGGATACGTGGACAATGACGCCACCTTGGAACTCTATGGCCGGATGGCCATCGCCCAGGCCGACTCCGGGGCACACATCGTGGCTCCCTCCGGCATGATGGACGGCGGCACCGGGGCCGTTCGCCGGGCGCTGGAGAGCGCGGGCCATACGAACACCGCCGTGATGGCCTACGCAGCGAAGTACGCGTCAGCGTTCTATGGCCCCTTCAGAGAGGCTGTCGATTCACAACTGACCGGGGACAGGCGAACCTACCAGATGAACGCCGGTAACCGCCGCGAAGCACTGACCGAGGTCAGACTCGACGTCGAAGAAGGCGCCGACATCGTGATCGTCAAACCCGCGATGAGCTACCTCGACATCCTGGCGGACGTCGCCGCAACAAGCACAGTACCGGTCGCGGCATATCAGATCTCGGGCGAGTACGCGATGATCGAAGCTGCGGCCGCCAACGGCTGGATCGACCGCCGCGGCGCCGTCCTTGAGTCGCTGCTTGGGATTAAACGCGCCGGGGCCGACATGATGCTCACGTATTGGGCATCCGAGGCCGCGGCGTGGCTGAAAGAAGCATGACGGACGGCGGCCCAGCAATCCCACGCGCCCTACCGGCTAAAGCCACAGCTGGCTGAAGGAATATAGGCCCAAGCTCGAGAGCCGGCCAGCACGTGGTCCGTTTCCGTGCGAGGCCCGCTTAGCCTCCTGAGGCCACTGTTCCGTCTCAGTAGGGATCCTTTGATGAGATGGCAAGCCGACGAGTTGCTGTATCCCGAAGTCCTAAACTCGGCAACGGGCTAGCAGGTGGCCGGCTTCCGTGGAGAGGAAAGCCGCATCGGCGCGCACCTCAGGAGAAACGCCCAAATGGCTAAGCGCCGCCGAAGGAGAAAGCGCATCTCGCAAATCTTCTTAAACGGATAAGCTGATGTCTATGGTGACGGAAGCACGGTCAGGCCCGGATAAGAGCGTGCGCGTTACCATCCGCGACGTTGCACAGCGGGTGGGTGTCTCATCCGCGTCAGTGTCCTATGCAATGAGCGGGCGGCCCGGGGTTAGTGATGATCTACGCGATCGCGTCCTCACTGCTGCGGAAGACCTGGGGTACCGCCCCAACAAAGTAGCCCAGCAATTGCGCCGCGGACGGACAGATGCCGTCGGCCTGCTTTTCGCCGACATAGCCAACCCGTTTTACCCTGATCTTGCCAGCGGAGTGATCGCCGCAGCCACCCTGGAGGGCTTCGAGGTATTCGTCTCCAACGTCGGCATAAATGGGGAGCGCCAGACCGAAGCGGCAATGGCCCAGCTTGACAGGAATTCGGCCGGCCTGCTCTTCACCTCTGTAGCCGATCAGGACCGCGACTTGCTTGAAAGCCTCACCCGACGCGGTGTCCCCTTCGTACAGTTGCATCGAGTGCTCGAGGGAGCTGCCGCCGATTCGGTGGTGGTCGACAATCTGGCTGCGGCCCGGGAGCTGGCACAACATGTGGCGGAGACAGGCCGGACAAGAGTCGCGGTGCTCGGCGGCGCCGGCGCGTCTAGTGTTTCCCGAGACCGTGAGCGGGGCTTCCGGGAGGGCCTGGCGATGGCGGGAGCGACCGTTGTGAACGAGGACGGGCTGTGGGGTGCGCTGACCCGGGAATCCGGGGCCGCTCGGGCCCGGACGCTCTTGAGCGCCGGGCATCAGGTTGATGCCGTGTTGTGCGGCAACGACATGATCGCGGTGGGTGTCCTCGACGTCTGCCGGGAACGGGGGCTCCGGGTACCGGAGGATTTGGCGGTCGCCGGATTCGACGACATGAGCTTCTCCAGCGCCGGGCCGCTGCAGCTGACCACAGTGACGGTCCCCCGCGAAATGATGGGCCGGCGCGGCTTCGAACTGCTGCTCCGCAGAATCCAGGGATACGACGGGCCCCCCGAGCGCATAGTGCTCCCCCACGTCCTTCAAGTCAGGGACACAACACGCTAAGTCACACTCGAATGTGAGCCGGCAAGAAAAATCCTCGAGAGCTCTTGCGCACCGGGTCGATGGCATGAATACTTAACTTAATCGATTCAGCAAAACGGGTTTTAGCCATGTTCGAACTTAATCGATTCAGTTCCGCAAGTGATGTGACATCCACATCGGTTCCTAAACTTCGAAGGAGAAGAATGACTGCGAATGCTGCTGAAGCAACCATGGATGAGGCTGCCGTTCCTTACCGCGGCGAGCAGCCCTACGGCATCATCGATGACGTCATCGTGCCCGGTGCACTCGACCTGGACGCGGACGAGCGCCTGTGGGTGCCCCAGTCCAGGGACGTGTCCTTCCGCCCGCTGATTCTCTCGGCGAGCCAGGGATATTTCGTGAACATCCTGCGCGTGCGCAAATCCGGGATCCTCTCCCGCCACAGGCACGCCGGGCCGGTTCACGCGATCACCCTGAAGGGTCGATGGCACTACCTGGAGCACGAATGGTGGGCCGAAGAAGGCACCTACGCCTTCGAAACACCGGGCGATATCCACACGCTCGTCGTTCCTGACGGGGTCGAGGAAATGGCCACCCTGTTCCACGTCACAGGCACCTACATCTACGTGGATCCCGACGGCAACCCGACGGGCATTGAGGATGTCTTCACCAAGATTGCCCTTGCCCGGGCACACTACGAAGCAGTAGGCCTTGGCGCCGACTACGTCGACCAATTCATCCGCTAAGAGGCCTCCTCTCCCCTCGGGGGCCGGACCGCGATTCCCGGAATCGCCACCAACCGGCCGCAACCCGGGGCCGAGTCCGGTGCTGCTCCTGCGGCCACTTCAGCCAGGAGCGGCACCGGGCGGCATCCAGATACATCAATGACGCTGTCAACCTGCCCCGGCGCTGTTCGGCGCCGACGGACCAGCCGTTACCACCGACTGCGGAACTTCGAAGGAGAAGAACCGATGAACAAATTCGTACAGGGTTGACCGTGAAAGCCCTTAGAAAACAAAGCACCTCACCGAAAGACGTGCAGGTGCAGGAGCATCCCAAGCCCGACCCGGCTCCCGGCGAGCTCCTTGTCCAGACACTGGCCTGCGGCCTCTGCGGCAGCGATGTGCATGCGTGGCGTCAGGATACGGGTTACGAATGGGTGCATTGCCCGGTGACACTGGGTCATGAAGCGGTCGGCGTCGTTGTAGGTATCGGAGCGGGAACGGACAGCCAGTGGATCGGTCAACGCATTGTGCCCATTGCCATCGACGGCTGCGGATCCTGCGATCTGTGCCGTCGTGGAACTCGTCAACTTTGCCTGGATCGAACCGTGCTGGGGCTTTCATTTGACGGAGCCGCCGCAGATCTCTTCTCCATCCCTGAATACCGCGCCGTGCCGGTGGACAATGATCTGCCCGCTGCGGTTCTCGCCCTCACAGAGCCGCTGTCCGTGGCCCTGCGCGCGGTGACACGCCTGGAGCAATCAATACCGGCCCAGGCCCGTGTCATGGTTAGCGGTCCCGGGCCGATAGGCCTCATGGCCGCGTTGCTCCTGAACCAGCGCGGGCATCGGGTTACGCTTCTCGGCGCAGCACGCGACGAAGAGCAGCGCCTGCCCCTGGCCCGGTTACTTGGTCTAGATACCATCCTGGCAGAGGATGTGACCCCGGGAGGGTTGCACGGCTGGCTGGAAGCATCGGGCGCGGCCCAGGCATTGTCATCTGCGGTGGCAAATATTGGCCCGGGTGGAACCATCGTCGTCGCCGGACTGTTCCCGTCGATCCCGGCAGTGGATATCAATGTGCTGGCCAGGAACGAGATTCAACTTGTCGGGAGCTACGGCTCAGTCGCCCTAGACTACCGTAACGCGCTGGCAGCGCTGGAGGCAGCGCCTGACATGTGGGCGTCACTGGTGACTACCTTCCCGCTGACCGAGGGCACTCGCGCACTCCAAGCGGCAGCCGACGCCGAAGCCGTCAAGGTCGTGCTCCTTCCCTAAGGCGCCTGCAGGTCAACGCTGACCGTAACCAGAAGCCATCATCAAGCATCGTGACGCATCCAACGGAGACCCCCATGGTTAACGCACACACCCAGACGTCCATCGCCGTCGCACGGACGCCCATCCGCAAGGTCGTATTTGCCAGCCTTATCGGAACGGCCATCGAATGGTATGACTTCTTTCTCTACGGATCAGCCGCAGCGTTGGTCTTCGGAGCGGTATTCTTTCCCAGCCAGGACCCGGCAACCGGAGTGCTTCTGGCCTTCGGCACCTACGCTGTCGGCTTTGTCGCGCGGCCGCTGGGCGGCATCATCTTCGGTCACTTCGGAGATCGCGTAAGCCGCAAGAAGATGCTCGTCATCAGCCTGGTGCTCATGGGTGCGGCCACTTTCGCCATTGGCCTGCTGCCCACCTACGCCATGATCGGAGTTGCCGCTCCACTGCTTCTCGTCTTCTGCCGCTTGCTCCAAGGCTTCGCAGTGGGCGGTGAATGGGGCGGAGCTGTCCTCATGGCCGCCGAACACGGCGATGACCGGCACCGTGGATTCTGGTCCTCCTGGGTCCAGGCCGGCGTACCCCTGGGCAACCTGATCGCCGCAGTCGTGCTGTGGGTGCTGGCCGCAGTGCAGTCAGACAGCGATTTCCTGGCCTGGGGTTGGCGCATCCCCTTCCTCCTGAGCGCCCTGCTGGTGCTTGTCGGGCTCTGGGTTCGCCTGAGTATCGAGGAGTCCCCCGTCTTTGCCGAAGCCAAGAAGGCAGCATCCATGCGCGAGAAGACCAAGGCCCCAATCTTCGAGGTCCTGCGCAAATACCCGCGTGAGGTTGCCATCGCCATGGGCATGCGCCTGGCCGAAAACATCGCCTACTACATTTTCAGCATTGTCGTCATCACCTACATGGTCACGTATCTGGGCATGCGCAAGGACGTCGCCATAGCCGGCGTGCTGATCGGCTCTGTGGCCCAGTTCGTGCTCACTCCGGTCATCGGATCCTTGTCCGACCGCGTAGGCCGCCGGCCCCTTTACCTGGCCGGAGCGGCGGGCACGGGTCTTTGGGGCTTTGTCTTCTTCCCGCTCATCAACACCCGTAACGACGGACTTATTATCCTTGCCATTGTCGTCGGCCTCGTCTGCACCACGTTCATGTACGCTCCCCAGGCAGCGTTCTTCTCTGAACTGTTCGGCACCAGCGTCCGCTACAGCGGCGCCTCCCTCGGCTACCAGCTGGCATCGGTCTTCGCCGGCGGACTGGCACCCCTCATCTCCATCGCCATTCTCGGCAGCGTGGACCAGAAAAACACCCTCGGTGTCAGCATCTACCTCGGCACAGCGGCAACAATCACCTTTATTGCAGCACTTGTGGCAAAGGAAACCGCCAAATCATCACTGCGGCACGACCGCGTACTCGAACCGGAGACCACGAAATGAAGCCCGCCGGACCCGGTTCAGCAATGGGGAACACTGCAACCCTTGCGGCCGGACAGCCACTCGTGGCGAACCCCTTCTCCCTGCACGGCAAAACTGCCCTCGTCACAGGCGCCGGCAGAGGACTGGGCCGTGCGGTAGCCACTGCCCTAGGACTTGCCGGAGCAGAAGTCATGGCGCTGGACCTCTCGCCTCTGAACGAATTCAAGGACGAACTGGAAGGGCAAGGCGTCAGGTGCCGGATCCGGTCGCAGAACCTTGCCAATCTCTCGCCGGACCAGGCCGCAGAAATCATAACCTGGAGCAAGGAAACCGGGAAAGGGCCCGACATCCTCGTCAACAACGCCGGACTGATCCGGCGCGGTCCTGCGCTCACAACCACCCTCGAAGACTGGGAATCCGTGATCGGTTTGAACCTGACTACACCTTTCGTGCTCTCCCAAGCGTTCACGCGCTCCCTGATCGACGAGGACCGGCCTGGAAGCATCATTAACATCCTCTCCATCAATGCCTTCCAAGGAGGCGTCGAAGTACCCTCCTATGCGGCATCCAAACACGGACTCCTGGGAGTGACCCGTGCCCTCGCCAACGAGTGGGCCCCCCATGGAATCAGAGTCAACGGTATAGCCCCCGGATACATGGAAACAGAGCTCACCGCAGCCCACCGCGAAGACCCTGCGCGGTACCAGGCCATGCGCAGCCGCATTCCTATAGGCCGCTGGGGACAACCCGACGAAATCGGCGGGGCCGCGGTCTACCTCGCGTCCGCGGCGTCCACCTATCTATCGGGAACCGTCATTAATGTCGACGGGGGCTGGCTTTCCCGCTAAGTCGGCCGCCAAGCTGTCCACCACGATCCCGCCGGCTCGATTCGACCCTCCGGCCAGGCCCGCTGATAGGCCTCCAGACGGGCCAGTTTGTGCCGGGGTGAACGGCCTGCGAGGGGTCGGGCCGCCGGGCCAGAATTACTCATGGACTTCCCGCACGCAGGAAATCGCGGATATAGACATTCGTGCTGTTCCTGATTCTCGCCCCCCGAATTAGACAAGAGGCAAGCGACACCCCGTTAGTTCCGCTTAGTGTTGGACGGTGAACAATGCAACGGAATTTGGATCAGGCCAAGAGGCTGCCAACGATCATCGCATCTTGGTCTTCGGGCGCCTACTGGGTGCGGCGAACCGGCTGGAGTTTCTCCTCGGCCGCGCCCTGGAACAGGAGTTCGGGCTCAGCCATTCACTCTTCGAACTTCTCCTCCTGGCGGCAAGGGGCGGCAACAAGGGAATTCCAGTGCGTGACATCGCGCAGGCGCGGGTATTGACGTCCGGCGGAGCCACCCGACTGGTGCAGAGGGCGTCAGCGCTGGGCCTTATTGAACGCGAGAGCTCTGCTGTCGACGGCCGGGTCCAGCTCATCCGCCTCACCACACATGGCGAAGACGTCCTCCTCCGGGCAAGCACCCGCCACGTGGAAAATATTGAACGGTACATGCTCGACCTGCTCTCACCTGCAGAAGCCGAGGTGTTCTCAGCGGCCGTGAAGAAGATCAGCAAAAACGCTGCACAGCACCTGCCGATCATGCCATGATCGAACGCTATATACCCCTAGGGAATAGCTGACTAGTCAGCTATTGTTGGATTTGAGTAAGCGTATCTGCGCGACTCGCTTCGGACACTCCGGGGCATCCGAGAAAGGTTCACCAGCATGTCGCTGCATTTTGAAGTCTTGGATCTCGACTTCCCCGCAGGTTCACCCAACAAGTCAGCAACGTTGATCACCGGCCCATCAAAGGCCCTCCTCGTGGACGCCGGCTTCACCCGGGCCGACGGTCACCGTCTCGTCGCGGCCATCCTGGACTCCGGTAAAGAACTGGAAACCGTTTTCATCAGCCACGCTGACCCTGACTACTACTTCGGCCTGGAAGTCATCGCCGATGCGTTCCCAAATGCCACAGTCCTGGCGACACCGATCGTCATCGAGCACATCCAGGCCACCTACGAAGGCAAACTCCAGGCGTGGGCAGCACTGGGTGCCAATCTTCCGACCCGCTTGGCAACGATCGCGCCCCTGAGTGCAGACGCGATCGAACTCGACGGGTACCGCTTCGAACTCCGAGGCGGCTCTGACCTGCTACCTGACAGGCACTACCTTTACAACGTCGATCAGAATGCAGTCGTCGGTGGAGTCCTTGTCTTCCAGGAAGAACACGTCTGGACCGCAGACACGGCCACCCCCGAACAGCGCTCGGCTTGGATCGAACTACTTGACCAGATGCGGGCCCTGAACCCGGATCTCGTCATCGCAGGCCACCGGCTGCCGGGAACGGCCAACGATTCCACAGCCATCGACTACACACGGTCCTACCTCCAGGAATTCGAACGGATCCTCGCCCGCTCAGCAAATGCCGCGGCCGTTACGGCTGCCCTGATCGAAAGCTACCCGAATTCCGGGATGTTGATCGCGGCGCAAATCGGACCCAAGGTCGCCAAGGGGGAAATGACATGGGGCTGAGTGACATCACCGAACTTGCCCGCTCAACCTCCCCGCGCGATGTCGTCCGCCGGCAGTATCTGGCTTCAGCAGCCGGTGACCTCGAAGCGCTCCGCGCCACGATGGCCCCGGATGTTGAATGGACTGAGATGGCCGGCTTCCCCCTCGCAGGGACCTACCGCACCCCCGACGGGGTCACTTCCAATGTCATGGAAATTCTCGGCCGGGACTGGGACGGCTGGGTAGCCCACGACGACACGTACATCGTAGAAGGTGAAAACGTAGTGGTCCTCGCCAGGTACACCGCCACGCACCGGTCAACCGGGAACCCCCTGAACGTCCGGGTGGCCCACCATTTCATCGTCCGCGGCGGACTCATCGTCCGCTTCGAACAATTTGTCGACACCGCAAAAGTCGTCGAAGCAAGCGTGTTGGTATAAGTCTGCGACGACTTTCGTTTGACCCTCAAGGTCGGCTGAACCGGACCTGGATCCCGAAGCCGGCCTGCCCCCGGGGCAAATGCAGAGTGAGGAAAACGCTGTGACCGGAACGACGATGGTGAGTGGACCGCACTGGCGGCGTGTAGTGGCAGCCCTCGCTAACACGGACGCTCGGACCGCCTACGCGCAGATAGTGCTCGGCGCCAAGCTCCCCGACGTGCTTGCTGACCTGAATGACCACCGGCGAAACCGGGCTATCGCTGCCCTCCTTGAGTCAGGACTCGTGGAAAGCAATGCCGCCAGTGACCTTGAGGCACCCGAGGCGATCTTCCGCGACCTCCTCAGGCAGCAACCCCGGCGGCAGCCGCAGACCGGATTGGCCCGCTTCATGCGCTTGGTGCGGATCGAGAGGTATCCAGCCAACATGACGGAACGGCGGGAGCTCCTGGCCTGGATCGTCAGCGAAGCTTTTGAGCCGGGCGAACACCTAACGGAAAAGCAGGTTAATGAACGACTGCTCAGTTATACCGATGACGTCGTCATGCTGCGCCGCTACATGATCGACTTCGGACTACTGGAACGGACGGCCTCGGGTTCCTCATACTCCCGGCAGGCATAACGCGGGCTCCATGCGGGCATTACGTGGGCTTTGAACTCGACGCTCTCATAGCGCCCAAACCTGCCCGAGAGCCAGCATTGGCACCCACGGGATGTCGCGGTTTCTTGTGCCACCGCGAGTCCAGCATGATTCTCAGCGGTCAGCCCGCGCCCTGGCCCTCGCGGGCCACTTCTTCCAGAATCCTGGCTGTCGGCGCTGCCGTCATCAGCTGCCCGATCACCTCGGGTTTGTCCCACACCTGGCTGCGCAATTTATCCAGAAAGCCGGTCGCGGCGTCCCTGGTGTCGAAGTCAAGGAGCACGGCCACGCTGTTCTGGTCCTCCGTATCCCTGAACAGGCGGACAGACAGGGCGCCGGAGGCGGCTCGGCCTGCGGGATCGCTGTCGAAGACCTTCTTAAAGGCCTCGTAGTCCCGGACCGGGTAGCTAATCTGCAGGGTGAACATCGTCGTTCCTTTCCCTCGGGCTATGTCAGGACCACGATAGGCCGTCCAGCGTCATCCCGGTAGGGCCGGAGAGCGGCTTTGATCCGGTGCTGCGCCGACTTCCTTACAAGCAGTCCCTACGTATCAGTTCAAGTGGGCGCCCGATAGGAGCGGGTGTTCCACGGGTCCTCTGATACCGGCGCCTTTGACCCGGTCGGTGACATTGGGCAGCACAGTCGCTACGTTGAAGACCGGACACTAGTGCCCTAGGCTCGGGCGCCGAAAGAAGGACTGAGTGGACAGTGATGCTGGTACGTGGTTTCTGAGCCGCGCTGAGCGGGGGAATTTGGCCACAGACGTACACGCGGGCGGTGCCGGATCGCCGCCGTGGTCGGAGGGCAATCTTGTGCGGCCCCTGATTCATGGTGCGACCTACTTCGCCCGGCTGCATGAGGAGTTGACGGCTCTGCAGGCGGGAGACCGGGTGTGGTTCACCGACTGGCGTGGCGACGCCGACGAGCGGCTGCTGGCGGACGGACCGTCGATCGGTGAGGTGCTCGCTGGCTTGGCCGGCGCAGGTGTGGAAGTGCGGGGCCTTGTCTGGAGATCCCATGGAGAGCGCGTGTCGGCCCCGATCAGCGGCCGATCCAATGAGCTCCTAAGCCGTCAGGTCAACGACGCGGGCGGAGAGGTGCTGCTGGATCAGCGTGTACGCCTGTTTGGCTCCCATCACCAAAAAATCTTCGTCATCCGCCGTCGTGACAACCCGTCGCGGGATGTCGCGTTCGTTGGCGGGATCGACCTTTCCCACAGCCGTCGGGACGATGCCGACCACGCGGGAGACCCGCAAGCCGTGAGCATGGATTCCCGGTACGGGAAACGACCGCCATGGCACGATGCCGCCCTCGAACTGCGCGGCCCCGTGGTGGCAGATGTCCTGGCAGTATTTGCTGAACGGTGGAACGACCCCCATCCTCTGGACCGGCGCACCCCCTACCGGATGCTGCTGCAACGTCTGGCCCGTATGCCCCGGCACCCCGAACCGCTCCCGGCCACTGCACCGCCACCGCCACCGGCGGGCAAGCACGCCGTGCAGCTGCTGCGCACCTACGGGGTGAAACGTCCCCCGTTCCCATTCGCGCCCGACGGGGAACGCAGCATTGCCCGCGCCTACACGAAAGCCTTCGCCCGCGCCCGCTCGCTGATCTACGTCGAGGATCAGTACCTGTGGTCGAAAGAGGTCGCAGCCGGAATCGCGGAGGCCCTCGACCGGAATCCCGACCTGAACGTGATCGCCGTCGTACCCCGTTACCCCGACGCTGACGGGCCTCTCGCAGGGCCTGCGGCCCGGATCGGGCAACTGCGTGCCATCAGGATGCTGCGTCGGGTCGCGCCCGACAGGGTCGGCGTGTTCGACCTGGAGAACCGCGCGGGAACTCCGATCTATGTCCACGCCAAGATCTGCATCATCGACGACACCTGGTTCACCTGCGGCTCAGACAACTTCAACCGCCGGTCCTGGACCAACGACAGCGAGCTCACCTGCGCCGTACTCGACACGACTGTCGACAACCGGGAGGCGCCCGGCACAGACAACAGCCGCGATACATTCCGGCCTTTGGCCCACGAGCTCCGGCTCCAACTCTGGGCCGAACACCTGGGCCTGGAGCAGAACGATCCCCAGCTCGTCGACCCGGCGGCCGGGCTCAAACTTTGGAACACCACCGCAGACGCTCTCGACCGCTGGCATGAAGGCGGCCGCCGTTCCCCCCGACCCGCGGGACACGCGCGCCACCACACTCCAGAGCCGGTGTCAGCCCGCCAACGCCTCTGGGCCGATCCGATGAGCCGCCTTCTCTTGGACCCAGACGGCCGCCCCCGCCGGCTGCGCGGCACTACCCAGTTCTAGGCAAGACGCTGACGGCCGCGAACCGGCAGAACGCCTGAACGACTCCGGGGACTGTAGCCCCGCCACGCCGCCGCGTCTCCGCCTCAACCTTCGTGCATCCCAGGCAGACGACGGCGAGCACCACTCCGCAGCGGCAGCCCTCCTCGACGTCGTGACTTCTGTACTCAACGGCTATAACCTGACCGGCGACGATCCGGTCCAAATTGAACCGCGTTCTCCGCCTCATCGATGTGCAGAGCTTGAAGATTTCAATCTTAAGGAGGACTGCCGATGTCCACGCTGAGCAAGGCTGCGCCAGACGTACTCCAGCGCTACTACCGGATCCTGGCCGCCGGCATAGATGCGTTCGACCCCGACGGCGAGCTTCGCACTTTGCTCGTCGACGACCTCGAATTTGAAGGCCCGATCGCAGGGAAGCGCACAGGGGCAGCCGGATTCTGCCAAGGCGTAAAAGGGTTCATCGCCACGGTGTCGGACCTCGAGATCATCCAAGAGGTCCACGGCGCAGATGGCTCCGCGACACTCTACGACGCCCGCATGCCGGCCGGGATTGTCCGGCTCGCAGAGTTCTTCCGCTTCGACAACGGCAAAATCTCGACACTCAGGATCCACTACGATCCCGCCGACTACGTACGACAAGGCGGCCGCTGATCTTCGTCCCCCACCCGAGGCAGACGCCGCCAGCGTCGCGAAATGATTCAGTCTAAATCCGTCCGCGGCGTCCCGACAGACCCCGGGCAATTGCCCCGTTGCGATGGAACAGCGCCGCCGGGGAAGCACCCGGCGGACAACCACCTCGGAACTGTCACCACGCCTGCGCCCTTGCTCTCCCCGGCCACTACGCGTATGAGAGAGGCATGGGTTCGCAACGAGATGTCCTCCGCGGTCGCGTGGCAGTCGTGACTGGCTCGACGCGCGGCCTGGGGTTGGCCATGGCCCGGTTGCTGGGGCAGCAGGGTGCGACGGTGGTGCTGGCGTCCAGGTCGGACGCCGACGTCGCGGCCGCCGTCGAGCGGCTGCACGCTGAAGGGATCGTGGCATCCGGGCGTCACTGCGACACCGGTGAACTGGCCGACGTCGAGGCCCTGCGCGACGAGGCCCTTAGCCGCGGGACGCTCGGCATCTGGGTCAACAACGCCGGAGCTTCCGGTGTCTTCGGGCCGACGGCCTCCACGCCGGTCGAGGACTTCACGCAAGTGGTGCGCACGAACATCCTCGGCACGTTCCACGGGTCGAGGGTGGCGCTGCCGGTGTTCATCGGCCAAGGTCGCGGCGACCTCGTCAACGTGTACGGCCACGGCGACCAGGGGCCGGTGGCGCTGCAGAACGCGTACGCGTCCAGCAAGCGTTGGGTCCGCCAGTTCACCGAGACGTTGCGGGTGGAGACCAAGGGCACCGGCGTCCGGGTGCACGGCATGAATCCAGGCCTGGTGATCACGGACATGCTGGGGCACGTCACGTCCCAGCCCGGGTACGAGCATCGACTGGGCGGGCTGCAGGTCGTCGTCGGGCTGTGGGGGCAGACCCCTGACGACGCCGCGCGGCCGCTGCTGGACCTGGTAACGTCGGACGCCGCCGAGTTCCGGTATCTGACCAAGACGACCATGGTGACCCGCGGCGTGCGCAACGTGCTGGCCGGACGCCTCCGTCGCGCCAAGCGCATGCCCCTGGACGTCACCGTCCTGGACACGAACCGCCAGGGCTGAACGGGTCCGTGTAAAAAGCGGTTCCACAGCCACTCCCCTCCGCTAGACCGTCCGTCAGCACCGTCCGTTAGCACCGTCCGTCAGCCCATGCGAAGACCTAGTAGGTATAGAAACCCTCGCCCGTCTCGACGCCGAGCTTGCCCTGGTCGATGTAGTTGGCCTTGAGGTACCGAGCGAAGGCCTGAGATCCGGGGTCTGGCGATGAGGCGGCAATGTTGTAGGCGGTTCCCAGCCCGACGACGTCGTAGATCTGGAACGGACCGCTCGGCGCTCCGGTGGCAATGCGCCACGTCTTGTCGATCGTTTCCGGGCTGGCGACGCCTTGCAGCAGCAGGCCGGCGGCCGCGTTCAGGAGCGGGACCAGCAGGGAGTTCAGCACGTAGCCGGCCTTCTCCTTCCTGATCTGGATTGGCTCCAGCCCGCTGTTTCGCGCGAAGTCGACGACGGCGTCGAAGACTGCGGGATCGGTTTCGTCGGTGCCCATCACCTCGGCGATGTTCTGCGCCCAGATGTTGTTGGCGTAATGGACGGCGAGGAAGCGGTCGGGGCGGCCGGTGGAATCTTTGAGATCACTGGGCAGCAAAGTTGATGAGTTCGTGGCGAAGATGGTCTTGGCGGGGGCCAGATCTGCGAGCGTGCGGTAGACGTCCCGCTTCACCTCGAGCAGCTCAGGAACGGCCTCGATCACAAGGTCTGCATCGGCGACGGCGTCCCCGAGGTTGGAGGTAAGGCGGAGGTTTTCAAGAGCTGCCTCGGCTTTGCTCTCTCCGGCACCGCCGACGTTGGCCGCCCGGTAGATGCCGACAAGCCGGGCGAAGCGCGCCCGGGCCTTCTCCAGGGCGTCGCCGTCGACGTCGTAGGCGGTGACAGCGAATCCGTGGAAGGCGGCCTGATAGGCGATCTGGGAACCGAGCACTCCGGTGCCGAGCACGGTCAGGGTCTTGATCTGGTGGGGCATGCGGGTTCTTCCTTTCCACCCGGGCGCTAGGAACGGCCGGGGTTGACGGACCCATAGATACTGCGGATCCAGATGGTGGATAACACGTCCAGGGCATGGGACTCCGCGATCGCGGGAATCTCCCGGTTGAGGACGGCGGTGATCACCCGCTCGTTCATGAGATTGAGGCTTACGGCCAGGTCATGGGCGTCGATGCCGTCCGGCGCGGCCCCTCGGGCTTGCTCCGACGAGATGACATCGCTCGAGAAATCGACCCAGGACTGCATCGATTTGGACCAGAGGGCGCGCACCTCGTCGTTGCGGGCCCGCGCTGCAATCGCCGCGGTGGCGACGCCGCGGTGGGACACGAACACCTCGACGAACATGCCGATGGACCGTGTCCAGGCTGCCGCGGGGTCGCTTTCGAAGTCCCGCGGCAAGCCGCCGACGCGGTGTTCCACCTCGGTGATCACACGGTCCAGGAGGGCCAGCAGCACGTCGTCTTTGGAGGAGAAGTAAAAGTAGAAGGTGGGGCGCGAGATGCCGGCGCCGCGGGCCAGCTGCTCTATCGAAATGTCGTCGAAAGCCCGCTCAGCAAGGAGGGCCTCGGCGGTGAGCAGGATCGCGTCCTGGCGCTCATCCCCCGTGACCCGGGCGGTACGTCTTCCTCGCTGAACCATGCGCTCATCCTAGCCCGGCTTCTCGACACCGTGTTGACTCTCTCAACTTTTAGTCGATAGCTTGGCCTGATGAGCGAACACGTGGATGTGCTGATTGTTGGCGCCGGGCTGAGCGGCATCGGATTCGCCAGCCGGCTGAAACGCGAAGTACCGGGGAAGACGTTCACGATACTTGAGTCCCGCGGCGCGGTGGGGGGAACCTGGGATCTCTTTCGATACCCAGGTATCCGCTCCGACAGCGACATGTACACGCTCGGCTATTCCTTCCGGCCTTGGGCCGGTGCAAAGGCGATCGCCGACGGCGATTCGATTCGCGAGTACATCGAGGCGACGGTTGCGGACGAGGACCTCACCCCTCAGATCCGGCTGAACAGCCGGGTCGTCTCTGCCGACTGGTGCAGCGACACCGCTCTGTGGACGGTGACGGTCGTCCGCACAACCGGCGGCGAATACCGACAGGGCGACTCGGCACCCGACGCCGCCGAGACAGTGACGTTTACCTGCTCGTTCCTGTCCGTCTGTTCGGGGTACTACCGCTATGACGAGGGGTTCACCCCGGCCGTCGAAGGTGCAGACACCTTCGCCGGACCGATCATCCACCCGCAACACTGGCCGGCTGGCCTCGACTACGAAGGCAAGCAGGTGGTGATCATTGGCAGCGGGGCCACCGCGGTTACACTTGTGCCGTCCATGGCGAAGTCGGCCGCGAAGGTGACGATGCTGCAGCGCTCCCCCACGTACATCGCCCCCGTGCCGTCCCGCGACCACCTGGCCGACCGCCTCCGGGGCAAGCTGCCCGCGCAACTGGCGTACGACGTCGTTCGGGTCAAGAGCATTCTCTTTTCGATGTTCACGTACCAGCTCAGCCGACGGCGGCCGGAGACCATGAAAGCGATCCTGCGCAAATCGGCGGTCGCCAAGCTGCCGCAGGGCTTTGCGGTGGACACGCACCTGGCGCCGTCGTATCAGCCGTGGGACCAGCGGGTCTGCGCGATCCCCAACGGGGACCTCTACCGCGCGATCAGCGCAGGCACTGCCGACATCGTGACCGACAGGATCTCCCGGATCACGCCGGACGGGATTGACCTGGTCTCGGGCGGGTCGATCCCGGCCGACGTCATCGTCACGGCGACGGGATTGAATCTGCTGGTGATTGGCGGGATGACGCTCACCGTCGACGGCGAGCCCGTGGACGTGGGCAAGACCCTGACCTACAAGGGCATGATGCTCGACGGCGTGCCCAACTTTGCGCTCACCATCGGGTACACCAATGCATCGTGGACCCTGAAGGCGGATCTGGTCGCAGGCTACGTCTGCCGCCTGCTGAAGCATCTTGACCGGCGGGGACTGCATTGGGTGGTGCCCGCGGCGCCTGCCGAAGCCGCCAACGGTGAGCTGTCCTCCCTGATTGACCTGAAGGCCGGCTACATATTCCGCGGGGCCGATCAGCTGCCCCGGCAGGGTGCCGGTTCACCGTGGCGGCTGCACCAGAATTACTTCCGGGACTTTGCCCTCCTGAGGGCCGGCAGGTTGACCGACCGGGTCCGTTTCGGTCGGCGCGGACAACAGGTGCGGGCGTCCGGTGGGGCGCCACTTGTGCGCCGGGATCCCCTGGCGCTCCCGGGGACGGGATACGTCGACGTCGCAGGCACGCAGTTGCGCTACCGGAAGACCGGCAGCGGCGACCCGGTGCTGGTCCTGCACGGGATCGGCCAGAGCCTGGAGGACTGGAACGGGCAGCACGAGCGGCTCTCGGCACGCCACGCCGTTTACAGCGTGGACCTGCCCGGATTTGCTTACTCGGAACGGCTTTCCGGGCCGGCGACGTTGGCGAAGCTGGCCGACGTCCTGCCGGCTTTCCTCGACGCCGTCGGGGTGCACGAGCCGCTCCCCGTGATGGGAAACTCGCTGGGCGGGGCCGTCGCCATGAAACTGGCCGCCGAACACCCGGACCGTGTTTCGGCGCTGGTTCTTGCGAACAGTGCCGGGTTCGGCAAGGAGGTTGCGCTGGTATTGCGCCTGCTCGCGGTCGGGCCGCTCGCGGCGTTGCTGCTGCGTCCGGATCCAGTGGCTTCGCGCCGCACCGTCCAGTCGATCTTCTACGACAAAGCACTGGTGACCGACGCCCGCGTTGACCACGCGTTCGCTTTGTCGCAGCGGGCGTCCCACCGCCAAACCCTCCTCGACGTCGCCCGCGACCTCGGAACCATCGTTGGCGTCAGGGCCGGGTGGCGGAGGGCCCTCCTCGGGGCCTTGGCGCAGTCGGAGACTCCCACGCTCGTGGTCTGGGGCGACCACGACCACATCCTCCCGTTCAGCCACCTCGAGGCGGCAGTGGCAGCGCTGCCACACGCCGAGTCGTACACATTCTTGAAGACGGGGCACATGCCGCAGATCGAACGGCCCGACGAGTTCGCCGCGGTGGTGGAGGACTTCCTGTCACGGGTGCCGGCGGGGAGGCAGGCGGCGGCCATCTGAGGTGTGTGGGCGATCGGAAGGCATAAATAACTTGCCCTGGCTGTAATTACTGGCAGCGTCCCGGAAACTTTGCTTTCAAGCGGGACGTTCGGCCCGCCGTCATAAGAATTGGGGGCTACACAATGCATTCACATCGCGCCAGACTCTTCACTGCCGTCACCATCGCAGGTTCTTCCATCGGCCTCGCCCTTGCCGGCTGTGGGCCACAGCCAGGGGCTCCCGCCGCCGCTTCGAGCCTTGTCGTGAGTACCATGGCAGACCGCACGGCGACTTTAACTTTCCCACCTGCTTCCACTGCAGGACCGACGGCGCCTGCCGCCAGGGCGGTACCGGCGTCGGAGGTTCCCGCCTCAGCGGCTAAGCACGGGTCTCCCGCGCTGAAGACCTTCACGTTCCCGGACGGACACATCTCCTTCGCCTATCCGGAGACCTGGACCGTGCGAACCGTGCACCCGCCCGCCGGCCTCCCCGGCGTTGAGGTCACCGTTGCTGACGGTGCGGGAAACGATCTGCTCTTCCTGGCCAACGGCGTCACTGCAGGGTGCACTGGCGGTCCCGTGACGCGTCACGTGTTCGATCACAAGGCAGTTTCCGGTATGACGGCGCCGGACGGCAAGAAGCCCGTCTTCGGATTCGCTGTGGAATCCTTTGGTGATGGCGATGCCTACTTCATGGGGCTAACTGATCCCCGGTCGCTGAAGGAGGGCGAGGGCGTCGCATCATGGTGCAATCTCGTCTCCACCGCCAACGGCGGACTGTTCACCCGGGTCCTTTTCGGCGACCCGGGGTTCCCGAACAGGGAGGCCGCGAAAGCCTGGATGGCGACAGACCAATACACCCAACTCAAAGCACTGCTGCTCAGCCTGAGCTACACCTGAGCCTTCGGATCCGGCCCGGCCGCCTCACTGGCGGCCGGGCCGGACCTTTAGGTAAGGGTCCACGAACGCTTTGACAGCCCGAACCAGAACCACGGGCAGATGGGCGCCGCAGGGTTTGGGCTCAATCCATTCCAGTCGCGCCAGATCGACCGGAGCCCAAGGCCCGGATGGCATCGTTGAAATTCTCGCTGGCCAAATCTCGCTGGCCAAATAAGGGCACGGCGCGGCCCTATCCCACTGAGCCGGACACAGGGAGCGTTCCTCTACCAGCCCACCGAACTCGGAGCCTCCGATGCCGCTCAAAGCCAGGGACCGAGAAATCCTCGTGCGGGTGCGGGTGGAGCTCGATCAACCCATCAAGCTCTCCCACGAATCCGTGGACCGGCGCCCAGATCACGCCTTGAGGTTGGGGCCGAACTGCAAGTCAACGACATCTCTGCCAGCGGTTAAGACTGCGACCCGCGTACCCGAACTCCGTCAGCTGATGGTAGACCGGGTCGTGGAATTCGTCCTCGTCTACTCGATGGACCGTCTGCACCGGAATATGGCAGACGTAATCGAATACATGTGTGCGGCGAATCTGGCGCGCGACACGTGCCCGGATGACGTGAATCCGGAATTTCTTCGTGCCAGGCCAGGCGGTGCACTGGCACTTCACCCCGACAGACAAGCGATCCGCATGCAGATACGATGCACTCAGCAGCCGCCGGCCGCTGGACGATACGGTGCCGGCACTGAAGTCTTGGGGGAACACAGTGCAGCGAAAAATATGGATCATCCTTGCGGCGGTGCTTGTCACTGCAGCCGCGGGTGTCATTTTTATGCGCTCTGCGGAAGACAAGGTCACCGCCGATGTGGTCTCCCGGACTGAGCGTTTCTCCATTCCGGCAGACTGGAAGCTGGAGGACAACGTCGCGCGGGGGGAGATGTTCCTCTGCTTCGATACCAACCCGTGCCCGAGCATCTACCGCAGGTGGAACACCGGTAAGGAAATCACCGCCGATGACCTCAAAGCTGTGGTTTCGAAAGCGGGAGTCGAGATGAAAACCGACGGGACATGCTCGAGGCGCTCCAACGACATTGGGGTCGCAACGGTCTGCAGTTCATCCGGCAATGACGGAGAGTATGACTACATGATCAATGTCATCAGCCCCGACAAAAACGAATCCGACCTCGCTATTCTCACAGTGCGGCCCCACCAATAACCGGCAGAAAATACCCGGTGAATATATCTAGCCAATGGCTGCTGTGAGAGCATCCAGGCCGCATCCACCGCTTTGGGCCGCAGAACAAGGCGGCATTCCGTTCAGCACTATTGGGGATAACAGTTGTGCGCCTAAAAACCCTGCAGATCTTACCGCTGCGGCACTCGCTGGAGTCATAGCCTCACTTCCACTCACCGCGCCTCCGGCTATGGCCGCGGACCCGGTGGCCAAAGAATGTGCAAATGTGGAAACCATCCTTGCCCGCGGTTCAGGACAACGCACTTTCGATGTCGAAGCGACCAGGTTCCTGAACCAGCTAAGGCAGGCCTGCGAAACGTAGACGCTTTTTCGAACGTGCGACGTCGTGCTCCGAGTTTGCATGGACGGACTTGTGCAAGGTTTCGCATTGGGCGCCGATGCAACAAGCCCCGCACTAAAAGACGTACGGGGCCTGCTGGGGCGATCACGGCCGAAACTAACTAGATCGGCCGACGGCCTTCGAGCTGGATGGATGTCGAGACCGGAACCGGTCAGAAGAGAGGAAGAAAGGAGAAGAGACCCGGGGAAGTGTGAGACCCGAGGCTAGTTGGCGGAAATTGCCAGATACTAATCACCGTCATTCCGTGGTTTTCTCCGGCCTCTAACGCTGTCGGATAACTGACCTAGTTGGCGAAGACACTTGGAGACGGCGACTCCGGCCTCTAGGTAGACAACCAAGGTCCTGTTCGTCCCTGGTTCCGAGAGTGGTTACCATTCGTCACCGATAAATGGTTCATAGACCGACCCGAAGCGCTCATGGGGCTTCTTTTTCGAAGAACAGCGCCATGACGTCGGCCGGCCAGTCCGTCGCGCGACTCGTTTCCTTGTCGACGTGGGCAACGGTCATGACGCAGCGCGACACGTTCGTTCCGCCGGAATCGACCATGGCGCACTCGATAAGCGCATCGGGCCCGCGGAACTCGCGCACGAACGACGTGATGGTGATCTCCTGATCGCCCCGAGCAGGCCGCAGAAAGTCGATCTCCACTCTCCGGACCCAGACCATGAACGGCAATGTGCCCAGCGTTTCCAGATCCCAACCGACATAGTCCCGCAGGCCCTCCATCCGGTGATCTGCGTAATAGGTCGCGTATTCCCCCGTGCTCACGTGGTTGTAGGGGTCGAGCTCGGAGAACTTGACCCGGTGCGTGCTCTTGTAAACAATCGGTACCTTCGCCATTCAGCGCCCCTTAGCTTGCCACAATACTGCTCGGCGAAGCCGCAAGCAGCCGATCCGCCCCGCGGTTCAGGAGCCCGTATCCTCGTCCGAGGAGCCGCCCCTTCGGCCCCACGAGCCGAAAAGTGTGGGGCGGGCGGGACCGGCAGGCGACCGCACCCGACGGACGGTCACCACGGCACATACCCCAATCAGCACGCCGATGAACACGAGGGAAAGACCGACGGTGAACCAACCGCCATGCCCAAAAACCATCATCACAACGCCCGCCAGGGACAGACCCTTCGCCGCGACGTCCAGATACAATGGGCCCCTCTGGTTCTCCATGCAACTAGGGTAAACCCGTCACACTCCACCAGCGCCGCCCGGCTATCGAGGCTTTGCGACGCCGCCAATTAGGCCCTCCTCGAACCGGACGGGAATGACCGCCCGTAACGGACGGCGGAGTAGGATCGGCGCGCCACTGGCCTGAGCGGTGAGCGCCTGAAGGGTGAGCTTTGCCCATGAAGCGGAAATGTTGGGGTCGCGTCCCGCAAAAATGGCCCCGCACGCGTATGGCGTGCGGGGCCGTCCAGGTTTCCATGAGCACAACAGGAGCGAGCGATGCGCTGCCTGCACTCCAAAAAGTCCGCTGGAACCGACTCCCTGCGCAGTCGACATCAAGCCAAGAGCCGCTGAGAGCGCACAAAGCGGGCCCTGCACGATTTGCCGTGCAGGGCCCGCTTTAGTGGTAGCTATTTGGAAGACTTCCAACTAGACGATGCGTTTCTTCCAAATAGGGTGCCATTCTTCCAACTACTAGGTCGACATCTCACAATGAACTGATGTAGATGGACAGGCTACTTGGTACCGAGGACCACTTTCGCTACCGCGTATTTCCGCGATCGCAGGAGCCCGTGCGCGCCATGACATGGACAAACCAGATGGTCCTTTATGCTCCTGTCGTGGTTCCGGATCCGCCTCCTTTTGCTCGTCCTGAGATTTAGAGGCGGCCCAGTCGTGACACCAGGGACTCGATTCTCCAACTGCCCCGCACTGTACGGCCGGAACCTCTCGCGATGCCGAGGGTTTATGTCCCACGTCGGTAGCGAGCCGCCGATGACCTGACACAGGCTGGGCCGTGCTCCAATTCCGGCCAGAACGGAATGAAGGTGCAGGGCGGAAATGGGGGTGGTCCTGACTCAAACCGTCACAAGCAACCGGCGAGTCGTGGGTGGTCCTGGTTCAAGCCGTCACACCGGTCCTGAATCAAACTGCCATAGTCAGAATTGGGACTGAGGACCACGCAGCCAATACCGGAACCCGAGGCGTCCGAAGCCGGCCAACCAGCCTAGAGCCGACGATCGGTCGAGCCGCGAGAACGACGCGCGCCGCAGGCGCGAAGAAGAGGCCGAAGAGCGTCGTCGCCAGCAAACTTCGACCGCACTCTGCTTCTCATTGACAAGTACGTGATTCCGTTGACGAAAAATTACCTCATTCCGGGTGCGACTAAGTTGTGGGACACCAAGGGCAGACCATTGTGGGACACCAAAGTCGTGCCCGGGGGGGAAAACGGCTTGCGCAGCGATTGTTCCGCCCGAAGCTGAGCGAGCCAGAGGTCCCAACCGTGAACGGAGATGCTCCTGAGTTCGCAGCCGAGACCGCCAACCCGCCCGCGGCCTTCCGGCACAGTACCAACCACATAGTCGAGATGTCGGCCGAAAAAGAGGCCGTTGAAGACACGGCCGTCGCTGACGTCATCCATATAGATAAATACCAGGACTGCCGGTCCGCGTAGGGTGTCGGCGGCGTTTGACCTTATGGAGGGCAAGCTGACGTACTGCCTCGAACGTCAGAGTCACGGCGCTGGGCAGGGTGGCCTCACTGCCCGGGAAGCGGCGCAAGTGTTGTGCGCACCAGCAGATGCCCGCCAGCGGGACGCGGTAGGACGGACGGCCATACAGGGAGAGCGCGGTTGATCAGGCCAAGTATGGTCAGCAGCTTGATTAGTTCGCGTTCGATCAGCACGCAGCACACTGAAGCGGAGCCAGGCTAGCCCGTGTGGGAAGGCGTGGATATAGGGGAACTCATCAACCAGAGCAAATCAGGGCGAAGCTTGTCGTAGGCGGCCCGATGCTCTGCAGGCCCGGCGCCAGGTTCTCACCAAGGGATTGGCTAAAGGGGTGGCCGCGGGTCCTTGGAGGAGCCCAATGCCGCCGAAGATTATCATCCAAGTGCTTGCGCGACCGTGCAGTTGTTTCAGCTGCAGGTTCCGCGGTTCGCAAAAGGCGGGCACATAGACTTCCTTCCATGCGCGTCTTCGACATTGCCTTCAATTACCTGCTCGACACCACGCCTCCAGGAAGGGACCCGGACTCCCATAGTCCGCGGCTCAAGGCTGACCATCAGCTGCTCTGGAAGAAGGAGCTATGCGAGGGGCAGCTGTTCGAACTGGCGGTCTCGGAAGTTCCCAAGGTGCGTCGGAAAAACTACCTGATGTTCGAGCAGACGCCCGACAAGTGGTTCACGGTCGGCAGTGACGCCATCACGAACTCCTACACCAGGTGGGGGAAGCCCAAGGCCTTGGTCGAGGCTAAGGCCGAGTTGAGTGAGGAGCAGAAGCGCCGCTATTTCGACCCGCCGTACACGATCGGCAGCGCCATGATCTGGCCCGTCAGGACAATACACCTGCCCACCCTCAACACCGCCAGGGGAATGCGGATACGGATTGCGGACCGGATGGACTTGACTCTGGAATGCATCCGGCGCCACTACGCCAAGGAGCCAGGCAGCCCCCTCGCCGACGTCACCACTAACTATGGGGACTTCTTCGAACTCTTCTGTACGTTCGAGAAGTTCGTGGAGTTCTTCCACTTCCAGGATCTCGTGACGCCGGAGGGGAAGATCGACTTCTTCCTCGAGGAGGATGAGGACAAGGTCTTCACGCGCCTCGGCGTCCCGGTCACGAAGGACGAGTACGTCAGGGTTCAGGAAGCCTCGCTGAAGTTCATAGCGCTGCGGGGCAACCGGATGGCCGACTGGGTCGAGAAGAACCACCGCGACATTGAGGTCCGACGGCAATAAACACCGGCCTGTCCCTACCCGAGAATGCGAGAACAGGCGACGAATCACGGCGCTCCGCCTGTCACAGCATCTAGGAATCTCCCCAGGAGATCGGCCAGTTCGCCTTGCTGGCCTCTCGTTTGAGCAAGTGCTGCAATTCGGTTGCAGGAGAAGCCTCGAAGCGTGGTAGTTGTCTCCCCTATTCCAGGAACCGAGCAGGCGGAAAACTAGCCTGCTGCCGCTTCCAGGCGGTCCGAAATTAACAATTGTTAAAGTGCGGAAAATCTACACGCGGACCTGTTAATCTTCGAGTGTACTGGACAACCAGTGTCCAATACGGCCAAAGATTAACAATCGGTCCTTGTGGTTACGGCCTTTTCACGCGGACATTAACAACCTGTCAGACCGGCTTTCCGCCTGTAAGTTAGCAAATCGGACCTGGGCGGCGGAAGGCTCGACTCTACGACTAGGAGGCGCAGCATTTCCTTTCAAACTGTTGAGATGCCCGTCCAGATTCCTGACGAAACCGGCGACCATTGCGCGCTGATCTGCATCGATGCCAAAGCGAAGAACTTTGATCGCCATGGTACTCAGCAACGCCCTGACCAGGAGGCGGTCTCAGACCGGGCTTGGCCGACTCAGCAGGCTGCCTGCGGAGGGACTTTGAGAGCCATGCCTATCCAGAAGACACATTTGAGCGTAAAAGGATGTTCATGGGTGCCTTGCCTGCTTGGTGGCGGACGCGTCTTCGTCTGATCGGTGCCGCGTTTTCCGCGGTTTTGCTTGTCGCTGTGAGCGGTTGCGTGGGAGCCCCTCCCGGCCCGGCCCCTTCCGGGCCGACTCCGCCGAGCGCCGCCGCGATCCAGGCAGCGACTGATTCTCTGGAACGCAGGGTCCAGCACTTCATGGACGGTGGTGCGACGGCCTTTGTTGTGCACCTGCGATGGCCTGGCGGGGAATGGTCCAAGGCCTACGGGGTGCGAAGCCTAGATACCAATGACCCGGCCCAGCCGCAGGACCGGGTATCGGTAGCCAGCATTACGAAGTCGATGGTCGCCGTCTCCGTCCTGAAACTCGTCGACCAGGGACTCATTGGGCTCGATGACCCGGTGAACGGCGTCCTGGAGAGTTTCCGGACCACGCTGCGGCCGCCCGGACCGATCACCGTCCGCCAGTTGCTGGACCACAACTCCGGCATGCCCGACTACGGAGACGCAGAACACGAGGCGGAACCACTGCAGCAGGTTATGAACACGCGGCTCAGCCTGCAGCGGGGACTCGAGCTGGCCGCCACGCTCCCGTGGGAGTCCAAGAATGTGGACCGCTTTTCATACTCGAACTCCAATTACCTGGCTCTTGGCCAGCTGATCGAAAAGCTCCGCGGACGTCCCGTCGCCGACGTGCTCAATCAAGACATCTTTGCCCCTCTGGGACTTCAGCACACGTCGCTGGCCGAACCAGACCGCGGGGCTCCGGACAACATCCACGCCTACATCATGGATGGCAGCGAACGGGTCGATGTCACCCAGGCCGAGGTTTGGGTCGGCTCCCCCGCAGGCGGCGTCATCTCCACCACGCAGGACATCAACACCTTCTACCGGGCCCTCCTCCAGGGCCAGCTGCTTTCCCCCGCCATGCTGGAGGAAATGAAGAAGAAGGCCGGCTTCGCGGAATACGGGCTCGGTCTAAGCCGGTTTCCTGACGCATGTTCCGGCGAATTCCGCTACGGCCATCACGGGGCGATATTCGGTTACATGAGTAATTCCGTCACGAGCGCCGACGGCGGCAGCCAGGTCACGATGGCCATGGCAGTTCGGCCGATGCCTTGGCAGGACCCGGCAACCGCAAGCCGCATCGACCTGCTCGGTACGCAGATGGAACAGGCTGCCCAGGAAACCCTCGACAACCTCTGCCACTGAGCTGATTGCACAGCCGGGAGTTGAGGGAGGTCTTCCCACCGTGAACGCGGCAACCTCAGCCAGAGGCCGCTCGGCACGCGGGCCTATCCCATCCCAACAATCCCAGCCCAGGCGCCACTCGCGCCGGTTCCGCCACCGCCACGGTCATCGTCCTTACCGCAACGCCTGCAGCGCGGCGATCCGCCAGTTCTGCTCCCGCGGAAGCGCCGCCGAGTAGCCAGTGGAATGCTCCGCCGGTTCGAAATTAGCAATTGCTACGTTACTGAATATCTCGAAAAGGAATTGTTAATCTACGGACATACTGGACAACCAGACCATTGGTCCGAACTAGGCCAGCGGGACCATCAGCAGCAAAGACAGAAAAGTGAATTCCACCACCGCGCTCCCCCGCTCAGAGCCGTTGTCCCCGATGGCATCGTCAGGGCCGGATGGCTGTTTGCCCTCAGTGGAAGACTTCTGACTGGACGAGGAAGAGTGCACCCACATAGGTCGGGACGGGTTCTTCCACTTACGCGCCATCTCACCTGAGGCGCCAGATTCGGACCAAGTTGCACCGAGGTCAGGTTGACCAGAATTGGTCCAACTTGGTCCGAAAGAAATCAACTAGCTCCGAATTTCACACACACCGCCAACTAGGCCAGTCTTCGTGTCGGAACATGAGCACACAATAAATGACCTTTGAATGAAACGACCCCGCACGCGTCTCCGTGCGGGGTCGTTTCGGGTTACGAAGGAAAGGAGGACGACAGGAGGAGAAGAAGACTAGAAGTCCCAGTCGTCATCCTCAGTGTTGACAGCCTTGCCAATCACGTACGACGAACCCGAACCCGAGAAGAAGTCGTGGTTCTCATCAGCGTTCGGTGACAGGGCCGAGAGGATCGCCGGGTTCACGTCGGTGACGGAGGCCGGGAACATGGCCTCGTAGCCCAGGTTCATCAGGGCCTTGTTGGCGTTGTAGTGCAGGAACTTCTTGACGTCCTCGGCCAGGCCGACGGAGTCGTAGAGGTCGTGCGTGTACTGGACCTCGTTCTCGTACAGCTCGAAGAGCAGCTCGAAGGTGTAGTCCTTGATTTCCTGCCGGCGCTCCTCGGAGACCTTCTCCAGGCCCTTCTGGAACTTGTAGCCGATGTAGTAGCCGTGGACGGCCTCATCGCGGATGATCAGGCGGATCAGGTCGGCCGTGTTCGTCAGCTTGGCCCGTGAGGACCAGTACATCGGCAGGTAGAAGCCCGAGTAGAACAGGAAGCTCTCCAGCAGCGTGGAGGCCACCTTGCGCTTGAGGGGGTCGTCGCCCTGGTAGTAGTCCATGACGATCTGGGCCTTCTTCTGAAGGTTCTCGTTCTCGGTGGACCAGCGGAACGCCTCGTCGATCTCCTTGGTGGAAGCCAGCGTGGAGAAGATGGAGGAGTAGCTCTTGGCGTGCACGGACTCCATGAACGCGATGTTCGTGTAGACAGCCTCTTCGTGCGGGGTGAGTGCGTCCGGAATCAGCGAGACAGCCCCGACGGTGCCCTGGATGGTGTCCAGCAGGGTCAGGCCCGTGAACACGCGCATGGTGAGCTGCTGCTCGTCCGGGGTCAGCGTCGCCCACGACTGCACGTCGTTGGACAGCGGCACCTTCTCCGGCAGCCAGAAGTTGTTGACCAGGCGGTTCCAGACATCCACGTCCTTGTCGTCCTGGATGCGGTTCCAGTTGATCGCCTCGACGTGGCTCAGCAGCTTGACCTTTTCGGTCATGTCATCCCCTAAATGTTGGGTTTAGTTCTTAGTTAAAGCGTACGACGGCGGGCGGGCGCCCGCCGTCGTACTGTCACGATTTAGTTGAAGCTACAGCATGCAGCTGACGCAGCCCTCTACCTCGGTCCCTTCCAGCGCGAGCTGGCGGAGACGGATGTAGTAGATGGTCTTGATGCCCTTCTTCCAGGCGTAGATCTGGGCCTTGTTGATATCGCGCGTGGTGGCGGTGTCCTTGAAGAACAGCGTCAGGGACAGGCCCTGGTCCACGTGCTGCGTGGCGGCGGCGTACGTGTCGATGACCTTCTCGTAGCCGATCTCGTACGCGTCCTGGTAGTACTCCAGGTTGTCGTTCGTCAGGTACGGCGCCGGGTAGTACACGCGGCCCAGCTTGCCTTCCTTGCGGATCTCGATCTTGGACGCCACCGGGTGGATCGAGGAGGTGGAGTTGTTGATGTAGGAGATCGAGCCGGTGGGCGGAACGGCCTGCAGGTTCTGGTTGTAGATGCCGTGCTCCATGACGGAGGCCTTCAGCTCGCGCCAGTCATCCTGGGTGGGGATGTGGATGTTCTTGAACAGCCCGGCGACCTTCTCGGTCTGCGGGACCCATTCCTGCTCGGTGTACTTGTCGAAGAACTCGCCGGAGGCGTACTTGGACTTCTCGAAGCCGCCGAATGTCTGGCCGGTCTGGATGGCCAGCAGGTTGGAGGCGCGGACCGCGTGGAACACCACCGAGTAGAAGTAGATGTTGGTGAAGTCCAGGCCCTCTTCGGAACCATAGTGGACCCGCTCGCGGGCCAGGTAGCCGTGCAGGTTCATCTGGCCGAGGCCGATCGCGTGGCTCTGGTCATTACCGCGGGCAATCGAGGGCACCGAGGTGATGTTGGACATGTCCGAGACAGCCGAGAGGGACCGGATGGCCGTCTCGATGGTCAGGCCGAAGTCCGGCGAGTCCATGGTCTTGGCGATGTTCAGCGAACCCAGGTTGCAGGAGATGTCCTTGCCGGTCTGGTCGTAGGACAGGTCATCGTGGTACGTGGTGGGCTGGGAGACCTGGAGGATCTCCGAGCACAGGTTGGACATGATGATCTTGCCGTCGATCGGGTTTTCCCGGTTCACGGTGTCCTCGAACATGATGTACGGGTAGCCGGATTCGAACTGGATCTCGGCGAGGGTCTGGAAGAACTCGCGCGCCTTGATCTTGGTCTTCTTGATCCGGGAATCGTCCACCATCTCGTAGTACTTCTCGGTGACCGAGACGTCGGAGAACGGCATGCCGTAGACCTTTTCGACGTCGTACGGGGAGAACAGGTACATGTCCTCGTCCCGCTTGGCGAGCTCGAAGGTGATGTCCGGGATGACGACGCCGAGCGAGAGGGTCTTGATGCGGATCTTCTCGTCCGCGTTCTCGCGCTTGGTGTCCAGGAAGCGGTAGATGTCCGGGTGGTGCGCGTGCAGGTACACCGCACCGGCACCCTGGCGGGCACCGAGCTGGTTGGCGTAGGAGAAGCTGTCCTCGAGGAGCTTCATCACGGGGATGACACCGGAGGACTGGTTCTCGATCTGCTTGATCGGCGCGCCGACCTCGCGGATGTTGGTCAGCGCGAAGGCGACGCCGCCGCCGCGCTTGGAGAGCTGCAGGGCGGAGTTGATGGACCGGCCGATCGACTCCATGTTGTCTTCGATGCGGAGCAGGAAGCAGGAGACCAGCTCGCCGCGCTGGCGCTTGCCGGCATTCAGGAACGTCGGCGTGGCCGGCTGGAAGCGGCCTTCGATGATCTCGTCCACCATCTGGGTGGCGAGCTTCTCGTCGCCGCGGGCCAGGTGCAGGGCCACCATGCAGACGCGGTCCTCGTAGCGCTCCAGGAAGCGCTTTCCATCGAACGTCTTCAGCGTGTAGGAGGTGTAGAACTTGAACGCGCCGAGGAAGGTCTCGAAGCGGAACTTCTTCTTGTACGCGCGGTTGTAGAGCTCGCGGATGAAGTTCATCGTGTACTGGTCGAGGGTTTCGCGCTCGTAGTACTCGTTCTTGACGAGGTAGTCGAGCTTTTCCTCGAGGTCGTGGAAGAACACGGTGTTGTTGTTCACGTGCTGCAGGAAGTACTGGTGCGCGGCCTCGCGGTCGGCCTCGAACTGGATTTCTCCGTTGGGGCCGTAGAGGTTCAGCATGGCGTTCAGCTCGTGGTAGCCCAGGCCCTTGTAGGCGGCCGGCATCTCGTGCTTCTTCTCAACAGCGGCGGCGGCGGCGGTGCCGGAGCCCGTGTGCAGGCCTGCGCCTTCAGTTACTGCTTTGTCTGCGACAGTCGTGTCCAAAACTCTTCCAATCCTTGTTGTACGCGGTTGACGTCTTCCGGCGTCCCCATGAGTTCGAAGCGATATAGGTGTGGGACCTTGCACTTGGCGGCGATGATGTCCCCTGCCATGCAGAAGTTGTCCCCGAAATTGGTGTTTCCTGCGCCGATCACTCCGCGGATCAGCTTCCGGTTGCCCGGATCGTTCAAAAACCTGATGACCTGCTTTGGAACAGATCCCTCTCCCCCGGTGCCTCCATAGGTCGGGAGCAACAAAACGTAGGGCTCCCGGGCCACCAGCGGAGCGTCCCTCGGGTAAAGGGGGATCCTGGCGGCGTCGACGCCCAGCTTCGCAACGAAGCGTGCGGTGTTTTCGGAGGTGGAGGAAAAGTAGATGAGCCGGCAGTGGGTGGTGGTGGCCGGTGCTGCTGTGCTGACCGCTTCCCCGCCGTCAGCCGTGGCAGCCACCCGATCTTCAGTTGTTACAGCCACGGTGGTCACCTCATCTACCGTGAATTCTTCCCTGGTAGCGGCGTCCTGGGCTTTTCAGGCGACAGGGCGTTTCAGGCTACAGCGACGGCGGCAGCCTGCGCCAGTTCTTCGATCTTGTCCGGGCGGAAACCTGACCAGTGGTCCTGGTCGGTGACGACAACGGGGGCCTGCATGTAGCCCAGGGACTTCAGGCGCTCAAGGGCTTCCGCGTCCTGGGAAATGTCGACGCTCTGGTAGGCGATGCCCTTCTTGTCCAGCGCGCGGTAGGTCGCGTTGCACTGAACGCAGGCCGGCTTCGTGTAAACCGTAACGGTCATGGTCCTGTCCCCTTTGTTGAAGTCTTCTGTGGAGCGCAATCCCGGCTCCGGATGTCCCGCGCTGATGCTCTGCTGGAACTGTATGTCGATACTACATGTAGTGCAAGAGCCTCATGTGGACCCCAAGATGATGTATTACAAGTATGTCATTTAACCCACCTTTAATCCACAGGAGGGGGCCCTCCAAATGTCCGGATTTCCGCCATTTTGGCGGACGAAATCCACACCCTGTGGAGTAGTTAGCCACATTAATCACGCCCGCGTGTCGCACCGCAGACGGCGTGTCGCGCGCCGCCGCGGGGACCCGGGTTGGTGGCGCCGGCCACTACATCTGGTGTCCGGGCACACGAAAGAGGCGGGCACCGTAGTGCCCGCCTCAAGCGATTCGTGATTGTTCTAACACCGGGGCTAGGCGGCGGAGTCGAGCACGATCTGCTGCACGTCGAGGTAGCCCGTTTCAAACCCGGCCCGGGAGTAGCAGAGGTAGAACAGCCACATCCGCTGGAAGACCGCGTCAAAGCCCATGGCCCCCACCTCGTCCTCGCGGGCCATGAACCGCTCTTCCCAAAGCCGCAGCGTCTGGGCGTAATGCTCACCCATGGCGAGGCGTTCGCGGACGCGCAGTCCGGTCTGCTTCGCCGTGATGTCCTCGATGGCCCGGACGGACGGAATGACCCCGCCCGGGAAGATGTACTTGTGCACCCAGGTGTAGCTGGTGCGGGTGGCCATGAGCCGGTCGTGGGCGATCGTGATGGCCTGGATGGCCACCTTGCCGCCCGGGGCCAGGACCCGCTCGATGGTCTGGAAGTAGGTGGCCCAGTATTCGAAGCCGACGGCCTCGATCATTTCGACCGAGACGACGGCGTCGTACTCGCCCTCCACGGCGCGGTAGTCCTTGAGCTCGATCGTGACGGCGTCGGCGTAGCCGGCCTCGGCCACGCGCTGGCGGGCCAGTTCCTGCTGCTCGCTGGAGAGCGTCACGGAGTAGACGGTGGCGCCGCGGGCGGCGGCGCGCAGGGCAAGCTCTCCCCAGCCGGTGCCGATTTCCAGGACCCGGGTGCCTTCCTTCACGCCGGCCTTGTCCAGCAGCCGGTCAATCTTGGCCTGCTGCGCTGCGGCCAGCCCGTCCCAGGCCACGTTCCGCAGGGCGTCGCCGCTTTCCGGGAAGAGGGCGCTGGAGTACGTCATGGTGCTGTCCAGGAACGAGGCGAAGAGCTCGTTGGAGAGGTCGTAGTGCCGGGAGATGTTGGAGCGGGTGTTCTTCTCCGTGTTCCGTTCCCTGCGCGGCTGGCGCGGCAGGTACAGGCCGCGCAGCTTCTGCAGCGGCTCGGGAACGAGCGTGCCGACGCGGGAGGCAAACACCTCCATGACGGCGGTGAGGTCATCGGCGTCCCAGTCGCCGGCCATGAAGGACTCGCCCAGGCCGATCAGGCCGCCGTCGCCGAGGCGGGTGGCGAAGGCAACGGGACGGTTGATGGTCATGACGGGATAGCCGGCGGCAGCCTCGCCAGAGGCGGTGCCGGCGGGTACCTGGTCGGAGGGAGCCGTGCCCGGTGCTGCTTTGCCTAATACTGTGCCGTCCGGGTACCGGACTTCCAGCGGCAGCCTGCGCACGGCCGCCTTGAAGATAGCGTCCGCAGCGCGTCCGGCCACACGGGCCTTGAGGCTCGAGGGCACCGTGGCGATGCTGGGCCAGATGGCGGCGTCGATGGTAGCGGGAGGCTGGGGAACGGTGTACGGCACCCTGCTGGTGACGAGCCCGCTGTCGACGGCGCTGCCGGCAACTGCGCTGTCGTTTACTGCGCTGCTGTGAGTGGTGCCCTGTGCCCGTCCCGTACCGGATCCGGTCGCTTCGGTCATTGTCACTGAACTGCCTCCTGTGAAGGGTGGTGTGGTTTTTTGATGATGGGCAGGCGGCGCGCCCACAGTTTGATGCCCTGCCAGCGGATCTGCGCCGCGACACGCAGCGGGGCCGCGGGTACGGCGAGCGCCGCGGACACGACCTTCCGCACGCTTGCTTGGTGCCGGACGCCGTCCATGGTGGCGATGAAGGGCTGCTGTCCCTCCCGTTCCAGGACGATCGATACGGCGAGCCGTTCGCCGGGTTCGGGGAGCTTCATGCGGTACTCGCCGTCGACGTCGTTGAACGGCGAGACGTAGAACGCCTTCGGGACGCTCGCCCTGCCCATGGCGTCGGTTTCGAGGAGGTAGCAGTGCCGCTCCCCGTACGTGTTGTGAACCTCGGCGACGACGCAGCGCAACTCACCGGAGGCACTATGGCACCAGAACACGCTCAGCGGGTTGAACACGTGCCCGAACACCCGGGCGCTGGCAAGCATGGTGATGCGCCCGCCGTCGAGCGTTATCCCCTGGGTGGCAAGGTAGCTTTCCACGTTGCCGCGCAGGGTGCCGTCCGGATCGCCGAGGTGGTCCTCCACCCGGAATCCCGCCAGCGGCCGCAGCAGGCGCGGCAACTGCGGGAGATGGTCGACGTCGACATACCAGCTGTAGCTGCGGTAGGTAAACGCGTTGCGCAGCGGAGTCCGCCGCACATGGGCGATGGCAGTGCGGTAGATGGCCGCGCCGTGGAGGCCGGCCGGATGGATGGTGGCCGGCGCGCTCATGGCACCTCCATCGCGGCCGGCGGAACCGCGGCCGGCTGGACTGCGGGCGGGGCGAGGTCCGGGTCCACGGCCACCGTGCCGATGTTAACGGGAAGCTGGTCCCAGTCGCGGCCGAGCCGGGCGGCCGCCTTGAGACCGGACAGGGCGCCGTCCTCGTGGAATCCCCAGCCGTGGTACGCGCCGGCGAAAGCCAGCCGCCCGTCGCCGAGTCCGAGGATCCGCTGCTGCGCCGCCAGCGACTCCGGGGTGTACTGCGGGTGCTCGTAGACCATCCGGTCCAGGACCGTGGCGTCGTCGATCAGCTCGGATTCGCCGAGGCTGACGATGTACCGGCCGCCGTCGACGGGTTCCAGCCGTTGCAGCCGGGTCATGTCGTAGCTGACCAGGACCTTGTCCGGCCGGGCGTCGCAGGACGGAAGCCGGTAGTTCCAAGAGGCCTGGGCGTTGGGGCTGGCCGGCAGCACGGCCTCGTCCCGGTGGAAGAGCGTCTGGTTCACCGAATACGGCATGCCGCCAAGGGCGGCCCTCTCGGCCGCCGAGGCGTCGGTGAGCATGCGCAGGGCCTGCGCCGGGTGGGTGGCGATGACGACGGCGTCAAAGGTCTCGCGCACGGTCCCGGCACCGAGCGCGGACGTGACGTCGACGCCGTCGGCGTGCCGGTGCACCGTGGTGACCGGGCTGGCGAGCCGGATGTCCGGCAGGGTCGCGGCGACCTTGTTGACGTAGCTGCGCGAGCCGCCGGTGACGGTCCGCCATTGCGGGGAGCCCTTGACGCCGAGCAGGCCGTGGTGGCCCAGGAAGGTGAACAGGTAGCGGGCCGGGTAGGCCAGCGCGGTGGTGGGGTCGCAGGACCAAACGGCGCTGACCACGGGGGTCATAAAGTGCGAGATGAAATAGCTGCTGAACTTCTCCTGGGCCAGGAACTCCCCCAGGGTGAGCTCGTGTCCGGCGACTGCCGTGCCTGTGGCGGGTTCGGCCAGCAGGGCGCGGGCCCGGCGGTGGAACCGGGTGACTTCCAGCAGCATCCGCAGGTAGCGTCCACGCAGCAGGGTGGACGGCCGGGGAATGATCCCGCGCCCCTTGGCCCGTGCGCCGGCGTATTCCAGCCCGCAGCCGTCGCAGCGGACGGACATGCTCATTTCGGAGTCCTGGGTTTCGACGCCGAGCTCGGCGAACAGGCGCAGGAGCGTGGGATACGTCCGTTCGTTGTGGACGATGAAGCCGGTGTCCACGCCCAGCGTGGGTCCGTTCTGCTGCGGCACATCGTGGGTGTGGGCGTGGCCGCCGAGCCGGGAGTCGGCCTCGAAGAGCGTTACCCGGTCCTGCCCGTTCAGCACGTACGCGGCGGTCAGCCCCGCCACTCCGCTGCCGATGACGGCGACGCGCCGGCCTGCCGGAATCCCTGCTGCTTGCGACACTGATCTGCTCCTGTTGTCTGGCCCGAAGTCTCTTATGGGCAATTCGGTGCCGTCGGGCGGCCGGATGAGTATGAATGTGGGATTTTTCAGTTCTGCTGTCAGACCCTCGCCAGTGACGCCGTCAGCTGCCACTCGAGTTGGGTTCCTCGGATTCTCCTGCATGGGCCCGGCCGCGCAGCGCAGACTTTCCGTGCGGACATTCCGGCAGACACATCAGCACGCAGACCGGCACGGCCGCCGGAGGGCCGGATATGCCACAATGAAGCGGGAATTCCGGTCCCGTCTCCGTGGACCCGCAACCAGGCGAAGGGCAGCCCTTGATCAACCCCGTCCATCTCCGGACCCTTGTGGAAGTGATCCGGCTTGGATCGTTTGCGGCCGCCGCCACCCGGTTGGGCTACACGGCTTCGGCCGTCTCCCAGCAAATGTCGGCACTGGAACGCGACACCGGCGTCACCTTGTTCCAGCGCGCGGCCCGCAGCATCCAGCCGACCGAAGCCGCCGTCGTCATGACCCGGCACGCCGCCAAGGTCCTGACGGACATCGAGACGCTGATGGCCGCCGCCTCCCGGGCGCAGGAAAGTCCCAGCCAGGAGCTGCGGCTGGGCATCTTCCCGAGCCTCGCCACCTATGTGCTGCCGCCGATCCTGCGGAACCCTGCTTGGAAGAAGCTCGGCATCGACCTGCGGGTCTCGGTCGCGGAACCGGCCCAGACCATCCAGGGGCTGCGGACGGGCGGCGAACTCGACGTCGCCCTGGTGTACCAGGTGGGCCAGTCCGGCCTCGCCTGGCCGCACACCGTGGACCGGCAGTGGATCGGAGACGACGACTTCCGCGTGGTGCTGCCGGCGGCCTGGGGCATCGGCGCGGATTCCAAGGTCGCCGCGCCGCATCTATCGGACATGCCCTGGATCATGCACCACCCCGGCACGTCCGACGCCACGGTGATTGAACGGCTCTTCGCGAGCTGCAACCTGCACCCCCGCGTGGTGGCCTACAGCGATGACTTCCACGCGAGCCTTGAGATGGCCGCCGCCGGGCTCGGCGCCGCCCTGGTCCCCGACCTCGCCCTGCGGCACCGGCCTGCCGGCGTGGTGGTCCTCGATGTGCCGGAGATCCGGCTGGCACGGAATGTTTTCGCCCTGCTGATCAACGAGAAGCGGACGGCCCAGGTCCAGCTGTTCGTGGAGCTGCTGGCCGAAACGATGCACCGGCCCGGGACCACGGGAAGGGACTGAGCTGAAGCCCCCGTTAGGCCGGCGCCGTTCAGCGCCGCCTGGCCCGCTTCCCGACCGGCGCCACGAGTGCGTCGATGATCCGGTGCTTGGTCCGGGTGTACGGCGGGTAGATCAGTTCCAGCGTGTCCGGCCACAGCGGCTTGTCCAGGGTGGGGCGCTCATGCGAGAACGTCCGCACCGAATGTTCCCCGTGATAGGCCCCCATGCCACTGCCGCCGACCCCGCCGAAGGGAAGCCCGGGGACTGACAGATGGGCCGCCGGAACGTCGAAGCACAGGGCCCCCGACGAGGTCCGCCCGGCGAAGGCGCGGCGCGTCTGCGGATCGTTGCTGAAGACGTAGAGTGCCAGCGGCTTGGCGCGCCCGTTGACCTCCTCGATGGCCGCGTCGAGCCCGTCCACGGGCACCAGTGGCAGCAGGGGTCCGAAGATTTCTTCCGCCATGACTGCGTCGCCGGGCGCCGGGCGCAGCAGGGTCGGCGCAAAGTAGCGGCTGGCGGCGTCGCGCTGTCCGCCGTGCACCACCGTGCTGGCGTCGGCGAGGGCCGCGAGCCGTGCGAAGTGGCGGTCATCGACTATCCGGCCGTACGACGGGCTCGCCGCCGGGTCCGGTCCGAAGAGCGCCGTAACGGCCTTGATCAGCTCGGCCTGCAGCGGCTCTAGGATCTCCTTCCGGGCCAGGACGTAGTCGGGTGCGACGCACGTCTGCCCGGCGTTCATGAACCGGCCCCAGGCGATGCGTTTGGCCGCCGTGGCCAGGTCCATGGATGTATCGACGTAGGCCGGGGACTTGCCGCCGAGCTCCAGCGTCACGGGGGTCAGGTGCTCGGCCGCCGCGCGCATCACCACCTTGGCCGCGGCTTCTCCCCCGGTGAAGAAGATGTGGTCGAAGCGTTCGGCCAGGAGGGCGGTGGTCTCCGGGATGCCGCCCTCAACCACTTCGGCGGCGCCGGCCAGGTATTCGGGAATCCAGCGGGCCAGTACGGCCGAGGTGGCCGGGGCATGTTCGCTCGGCTTGAGGACCACGGTGTTTCCCGCGGCCAGGGCGCCGGCGAGCGGGGCGAGCAGCAGTTGCAGCGGGTAGTTCCACGGCCCGATCACCAGCACCACGCCCAGCGGGGTGAGTTCGGTCCAGGCGCGGGCCGGCCGCACTGCCAGCGGCACCGGCACGCGGCGGGGCCGGAGCCAGCCTTCGAGGTGCCGCTCCAGGTGCGCCGCCTCGGCGTCCACGAACCCGATCTCCGCGAGCTGCGCCTCGGTGTGGTGCTTGCCCAGGTCGCGGGAGAGGGCTTCGGCGAAGTCCGCGTGCCGCTCCGCGAGCATGCGCCGCAGCCGGCGCAGCTGATCCAGCCGCCAGGTGAGCGGGCGGGTGGTCCCGGCGTCGAACGCGGCCCGGGCACGGCCGACGGGTGAGATTACATGCTGCATCCGATCAATGTACAGTCATGCGGCCGTCCGCCGGTCCGGTACCGGTGACTCCGGTACGGAAAACCCTGCCAACGCTGGAATGGTCCGGTTTTCAGGACTATGTTGAAGATATGAACAAGGTAGCGAGCAAGCACTTCGGCGAGGTCGAGCTCAACCACGGACGGGAGCATAATCTCACCGCCACGCATGAGCTGGCGGGCCAGACCGTGGAGCTTGACCTGAATGTCAACGCGCATGACCATTTCGATGAAGCGGCCATGCATAAAGTTGACTACCGCCTGCGCTTCCTGCCCGAACTCGTGGATCAGGTCCGCGAAATGATCGCCGAGGAACTGGACCAGGAAGGCACCAGTCCGCAGGAGTACCGCCACTTCCATTGCAACGCGATCAAGGACGAACACCTCAAGAAGGTCTTCGGCGTCGAGGACAAGAGCCAGCTGACCGACGAGGTCTTCCTCAAGGCGCTCAAGCTCGGCCACGTGGGCATCTACCCCGGCCAGCCGGAACGCTACTTCGTCCTCGATTTCACGCTGGGCCAGCACTTCACCGACGAGGTCCTCGTCGCTTCTGCGGATGAGGACGGCGTCGTCGACGACGAAATCCTCTGGGAGTCCTGACCCGGGCATCCTGAGTCGCTGGCAGTCCTGCATCGACTGCTCCGTATATGCCCTTCCGGGCGCTTAAAACGGCGGCTGCCCAGCAATCGATGATCAAGAACGTACGACGCCGGCCGGTCACCTTGGAGGGTGACCGGCCGGCGTCGTTTGTGCGTGGAGCGGGCTCCTTGACGGCTGCTTGCCTGGTGGCCTGTTACTTGGCGGCTGAGAGCAGTTCGGCGCGGACGGTCCTGGTGGCCGTGACGAGGTTGCGCAGCGACTCTTCAGTCTCGGCGTAGCCGCGGGTCTTCAGGCCGCAGTCCGGGTTGACCCAGAGCTGGCGGGAAGGGACGTGCTTGACGGCGGTGCTGAGCAGTTCGGTGACTTCCTGTTCGCCCGGGACCCGGGGCGAGTGGATGTCGTAGACGCCCGGGCCAACGCCGCGGCCGAAGCCGTGGGACTCGAGGTCGTGGACGACCTCCATGCGGGAGCGGGCGGCCTCGATCGAGGTGACGTCGGCGTCGAGGCCGTCGATCGCGTCGATGATGGCGCCGAACTCGGAGTAGCACAGGTGCGTGTGGACCTGGGTGGCGTCCGCGGCACCTGCGGTGGAGAGCCGGAAGGACTTCACGGACCAGTCCAGGTACGCGGCCTGGTCGGCCTTGCGCAGCGGCAGGAGCTCGCGCAGGGCGGGCTCGTCCACCTGGATGACCTTGATGCCGGCCGCCTCGAGGTCGGCGATCTCGTCGCGGAGGGCCAGCGCCACCTGGTTGGCGGTCTCGCCGAGCGGCTGGTCATCGCGGACGAAGGACCAGGCCAGGATGGTGACCGGGCCGGTGAGCATGCCCTTCATCGGCTTGCTGGTCAGGGACTGCGCGTACTCGGCCCACTTCACCGTGATCGGGGCGCTGCGGGTGACGTCGCCCCACAGGATGGACGGGCGGGTGCAGCGCGAGCCGTAGGACTGGACCCAGCCGTGGACGGTGACGTCGAAGCCATCGAGGTTCTCGGCGAAGTACTGGACCATGTCGTTGCGCTCGGGCTCGCCGTGGACCAGGACGTCGAAGCCCAGCTCTTCCTGCAGCTGAACGACGCGCTTGATCTCGTCCTTCATGAGCTGCTCGTACTGCTCCGAGGTGAGGTCGCCGCGGTTGGCGCGGGCCCTGGCGGTTCGGATTTCGCCGGTCTGCGGGAAGGAGCCGATGGTGGTGGTGGGCAGCGGAGGCAGGTGCAGGGCCTTCTCCTGGGCTGCCTCGCGGACAGCGTAGGCGGAGCGGTTGAAGTCGGCGCCCGTCAGGGCGGCGGTGCGGGCCCGGACGTCGCTGCGGCGGACGCCCTCGGCCCCGGCGCGGGAGGCGATGACGCGGGTGGCCTCGTCGATGGCGGGCTGGACGGCTGCCTCGTCGGTCAGCAGACCGGCGAGGGTGACGACTTCAACGGCCTTCTGGTCGGCGAAGGCCAGCCAGCTACGCAGCTGCTCGGAGAGTTGGACTTCCTCGTCGACGTCGTGCGGGACGTGCTGCGTGGAGGTGGAGGTGCTGATGGCCAGCTTGGCCACCGACTTCTTCAGTTCGGCGATCTTCTTCGCGGAGGCGGCGAGGTCGTTGCGCCAGATGTTGTGGCCGTCCACGACGCCGGCGACGAGGGTCTTGTTGCCCAGCGCGGCCAGGGCAGCGGCGGACGGGACCTCGCCCTTGAAGACGTCCAGGTGCAGGGCGTCGATGCCGGTGGCGGCGAGGGTGCCGAGCTGGCCGTTGAGCGCGCCGTACGGGGTGGAGACGAAAAGCTGCGGACGCCGGGCCGCGGCGGCCAGGGCCTCGTAGGAGCGGGCGACGGCGGCCTGGATTTCCACGGCCGGGGTGTCCTGGTCCACCACGAGGGCGGGCTCGTCGAGCTGGACCCAGCTGGCGCCGGCGGCGGCGAGCTTCTGAAGCAGCGCCGTGTAGACCGGGAGGACGTCCTCCAGGCGGGACAGCGGGCTGAAGCCGGCCGGGGCGTCGTCGGAGGCCTTGCTCAGCAGCAGGAACGTCACCGGGCCGACGATGTACGGGCGGGTCTCGACGCCGTTGGCGAGGGCGTACTCGAATTCCTCGACGATCCGGTTCGAGGTCAGCGCGAAGTTGGTCTCCGGCCCGATTTCCGGCACGAGGTAGTGGTAGTTGGTGTCGAACCACTTGGTCATTTCCAGCGGCTGCTGGTCCTTGTTGCCGCGGGCCAGGGTGAAGTAACCGTCGATGTCGAGCTGGCCCTGCGCGTTGAGGAGGTTCCCGAAGCGGGCCGAAACAGCACCGAGGTGGGCGGCGGCGTCGAGCACCTGGTCGTAGTAGGAGAAGGTGCCGGGCACCGCGGCGGCTTCGGTCAGACCCAGGCCCTGGAGCCGCTTGGCTGTGCCGAGCTGGATTTCCTTGGCGGCGGCGTCCAGGGCTGCGGCGTCGATCTTGCCGGCCCAGTAGGCCTCGACGGCCTTCTTGAGTTCGCGGCGGCGGCCGATGCGCGGGTAGCCCAGGATCGAGGCAGCCGGGAACGGAGTGGGGTTGAGTGTGTTCAGTGCAGTCATGGGAAGTCCTAAGTGTTGGTGGTGTGGTGCGGAGGGAAGTTGTGTTTTCCTGGCGCGGTCAGCTGGCGAGCTGGCGGCGGCTGGCCGTGTGCCGGTTGCCGCCGTTCTTGTTGCCGCGGTGCGGGCGGGGCAGCGCGAGTTTGTCCAGCACGTCCAGTGCCGCGGCGTGCTCATTGAACGTGTAGAGGTGGATGCCGGGGGCTCCGGCGTCCAGGGCTGCGTTGGCGAGATCAACGGTGGCGCTGACCCCGATCCGGGTCCGTTCGGCGTCGGTGTCGGCAGCCGCGAGGCGTTCGATGAGTTCCGGGGCCGGTTCGACGCCGGTCAGTTCCCCGAGCCGGGCGAGCCGCCGGAGGCTGGTGAGCGGCATGACCCCGGGAATGATCGGGATGGTCACCCCGGCCCGGCGTGCCCGGGCCAGGAGGTCGGCGTACTGCTCGGTGTGGAAGAAGACCTGGGTGATGGCGAAGTCGGCGCCGGAGCGCTGCTTGGCCAGCAGGACCTCGACGTCGTGCGCCTCGCTCGGGGATTCCGGGTGCCGGGTCGGGTAGGCGGCGACGCCGACCGCGACCCTGCCGGCGCACAACAGCGCCGAACGGCGCTGCTCCACGCGGCGGATGAGTTCGATCAGGTCCTGGGCGTAGCGGAGCGATCCCGGCGGCGGGGTTTCTCCATCCTTGGGCCGGTCGCCGCGGAGGGCGAGGATGCCGCGGACGCCGACGTCGAGCAGTTCGCCGATGATCTCCGCCAGTTCCTGCGGGGAATTCCCCACACAGGTCAGGTGGGCCAGGGGCCGGAGCGTCGTTTCCTGCACGAGCCGGTTGACGAGATCGACGGCGGTGCTGCGGTTGGAGCCGTTGGAGCCGTAGGTCACGGACACGTAGTCCGGGTCTGTGGCTTCCAGTTCGCCGATGGTGGTCCAAAGGGATTCCGCGGCTGCGGGCGACCGCGGCGGGAACAGCTCGTAGGACAGCGCAACAGGGGCCGCGCCGGCAAGATTGGGATGGGTATCGATAAGGCTTGGTGGTGACATTTGCGTCCTTGGCTTTGAACACTGCCGCCGGGAGATCCGGAAGCCCCGAAGGACCGGAACCAGAAACGGAAACTCCGTCGTCAGTGAATTGAGTTTGGGGAACACGGAGGGAACTTCAGCAGGGCGCAGCCGCGACTGTTACGCCTGATACGAAGTTGTCCGTGAGCAAATGTCAGGCCCACATGGGGGCACCCACACCCTCCTGGGCCGCCCGGGGGCAGCTTTCAGCGGAGGATCGCTGACACGTTACTGAGGTAACTTGTATAGAACTCTAAGGCCGGGCCGTGGGGCCCTTCAAGTCGGTCCCCGAATTAAGACGCACCTTTACGGCCGTTTGCGGCGCCGGGCAGAACAATGTTCGCCCAAGGTGCCATTTTCGCCCCACGCGGCCCGCTCTCCCCAACGCATCCGGGCAGGACTATCCTGTTGCCATGATTCAGCTTCCAGCCAGCTATCAGCAGTACCTCGCCGGCAAGAGCGAGAGCTTCATCAACACGGTTCGGCCAGTCCTCATGCAGTCGGCCGCAGAGAGGTTGCACGGGGTCCGGATTCTCGTGCTTCCGCATGGCCACCAGGCGCATCTGGATGACACCATCCCGTATGGGACGGTGGTTGAGGACATCGACTGAGCCCGGGTGGCCTCTGTCTAGTCGCCCAGGAGCAGCCGCTGGGAACGCGGGGCCAGCGTGTGTTCGAGCACAAGGCAGGCCGCACCGACGGCGCCGACGTCCTCGCCTACCCCCGTGCCCACGACTTCGATCCCATGGATCCTCCGGGTGGCACTGTTCGCCTCAACCAGACCGGGGACCAGCTCGAGGTAAGCCGCTGAGAGGCAGGTCCAGAACGGGCCGCCAAACACTACCCGGTCCACGTCCAGGGCGTTGGTGACGACCGACACCGCACGGGCCACGAGCACTGCGGACCCACGAATGATTTCCTTGGCTGCGTCGTTGCCGGCTTCGGCGATCGCGCACAACTCGGCGAAACGTTCCTGAACTGCCGGCGCGCTCCTGTCCTGGAGTGAACCATTCAATATCCCGGCCGCCTCAGCCTGCGCCACGAGGACCTGCGGAATGGCGGAGGACTTCACGCAGCCGTGTTGCCCGCAGTCGCAGAGGGCACCGCCCGGGTCGACGATGATGTGCCCGATTTCTCCGGCGTTGCCCGAGGTCCCGCGGACGACTTCGTCGTTGAGCACGATCCCGCAGCCGATCCCGGTCCCCATGTACATGAAGACGAAGCTGCCCTCGCCGCTGGGGCCCCCGGCCCAGGTTTCGGCCACGGCTGCGCTGGTGACGTCCTTGTCCATGAGTGTCGACAGGCCCGTGGCTTCCGCGAGGGCATCCCGCAGCCCCACGTGGTCCCAGCCCGGCAGCAGCGGCGGGTCCACGACGGCGCCCTCGTTGAGGTCGATGGGCCCCGGCGACGCAACCCCGAGCCCGGCGATCCGGTCCGGGTCCACCCCGGAGTCCAGGATGAGCCTCTTGATTTCGCCCGCGATGGTGTCAATGACAGCCCTGGGGTCGGTGCCGGGCGGGGTGGTGATCCGTGAGTGCCGGACGACGGCGCCGAGGAGGTCCAGCACGACGAACGTGAGGACGGCCGGGTCCAGGTGGACGCCCACGGCATACATCCCCGCGGGATTCAGCCGGAGCATGGTCCTGGGCTTGCCCGGTCCGGTGCCTTCCTTGCCCGCTTCGACGATCAGGTGCTGGTCGAGCAGGCGGCGGGAAATGTTGGAGATGGTCTGCGGCGAGAGTCCGACAATCTGGGCCAGTTCCACCCGGCTCAGCCCGCCGGGTGTGCGGCGGATGGCGTCGAGGATGACTGTGAGGTTGAAGTCGCCCATCTTCGGTAGGTTGGTCCCTCGCCTCGGCGAGGGTTGCCGGAACTCGGTCACTGATACCTCTAAACGTTTTGGCCACGCACAGCAGTTGTCAGAATCGTACGTTACGTGCAGGCGTGCGCCCACACTTGCGCTTTACCGACACAAAGTTTCTTGCGTCAAGGCCGCCGGGTGCTGGCCGTGACCGTGAATTTTGGATTCCTGCCGGCCTCGCGGGTGGGACCGATCAGCCGTTCCAGGGCCGGCCGGTAGTGCAAGTGGCTGTTGAACACGGTCCAGAGCTCCCCGCCCGGGGCAAGCACCCTGCCGGCCGCTTCGATCAGCTTGATCCCCGCGCCGGAGTGGACCGCCGCTTCCAGGTGGAAGGGCGGGTTGAGCAGCACCAGGTCCGCGCTGGCGTCCGGGAGGGAGCTCATGGCATCGTCCTGAAGCACGTCGATCCGACCGTCCAGGCCGTTGGCCCGGGAGGTGGCCAGGGCTGAGTCGACAGCTGCGGCGGACCGGTCGGTCGCGGTGACGCGGGCGCCGGGGTTGGCGCGGGCGTACATCGCGGCGAGGATTCCGGTGCCGCAGCCAAGGTCGACGGCATGGGTGGCGTGCGGCATCCGGGGCAGGAAGTCCAGCAGGAACCTGGTCCCGATGTCCAGCCCGGTGCCGGCAAAGACGGCGCCCCGGGCGCAGACCGTGAGGCCCAGTTCGGCGTTGACCTCAGTGACCGGGAAGGGCAGCGCGGCCGGGACCGGCTTGGGGCTCCGGGCCAGCAGGAGCCGTGATTTCTGCCGCGCCAGCTGGGGCTGGACATCCTCAAAGTAGCGCGCCAGGACGGTGTTCATGCCCAGGCTCATGTGTTTGACGCGTCCGCCCGCGACCAGCACCACTTCGGGCGCCGCATAGCGGGCCACGGCGTCGGCGATTTCCTCAAGTTCCGCCAGGGACCGGGGCAACTGCAGCAAGACCAGGGAGGCTCCCTCCAGCAGTTCGGCGCCCAACGGGAGGTGCTTGAAGCCGCCGTCGATGCCCAGGGCCCCGGCGTTCGCCCGCAGTGCCCGTTCACCGGTGATGAGGTCCTGCTGGACGCGCACAGCGTCCGCCCCGAGGTTCAGTGCGCCGAGGGTGAGGGCACCGTACCGGTCCCCCACCACCGCGAGCCGGCCGCCGGGCTGCAGCAGGCCGGCCGCGGGCATCTCAAGGGCAGAGTCCAGCAGGAGTCTGTCCGTCGCGTCCCAGGCCTGCAGGTTGTCGGCCTCGACGTCGGGGAATCTTCTCAGCCGGGCAAAGAGGGATTCGAAGCTGTTGTCCGCCACGCGCGTTGTGCCGCCGTTTCTTGTCGGGCTTGGGTATGGGTGCTGGCAGTGGGAGCCGGGTGTGAGGCCTCCCCCGGCGCTGCTCTGCAGGTCTTACGTTTTACGTTATACCGGACCGGGCCAGCAGGGTGACGATTCCGGCGACGGCGGCCCGGCCGGCCCGGTTGGCGCCGATGGTGGACGAGGAAGGCCCGTAGCCGACGAGGTGCACCCGCGGCTCGCCCGCGACCTGGGTGCCGTTCATCGCGATGCCGCCGCCGGGTCCGCGCAGGTGCAGCGGGGCGAGGTGTTCGAGTTCGGCCCGGAATCCCGTGGCCCACAGGATGACCCCGGCGGCCAGGAAGCTGCCGTCAGTCATCCGGACCCCGTCGGGTTCGATCGCGGTGAACATGGGGTGCCGGTCCAGGGCGCCGCGCGCGGCGGCGGCGCGCAGGGCCGGGGTCCAGATCAGGCCCGTCACGGAGACGACGCTCTGCGGCGGCAGGCCCTGGCGCACCCGCTCCTCGACCAGGGCGACGGCGTCGTGGCCGGCCTGCCGGTCGAACGCGGCCTCGCGCCAGACCGGTACCCGGCGCGTGAACCATGTGGTGGTGGTGACCTTGGAGATCTCATCGAGCAGCCCGACGGCCGAGATCCCGCCGCCGACGACGATGACGTGCTGCCCGCGGAATTCGTCGGCGGAAACGTAGTCGGCGACGTGCAGCTGCCGGCCGCGGAAGCTGGCCTGGCCCGGATAGATGGGCCAGAATGGCCGGGTCCAGGTGCCGGTTGCGTTGATGAGGGCGCGGGCAGAGAACCGGCCGCGGGAGGTTGCGATGCTCAGCCGCCCGGCGGGGTCATCGTCCTCGCGGCTCACCGACTGCACTTTGACCGGCCGCTCAATCGCGAGGCCGAGGTCGTGCTCGTACCCGCCGAAATAGCGGGTGAGGAAACTGGAGCTGGCCTCGGCGGGGTCCACATCGGGCTGCGGGATTCCCGGGAGGTCGCTGATGCCGTTCACCGTGGCCATGAGCAGGCTCTTCCAGCGGTGCCGCCAGGCTCCGCCGGGCCCGTCCTCGGCGTCGAGCACGATGTACGTCCCGGCCGCGGCCGGGCCGGCCGGGTCAGCGCCGGCCGGGACGAAGCCGCGGCGCTGAAGGTGGTAGGCCGCCGACAGGCCCGCCTGGCCGGCGCCGACCACGACGACGTCGGCCGCCCGCACCGTCTCTGCGGTCACGGTCGTGTCCCCGGTCAGATCTTCTTGACGACGCTGGACTTGAGCTGCATGGGGCCCACGCCGTCCACCTTGCAGTCGATGTCGTGGTCTCCAACACCGTTGACCAGGCGGATGCCGCGGACTTTCGTACCGACCTTGATGACGGTGGAGCTGCCCTTGATTTTCAGGTCCTTGACCACGGTGACGGTGTCGCCGTCGGCGAGGACGTTGCCCACCGCGTCCTTGATGACCGCGGCCGCGGGGGTGTCGGCCTCTGTGTCAGTCTCCGCGGATGCGGACCATTCGTGCGCGCACTCCGGGCAGACCAGGAGCGCCCCCATTTCGTAGGTGTATTCGCTGGAGCATTCGGGGCACGGGGGCAGGGAGTCGTTCACCCGACCAAGTTTAGTCGCCGCCTGTGCCCGCCCGAATTCTTGCCGCTTATTCCCGCCGCTTTTTCTCGCCGCTGGCGGGGCGCCCTAGAACGGGTTCAGCAGGCGGTCCACGAACTGCCGAGTGCGTTCCTCCCGCGGGTCCCGCAGAACGGTGTCGGGGTGGCCGCGTTCGACCACCACGCCGCCGTCCATGAAGATGACCTCGTCGGCCACCTGACGGGCGAACGCGAGCTCGTGGGTGACCACCACCATGGTCCAGCCTTCGTCAGCGAGTTCCTTGATGACGGTCAGGACCTCGCCCACGAGCTCGGGGTCCAGCGCAGAGGTGGGCTCGTCGAAGAGCAGCAGTTGCGGGCGCAGGGCGAGGGCACGCACAATGCCGACGCGCTGCTGCTGGCCGCCGGAGAGCTCGAACGGGTAGCTGTTCTCCTTGCCGGTCAGGCCGACGCGGGCCAACAGGTCCCGGGCCTCCTGGATCGCGTCCGCCTTGGGCCGCTTCTGCACCTGGACCGGGCCCTCGATCACGTTCTCCAGGACGGTCTTGTGCGGGAAGAGGTTGTAATGCTGGAACACCATGGCGCTGCGGTCCCGCAAGGCCAGCACCTGCTTCTTCGCCACCGGTGTGGCGAAGTCCACGGTCAGTTGCCCCGCGAATTCGGCGACGCCGGCGTCGGGCACTTCGAGGCCGTTCAGGCAGCGCAGGACTGTCGTTTTTCCTGATCCGGACGGCCCGATCAACGTGACCACTTCGCCGCGGCGGACTTCAAGGTCGATGGATTTGAGCACAACATGGTGGCCGAACGACTTGCGCAGGCCCGTGACGGTCAGGAGCGGCTCGTCCGGGACAGGAACGTCAGAGGGTTGCGGTTCAGTGGGCGACATAGCGGTCCAATCTCTTCTCCAGGACGGACTGTCCGCTGGCGAGAACGAGGCAGATGACCCAGTAGATCACGGCCGCCTCCAGATACAGCAGCATGAACTCCTGGCTGAAGGCCGCCACCTGCTGCGCCACGCGGAACAGTTCGGTGACGAGGATCAGCGACGCCAGCGACGTGTCCTTGACCAGGCTGATGAAGGTGTTCGACAGCGGCGGAACCGAGACCCGGGCGGCCTGCGGCAGGATGATCCGCACGAGCGTCTGCCGGCGCGACATTCCGATGGTGTGGCCGGCCTCCCACTGGCCCTTCGGAACCGACAGGATGGCCGCCCGGATGACCTCCGCGGCATAGCCGCCGACGTTCAGGGAGAACGCAATGATGGCGCTGGGCCAGGGGCTGATGGTGATTCCGACGGAAGGGAGCCCGTAGAAAATGACGAACAGCTGGACCAAAAGCGGGGTTCCGCGGATGACGGAGATGTAGGTCCGCGCCACCGCCGAAACCAGGCGGTTGCGGCTCAGCCGCATGAGGGCCACCACCAGAGCCAGCAGCAGGCCCAGGCTGAACGAGGCCAGTGCCAAGGGAATGGTGCCGAAGATCGCACCCGTCAGGAGCGGGCCCAGCGATGACCACACGAGTTCCCAGTTGATGCTCATGCCCGGACGCGGCGTTTCTCTGCGGCTTGCACAGGGCTACTTCGAGACGTCGGCGTCGAAGTACTTCTGGGAGATCTTCGTCAGGGTGCCGTCGGCCGCCAGCTCGCCGAGGGCCTTGTTGATGGCATCGGTCAGGCTGGTGGATCCCTTGCGCAGGGTGAACGCGCTCAGCGACTTGTCGGTGGTCTCGGCGGCAATCTTGATGTCGGCGTCGTGGTCGGTCTTCTGGGAGTCCAGGTAGGTCAGCTTGTCGTTGATGGTGGCATCGACGCGGCCCTGCTTGAGCAGCGTGATTGCCTGCGCCCAGCCCTCGACGGCCTCGACGTTCGCGCCGCTCTGCTGCGCCAGCTTGTACCAGTTGCTCGTCAGGGACTGCGCCGTGGTCTTGCCCTTGAGGTCGTCAAAGGAGTGGATGCTGTCGTTGTCCGACTTCGTGACGATCACGCCGGTGCTCACCGTGTACGGGGTAGAGAAGTCGTACTTCGCCTTGCGCTCGTCGGTGATGGAAACCTGGTTGGCGACGACGTCGAACCGTTTGGCGTCGAGGCCGGCGAAGATGGCGTCGAACTGCGTCTCCTGGTAGGAGGGCTTGACGCCCAGCTTCGCGGCGACGGCGTTCATGATCTCCACGTCGTAGCCCGTCAGCTCACCGCTGCCGTTGGCGTGGAACGTGAACGGCTTGTAAGTGCCTTCCGTGCCGACCTTGAGCACGCCTGCGCTCTTGACGTCGCTGAGGGAGGTGTCCGCACCGGCTGCCGGCGCTGAGCTGGCCGGGGTGGTGGACGCCGACCCGCAGCCTGCCAGGGCGAGTCCTGCAGCGGCGATGAGGCCAATAACGGAAAGTCGTGTGCGCTTCATGATGTTCCTTAGTCGTGGAGCCGGAAATGGCCTTCCAGCTAAGCCGCAGGGCGGCTGTCTCCTAGCGACGATAGCAAGGTCCAGCTCAGGGTGGAGAGCCTAAATGACAGTTTATGACGTCCGGTCATGAGACGGTCTTGACGTATGCGACTTTCGAAGTCCTGCACAGCTGCAGAGGGTACGAAAAAGGGAACCACCGCCTGGCGGTGATTCCCTTTCTGGTGGAGCTGAGGGGACTCGAACCCCTGACCCCCTGCATGCCATGCAGGTGCGCTACCAGCTGCGCCACAGCCCCTCATTTGCCTGGAAGTTTCGTCCTCCCTGAAGCAACCTGAATAGCCTAAACCACAAATCGCGTTCGCGCTAATCGGCGCGCTGACTCATGGAACAGGGCGTGGAACGGGGCACAAAATCCAGCATGGAACCGGGCACAAAAAAATCCGCCGGAATCTTTCGATTCCGGCGGATTATCCGGTGGAGCTGAGGGGACTCGAACCCCTGACCCCCTGCATGCCATGCAGGTGCGCTACCAGCTGCGCCACAGCCCCGAATTTTCGCTGCTCCGAGCATGTCTGCCGACGTGCGATGTTCCGGTTTTTTGTCCGGATTTCTCCGAAGCAACTCAAATATCTTAGACCAGCCCTCCGGAAAATTCCAAATCGGGCATATTCGGCCCGGTTTGGCGTCCGGAGGTGGCCTGAACGCGGGCGTTACTCCGTGTCGGTGCCGGCGGTGGCCTTGGCGGAGGCGTCGTCGCCGAGCTGCAGATCGACGACGGGGCAGTCCTTCCACAGGCGTTCGAGGGCGTAGAACACGCGGTCTTCCTCGTGCTGGACGTGGATGACGACGTTGGAGTAGTCCAGCAGCACCCAGCGGCCGCCGGAGCGGCCCTCGCGGCGGACGGGCTTCTGGTCAAACTTGGAGAGCTCGTCCTCGATGCCGTCCACGATCGCGTTGACCTGGCGTTCGCTCGGGGCCGAGGCAATCAGGAAGACGTCGGCCAGGGCCAGCCGTTCGCTGACGTCCAGGGCCACGATGTCCTCGGCAAGCTTCTCCGAGGCAGCGCGGGCTGCGTGGCGGGCGGTAGTGATGGATGAATCGGTTGCAGTCACGGGACTCCTTGTAGTGATGAAAAATTATGGTGTTGAAAATGTGGCGCCAGTGGCGGCCTGAGACCTAGTGGGCCAGCCCGGTGACGATCAGCGTGATGCCGGCGATGAGGGCAACGATCCCCACCGCCAGGACGCCGAGCTGGAGCATGCGCAGGCGGCGCGCCCGGCCGAGTCCGGCGGTGGCGGCATCCAGGGGTTCGAGCCCGTAGGCGGCATTCGCGGCCACGGGTTCCCCGCCCACGAGTCTTTCCTCGGCCTCCCCCGCCGAATTTGCCGCGTTTGCAGCGTTTGCCGGCCGGGCCGTTCCGGCTTTCGCGGCTGCTTCCGCACGGGCCAGGACGCCGGCCCTGCCAGCGGCAGAGCCCGTCGCGGGACCTGCGGCCTTCTGGCGGGCGATGCCCGGCCGCCGCAGGCCGGGTTTCCGTGGCGCGTCCACGCGCGGACCCGGGTTGGTGACAACCGGAACGTACGACGTGGCAGGGCGCTTCATGACGGGCCGCTCCACGCCGGGAACCTTCTCGAATTCCAAGGGTGTGACCATGGCCAGGTTGTTGGCCGTGGTCGGATCGTTGCGGGGCGCCGCCGGCTGGCTGTTTTGTTCGGCAAGCTTCTGCTTGGCGGCGGCGCGGCGGTTCAGGATCGCGGCACGCTCGGCGAGGGCGATCTGCTCGGCCAGGACGGCCGGATCAACGGCATCCGGATCCGTGGCCGCAATGTGTTCCATCTTGGCCACTTGGTTCTTGGCCTGCTCCGCGAGGAGTTCGCGGGCGGCCAGCGCCTGCTCCAGGGTCATGCCCTCGGGCATCGCCCCGCCCGGTCCGGCGCCGTCGGCCGCGGGAGCCTTGGGCGCAGCGGGGGCCTTGGGTGCCGGGGCGGCCGCCCCAGCCGGGGCAGCCTCCTTCGGAGCAGCATCCTTCGGGGCCGGGCGAACCACCGGGGTGGCCCGGGTCCGCGGCGACACCGGGACAATGGTGTTGGCCTGGGTGGCCGGGGCCGTTTCGGTCGCCAGCTCCAAAAGCCTCAACTGGCGTCGCGTGGGCGGCCCTCCGCCGGCCAGCTGGCCTTCCTTCTCGGCGAGTTCCTTGATGGTCCGCAGCGCGGCGCGGTCCCGTGCCCGGACCTGGGAAGACCGCTCCGTGCCAGCGGGCACAGAATCAGCGGGCACAGAGTCCACCGGGGCGTCGGCAACGCGACGGCTTCGGCCGGTGATTTCGGCCTCCGTCGGCTCGCCCGGGCCCGGAGTGTCCAGACGTTCATCTCTGGCCTGCCGCAATTCGCGGCGGCTGCGGATGGGAGGCTGTTCCTGACTCATGGCAAACTCATTCAGTGCTGGCTGGTTGGGTAATCTCAAAGGCTGGATCGTGCTCTGCGGGGGCAGTCCCTGCCGCGCCGTTTCCGGCGTTGGCGGTCCCGGCGTGTCCGGCCTCGAGGCGATCGGCGTCGGGGCTGGCGTGGTACAGGCCGTACTTGGCGATGTACTGGACCACCCCGTCCGGCACGAGGTACCAGACCGGGTTGCCTTCGGCCACCCTCGTGCGGCAATCCGTGGAGGAAATGGCCATGGCCGGGACCTCCAGGAGGCTGACGTCTTTGCGGCCCATGCCGTCCAGGACGTGGCCCGGCCGGGTTACACCCACGAAGTGCGCGAGGGACCAGAGTTCATCGATGTCTTTCCAGGACAAAATCTGGGCCAGGGCGTCCGCGCCGGTGATGAAGAACAGATCGGCGTCCGGACGCAGGGTCCGCAGGTCACGCAGGGTGTCGATCGTGTAGGTCGGTCCCGGACGGTCCACGTCCACGCGGCTCACGGTGAAGCGCGGGTTCGAGGCCGTGGCGATGACTGTCATGAGATACCGGTGCTCGGCTTCGCTGACCTTCTTGGCCATCTTCTGCCAGGGCTGTCCGGTGGGCACAAAAACGACTTCGTCGAGGTCGAACTTGGCCGCGACCTCACTGGCCGCGACAAGGTGTCCGTGGTGGATGGGGTCGAACGTGCCGCCCATCACACCCAGACGCAGGCGGCGCTGGGCGCCGCGCTGCTTCGTGGGGGCGGAAATATTAGTGACCTTGGCCGTGATCGTGCTTGTTCGGGTGCTGGCGGTGCGGGTCCGAGTGCTCCTCGACAGCCACGTGGCGCCGTCCCAGGTTGGAGTAGGACAGGGTGATCAGCAGCAGGACCACCAGGATCGCGAACATGGTGCCGCCAATGACAAACGGCGGTGCAATGAGCGGTGCGAGTTCCTCGTGGCCCGATTCGCCGGCGGCGGCGACGAAAGTGGCGATCTGCTGCGACAGCATGTTCTCCCCTAGTGAGTTCAAAATTTGACGACGGCGGAGGTGTCCGCCGTTCCGGTCTTCCGTTCCATGTTACAGCGTTGCTAGCCCCGGATCTGGCCCTCGCCCTGCACGATCCACTTGGTCGTGGTCAGCTCGGTCAGTCCCATGGGGCCGCGGGCATGGAGTTTTTGGGTGGAAATGCCCACTTCGGCGCCGAGGCCGAGCTCGCCGCCGTCGGTGAAGCGGGTGGAGGCGTTCACGATCACGGCCGCCGAATCGACCTCGGCGATGAAGCGCTCGGCGTTGGCGAGGTCGTTGGTCAGGATCGCTTCGGTGTGGCCGGTAGACCACTTGCGGATGTGCCTGACGGCCTCGTCCAGGCTGTCCACCATGGCCACGGCCAAGTCCAGGTTCATGTATTCGGTGGCCCAGTCGTCTTCCGTGGCCGGCACGGACTGGACCGAGGCCGGCAGGGCGGCGCGGATGCGCTGGTCCACGTGCAGGGTGACCCCGGCAGCCCGCAATGCGGCGGCTACCGCGGGAAGGACAGTGGACTTGGAGTGCACCAGGAGCGTTTCGACGGTGTTGCAGACGCTGGGCCGCTGGGTCTTGGCGTTGAGGAGGATGTCCACGGCCATTTCCTCGCTGGCGGAAGCGTCCAGGAAGATATGGACGTTGCCTTCACCGGTCTCGATGACCGGCACGGAGGAGTTCGTCACGACGGCCTGGATCAGCTCGCGCCCGCCGCGGGGAATGAGCACGTCCACCCGGCCGCGCGCCCGCATGAGCGCGTTGGCGCCGTCGCGGCCGTATTGGTCCACGGATTGGACGGCGTCGGCGGGCAGGCCCACCGATTCCAGCGCATCCCGGAGGATGGTGATCAGGGCGGCGTTGGTGGCAGCGGCGGCGGATCCGCCGCGCAGGATGACGGCGTTGCCGCTCTTGAGGGCCAGTCCGGCGATGTCGACCGTGACGTTCGGGCGGGCCTCATAGATCGCGGCCACCACGCCCATGGGTACGTTGATCTGGCGCAGGCGCAGCCCGTTGGGGAGAGTCTGGCCCCGCACCACGTTCCCGACGGGGTCGGGCAGGGTGGCGAGGTTTTCCAGTGCGGCGGCGAGGGCCGCGATGCGTGACTCGGTCAGCGTCAGGCGGTCCAGCAGGGCGGCGCTGGTGCCGGCGGCCCGGCCGGCCGCGACGTCCTTGGCGTTGGCGGCCAGGATCTGGTGCTTGTGATCCACCAGCGCCTTGCCGACGGCGCGCAGGCCCCGGTCCTTCCAGGCCCGGTTGGCGCGTGCCATCCTGTGGGCGGCGTGGCGTGAGCGGTCTGCGACCGCGTGGACGGCTGCTTCGGTCTCCGTTGCCGTGCCAGGGGCCGCTGCCGGATCCGGCGCCGCCGCGAACCCTTGGGCGGGCGCGGCGTTACCGGCGGGAACGGTGCCGGCAGGCACATCAGTCACGGCAGCGGAAGTCAGGGCCTCAGTCATGCTTCCAGTTTAGGCGTCGGGGGAACCTAGACCAGCACCAGGTCGTCAACATGAACAACTTCGCGGTCATATCCGCGGCCCAGTGCCTTGCCGAGCTCATGGGTGGAGCGGCCCAGCATCTGGGGCAGCTCGGCGGCCGAATAGTTGACCAGCCCGCGGGCAATCACCGTGTTGTCCAGCGACACCATCTCCACGGCGTCGCCGGCCTCGAAGTCGCCCTTCACCGCGGCGATTCCGGCCGGCAGAAGCGAGGTGCGGCGGTCGCGGACGGCCTTGACCGCGCCGTCGTCGAGCACCAGGGTGCCGCGCACGGATGCCAGGTGGGCCAGCCACAGGAGCCGGATCGGCTTGCGCGCGCCGTTGACGGAGAACCACGTGCCCACGTCCTCGCCGGCCAGCGCGGCGGCCGCATTGGCCGTGGATGTTACGAGGGCGTGAATGCCCGACCCCGCGGCGATGCTGGCGGCTTCGACCTTGGTGACCATGCCGCCCGTGCCCACGCCGGCCTTGCCGGTGCTGCCGATCGAGACGCCGTCGAGGTCGTGGGGGCCGGAGACGTGCGGAATCCGCTTGGCGCCGTGCGACGGCGGACCGTCGTACAGGGAGTCGACGTCGGAGAGCAGCACGAGCGCGTCGGCGCGGACCAGGTGAGCCACCAGGGCAGCGAGGCGGTCGTTGTCGCCAAAGCGGATCTCGTGGGTGGCTACGGTGTCATTTTCGTTGACCACCGGGACAACGCCGAGGTTCAGCAGCCGGTCCAGCGCGCGGAACGCGTTGGTGTGCTGGCTGCGGCGCATGAAGTCATCGGCGGTCAGCAGCACCTGGCTGACGGTAACCCCGTGCGCGCCGAAGGCGTGGGTGTAGCGGGCCATCAGCAGGCCCTGACCCACACTGGCGGCGGCTTGCTGGGTGGCGAGGTCGCGGGGGCGCTTCTCAAGGCCGAGCGGGGCGAGGCCGGCGGCGATCGCACCGGAGGACACCAGGATGATCTCCGCGCCCGCGTTGCGCTTGTGCGCCAGGGCGTCGGCGAGCCCGGTCAGGGCCTCTTCGGAGATCCCGCCCTTGATGGACGTCAGCGAGGACGAGCCGACCTTGACGACGATCCGGCGCGCCCCGGACAGCGCGGTGCGGTCCGGGGCGTTGATGGTCTGGGCCTTGAGGTCTTGAGCGCTGAGCGGCTGGGACCGGTGCTCGACGACGGCCTTACTCGTCATCGGCTTCGCCCAGTCCACTCTCCTTGAGCGGCTGCCGCGCGCGGCGGCTGCTGACGGATTCGGTCCAGATGCCGGCCTTGCGTTCGGCTTCGAGCTCGGCGCGGGCGGCGGCCTTGGCGTCGCGGCGTTCCTGCTGTTCGTCGCGCTTCTGGCCACGCGTCGGGCGGTCGCCGATGTCGGCGAAGCGCACGTCGGTGCCGCGGGGCGAGGCGAGCAGCTCAGCACCGGCCATCATGGTCGGCTCCCAGTCGAAGACGACGCCGTCGTCCTCGCCGATGACCACCATGTCGCCCGGCTTGGCGCCCTGCTTGAACAGTTCATTTTCGACGCCGAGCTTGGCCAGGCGGTCGGCGAGATAGCCGATCGCTTCCTCGTTGGTGAAGTCGGTCTGCTTGACCCAGCGCACGGGCTTGTCGCCGAGGACGCGGAAGAGCGGCTCAAGGTTCTTTTCTTCGCGGCGGATCGTGAAGCCGGTCTCGTTGACGGCGCGGGGGCGCAGCACGGGGGCGTGTACCTTCGGCGGGGTCGCGGCGACGGCGTCGCGGGCGGCCTTGACGATTTCAGCCATGGCGAAGCCAAGCTGGCGGAGGCCTTCGTGGCTCGTCGCCGAGATTTCGAAGACCTTGTAGCCCCGGGATTCGAGCTCCGGGCGGACGAACTCGGCCATGTCCTTGCCATCCGGCAGGTCAACCTTGTTCAGGGCCACGAGGCGCGGGCGGTGGTTCAGCGGTACGACTTCGCCGTCGGACCCGCTGTAGCTCATGTCGACGGCGTATTTCTCCAGCTCGGCCTCGATGATGGCGAGGTCGGAGAGCGGATCGCGGTCCGATTCGAGCGTGCCGCAGTCCAGCACGTGCACCAGGGCGGCGCACCGCTCGACGTGGCGTAGGAAGTGGTGGCCGAGACCCTTGCCCTCGCTGGCGCCCTCGATCAGGCCGGGGACGTCGGCAATGGTGAAGCGGACTTCACCGGCCTGGACGACACCCAGGTTGGGGATGAGGGTGGTGAAGGGATAGTCCGCGATCTTGGGCCGGGCGGCGGACATTGCGGCGATCAAGCTGGACTTGCCGGCGGAGGGGAAGCCGACGAGGGCGATGTCGGCGATGGACTTCAGTTCCAGGACGACGTCGCTGGATTCGCCTTCGATGCCGAGCAGCGCGAAGCCGGGCGCGCGGCGCTTCTGGGAGGACAGCGAGGCGTTGCCGAGGCCGCCAATCCCGCCGGCGGCGGCGATGTATTCGTCGCCTTCGGCCACGAGGTCGGCGATGACTTCGCCGGACTTGGACTTCACCACGGTGCCCACCGGCACCGGAAGGATCAGGGTTTCGCCGTTTTTGCCGCCGCGCCAGTCGCCCATGCCAGGGCCGCCGTTGGTGGCGTGCCGGTGGGGCGCGTGGTGGTAGTCGAGCAGGGTGGTGGTCTGGGGGTCCACGCGCAGGATGACGTCACCGCCGTTGCCGCCGTTGCCGCCGTCGGGACCGCCGAGGGGCTTGAACTTCTCGCGGTGGACGGAGACACAGCCGTGGCCGCCGGTACCGCCGGATACGTGCAGTACTACCCGGTCTACAAAGCTCGCCACGTGGATCTCCTCAGTGCTGTTCCCCGGACCCCCAAAGGCGCCCAAGATGATTGTAATGCGGTTAAAACACCGGTGGAGCGGACCTAATGGCCCGCCCCACCGATTTAGAACTTATTGTTACTCTGCAGCTGCAGCAGCCACGATGTTCACAACGCGGCGACCACGGCGGGTGCCGAACTCGACAGCACCGGGGGTCAGGGCGAACAGGGTGTCGTCCCCGCCGCGGCCTACGCCGGCGCCCGGGTGGAAGTGGGTGCCGCGCTGGCGGACGATGATCTCGCCTGCGGAAACTACCTGGCCACCGAAGCGCTTTACGCCGAGGTACTGGGCGTTGGAGTCACGACCGTTGCGAGTGGAACTCGCGCCTTTTTTATGTGCCATTTGAAATGCCTGCCTTCAAAAATTCTGGGGAATCTGCTGGAACCTGAACAGTAACGAAGAGTTACTTGATACCGGTGATCTTGACCTTGGTCAGTTCCTGACGGTGGCCCTGACGCTTCTTGTAACCGGTCTTGTTCTTGAACTTCTGGATGACGATCTTCGGACCACGGAGGTCTTCGAGGATCTCAGCCGTAACCGTTACCTTGGCCAGGTCCGCAGCAGCAGACGTGACTTTGTCACCGTCCACCAGGAGCAGTGCGGGCAACTCAAAGGTGCTGCCGGCTCCACCGGGGACGCGGTTCAGGGTAACGAAGTCTCCAACGGAAACCTTCTCTTGGCGGCCGCCTGCGCGGACAATCGCGTACACCACTGGGGAACTCACTTCTCTCGACGTTTATTACTAGATTTGCGTGCGGAACCAGGGGCCAAATTCTTTGGACCGGCTCACGCTGTGCCTCAACGCCGGTGGATTCCCCGGGGGAACCCATGAGCTATCCCCGGAACAAATCCATTTGGAATTCCAAGCGGACCGTTCTCAGGGTCATAACCCAAGTGTTGGCGTAAGCACCGAAGATCTAGAATACGCTAATTTTGCCTTCGGCCGCAAATGAGGCTGGTTCCGGCGGGTAGTCCGTGATAGGCGCCACAACATCTTGATGCAAAGTCCCTGCCAATGTTCTTGGCCGGGATCTTGACCATCTTGAGCTGTGTTGCCGCAACGACTTCCGGAACCGTGCCCCACCATCGTACCGGTAGTCCGGACCAGCTCGCGTCAGGCGTACAGCCGCGGCGCGTCGAAGAAGTCCACTTCGTAGCGCGATGACTGCCGGAAAGCCAGGGCCATGGCCTGCCGCTCGCTCTCCGATGCCCGCCCGGCCGCCGTGTCCGTGTACGCGATGGCCTGCCGGGTCGCGGCGGCGAAGTCCTCGTCGGCGTAGGTCCGCAGCCAGCCGGCGTAGGGGTGCTCCCCGGGGGCGCCGCCGGCCAGGAACTCCCGGTGCAGCGTGGAACCGACCTCGGCGTAGAGCCAGAAGCAGGGCAGCGCCGCCGCCACGAGGACGCCATAGCTGCCGGAGACAGAGGCGGCCAGCAGGTGGTCCACATACGCTTTCGTGACCGGGCCCAGGGTGGAGGCCGTGGGGCGCGTGCTGAGCCAGGAACGGTGCAGCTCGGATTCGACCTCCAGGCAGGTCTGCGCCGAACGGGCCCAGAACAGCTGCTCGGCCTCGGTGGGGGCAATCGCCGCGGCCCGGGCCAGGACCCGGGAGTAGCCGTTGAGGTAGATGGCGTCCTGGGCGAGGTAGTACGCGAACTCGTGCTCGGGCAAGGTGCCGTCGGCCAGTCCGCGGACGAAGTCCAGGGCGTAGATCGCCTCAAGATCATCCGCGGCTCCTGCGCGCAGGGCTGCGGCGAACTCCCCCGCCGCCGGACCGTGCCCGGCCTGGAGGTGCTGCAGGTGGTGGAAGTGGTGGACCGGGCCGTTGCCCGAGCCGACGTCCAGGGCCGAGGCTCCGCGGAGCGCGCCCAGCAGCCACGGCTTGACTTCCCGCAGCGCCGCTTCCCAGTCCCCCACCCGGGCCTGCACGGTGGCCATGGCCGAGGACAGGGAGCATCCGGTGCCGTGGCTGTTGCGCGTCGCGATCCGCTCCCCCGGCACCACCACCGTTTCCTGGCCGAGCAGGCCGCCGGTGTTGACCAGCGCATCCGGGCAGCCGGTGCCGGCGTCGGCGTCGTGGCCGTCGGCGTCGTGGGCATGCCCGTCCCCCCGCCCGGCGCCCTGGAGGTGTCCGCCCTTAACCAGGACGGTGGTGCCGGTCAGGGCGGCCAGCCGCTTGCCCTGCGCCAGGGCCTCGGTCCAGTCGGCAGCGACGGGTTCCTTGAGCAGGATGGCGAGTTCGGCGAGGTTGGGCGTGATGAGGTCCGCCAGCGGCAGGAGGGCCTGCAGGGCGGCCTCGGCGGATTCCTGCAGGAGCCGGTCCCCGCTGGTGGCGACCATCACCGGGTCCAGGACGACGACGGCGGGGCGCACCTTTTCCAGCCAGCTGCGGACGGCGTCGATCACGGCGGCGTCACCGAGCATGCCGATCTTGACGGCGTCGATGCCGATGTCGTCGCTGATGGCGTCCAGCTGCGCCGTGAGGAACGCCGCCGGGGGGACGTGGACGGCGCGCACGCCCTGGGTGTTCTGCGCTGTCAGGGCGGTGATGGCGGCCATGCCGTAGCCGCCGTTCGCCGCGATGCTCTTCAGGTCGGCCTGGATTCCGGCCCCGCCGGAGGGATCGGAGCCGGCGATGGCCAGCACGCGGGGAATGCGCGGCGGGGCCGGCAGAGACTCGTTGTGCAGAAAATTGGGCGGGAGGAACTCGGACGGATTCGATCTCGCGGACAAGGAAGACATCCCTTCGCCGGTGCTAACCGGACAGGTTCAACGGGTCTGGATCTCAGCCGGCCCGGTGCCCGGCACCCCGTGTCAGTGTTCCAGCCTAGCCCTTGCCACCCGGAGGACCCGTTAACGCACGAGCGGGCCCGGGCCCGGGCGGACGTATGTTACGTCTGCCCTGACCCGGACCCGCAGCCCGACCAGTCGAAATAATGACCGGACGGGGACGTGGTCAGTCGCGGAGGACTACAGCTCCGACGCCGGCACGCCGACGCCGAGGATGATCGGCTCGTTGCCGGCCGGGATGGACGCAGGCCCGGCCGCGGCGGGAGCCTTGGCCTCGTGGACCGATCCGGCCGCGGCCGGCCGGGTTGCCTCGCGGTGCTCCACGGAGGTTTCGTTGGCTGCGCCCTGGGCGCGGCTGGCACTCCGGTTGCGGCGCCCGCGGCGGCCGCGCAGCGTCGTGGTGTCAGCTGTGCGTGACGCCGGCGCCTCCGCAGCGCGGACGGCCGACGGCGCCTCGGGCGCCGTGGCTTCCGGTGCGGCAACAGCTGCTGCCTGACCGGCCGCCAGGCCGGCGGCCTGATCCGGCTTGCCGGCCTCGGCTTCGCCCAGGTTTGCGAAGGCCTCGGTCAGCAGGTCCAGGGTCAGGGCCGGTGACGGCGCGTCCTCCGCGTGCTCGACGAAAGGCAGGGCCACCTGCTCGCCGCCAAACGTCAGCACCGTTGCGGGGCGGCCGGCTGCCTCGTCGGCGGCTGCGAGCTGCGTGACGGCGTCGACGGCGGCCTGGCGGGCCCCGGCGTCGCTGGCTGCGGCTGCCTCCCCGTCGTGCAGGTGCGCGGCGTGCGCTGCGGCAGCGATGTTGGCCAGCGCGGCACGGGTGGCCTCGGCCTTGGCGTGGCGTTCGGCCTCGGTGGGTTCGGCGTGGACGGGCGCGGGTGCGGCCGGCGCGGTCTCTCCGCCCTGGCCTCCGCGGCCGCGGCGACGGCTCTTGCGTTCCGGGCGGGCAGCAGGCTGCGCCTCGGTGCGCGGCACATAGTGCTCCGCGGCGACCGTGTTGGCGCGGCGGTGCTCCACCGGCTCGTCGTGGGTGACGATGCCGCGGCCCGCACATGTTTCGCACTGTTCGCCGAAGACTTCCAGCAGCCCGGTGCCCATCCGCTTGCGGGTCATCTGCACGAGGCCCAGCGAGGTCACCTCGGCCACCTGGTGTTTAGTCCGGTCCCGGCCCAGGCACTCCACCATGCGGCGCAGCACGAGGTCGCGGTTGGATTCGAGCACCATGTCGATGAAGTCGATCACGATGATGCCGCCAATGTCGCGCAGGCGCAGCTGCCGGACGACTTCCTCGGCCGCTTCCAGGTTGTTCTTGGTGACGGTTTCCTCGAGGTTGCCGCCGGAGCCGGTGAATTTGCCGGTGTTAACGTCCACCACGGTCATGGCTTCGGTGCGGTCGATCACGAGCGAACCGCCCGAGGGCAGGAAGACCTTCCGGTCCAGGGCCTTGTGGATCTGCTCGTCGATGCGCCAGGCCGCGAAGATGTCCGTGTCCTTGGTCCACTTCTCGAGCCGGCCCACGAGGTCCGGCGCGACGTAGGTGACGTAGGCCTCGATGGTGTCCCAGGCTTCCTCGCCGGAGACGATCAGCTTGGAGAAGTCCTCGTTGAAGACGTCCCGGACCACCTTGATGGTCAGGTCAGGTTCGCCGTAGAGCAGCTCGGGGGCGAGGATCTTGGTGGACGTCGACTGGCTCTCGATGCCTTCCCACTGCGCGCGGAGGCGGTTGATGTCGTGCGTCAGCTCTTCCTCGGAAGCTCCCTCGGCCGCGGTGCGGACAATGACGCCCGCGTCCTCGGGCAGGCGGTCCTTGAGGATCCGCTTGAGGCGGTTGCGTTCGACGTCGGGCAGCTTGCGGGAGATGCCGGTCATGGAACCGCCGGGCACGTACACGAGGTACCGGCCGGGCAGCGAGATCTGGCTGGTGAGACGGGCGCCCTTGTGGCCGACCGGGTCCTTGGTGACCTGGACCAGCACGGAGTCGCCGGACTTCAGCGCGTTCTCGATGCGGCGCTGCTTGCCCTCGAGGTTGACGGACTCCCAGTTCACTTCACCGGCGTAGAGCACGGCGTTGCGGCCGCGGCCGATGTCCACGAAAGCGGCCTCCATGGAGGGCAGCACGTTCTGGACCTTGCCCAGGTAGACGTTGCCGATCAGGGAGTCCTGCTGGGTCTTGGACACGAAGTGCTCGGCCAGGACGCCGTCTTCAAGGACACCGATCTGGATTCTGTCGTCGCGCTGGCGGACGATCATCTGGCGGTCCACGGACTCGCGGCGGGCCAGGAACTCGGCCTCGGTGATGACGGTACGGCGGCGGCCGGTGTCGCGGGATTCGCGGCGGCGCTGCTTCTTGGCTTCCAGGCGGGTGGAGCCCTTGACGGAAGTGACGCGGTTGTTCACCGGCGCCTCGGCCATGGCACGCGGCGCACGGACGCGGGTCACCGTGTTGGGCGGATCGTCGCCTTCCCCGCCGGTCAGCTCGAGGTCCTGGTCTCCACGGCGACGGCGGCGGCGGCGGCGGGAGGTCACACCGTCTTCAAGGATCAACTCGGAGCCTTCGTCGCCCTCTTCTTCGGTGCCTTCCGACTCGGTGTCGGACTCGGCAGAGGTGCGGGTGCGGCCGCGCCGGCCGCGGCTGCGGCGCCGACGGCGGTTGCCGGCGTCCTCGTCCTCGTCGCCTTCCTCGTCCTCGGGCTCAGCTGCTGCGGCGGCAACGGGGGCCGGACGCACCACAGTGCTCAGGTCCGGGGCCTGGAAGATGACGGAAGTGAGGGCACCCGGTTCCATGAACAGCGACGCGGCCGGGCTTTCCTCGGGGCGGGCTTCCGGCTCTTCAGGCTGGGCTGCGGCGGTTTCCGCGGTGGATGCTTCCGCCGCGGCGGCTTCTTCGGCCGGGAGTACTGCCGCGGGTGCTTCTTCGGCCTTCGGGGCGGCCTTGGCACGGCTGGCACGGCGGCGGACCGGCTTCTCTGCAACCGTCTCTGCGGCCGTTTGTGCGGGGGCTTCTGCGGCGGCAGCTGCGTCAGTGCCAGCTGCTGCGGGGGCCTCAGCCGCGGCAGGTGCGCCGGCTTCGGCGTCGCCGGCGAAGGCAGGCAACGGTTCCGGGGCTGCTACAGCTTTCCGGGTCCGGGTGCGCCGCGCGGGCGCCTTGGCCGCAGTCCCGGCGGCAGCAGTTTCAGATACAGCAGTTTCAGATACAGCAGCTTCGGGTTCAACAGTTTCAGTTACGGCTGCTTCGACGTTGGCCGGCTTACGGCGGCCCCGGACGGGCTCATCTGAACCGGCCGCGTCGGCCAGGGCCGCGGCTTCGGCAACAGCCTCGGCCGCCTCCGCGGCGTTGACCTTGGCGACGGGCGCCTTCCGGCGGGTCCGTACGGCCCTCTTCGGCGCTACCGGAGCCTCTGCTTCCGCAGTTCCCTGCGCTTCCCCGGTGACTACTAGTTCTTCGTTTCCGGCTACTACCTGGTCATTATCCATATGTGGCGACACTCCTGCCCCTGATGCGCCGCCACATTCGGCGCCCCTTGGGGGCAAATATGCGTCAACACCCGCAGGCATTGACAGAAGTCAATTGAATACCCTCAGGTTCGCACCGGCAGTGGGGTGCGGCAGCCCTGGAGGGCCGGCGAGATTGTTTTGGAACCCGTTGACCTACACGCCACAACCAGGTGCCGTCCAATGGCATTGCGGGACAGCTGGAATCAGAGGATCCGCAGCTCCCTGCTCATCATTGGCGGTCTTGAAACAAAATCGCCGGACCGGAATCCGGATGTGGATCGGGTTCCAGCCACGATCATTGTCTCACAGGAGCCGTGAAAGCAGGGGCAGGCGGGGCCGGAAGTGCAACAGGCGCGGCCGGGCGTGGCGGGCGGGGCCGTTCTCCGGCGCTGCTCAGCCTCCGGCGTTACAATCGGGGCAAGAAGCACCCGGTCAAGACGACTAAAAAAGGACTCAATTTCCATGCCCAGCATCTCCAGCACTGCCGGCGACGCGACCGTGCACCAACCGGGTTCCGGCCCGGCCCCCGCGGCGCGGTCCCTTCCCACGATGACCCGCGACCGCCCGTTCGCCTGGCTCCTGCTGATCACCGGCGTCATCGGCTGGCTCGCATCCGGGGCCCTGGTGCTGGAGAAGCTGGAGGTCCTGAAGGACCCGAACCACGTCACGGTCTGCGACGTGAACCCGTGGATCTCCTGCGGCCAGGTCATGCAGACACCGCAGAGTTCCGTGTTCGGCTTCCCCAATATGTTCATCGGGATTGTCGCCTTCGCCGTGATCATCACCACGGCCATGGGTATCCTGGCCGGCGCCCGGTTTTCCCGGTGGTACTGGCTGGGGCTTCAGGTGGGCGTGACGCTGGGCTTCGCGTTCGTGGTCTGGCTCTGGTCCCAGGCCCTGTACGCCATCCACATCCTCTGCCCGTTCTGCATGATCGTCTGGGCCGTGATGATCCCGCTGTTCGTCTGGGTGAGCGTCCGGAACATCTCCCACGGCGTGATTGCCCTGCCCGCCGGTCCCACCAAGGTGATCGGCGACTCCGGCTGGATCATTACGGCGCTGCTGTACGTCGCCGTCGTCGCGACGATCTTCTTCGCCTTCATCCAGGTTTTCATCGGAACCTCCGGCTACTAAACGCCCCAACCGCATCGAAGAGACAGTTAAGGCCAATGCTCGCGCTGGGCATTGGCCTTAGCCGTCTCTTCGGTGAGAGGGTCCGGGCCCATGTCGGGACTTATGGCACGACCCCGCGCGCGCAGGTTACATAAGGCTGGAGGAAGGAAGACCGGAGGCCTCTTGATGACTGTTCTAATTGCCTACGCAAGCGCCCTGGGCTCCACCCGGGAGATGGCACAACATATGGCATCCCGCATGGCGGGTGCACTGGGCGAGGTAGAGTGCCGGTCCGTGGAGGACGTCGGGGCCCTCTCCCGCTATGAGGCTGTCGTCGTCGGCAGCGCCGTCCACAACCAGGCCTGGCTGCCCCCGGCTTTGCTGTTCTTCAAACACCACGCCCGCGAGTTGGCCAGTCGGCCCGTCTGGGCCTTCAGTGTAGGGATGGCGGATGCGCTGCCCAAGCCCATACGCCGGCGCGGCGCGGCACTGCAACAGGAACGTCTGGCAGAAGTCCTGATCAAAGAAGTTCCACTTCGAGGCCACAAACTCTTCTCCGGCGTCTACCAGGCAGGCCAGATGCCGGCACCGCTCCGGGTGTTGTTCCGGCTCACCGGCGGCCGATTTGGGGATTTGCGGGACTGGGCGGCAGTCGACGAATGGACGGATCAGATTACGGCCCAACTCGCTAAACCTGCTTCGTCCACGTCTTCAGGCAGCATCACAGGCTAATGCCGTCGGGACTGCGCATCCCGGCCGCGGCGCCCGGCTCGGTGGGGCGTGCCCGGGAGGACCCATGACCATTGTGAGCATTCACGCCGAACGAGGGGACATGCCTGCCTACGCGGCGACGCCGGCCGGTACCGGTCCGTGGCCCGGCGTCGTCGTCATCCATGACGCACTCGGCCTGAGCCGTGACACCAGAGACCAGGCCGACTGGCTGGCCGGCGAGGGGTTCCTCGCCGTGGCACCTGACCTGTTTTACTGGGGCACCAGGACGGCCTGCTTGTGGTCCCTCATCCGCGGCTGGCGGCCCCTCGGCGACCTGGACCTCACCCGCGCCTGGCTGGCCGGACAGGACGGCTGCACCGGCCGGATCGGCGTGATCGGCTTCTGTATGGGCGGCGGGTTCGCCCTCATGCTGGCCCCGGACCATGACTTCGCCGCGGCAAGCGTCAACTACGGCGGACTCGATGACGGGACCGCCCGCGCAATGCCCCGCGCCTGCCCCATCGTTGGCAGCTACGGCGCCAGGGACCGCTGGCCCGGAGTGCGCAAGGTCCCGGCGCGTCTGGAGCCGCTGCTCGCCGACGCCGGGATAGACCATGACATCAAGGTCTATCCCGACGCCGGTCACGGCTTCCTCAACAGGCATGGCCCGTCGGAGCTCACGTTCGGGGACAAGTTGCTCGCGAAGCTGGTCGCTGCCGGTTACCACGAACCCTCCGCCGAGGACGCGCGCCTGCGCATCCTCGGGTTCTTCCGGGAACACCTGATCACTGAGGGGGAAGCGCGATGATGCACCCTGCACCGAGGGGATCCCTGCTGGCAGCGGGTGCCGTGGCCGTTTTCACCACCGGATACCTGGCCGTTGCGCGGCCACGCCTGCTTCGCTGGGGTGCGACCGTTGACGAAGCGCGGGGACCTTACCCGGGCGCCGGGTTGATTCCGGGCAGCACCCGAAGCGCGACCATGGCGGTGACCATCGATGCGCCCCCTTCCCGCGTGTGGCCCTGGCTGGTGCAGATGGGAACGGATCGCGCCGGCTGGTACAGCTGGGACCGTCTCGATAATTTCGGGCGCCGCAGCGCAGGGCGCATCCATCCGGAGTGGCAGGACATCGCCATCGATGACCGTCTGGCGGCGAAGCCCGACGGCAGCGAGTGGTGGGCGGTCGCGGCGCTTGAACCCGAGAGGTTCCTGGGCCTGCGTATGTCGGTCGATCTCCGCGGGCGTCCCTTCGACCCGGCACGAACCCGGCCGCGCTATTGCACCGACTCGCTCTGGGGATTCGAGCTGCGGGAGGCCGCGGGTGAGCGCACCCGGCTGGTAGTCAGCGGCTACTGGTCGCTACAGCCACAATGGCTGCAACCCATCCTGAGCATCACCATGCTGGAGCCCGCGCATTGGGTCATGCAGACCCGTCAGTTCTCGAATCTAGTGCGCCTCGCCAGCCGATGAGAGGTCTCCGGACCCGGAGCGGCCCGTGAAGCCCCACCCGCAGCGAGGTGCCAGAGCGCGAGGGGACAGTTAAGGCCAATGTCCGGTACGAACATTGGCCTTAACTGTCCCCTCGGTGGCGGAGGGCGTCCGAAATTCGGGCTAGAACCAGATCTTGATCTCGCGCTCGGCGGATTCCGCCGAATCCGAGCCGTGGACCAGGTTCTGCTGGACCTTCAGGCCCCAGTCGCGGCCGAAGTCGCCGCGGATGGTACCGGGCGCCGCCGTCGTCGGGTCCGTGGTGCCGGCGAGGGTGCGGAAGCCCTCGATCACGCGGTGGCCCTCGAAGATCGCGGCGACCACGGGGCCGCTGAGCATGAACTCAACCAGCGGCTCGTAGAACGGCTTGCCGACGTGCTCCTCGTAGTGCTGCTCCAGCAGTTCGCGGCTTGCGTCGACTTTCTTGAGCTCGGCCAGGGTGTAGCCCTTGGCTTCGATCCGGCTCAGGATGGCGCCGGACAGGTTGCGGGCGACGCCGTCGGGCTTGATCAGGACGAGGGTGCGCTCAATGCTCACAGCTGCTCCAATGTGTTGGGGTGGGATTTGGGTCAAGTCTACGGGGTTCGGGCCAGGTGCCCGGGATGGAGGTTCAGGCGCTCTTTCCCGGCGCGGGGCCCTGGGGGTGGGCGGCATCCCAGTCAGCTTGCTCGCGCTCCCGCTGGGCAGCTTCCCGGTCAATCCGGATGCCGGTCCGGATCCCGTACCACCACGCCACGGCGAAGAGCGCGCCGACGAGGTACATCGCCGGTTCCACGATGCCGCCCAGGATCAGCACGAGCTGCAGGACCCAGCCCAGGGCCACTCCCCACGGCTTCGAGAGGACAGCGCAGGTGAAGACGAAGACCAGGCACAGGCCGATCCCGACCGAGAAGACCAGGGCCGCAGGGTATTCGTTCCGGTGCAGTCCAAAGACGGCCAGTGTGCCGAAGAGCACCACGAACGCTTCCAGCAGCAGGACCGTGGAGGCGAACATGACCTTCGTCGACCGTCGTTTTTTGGGCATGCCCGGGCGCCATTCGCGTTGGGCTTTGGTGAGCTTCGCCATCGCTTAAGCGTCCGCCTTTCCGAGCAGGATCCGGGCGTCCGCGACGAGCGTGATGGAACCGGTCACGAGGACCCCGCCGGCGGGCTCGTCATCGGCTTCGGCCCGTTCCACGGCCCATTCGAGGGCATCATCGAGCTTCCCGGCGACGTGGATGTTCTCCTCGCCGAAGCCCAGGTCAACCGCGATTTCGGCCAGGTCCTCGGCCGGGACGGCCCGGGGCGAGTTGGACTGGGTGAAGCAGTATTCGGTGGCGAGGCCGCCCAGGGATTCCTTGAGCTGGCGCAGGATCTCCTCGGCGTCCTTCTCCCGCAGCACGCCGACCACCACCACCAGCTTGGTGAAGTTGAAGGCCTCGTGGATGGCCTCGGCGGAGACCCGGATGCCCTCCGGGTTGTGGGCCGCGTCCACGATGATGGTCGGCGCGGTGCGGACCACCTCAAGCCGACCCGGGGAGGTGACGGAGGCGAAGGCCTCCTGCAGGATCTCGGCGTCGATCGCCTTTTCCCCGCCAAAGAACGCTTCCAGCGCGGCAATGGCGACGGCGGCGTTCTCGGCCTGGTGCGCGCCGTGCAGCGGCACCAGCAGGTCCTCGTAGCGTCCGGCGATGCCCTGGATGGTGACCATCTGGCCGCCGACCGCGACGGTGCGGGATTCGACGCCGAACTCCACGCCCTCGAAGCGGAACGGCACGTTGACCTCTTTGGCCTTTTCCAGCAGGACCTGGGCCGCGTCGACCGGCTGCGCCGCGCTGATGAGGAAGCTGCCGGGCTTGATGATGCCGGCCTTCTCGTAGGCGATGTCCCCGGTGGTGTCGCCCAGCAGATCGGTGTGGTCCAGCGAGATCGGGGTGATGACGGCCACCTGGCCATCGCCGACGTTCGTGGCGTCGGTGATGCCGCCCAGGCCCACTTCGATCACGGCGACGTTGACCGGCTGGTCAGCGAAGACCGCGAAGCCCAGGATGGTCAGGCACTCGAAGTAGGTCAGCCGGGGCTGGCCCGCCGCCTCGAGTTCGCCGTCCACGATCTGCAGGTAGGGACGGATCTCGTCCCAGATCCGGACGAACGTCTCATCCGGCACCGGGGCGCCGTCGATGCTGATCCGCTCGGTGACCTTGGACAGGTGCGGGCTCGTGTAGCGGCCGGTGCTCAGGCCGTGGGCGCGCAGCCCGGCCTCGATCATCCGGGCCGTGGAGGTCTTGCCGTTGGTGCCGGTGACGTGGATGATCGGGAACGCCTTGTTCGGCTCCCCCAGGATTTCCATGGCCCGGTGCAGCGGGGCGAGCCGCGGCTCTATTTTGTTTTCCGGCGCCCGGCCCAGGAGCTCGGCGTAGACGCTTTCAACGGAGAATTCATCGGTCATGGTTTAGGCTCCAACTTTCTTCACAAACACGCTCTCGACGCCCTCGGCCACCAAAACCACCTGCGAGTTGGACAATGTCGTTGGCTCACTAGACGAAAACGTCAGATCCGAAGTGAGTGTCTCAGTAGAGATCAGTTTCTCGAAGGGTGATAGTCGCGCTGCCGCCTCGCGAGTTGCTCGGATAAGAGTATGGATTCGGTCGCTAACGTTCAGCCCCTCATCTTTCCTTGCCTGCTGGATCGCACGGATCACGTCCCGAGCCAGACCTTCCGCCTCAAGCTCGGGTGTCAGCTGAGTATTTAGAACGACGAATCCTCCACCTGGCAGGACGGCCACCGCTTTAGTTGCCGCCCCTTCGACACCAGCGCCAGCAGCGACTGTTTCGAGACTGTACTCCTGTGGTTCGAGTTCGAGGCCGCCGGCGGTGACCACCCCGGCTTCGCTGACCGACCAGTCACCGGACTTGGAGCCCTTGATTGCCTGCTGGACGTTCTTGCCCAGCCGCGGGCCGGCGGCCCGGGCGTTGACCACGAGCTTCTGCTCGATGCCGTAGTCCTCCATCGCCGTCGAAATCGCGTCCATGAGGTTAACTCTGTGAATATTCAGCTCGCTTTGAATGGCGCTGACGATGTCGTCGCTCACCCGCTTCATAGTCGGAGCAAAGGCATCGGCCATCGACTTTTGCACCGCGGCGAGCGTTGCTTTGAGGCTCTCCGGGAGGACTATGGTCATGTCAAGGAGCGGCTGACGCACACGGAGATTCGCGGCTTTTCTAAGACTTGAACCGACGGACACAATTTCCCGAGTGCTATTTATCGCCTCGACCAGGCCCGGGTTGGCCGGGAACAGTCCGGCATCCGGCCAGTCGGCCAGGTGCACGGAACGCCCGCCGGTGAGGCCGCGCCAGATCTCCTCGGAGATCAGCGGCAGCAGAGAGGCGGCCACGCGGGTGACGGTCTCCAGCGCGGTGTAGAGCGCGTCGAAGGCGTCCACACTCTCGTCGAAGAAGCGCTGGCGGCTGCGGCGGACGTACCAGTTGGTGAGCATGTCCAGGTAGCTGCGCAGCTCGTCGCAGGCGCCGGAGATGTCGTAGCCGTCCAGCTGGGCGGTCATGTTCCGGACCAGGTCCCCGGTGTTGGCCATGAGGTACTGGTCCAGGGTGTCGGCGTAGCCGTCGTAGCGGAGCTTCGCGTCGTACCCGCGCCCGCCATCTGCCGCGTTCGTGTACAGCGTGAAGAAACTGTAAACGTTCCACAGCGGCAGTATGACCTGACGGACGCCGTCGCGGATGCCCTGCTCGGTGACCACGAGGTTGCCGCCGCGCAGGATCGGGCTGGACATCAGGAACCAGCGCATGGCGTCGGAGCCGTCGCGGTCCAGGACCTCGGAGACGTCCGGGTAGTTGCGCAGGCTCTTGGACATCTTCTGCCCGTCCGAACCCAGCACGATGCCGTGGCTGATGACGTTGCGGAAGGCCGGACGGTCGAACAGCGCGGTGGAAAGGATGTGCAGCATGTAGAACCAGCCGCGGGTCTGGCCGATGTACTCGACGATGAAGTCCGCCGGGTTGTGCGTGTCGAACCATTCCTCGTTCTGGAACGGGTAGTGGACCTGGCCGTAGGGCATGGAACCGGAGTCGAACCAGACGTCCAGGACGTCCTCGACGCGGCGCATCACGGACTGGCCTTCTTCCGGAGTGCGGGGGTCATCCGGGTTCGGGCGGGTGAGCTCGTCGATGAACGGCCGGTGCAGGTCCACCTGGCCGGCCTTGTTCAGCGGCAGGCGGCCGAAGTCGGCCTCGATCTCGGCCAGGGAGCCGTAGACGTCGGTGCGCGGGTAGTCCGGGTCGGTGGACTGCCAGACGGGGATGGGGCTGCCCCAGTAGCGGTTGCGGCTGATGGACCAGTCGCGGGCGTTGGCGAGCCACTTGCCGAACTGGCCGTCCTTGACGTTGCCCGGGATCCAGTTGATGTCCTGGTTGAGCTCGGACATGCGGTCCTTGAACTTGGTGACCTCGACGTACCAGGAGGACACGGCGCGGTAGATCAGCGGGTTGCGGCAGCGCCAGCAGTGCGGGTAGCTGTGCTCGTAGCTGGCCTGGCGGACCAGGCGGCCCTGGGCGCGGAGCACCTGGGTGATGGGCTTGTTGGCCTCGAATACCTGCAGCCCGGCGATTTCGGCGAGGTCGCCGTGGCCGAAGAGCGGCAGGAACTTTGCGCCTTCGTCGACCGAGAGGACAACGGGGATGCCGGCCTCTTCACAGATCTTCTGGTCGTCTTCGCCGTAAGCGGGGGCCTGGTGGACGATGCCGGTGCCGTCGGTGGTGGTGACATAGTCGGCCACGAGGAAGCGCCAGGCGTTCTCGGTGCCGTACTTTTCGGCGTCGTGGAAGTAGTCCCAGAGCGGCTCATAGCTCAAGCCGTTGAGCTCGGCGCCGGTGTGGCGGGAGGTGATCGCGGCTTCCGCGGCGGCGGCACCCTCGGCCCCGTCGCCGTAGCCGAGGTCCTTGGCGTAGGCGGCCAGGAGGTCCGCGGCCAGCAGGAAGCTGCCCGTGACGGGGGCGTCGGCCGCCGCGGCCTTGATCCCGTGCGGGCCGGCAGGCAGGACCACGTAGCTGATGTCGGGCCCGACGGCGAGCGCCAGGTTGGTGGGCAGCGTCCAGGGCGTGGTGGTCCAGGCAAGTGCCTGTACCCCGGCGAGCTGCCTGGACAGCTCCGAGTCCCCTGCCGTGATGGGGAACGTGACCGTGACGGTCTGGTCCTGGCGGTTCTTGTAGACGTCGTCGTCCATGCGCAGCTCATGGTTGGACAGCGGCGTCTCGTCCTTCCAGCAGTACGGCAGGACGCGGTAGCCGTTGTAGGTCAGGCCTTTTTCGTGCAGCTGCTTGAAGGCCCAGAGCACGGACTCCATGTACTCGACGTTGAGCGTCTTATAGTCGTTTTCGAAGTCCACCCAGCGCGCCTGGCGGGTGACGTAGCTCTTCCATTCGTCGGCGTACTTCATGACGGAGGCGCGGCAGGCGTCGTTGAACTTGTCGATGCCCATGGCCTCGATCTGGGTCTTGTCCGTCATGCCCAACTGCTTCATGGCTTCCAGCTCGGCGGGCAGGCCGTGGGTGTCCCAGCCGAAGCGGCGCTCCACGCGGCGGCCGCGCTGGGTCTGGTAGCGGCCCACGAGGTCTTTGGCGTAGCCGGTCAGGAGGTGGCCGTAGTGCGGCAGGCCGTTGGCGAAGGGCGGGCCGTCGTAGAAGACGAACTCGTTGGACCCGTCCTGACCAGCATCCCGCTGGTCGATGCTCGCCTGGAAGGTGCCGTCCTGGTCCCAGTATTTGAGGATGCGCTCTTCGATCTCCGGGAACTTCACGGAGGCAGACACACCGGAGGTGTTGGAAACTGCGTTGGAAGCCGCGTTTGACGCAGAGGTGGTGGAGCCGGCGCCTGTGGCGGAGGCCTTGGGGTAATAAGTCATCTCGACATCCTGGGTTGAGCTGGTGAACACATGCATTCAGGATGCGAGGACGGCCCTGTTGTCTTCCGACACCACGGACCGCGGTACCACCTCACTTACCGCCACCGGTCCGCTCCCCTTCGCGAAAGGTTCTGCACCGGCGTCGGCCGCTCATTACTGCTGTGACGGGCTTACCCGTCCGGTTCTACTGGCCCGTGCACGCACCGTGGCGACTAAATCTCCACCTCACGCGAGGGTGTTCTTCCGGAAGCTCACCGGTGATGGCCGGGTCAAAGCTGCTACGTCGATGGTACCGGAGAAAATAGTGCGTTTCACTGCCCCGCTGCAGTGACGGGCAGTGCGACTGCATTTCACAGCTACTAACTCCGCTGTGAGGGGCGACGCCGGCGGTCCGACTGCATAGACTCATGCCATGACCGTCCCCCGGCCGCCCCGGGCCTACCCGTGAAGCGCCGCAGCGCCAGCCGCCGGTGGCAGGTGTCCTCTGTCCTCTGCGCCGCGCCCGTTGCGGTGGTATCCATCTTCCGGGCGGTCCCGGGGCCCTGGCCGGCCCCGGTGGTCCAGCTCGTGGCCTTCACGCCCTGGTTCGCGCTCCCTGCGGGCGCGGCCCTCCTGCTCGCGCTGCCGGGGCGGCGTCCCTGGGCGGCCCTCCCGGCCGGCGCCCTCCTGGCCCTCCAGCTGCTGTGGCTGTTCCCGCCGGACCGGGTGGCGGACAGGCTTCTGCCCCGGCAGGCGGATTCGCTGCCTGGCGAGCAACGGAGCACGGGGCAGGCACAGTCCACAGCCCCGGCGGCGACGGCGGAACTTACGGTCATGAGCCTCAACGCCTGGAAAGGCCAGGCGGACGCCGCGGAAGTTGTCCGGCTGGTGCGTGAAAACGGTGTCGGGCTGCTCGCCGTCCAGGAACTCTCCCCGGACCTGGAAAAACGGCTGGACGCGGAGGGGCTGGACGCGCTGCTTCCGCACCGGATCAGCCGCTCGAGGGACGGCGCGGGCGGCGGCGCCGTGTACTCCTCACGCCCGATCATTCCGGTGGACTCCGTGGACGGTTCCGCCTTCCACATGCCAACGGTGCAGCTGGAGCTCGACGCCGGCGGCCGGCCGGCCCCCCTCACCGTGACCAACGTGCACACCAAGGCTCCGGTGTGGGGCCGGGCCGGGCAGTGGCGGAGTGAATTGGCTGCCCTGGGCCGCCTTGCCGCCCGTCCCGGCAGCATGCTGCTGCTGGGCGACTTCAACGCCACCCTCGACCACGCCGAGTTCCGCCAGATCCTTCAGGGCCCTGACGGCACCGGGCCCGGCGGCCCCCGCGTCGACGCGGGCGCCGCCGCCCTGGCACGGCTGGTTCCGACCTGGCCGATGGCCGGGCCCCCGCTGCCGGGCGTGGTGATCGACCACATCGTGACCAGCCCGCAGGTGGGCAGCAGCGGCTATGCCGTGCTGCCGGTGGCCGGGACGGACCACGCGGCGGTCCTGGCCACGTTGTCCGTCCCCGCGGCGGACTAGCTGCGCGGCAGTTTCATGCCGGACTCGGCCATCACGTCCCGGAGCCGGTCCGGGTAATCCGTGATCAGCCCGTCCACGCCGGCACCGATGAGCGCCCGCATGGTGGGCTTGTCATCAACGGTCCACGGAATGACCTGCATGCCTGCCGCATGGGCACGGCGGACCATGTCGGCGGTGACGTAGGGAACATAGCCCGGATCCGTCACGGCGCCGTCCTGCGGCGTGCCGTGCACGGGAGAGATGGCGTCGAAGCCCAGGGACGAGGCTGCGGCGACGAGGTCACCGCCGAAGTCATCGGCGTCGATGCCGCCCAGCCACGGCGACTTGCCGGGCTGGCCTGCCTGGAGGAAGTCCTTGTTGGTCAGGGCCACGGTGCGGATCTGGGGATCGCGCTGCTGGACCAGGCGCAGTGAGCCCCAGTCGAAACTCTCGATTGAGACGCGGCTCTGCATGTGGGCGGCCTTGATTTCGCGGAGCGCGACGTCGACGAACTGCTCCCGCGGGGCCGTTTCCTGCGGCGCCCCTGCCTCGACCTTGGTTTCGATGTTGAACTTCACCTGGCTGGCGCGGTGCGAGTCCGCCAGGGCGAAGACCTCGGCCAGCGTGGGCATCTTGGCGCCCGGCGAGGCCACCTGGCCCGGGAACTGGGGCAGCGTGAGGGTGCCGCAGTCCAGGCTGCGGACCTGCGCGAACGTCAGGTCCTTGATGTATTTGCCCACGTAGGGGAACTGTGGGTCGTTCGGCGTGACAGGAGCCGTATCCAGGCACTTCTGGCCGCTGATCTTGCGGTCGTGGGTGATGACCTCGTGGCCGTCCTTGGTGATCTGGAGGTCCAGTTCGAGGGTGGAAACGCCGGTCTCGATCCCCTTGGCGAAGGACGCCAGGGTTGACTCGACAGTCAAGCCGATGCCGCCTCGATGGGCCTCGAGGTCAAAGTGGTTGCCCTGGCTGTTGGGGTTCGTGTCGGCCGCGTGGGCCTCGGCGGCGTTTGCCTGGGCGGCGTTTGCCTGGGCAGCGGCGGCGAGGAGCAGGGCTGCGCTGAGTACGGCAGCGCCGAGCTTCGTCGGGGTTCGCATGGGAAAGTTCTCCACTCTGGTGGTGTGCAGTTGCATGCGCCACCTTGCCCAACCCCGGCCAACTCCGGACCAGCGCAGCCTGACCTGCGCCCCACGCCTCGGTGAACGTCAGGTGTCGCAGCCGGATGTCCCGGCCCCTTGCCCCGCCCTTGGCCCCGCTCCTGGCCCCGCCCTACTGGTTCTTGCGGATCAGCTTGTAGTTGGCCGCCTGCGCCACCGGGCGGATCACGATCTGGTCCAGGTTGATGTGGTGCGGCGCGACGACGGCGTAGCGGACCACATCGGCCACGTCCTCGGCGGTCAGTGGCTTCTCGACTCCCTGGTACACCTTGGCCGCCGCGTCCTGGTCGCCGAGGCGGTTCAGGGCGAATTCCTCGGTCTGCACCAGCCCGGGGGCCACCTCGATCACGCGGAGGTTGTGCTCGGCCTCTTCGAGCCGCAGGGCGCCGGTCAGGGCGTGCTGGGCGAACTTGGCCGCGTTGTAGCCGCCGCCGCCCTCATAGGCCGCGAGCCCGGCCGTGGAGGTCAGGTTCAGCACGGTTCCCTCGCCGCAGGCACGCAGCATGGGCAGGAACGCGCGGATCAGCTTCATGCTGCCCAGCACGTTGACCTGGAACATCCATTCCCAGTCCTCGGTTTTGGCCCCGGCGACCTTGTCGGCGCCGCGGGCACCACCGGCGATGTTGATCAGCGTGTCGATGCCGCCGGCGCGGGTCACCTCATCGAGCAGCCGGGCCACATCGGCGTCGTCGGTCACATCGGCGGGAAGGGCGACGGCGCCGGTTTCGGCGGCGAGCGCTTCGAGCCGGTCGGCACGGCGGGCGACGGCGAACACGGTCCAGCCTTCCTTGCGGAGCGCACGCACCGTGGCCTCGCCGATTCCGGTGCTGGCGCCGGTGACTACTGCTGCTTTGGCTCCTGCTGCAGTGAATTCTTGTGTGTTGTTGTCGATTCCCTCAGTCATGGCACCACAGTAACGGCAATGCCGGGCTCATTTCCTGCTGCTGCTGCCGTGCTCCAGGAACTCCTGCAGCACCCGGGCATGGTTGGTCTCCGGGTCCCGTGCACCGAACAGCAGCGTCACTTTCCCGTGCTCCGCCGCGAGTCCGTACAGCGCCTGCACGGCCGGGTTGCCCTCGAGCTCGGCTTCGTAGGCCGCCCGGAAGTCCGCGAACCGTTCCTGCATGTGCCCGAATTCCTTGCGCAGCGGTGCAGACGGTGCCACGTCCTTGAGCCAGAGCTCCAGGTGGGCCCGTTCCTTGCTGACTCCGCGGGGCCAGAGCCGGTCCACCAGGACCCGGCAGCCGTCGTCGTCGGAAGGGTCGTCGTAGATGCGCTTGATCACGAAGGTTCCGGCAGAATTACCCTGAGAATTGCCCATCTGCGCATGCTACTTCACGTTACTTGGGCGGCGCCCACACCCGGAGATCCCGCCGCCGGCCGCATCCCGTACATCAGGGGATGGGAGTTAGTGGAAGAATTGGCCCATGGCTGAAGACAATCAGGGTACAGACACGCCCACCACCGCCCCCATCAACGTTCCGGACAAGCCCGCCCTGGAGGGGCTGGAAGAGGCGCTTACGCAGCGCTGGCTTGGCGAAGGGACCTACAAGTTCAACCCGGACACCACCCGGGAGCAGGTCTACTCGATCGACACTCCCCCGCCCACGGCATCGGGATCCCTCCACGTGGGACACATGTTCTCCTACACCCAGACCGACGTCCTGGCGCGCTATCAGCGCATGACCGGCAAGAACGTCTTCTACCCCATGGGCTGGGACGACAACGGCCTGCCCACCGAGCGCCGCGTGCAGAACTACTACGGGGTGCGCTGCGATCCCGCGATCGCCTACGACGCCGGCTACCGCCCCCCGGCCGAGCCCGCCAAGAACCAGCGCGACTTCGACGTCATCTCCCGCAAGAACTTCATCGAGCTGTGCGAGGAGCTCGCGGTCGAGGACGAGAAGGTCTTCGAGCACCTGTTCCAGACCCTGGGCCTGTCCGTGGACTGGGATCTGACCTACCGGACGATCGATGACAAGTCCCGCGCCATCTCGCAGCGCGCCTTCCTGGCCAACCTGGCCGCAGGCGACGCGTACATGGCAGAGGCCCCCACCCTGTGGGATGTCACGTTCCGCACCGCCGTGGCCCAGGCCGAGCTCGAAGACCGCGAAGTCGCTGGCGCCTACTACCGCTACCCCTTCTTCACCGAAGACGGCGAAAAGATCTTCATCGAAACCACCCGCCCCGAGCTGCTGGCCGCCTGCGCCGCGATCGTGGCCAACCCCGACGACGAGCGCTACAAGCCGCTGTTCGGCAAGAAGGTCACCTCTCCCCTGTTCGGTGTCGAGGTAGAGGTCAAGGCCCACCCGCTGGCCAAGGCGGACAAGGGCTCCGGCGTCGCCATGGTCTGCACCTTCGGCGACCTCACCGACGTCACCTGGTGGCGCGAACTGCAGCTGCCCACCCGCGCGATCGTGGGCCGCGACGGCCGCATCATCGGCGAGACCCCGGAATGGATCACCACCGAAGAAGGCCGCGCCAACTTCGCGGCCATCGCCGGCAAGACGGTGTTCAGTGCCAAGGAGTCCGTGGTGGAGCTCCTGGCCGCCGCGGAACTGCTTGACGGCGAGCCCAAGAAGATCATGCACCCGGTGAACTTCTTCGAGAAGGGCGACAAGCCCCTCGAGGTCGTCACCTCACGCCAGTGGTACATCCGCAACGGCGGACGCGACGAGGACCGGCGCGAACGGCTGATCGGCCGCGGCAACGAGATCGAGTTCCACCCCGCCTTCATGCGCTCCCGCTACGAGAACTGGATCTCGGGGCTCAACGGCGACTGGCTCGTGTCCCGCCAGCGCTTCTTCGGCGTGCCGGTACCGGTCTGGTACCCCCTGGATGCCGACGGCAACCCCGAATACGACGCACCGATCGTCCCGTCGGACGCGCAGCTGCCCGTGGACCCCGCGGCAGATGCGGCCCCCGGCTACGAGGAAGCCCAGCGCGACGTGCCCGGCGGCTTCACCGGCGACGCGGACGTCCTCGACACCTGGGCCACGTCCTCCCTGACCCCCCAGATTGTGGGCGGCTGGAGCACCGACGAGGCGCTCTTCGCCAAGGTCTACCCCTTCGACGTGCGCCCGCAGGGCCATGACATCATCCGGACCTGGCTGTTCTCCTCCGCCGTCCGCGCCGACGCGCTGCAGAAGACCGCACCGTGGAAGCACGCGGCCATCTCCGGCTGGATCCTGGACCCGGACCGGAAGAAGATGTCCAAGTCCAAGGGCAACGTCATTGTGCCCACGGATGTGCTGGAGGAGTACGGCTCCGACGCCGTGCGCTACTGGGCTGCCTCGGCCAAGCTCGGCGCGGACACCGCCTACGAGATCGCGCAGATGAAGATCGGCCGCCGCCTGGCCATCAAGCTGCTCAACGCCTCCAAGTTCGTCCTGAACCTGGGCGCCACCGAGGACTCGGTCGTCTCCGGCGACCTGTCCGTGCTGAGCAACCCCTTAGACCGGGCCGTCCTGGCCCAGCTCGCCGACGTCGTCGAGCAGGCGACCAAGGCATTCGAGGGCTACGACTACGCCCGGGCGCTGCAGATCACCGAGAGCTTCTTCTGGAACTTCACCGACGACTACGTGGAACTCATCAAGGACCGTGCCTACGGTGCGGCCGGCGAGGAGCAGCAGGCATCCGTGCTGGCCGCCCTCGCGACGAGCCTGGACACCCTCCTGCGGCTCTTCGCGCCGTTCCTGCCGTTTGCCACGGAGGAAGTCTGGAGCTGGTGGCGCACCGGTTCCGTGCACCGCGCCCAGTGGCCCTCCGCCATCGCGGTCGACGGCGACACTACCCTCCTGGCCACGGTGGGCACCGCGCTCAGCGGCATTCGCAAGGCCAAGTCCGAGGCCAAGGTCAAGCAGCGCACCGAGGTGCTGTCCGCGACGATCACGGCCTCGGAATCCCTCACGACCCAGCTCAAGGCCGGCCTCGCCGACCTCAAGGCCGCGGCCAACGCCCGTGAACTGGCGCTTGTCGCCGGCGAGGGTGAACTGGCCGTCAGCGACGTCGTGCTGGCACCTGCCGAGCCGCCCGTCCAGGCGTAGTCTCCGGCGGAAACAACACGAAGGGGCCCTCGGCCCGGTTCAGAGAAGCAATTCTGATCCGGCGGGGCCCCTTCGGCGTCGCGGGGAGGCTCAGACCGCGAAGGACGTCTCGAAGTGCGTCAGCACCGGCGGGGCGGCCAGGAGTTCTGCCAGCCCGCTAGCGCCGTCGCCTGCGCGCCAGGCGCGATAGGCGGCGTCGTGTTCCATCGATACCCACTGTTCGACCACGAGAAAATGCGCCGGATCCGCGCTGTCGACCAGCACGTCGACGCCGAGGCAGCCGTCAAAGGCGCGCGTATCGGAGAGAATATCGCGGAGCACCGCGGGCGCCGTGGGCAGGGCTTCGGCTTTGACGTTCAAGTCGAGATGGGCTGTAACAGGCATGGCGCTCCAATGTTCGCAGGTGGGGACAGGACAAAACCGGGTACAACCGGGCGGGTTGCCCGGAGATCACGGCACAGGGACCGCTGCCCCGTCATTGGAAGCAACAGCCGGGCCGCCGGGCTTGTTCCTTCGGCCCGGAAACCGGGGCAGCACAAGCAAGTCCTACCGCTGAGGCGTGAGGTCACCCGGCACGGGTGAGGCGCCGCACCTCACCGGGGGCACAGAATGAAGGTGCAGCGGTCCGTCGGATCGCCTCGAACCCCAAGAAGAAGCGGAGGTCATACGCATGACTGAGACACTCGATGAACTGGGGCCGGTCGACTGGATCGTCGTTGAATTCCCCGGACCCGATTTCGGCAAGGGCCAGATCGCCCCGTTCCTGGAGGACCTGGTCCAGCGTGACCTCGTCAGGGTGCTCGACATGGTGTTCCTGAGGAAGATGGAGGACGGCACGCTCGAGACGGCGGAGATCTCCGACCTGGACCCGAGCGAGCTCGGCGAGGTGCGCACGGCCGAGGCCGACCTGGCCATGGTGCTCTCTGAGCAGGATGTCATGGACCTGGCCGAGACGATCGCGCCCGGCCACTCCGCCGCGGTGCTCGTCTGGGAGAACCTGTGGGCGGCCCCGTTCGGCACGGCAGTCCGCAAGGCCGGCGGCCAACTCGTGGCCAGCGGCCGGATCCCGACCCAGGCCGTCATCGCCGCCTTCCAGGCCGACGCCGAAGACCAGTCCCCTGAAGAAGCGATAGAAGGAGCCTGACATGCCACTGGCAGCACGACGCAGACGCAGGACCGCAGCCGCCGTCGGCGGGGCCGTTGTCGTCGCCCACGGGATCAACCGTCGCGGCGACCGGCGGGAAGACCGCCGTGACGACCGCGGCGACCGCCGGGAAGACCGCCGCGACTAACACCCTCGGCTGACCCCCGCGACTGACGACGCGGAGGCGGCCCCGGGCACCCGCAGGTGCGCAGGACCCGCCTGGGTCGTGCGCACCTGCACAATGCCCGCTCCCCCAACCGGGGAAACATCCCGGGACTGCGATCTGCCGAATTTGAGCACACTGCTTTGGGCCGCACTGTTTTTGGGCACGGTGTTTTTGGGCAAAGCAAAGTGTTTTTGGGCAAAGGGGAAGCCCCATCAGCGTTAGCCGTTGGTGGGGCTTCGACTTTTCGATTGTCACGTGACGTCTTAGACAATCTGGCGGGATCCTTAGACTTCCAGGTCTTCCTACCTCGTCACTGGTAGCCATCATCTGACTTTGCCGAAGGCTGCGTCGGATGAGTGTCACTGAATCTTTGGTTCCTGCGTCCCTCTTCTTTCGAAGTGGGTAAGTCCTATTGTTGTCCCCCGGCCTGCCGTGCACAAGAGCCCCGGCAGAACTACATCGGAGTAGTTCTGCCGGGGCTCCCGGGAGGCCGGGCAGCGGCCCGGCCCGGCGTGTTCAGGCCTAGTTAAAGACCGGGCTTTCGGTACGGCTGCGCTTGATTTCGAAGAAGTACGGGAAGGATGCCAGGGTCACCGTGGCGTCCCAGATCTGTCCTGCTTCCTCGCCGCGCGGGATGCGCGTCAGGACCGGGCCGAAGAAGGCCGTGCCGTTGAAGGCGACGACGGGTGTGCCCACGTCCTGTCCGACCAGCGAGATGCCTGCCTCGTGGCTGGCGCGCAGCTTTGCATCGAATTCGTCGCTCTGGCCCGCGGCGGCAAGCTCGGCCGGCAGTCCGGCCTCGGCCAGCGACTTGGCGATGACCTCGTCAATGTCCTTGATGCCTTCGTTGTGGATCTTGGTGCCCATGGAGTCATAGAGCGCCTTGATGAATTCGGCACCGTGCTGTTCAGCGGCGGCGGTGATGACGCGGACCGGAGCCCACGCCTTCTTCATGAACTCGCGGTACTGCTCGGGCAGTTCCTCGCGGCCCTCATTGAGCACGGCGAGGCTCATGACATGCCACTCGGTCTTGATGTCGCGGACTTCTTCGACTTCACCGATCCAGCGGGAGGTGACCCAGGCGAAGGGGCACATCGGGTCGAACCAGAAGTCGGCTTTGTTGGTCATGGTTTCAGACACAGGTGTTCTCCTTAGGGAAGTCTGCGGGGAAAGCGCCGGCGCGGATCACGCACACGGCGCGCTAAAAATTACAGCGACCTTGGCCGCGTTAATATTCCGGATCAGGCGGATTTGCGCCGTTTGACCTCGTCGTGGGCGATCATCGTGGGCGTCGCCTTCTTGGTCACGACCTCTTCGGTGATCACGACGCTGGCGACGTCGTCGCGGCTGGGGAGGTCGAACATGACCGGGAGCAGGACTTCCTCCATGATGGCGCGCAGCCCCCGGGCCCCGGTGCCGCGCTCAAGCGCCTGGTCGGCAATGGTGTTGAGGGCCTCGTCCTCGAAGATGAGCTCGACGCCGTCGAGCTGGAACATCTTCTGGTACTGCTTGACGAGGGCATTCTTCGGCGTCGAGAGGATCTGGATGAGCGCGGCGCGGTCCAGGTTGGAGACGGTGGTGATGACGGGCAACCGGCCGATGAACTCCGGGATCAGCCCGAACTTGAGCAGGTCTTCCGGCATGACCTCGCCGTAGGAATCCGTGGTGTTCTTGACCTCGTTGAGCGGGGCGCCGAATCCGATGCCCTTGCGCCCGGACCGCGAACCGATGATGTCCTCGAGCCCCGCGAAGGCGCCGGCCACGATGAAGAGCACGTTGGTGGTGTCGATCTGGATGAATTCCTGGTGCGGGTGCTTGCGTCCGCCCTGCGGCGGGACCGAGGCCACCGTGCCCTCGAGGATTTTCAGGAGCGCCTGCTGCACGCCCTCCCCCGAGACGTCCCGGGTAATGGACGGATTCTCGCTCTTGCGTGAGATCTTGTCGATCTCATCGATGTAGATGATGCCCTGCTCGGCCTTTTTGACGTCGTAGTCGGCGGCCTGGATGAGTTTGAGGAGGATGTTTTCAACGTCCTCACCGACGTAGCCGGCTTCGGTCAGGGCCGTGGCGTCGGCGACGGCGAACGGGACGTTGAGGCGGCGGGCGAGGGTTTGGGCCAGATAGGTCTTGCCGCAGCCGGTGGGTCCGATCAGCAGGATGTTGGACTTGGCGATCTCGACGTCGTCGTGGTGCACGCCGTCGGCGAGGCTGCCGCTCTTCGGCGCGTGGCCGGCCTGGATCCGCTTGTAGTGGTTGTACACCGCGACGGCGAGCGAACGCTTGGCGGGTTCCTGGCCAATCACGTATTCCTGCAGGAAATCAAAGATTTCGCGGGGCTTGGGCAACTCGAAACTGCCCAGGTCAGCTACTTCCGCGAGTTCCTCTTCGATGATCTCGTTGCAGAGTTCGATGCACTCGTCGCAGATGTAGACGCCGGGCCCGGCAATGAGCTTGCGGACCTGCTTCTGGCTCTTTCCGCAGAAAGAACACTTCAGCAGATCTGTGCTCTCGCCAATCCGAGCCATGTGTGAACCCCTTTAGTAGCTTGCTGCTGGCTGTGACATGTTCCACTCTAGGTCACTTTGGGCCCGTTGGGTGGAAAGCGGACGCCGGTGCGGCCAAGTAAAAATGCCGCACCGGCGCCGCGGATTGCTGATTAGCGCGCGATTGCCTGGGGCTTGATCTTGCGGGAATCGAGGACCTGGTCAATGAGGCCGTACTGCATGGCCTCGGCGGCCGTGAGGATCTTGTCCCGCTCGATGTCGTTGTTGACCTGTTCCGGCGTCCGGCCGGAGTGCTTGGCCAGCGTGTCCTCGAGCCAGGAGCGCATGCGCATGACCTCGGCGGCCTGGATCTCGAGGTCCGAGGCCTGCCCGCCCTGTCCGCCGGACAGCGAAGGCTGGTGGATCAGTACGCGGGCGTTCGGCAGTGCGAGGCGCTTGCCCGGCGTGCCGGCCGCGAGCAGCACGGCGGCGGCGCTGGCCGCCTGGCCGAGGCAGACGGTCTGGATCTCGGGCCGGATGTACGTCATGGTGTCGTAGATCGCGGTCATGGCGGTGAAGGAACCGCCAGGCGAGTTGATGTAGAGCGTGATGTCGCGGTCTGGGTCGGTGGACTCGAGCACCAGCAGCTGGGCCATGACGTCGTCGGCCGAGGCGTCGTCGACCTGGACGCCGAGGAAGATGATGCGGTCCTCGAACAGCTTGGTGTACGGGTCCTGGCGCTTGAAGCCGTAGGGGGTGCGCTCTTCGAACTGGGGCAGCACGTAGCGGCTGCTCGGCAGGTTGCCGGCAGTCGAACCGAAGTTGTAGTTCATGTTCATTGCTCCTGAATTCATTGCTGTCTACCTGCCGGTCAGTTCTCGGTGGCTGTCGCAGCGCCGCCGCTGTTCCCGGAGCCGTTGGCGTTGGTTCCGCCGCCGCCTGCCACGGATCCGGCGTGTGCGGCGATCTTGTCGAAGAAGCCGTATTCGAGGGCTTCCGGGGCCGTGAACCACTTGTCGCGGTCGTTGTCCTTGAGGATGGTGTCCACACTCTGGCCGGTCTGGTCCGCGGTCAGCTCGGCCATGACTTTCTTCATGTGCAGGATCAGCTCGGCCTGGATCTTGATGTCCGACGCCGTGCCGCCGATGCCGCCGGAGGGCTGGTGCATGAGGATGCGGGCGTTGGGGGTGGCGTAGCGCTTGCCCTTGGTGCCGGAGGAGAGCAGGAACTGGCCCATGGACGCGGCGAGGCCGGTGGCGACCGTGACAACATCGTTCGGGATGAACTGCATGGTGTCGTAGATGGCCATACCGGCGGTGACGGAGCCGCCGGGTGAGTTGATGTAAAGGTAGATGTCCCTTTCAGGATTCTCCGCCGAGAGCAGCAGCAGCTGGGAGCAGATCGCGTTGGCGTTATCGTCGCGGACCTCGGAGCCGAGCCAGATGATGCGCTCTTTCAGCAGGCGGTTGTAAATGTAGTTATCCTGGGCTGCCGGATCGACCGTGGCCATCCGGGGTGCCCCTGCTTGCTGTGACATATGTACTTACCTCTCGCTGGCGACGGTGACGCCACTGGACGACATCACTGAACTTTCCTACAGCGACACTAACCGTTTTCACGCCCGCTTTGTTCGCTGGCGCCGGGCTGTTCGCTGACGGCGCACGATTGCCGGGACCCCGCGCGCCGGGTCCTGGATGCGGGCCCTTCCCGGCTCCCGAACAGACCGTGCCGGCCGGGCATGGCCGAAGGCGGGGGCTTAAACAGACGGCCCCCGGATCGGTGATCCGGGGGCCGACTGTTCTAAGTCTCAGTGACTGCTAGAACTTCACTGCTGCGGGGTCATCGCTCGGCGTGGCCTCGGTGCTGGCTTCTGCCGAAGCCGCTTCGTCCTCAACGGTCTCGGCGGCCGGGGCGGCTTCGTCGCCGGGGCGGACGAAGTCGCTCAGGTCAACCTTGTTGCCCTCGGAGTCGGTGACCTCGGCCTGGCCCAGCACGACGGCCAGTGCCTTGCGGCGGCGGACCTCGGAAACCATCATGGGCACCTGGCCGCTCTGATCGATGATCTGGGCGAACTGGTTCGGGTCCATGCCGTACTGGCTGGCGGTGGTGACGATGTAGTCGATCAGCTCGTTCTGGCTGACGTTGACTTCTTCCTTCTCCGCGATGGCGTCGAGGATGATCTCGTTCTGGAAGGCGCGCTCGGTGTTGGCCTTGACCTCGGCGCGGTGTTCCTCGGTGTCGTGCTCGCCTTCACCGTGGGCGTTTTCGGCGTTGAAGTGCTGCTCGAGCTGCTCTTCGACGATCGACGCCGGGACGGGAACCTCGACGAGCTCAACGAGCTTGTCCAGGACCTTGTCGCGGGCCTCGACGCCCTGGTCAACAATCTTGGACTCAGCGGCCTGCTTGGCGAGGTCCTCACGGAGTTCGGCCAGGGTGTCGAATTCGCTGGCGAGCTGGGCGAAGTCGTCGTCGGCGACGGGGAGCTCGCGCTCCTTGACGGCCTTGACGGTGACCTTGACCTGAGCGGACTCGCCGGCGTGCTCGCCGCCGACCAGCGTGGTGTCAAAGATGGCGTCCTCGTCGGCGCTGAGGCCGGTGACGGCCTCGTCGAGGCCTTCGAGCATGGTGCCGGCGCCAACCTGGTAGGACAGGCCGGAAGCGGAGTCAACATCGGCGCCGTCGATCGAGGCTGCGATGTCGATCGTCAGGAAGTCGCCATCGGCGGCCGGGCGGTCCACGGACTTCAGCGTGCCGAAGCGGCCGCGGAGCTCGTCCAGGGCCTTGTCGACGTCGGCGTCGGAGGACTCGGCGGCGGCGACCTCAACCTTGATGCCTGCGTAGTCGGGCAGTTCGATTTCGGGGCGGATGTCAACCTCGGCGTGGAACTTGAGCTCGCCGTCGGTGGCGGACGGGTCCGGAACCTCGGTGATCTCGACCTCGGGACGGCTCAGCGGGCGGATGCCGGTTTCCTGCACGGCGGCCTGGTACCAGCCGTTGAGGCCTTCGTTGATGGCCGTCTCCAGGACGTAGCCGCGGCCAACGCGCTGGTCAATGAGCTTGGAGGGGACCTTGCCCTTGCGGAAACCGGGGACCTGGATCTGCGAAGCAACAGTCTTGTATGCCTCTGCGATGCTGGGCTTCAATTCCTCAAAGGGGACCTCAACATTGAGCTTGACCCGCGTGGGGGTGAGGTTCTCGACAGCGCTCTTCACAGTCTAAGTACTCCTGGTGTGGGGGGTATGGGGTTCTGCATTGCCACGTGCTGGCAGTGCTTGCAGAGTCGGGGTGACAGGATTTGAACCTGCGACTTCCTGCTCCCAAAGCAGGCGCTCTAGCCAAGCTGAGCTACACCCCGTAAGTGCACAGAACAGTCTACGGTCATACTGTGCCGATTTGCACATTTGACACCGGGGCCTTGAATTGGGTTTAGTTGTATCCGGCTTGAACAGCCGCCCGGAAGTTTTGCTGGAGTTCCAGTGAGATCCCGGGGACGTAGCTTAATGGTAAAGCCTCAGTCTTCCAAACTGATTACGCGGGTTCGATTCCCGTCGTCCCCTCAGAAATATGACGAAAAAAGCCCCTCTCCGGAGGGGCTTTTTCCGTTGCCCTCCAGGCCCCGGCGGCCGGGGCTTGGAAGGGCAGGCGTGCAAGGGCAGGCGTACCGGCTCAGGCCGGCTGGCAGGCCGGGCACCAGTAAAGCTTCCTGGCGCCGAGCTCGGTCAGCGCCACCGGCGTTCCGCAGTCCCTGCAGCCAAGTCCGTGCCGCCGGTAGACGAAGTGCGCCTCCTCCGGGGCCGGCAGGACGCCGCGGGATATGCCGGCTCCGGCCCCGTTCCAGTACTGCGGCGGCGTCGTGATGATCCGGCCGTCCCGGACGCCGTCGGTCATCATGGCCGCGGTGTCGTCCCAGAGCCGGCGGGCCGCGTCCGGTGACAGTTCGGCGCCGGGCAGCCAGGGGTTGAGCCGCTGCCGGAACAGGAGTTCGGCCCGGTAGACGTTCCCGACGCCGGCAATCACCTTTTGGTCCATCAGCAGGGCCGCCAGCGGTGTGCGTTTGGCCGCCACGCTGGCGCTGAAGGTGTCCCGGTCTCCCGGAAGGTTCCGCAGCGGGTCCGGGCCGAGCCGCGCCAGTACGGCCGCCGCTTCCGCGTCCGTGATCGCCTCGCACGTGGTCGCGCCGCGGAGATCGGCCCAGCCGTGCGCGCCGGCGAGCCGGACGCGGACGGCACCGACCGGCGCGGGCGGGCCCTCATATGCGGCCAGCCCGGCCGCCTCAGCGTCGTCGTAGACTTCCCGCTCCCCCACCTTCCGGGGCGCGCCAATGCTGGAGGCGCCGCGGAAGGTGGCGTCACCGCCGAAATCCCAGGCGCCATAGAGGCCCAGGTGGACATGCAGGAGAAGCCCGTGCCCGAACTCCAGGAAGAGGTGCTTTCCGTGCGCCACGGAACTGACGAGGGTGTGGCCGTCCAGCAGCGCCGCGCCCTGGGCAAACCGGCCCTGCGGACTGGAGACCGCGAGCCGCTCCCCCGCGAAGACGTCCCCGAACTGGCGGGCCAGCCGGTGGACGGAATGCCCCTCCGGCACTAGTCGATGACCTCGCCGGTGCGCTCGTACGTGGCGATCTTGCCGATCCGGCGGACGTGGCGCTCATCGTTGCTGAAGGGTTCGGCCAGGAACGCCTCGATGATTTCCGTGGCCTCGTCGACGCTGTGCTGGCGGCCGCCGACGGCGACGACGTTGGCGTCGTTGTGCTCACGTGCCAGCTGGGCGGTGGACAGGTTCCAGGCCAGCGCGGCACGGACGCCCTTGACCTTGTTGGCGGCGATCTGCTCGCCATTGCCAGAGCCGCCGAGGACTATGCCGAGGGCGTGGGTTCCGGCCTCCTGGTCCGCGACGACGGCGAGGGCGGCGTTGATGCAGAACGACGGGTAGTCATCCAGGGCGTCGTAGACCTTCGGTCCGTGGTCCACCACCTCATAGCCCTTGGCGCCGAGGTGGCTGACCAGGTGGGCGCTGAGCTCCATTCCGGCGTGGTCGGTGGCAATGTGCACGCGGGGCAGGTCAGAAATGGTCACGGCTGTTCCGTTCGGTTGCGGCGCCGGGCGGCGGCCGGGGCGGTTGGGGTCTGGTCCAAGCGTACTAGGCCGGGCCTCCCGGGACCTTGCTGCAGCCCGCCGGACCCCTCACTGGACGGTCGTGTTACACAGGCCCGGCACGCCGTCGTACTCCGCCGTCTTGCTCCGCCGTCCTACTCCACCGGGGACCGACACCGCCGTGCTACACGGCCGTGCTACACGGCGGTGGTCCCACCGTTCCGCCGGGCCCTGTCCGCCACCCGGGACAGCGTTTGGGCGATATTGTCCGCCGCGGTGGCACTGCCGCCGCTCACCGCCAGCCGGCGCCCGTCCGAGCGGTCGATGACCACCGCGGGGCCGCTGCTGACCAACATCGCGGTGGTGTTGCCATGGGTCCGGTAGCCCCACCCGCCATAGTCAGCCGCCGTGACGTCCCTGGGCGTCGCGGCGTCGATGGCCGCGGCCGGAACTTCCATGACCCGGACGAAGCCTGCCGCGAAGACGTGCAGGCCGCCGCGGTCGACCCGGATCCGGGCCACCAGGAACGCCGCGGCCACCAGGGCCGCCGCCACCAGGAGGACAGACAGCCACGGCACGGCAACGGTCAGGAGGGCGGCCGGCAGAAGCGTTGCGATGCCGAGCATGACGAAGATGGAGCTGCGGGCGTGGACCCAGAGGCTGACCCGGTCCCTGGCCAAATCCGGATCCTGTTCGCGCTCAAGGGCCTGCCGGACGGCGACGTCGTCATCGACGGACCAGCGCTCGTCGGCCTTGAAGACAAAACCCATCACGACGCCCAGACCGAGGGCCGCGCCGCTGCCGAGGGCCAGGACCGAGGCGTCCACATGGGATCCCCGCGCATCGGGCAGGCCCAGCTGGCCCACGAGCACGGCGGCAAGGACTGTGGTGACGAACAGGCTCATGGACAGGCCGGCGCCCATCATGATGCGGCGCATCATCGCGGGGCGCGACAGCGGCACGGCCTGCAGCAGCACGGCCCAGCCAATCACCACGATCAGCGAGGCCCCGGCTCCCGCGACCGTCACGAACGGCGCGAAGTCGGCGGCACCGGCGGCGGTCCAGCGGACGGCCAGCGGCTCGGGCAGATCCGGGCGTACCAGAAGCGCACACACCACGAATCCTGCCGCCAGCATCAGGGGGAAACCGATGGCAAAGCGCAACGCCCTGGCATCGACGGAGTCACGGATCTTTCCCATGCTCCAACGCTACCGCGGACGCACCTTGATGGATCTGGGGACGTGCGCGCAGGTCAGGAGGTGGACGGGAAGCAAATGTGGGATCAGGCACGTAGCCCGGCGCCCGGACCTCGCCACGAGCAAGAAGAGACCGCCGGGGCAACGTCAACGTGGCCGCCCCAACCGTACCCATCTGACACGAATGGCCGCCAAGGGCATCGGCTTAGCGGCCATTCGTGGCAAATCGTGGGCTGGATGCCGAGGCCTTGGGGCCGGTTGTGAACGGGCAAACTTGCCAAGGGCCGCTAACGTGAAAGAATAATTTCACAGTATCGCCGGCGACCGCGGCCGCGGCCGGCCGGCAGTATCCATCTTCTTCTGGAGGCCCCTTTGCCCGGTATGAACCTGACCCGCGCCGAAGCCCGCGAGCGCGCCGCCCTGATCGACGTCGACTCCTACGAGGTCAGCCTGGACCTGACCCGCGGCGAGAAGGTCTTCGGCTCCACCACGGCCGTGAAGTTCCGTGCCAAACCGGGCTCGTCGACCTTCATCGACGCCGTCACCCACGCCGTGCACAGCGTGAGCCTCAACGGCCGCGAACTGGATCCGGCCGAGGTCTCCGACGGCGTCCGGATCCAGCTCCCGGACCTCGCAGCCGAGAACCACCTGCTGGTGGTCGCCGACGCCCCGTACATGAACACCGGTGAAGGCCTGCACCGCTTCGTGGATCCGGTGGACAACGAGGTCTACCTGTACACCCAGTTCGAGGTCCCGGATTCGCGGCGCATGTTCGCCGTCTTCGAACAGCCCGACCTGAAGGCCAGCTTCACGTTCACCGTCACCGCCCCCTCGCACTGGGATGTCGTGTCCAACTCCCCCACCCCGGTGCCGGTGGAGACCATCCCCGGCGCGGATGGGGGCGCCCGCTCTGTCTGGGAGTTCACGCCGACACCGCGGCTGTCCTCCTATGTCACCGCGCTGATCGCCGGGCCGTACCAGTCGGTGCGCAGCGAGGTCACGTCGGCGGCGGGCAAGGTCACCCCGCTGGGCATCTTCGCACGCAAGTCGCTCATGCAATACCTCGATGCGGACAACATCTTCGAACTCACCCGGCAGGGCTTCGAGTTCTTCGAGGCCCAGTTCGGCTGCCCGTACCCGTTCGAGAAGTACGACCAGCTCTTCGTGCCGGAGTTCAACGCCGGCGCCATGGAGAACGCCGGGGCCGTCACCATCCTGGAAGGCTACGTCTTCCGCGGCAAGGTCACCGACGCCCAGGTGGAACGCCGCGCCATCACCGTGCTGCACGAGCTCGCGCACATGTGGTTCGGCGACCTCGTCACCATGCGCTGGTGGAACGACCTCTGGCTCAACGAGTCCTTCGCCGAATACATGTCCCACCTGGCCGCCGTCGAGAACACCGAGTTCGGCCACGCCTGGACCACGTTCGCGTCCGTGGAGAAGTCCTGGGCCTACCGGCAGGATCAGCTGCCCACCACGCACCCGATCTTCGCCGAGATCAACGACCTCCAGGACGTCGAGGTGAACTTCGACGGGATCACCTACGCCAAGGGCGCGTCGGTACTGCGCCAGCTCGTCGCCTGGGTGGGCCCGGAGCAATTCATGTCCGGGGTGCGGGAGTACTTCAGCAAGCACGCCTGGCAGAACACCGAGCTCAGCGACCTCATGGCCGAACTCGAGAAGGCCAGCGGCCGCGACCTGGAACGGTGGGGGCAGCTCTGGCTGGAGACCGCCGGCGTGAACACCCTGACACCGGAAATCTCGGCGGCCGCGGACGGCACCATCGAGTCCTTCGCCATCGTGCAGTCGGCGATCGAGAGCGAACCGACCCTGCGCCCGCACCGCCTCGCGGTCGGCTTCTACAACCTCAACGGGGCCGGCAAGCTGGAGCGGGTGCACCGCGAGGAGCTCGACGTCGACGGCGAGCGCACCGAAGTTCCGGCCCTGGCCGGCCTGGCCCAGCCGGACCTGATCCTGCTCAATGACGACGACCTCGCCTATGCCAAGGTCCGCCTGGATCCGAAGTCCCTCGCCACCGCAACGGCGCACCTGAAGGACTTCAGCCAGAGCCTCCCCCGCACGCTCGTGTGGGGCTCGGCCTGGGATGCGGCGCGCGACGGCGAGTCCCCGGCCCGCGGGTACGTGGAGCTGATCCTCGCCAACATTGCCGAGGAATCCGATTCCTCCGTGATCCTGGTCCAGCTCCGGCAGCTGGCCACCACGCTGACCTTCTACGTGGCCGGGGAGCACCAGGAGGCGACCGCCGTCGCCGCGGCCGACAAGCTCTGGGAGCTCGCCTCGGCGGTGCCGGCCGGCTCGGACGCCCAGCTCCAGTTCGTGAAGTCCTACGCCCTGCTGGCCCGCAGCGCCGGGCAGCTGGACACGGTCTCCGGGCTGCTGGACGGCTCACTTTCCCTCGATGGGCTGAGCGTGGACCAGGACCTGCGGTGGGAGCTGCTGGCCTCCCTCGTGGCAGGCGGCCGCGCCGGGCAGGAGCGGATCGACGAGGAACTGGAGCACGACAACACCTCCAACGGCCAGAACGCGGCGGCCCTGGCCACGGCCGCCATCCCCACCCCGGAGGCCAAGGCCGCGGCCTGGGAATCGATCGTGGTCAAGGGCGATCTGTCCAACGCCCTGCAGGGCTCCGCGGTGACCGGCTTTACCCGGGTCCTGGACACGTCCCTGCTCGAGCCGTACGCCGAGAAGTACTTCGAGGCCGTCCCCGGCATCATGGCAAGCCGCACCCACGCGCTGGCCTCGCAGATCGTCGTCGGGCTCTACCCGGCCCAGCTGACCACGCAGGCCACGGTGGACCGCACGGATGAGTTCCTGGCCTCGCTGCCGGAGGGCAGTGCGGCGCTGCGCCGGATGATGCTGGAGAACCGCGACGGCGTTGCCCGCGCCCTGCGCGCCCGCCAGGCCGACGTCGGCTAACGACCAAGGCACCGGACCCCCGAAGGCCTGGAACCCCGGCGCCGCCCCTGTGCGGCGCCGGGGTTCTGTCGTTCTAGGCTGGAGTCATGAGCCTTGACGAACATCACTATGCGCTGACCGTCCGCTGGACCGGGAACCGCGGGGCCGGGACGTCCTCGTACCGCGGTTACTCACGGGACCACGACGTCGAGATCCCCGGGCTGCCGGTGCTGCGCGGCTCGGCCGATCCGACCTTCCACGGGGACCGGGAGCGCTACAACCCCGAACAGCTCCTGCTGGCCGCGCTCTCGCAGTGCCACATGCTCTCCTTCCTGCACGTGGCCGTGAAGCACGGCGTTGTGGTGACGGCCTACGAGGACCGGGCCGAGGGCCTGATGCGGACCAACAGGGACGGCAGCGGGCAGTTCGAATCCGTCACGCTGAGGCCCCGGGTGACGGTGGCGGAAGCGGCGGCACCGGATGTCCTCGAGGAACTCCACGTGGAGGCCAACAAGGTCTGTTTCATCGCCCGCAGCGTGAACTTCCCGGTGTTGCACGAGCCGACGGCTGTGGTGGAGGGCCAGGCTGACTGAATAGTTTTCAGGCGGCGCCGTCAGCCGGGCCGGCCGAGGCCTCTGCCCGGTACTCGGACACCAGCCGGCGCTCCGTCTCCGGGCTCATTCCGGCCTTGCGTTCACGGCCGAGTCCGCGGCGGCGTTCATCCGCCAGGGTGTCCCGCAGCGTGTCCATCCAGGGCCGAAGCCGCAGCCCTGCTGTCCGGGCAGCGTCGTTGCTGCGGGTCGCGAAGCCCTCGTGGCCTGGCGGCAGCCACAGCGGCAGCGAGTCCGGGCCGGCCCAGTAGTTCGCACCGTGCGACGCCAGCCAGTCCTCGGGGGCGACAACCACCTCTGACTCGGCGTCGGCCAGCTGGCGGGCTTCCTCCAGGTAGGCGGCAAAGGGCACCGGCTCACCGACGGCGTTCAGCGCCCCTGTGGTTCCGTTTTCGGCGGCGGTGAGGATCCAGGCCGCGAGGTCGCGGACGTCGATGATCTGGGTGGCGTCGGCGGGGATGTCCGGGACCAGGACGGGATCGTTGTCCCGGGCGAATCGGGCCGGCCAGTACCCGTAGCGGTCGGAGCCGTCCCCGGGGCCGCCGATCAGGCCGGCGCGGCAGAGGTGCGCCTTGTCCCCTGCCAGTTCCCGGGTCAGGTGCTCGATCGCGGACTTGGCCTCGCCGTAGTTATCCATGGTCAGTTCCGTGCCCGGGGCCAGCGGCGGGAGCATCTGGGCGTCTTCGGCCTCGCCGGCCACTGAGTGGTCAGCGTAGACCGAGCAGCTGGAGATGAAGGTCCAGTGCCGGGCCGAGCCGGCCAGCGTCTCGAGGGCCTCCCGTGCCTGGGCGGGGTCCCGCGAGACGTCGACGACAGCGTCCCACCCGCCGCTGCCGGCGGCCCCTTGGTACGCGGCCTTCCCCTGCGCGCGGTCCGCGCGCAGCCAGGTGGCGCCGTCGGGCGGCGCGGCGGCGGTACCGCGGGCCAGGCATGTAACGTCGTGACCGGCGGCGAGGGCCTGCCGGGCTATTTCAGCTGACAGGAAGACGGTGCCGCCAACGACCAGGATGCGCATGGGGCCACGCTACGGCGCTAATGTTGAAGTAGACCAGAGCGTTATGCGCCCGGCGAACGCCAGCCGTCTTTCCGGACGCCCAGCCCTGCTGCCGGCCGGCAGCAGGGCTGCAGTAAACAAGGAGTTTTCCCTCACCGATGATCAGCCTGACCACCATCGAACCAATCACCGCGCCGGACATCTCGGCTGTCAACCTGCCAGGTGGCCTCATCAGCCTGGGCATCGGCGTCGCCGTGTGGCTGGTGGCATCCTTCGTGATCACCGGAATCACCAAACGGGTCGCGGCGGGCAGCACACTTTTCAAGAAGTCGCACTTCCGCTGGGTGGCTCCGGCGTTCCGCGCCCTGGACCACGAACGCCGCGTCCAGCGGGCAGAGACTATCGGCGCACTGCTCCGCAGCGTGGTCGGCGTCCTGATCGCCGTCCTCACCATCGTGTACGTGCTCAAGTACCTGAACGTGGACGTGGCTCCCATCCTGACGAGCGTCGGGATCCTCGGTGTGGCGATCGGCTTCGGTGCCCAGCAGTTGATCCGCGACTTCCTCGCCGGCATCTTCATTACCTTCGAGGACCAGTACGGCATTGGCGACATTATCGAGACTTCCGAGGTGGTGGGCACGGTCGAGGCCATGAACCTGCGGATCACCCGGGTCCGGGCCGACGACGGCACCATCTGGTACCTGCGCAACGGCGAAATCCTGCGCGTGGGCAACCGCTCCCAGGGCACATACATTCCGCCCGAGACGTCCCCGGCGGACGAGGCCGACAGCGCACCCCAGCAGAAGGCCGGAGAATAGTGAAATGACGATTCCCAGCGCCAGCGACCCCAGCCAGCCCAGGCAGCTGCTGCAGAACGATCCGTTCAGCCAGCCCGGCTACACGGACAACTTCTATGACGCCGTGGGCGGCCACGAGACATTTGTGAAGCTCATCGACGTCTTCTACGACGGCGTCGCAACAGATCCGCTGTTGCGCGCCATGTACCCGGAAGAGGACCTTGGCCCGGCCAAGCGGCGCTTCCTGATGTTCCTGGAACAGTACTGGGGCGGGCCGACGACGTACGGCGAGGAGCGCGGGCATCCGCGGCTGCGGATGCGCCACATGCCGTTCCGGGTGACGCCGGAGGCCAAGGAGCGCTGGCTGTTCCACATGCGTGCCGCGGTGGATGCCCTGGAACTGCCGCCGCTGTATGAGGGAACGCTCTGGGATTACATGGAGCGGGCAGCCCTGTCCATGGTGAACAGCCCGTCAGAGGCCTGAGTGCGGAGGGCGCCGGAGCTTCCTAGAGCCCGGTGCCGGTCCGGACCAGCACGTGGCCGCGGGTGCCGCTGAGCCGGAACCAGCGCCCGGCGCGGTAGAGCCGTTGTTCGCTCTCTGCCAGGAAACCCAGGGTGAGCGCGGCGAACGCGGCCCCGGCCGGCAGGCCGCCGGCGTCGGGCAGTTCCCGGCCCCAGACCGTTGCCCTGGCGTTGTTGACGATCAGCGCACCGGGCTTGTCCGGAATGATCGCGGCGATCTCCCTGATCCCGGCCTCCGCTGCGGTCCGCAGGGCAGTGTCCTGGACGGTGCCGAGCAGTTCCCAGCCGGCCCGCGGCGCGCCGATCCCGGCCCACGACTCGCTGACGGTCACCGGCGGGACGGGAAGTTCGACGTCGTGCTCCCCCGCCCGTGCCAGGCGGTCCAGCACGGCGGACAGCGGCACTGTCACGTCAGTGTCCGCCGGCTGCGCCAGCGCCATGGTCCGCAGGCCCAGGATGGTGGGGGTGGATTCGCCCAGGAGCCGGGGCCGCAGGACGCAGACGTAGGCGGCCAGGACGGGGCCCGCGGCCTGGAGCCGGATGGCGCCGTCGTCAATGGACCTGGCGCGCGTCGCGAAGGTGCGCAGGTCGTCGAGGTCGCGGGGATCGGTGAACTGCAGGGGCTGGGTTAGGACATCAGACACACTACTGACTCTACCGGCTGCGCTTCTTTGGAGCGGCGCTGGACGCCGTCTAGAGTCAGACCATGACTGAAGCCGAAGCCGGACTGCTGGGGCTCCCGACCCAGGACCCCACCTCCTCGCTCATCCAACTTCTCAACCTCGGCGAGCTCGAGGGCGCCCGGACGGACGAGGACATCTTCATGGGTCCCTCCCAGCAACAGCCCAAGCAGCGCGTCTTTGGCGGCCAGGTGCTGGCGCAGTCCCTGATAGCCGGCAGCCGCACCGTCGATCCGGATCGCAGCGTGCACTCCATGCACGGTTACTTCCTCCGGCCCGGAGACGCCAACAAGCCGATCACCTTCGGTGTGCAGCGACTGCGCGACGGGCGGTCCTTCTCGGCCCGCCGGGTCCACGCCTATCAGGAGGGCATGCCCATCCTGTCGATGATCGCGTCCTTCCAGGCCGAGGACGACGGGATCGAGCACCAGTCCGAGATGCCCGCCGGGATCCCGGACCCCGAATCGCTGCCGAGCACGGCCGACCTGCTGGGCAAGTTCGATCACCCCGTGGCCCGGCACTGGGCCTACGAGCGGCCGTTCGACATCCGCCACGTCGATCCGGCGCTGTATGTCTCGGCCAAGGGACCCCGGGAAGCCCGCAACGCCGTGTGGATGAAGACGTTCGGTCCGATGCCCGACGACGCCGGCCTGCACCGGGCGGCCCTGGCCTACGCGAGCGACTACACTTTGCTCGAATCCATCCTCCGCAAGCACGGCATGAGCTGGATTACGCCGGGGATGTCCGTGGCAAGCCTGGACCACGCCATGTGGTGGCACCGGCCGGTCAGGGTCGACGAGTGGCTCCTGTACGTCCAGGAATCGCCCAGCGCGCAGGGCGCACGGGGCCTCGCGACGGGCAAAATCTTCAGCCGGGACGGCCGGCACGTGGCGACGGTGGCCCAGGAAGGCATGATCCGCGTCCCGAACGACTTCAAAAACACCGACCTGAAGAACACGGAGAAGGGCGCCGTGCAGGCCGCCGTCTGATCGAGGGCGCTGCAGCACCAGATCCGCAAGGCCAAGGGCTGCCAGTACTCCCCAGCAGCGGCTGGGACACGGTGTCCTCGGCACACGGCGTCAACGGCACATAGCGTCAACGGCACACAGGCCCACCGCACACAAAAAGCCGGCTCCCCCTGAAACAGTTCAGGCGGGAGCCGGCTTTTTTCGTGGCGCTGTAAGCCTTGCGGGCTTAGTCGCGGGTGAGGCGGCGGTGGGTTACGCGGTGCGGCTTGGCCGCATCCGGGCCCAGGCGCTCGACCTTGTTCTCCTCGTAGGACTCGAAGTTGCCCTCGAACCAGTACCACTTGGACGGGTTCTCCTCGTCGCCTTCGTAGGCGAGGATGTGGGTGGCCACCCGGTCCAGGAACCAGCGGTCGTGCGAGACGACGACGGCGCAGCCCGGGAATTCGAGCAGGGCGTTTTCGAGGCTGCTGAGGGTTTCGACGTCGAGGTCGTTGGTCGGTTCGTCGAGGAGCAGCAGGTTGCCACCCTGCTTGAGGGTCAGCGCCAGGTTGAGGCGGTTGCGCTCACCACCGGAGAGCACCCCGGCCTTCTTCTGCTGGTCCGGGCCCTTGAAGCCGAAAGCGGCCACGTAGGCGCGGGACGGCATTTCGACGTGGCCGACCTGGATGTAGTCGAGGCCGTCGGAGACGACCTCCCACAGGGTCTTGTTCGGGTCAATGCCGCCGCGGCTCTGGTCGGCGTAGGAGATCTTGACGGAATCGCCGATCTTCAGTTCGCCGCCGTCGAGCGGTTCCAGGCCCACGATGGTCTTGAAGAGGGTCGATTTGCCGACGCCGTTGGGGCCGATGACGCCGACGATGCCGTTGCGGGGCAGGCTGAAGGACAGTCCGTCGATCAGGGTGCGGTCATCGAAGCCCTTCTGGAGCCCCTTGGCCTCCAGCACGAGTCCGCCCAGGCGCGGGCCCGGCGGGATCTGGATCTCTTCGAAGTCGAGCTTGCGGGTACGGTCTGCCTCGGCAGCCATTTCCTCGTAGCGGGCCAGACGGGCCTTGGACTTGGTCTGTCGTCCCTTGGCGTTGGACCGGACCCATTCGAGTTCCTCGGTCAGGCGCTTGGCCTGCTTGGCGTCCTTCTTGCCCTGGACTTCCAGTCGGGCGCGCTTCTTCTCCAAGTACGTGGAGTAGTTGCCCTCGTACGGGTACAGGTGGCCGCGGTCGACTTCGGCGATCCACTCGGCCACGTGGTCGAGGAAGTACCGGTCGTGTGTGACGGCAAGGACGGCACCGGAGTAGCTGGAGAGGTGCTGTTCCAGCCACAGCACGCTCTCGGCGTCAAGGTGGTTGGTGGGCTCGTCGAGGAGCAACAGGTCCGGCTTCTGCAGCAGGAGCTTGCACAGCGCGACGCGGCGGCGCTCACCACCGGAGAGCAGGGTGACGTCGGCGTCGGCGGGCGGGCAGCGCAGTGCGTCCATAGCCTGTTCCAGCTGGGAATCGATGTCCCAGGCGTCGGCCGCGTCGATCGCTTCCTGCAGCTGTCCCATTTCCTCGAGGAGGGCATCGTAGTCAGCGTCGGGGCTGGCCATTTCCTCGGAGATCGCGTTGAAGCGCTGGATCTTGCCGTAGATTTCGCCGACGCCTTCCTGGACGTTGCCCAGGACGGTCTTGTCTTCGTTCAGCGGCGGCTCCTGCAGCAGGATGCCTACCGTGTAGCCGGGGCTGAGCCGGGCCTCACCGTTGGAGGGAGTGTCCAGGCCGGCCATGATCTTGAGAATGGTGGACTTACCGGCACCATTCGGGCCGACAACGCCAATCTTGGCCCCCGGGAAGAAGGACATGCTTACGTCATCGAGGATGAGTTTTTCGCCGACAGCCTTACGGGCCTTGGTCATTGTGTAGATAAATTCCGCCATGCCTACAAATCTAGTGGTTCGGGCGGGATAACTCACATTCCGTGAGCCCGGATCGGCCACTTAACGGCGTCCGGGGGTTCGGCTCAGTCCCGGACGCCCACGAGGCAGCCGCCGGAGGCCAGACCCGGCAGCACAGCGACGGTGACGCTGCCGGTGCGGATCTGGGCCACGATGCAGTCGCTGCCGTCGCGCACTCCGGCCTCGACGGCGTCGACAGCCAAACCGGTGGGCGTCCGCCCGGCTGTGACTTCCACAGCGTCGGCCGGAATCCCTGCCTTAATCAACGACGCGCGGAGGCCCGCCGTTTCGGGCTGACCGCCGGCGCGGATGACGGCGTTCAGGACCGCCGCGACCGTGGACTTCATGGCGGATTCCCCGTCGGGTTTCAGGCCGGGTTTCGCCAGCGGCGACGCAGTGGCTGCCGGTGCCGGGGACGTTGCGGAAGGTGTCCCCTGAGAATCCGCGGCTTCAGAGGCCATGGCTCCGCTGCTGCCGGCCGGCGTCGCACAGGCGGAGGCCGAAAGCAGGAGCACCAAGGTTGCGGCGGCCGGAACGGCCCAGCCGCCGCGACGGGCGTCCCCTCCCGCAGTGCGAGTGGGGCCCGCCCGTCCCGCAGCGATCCTGGCGTGTTGCATCGGGCAATTCTGCCACGCGGCAGTGCCGCGTTCCGGCGTTCCGGTGCCCAGTCCCGGCGTCCACGGCGCTGCCCGCCGGTCTAGCGGATTCAGGCTGCGGCCCCTTTCAGTTCTCCGGTTTCCTGGTCCACTTCCTCCTCCTCACCGCTGTCGTCATGGATGAAGGTCCCGTGGTGGTCGGCACCGTGGTCGCCGTCCCCGTCGTCGTCCCCTGGCGGGCTCTGCGGTCCGCCGCCGTCGCCGTCACCGCTACCGGGCGCGTCTGGGGAACCGGGTCCGGCGGCCGCCTGGCTTCCGGCTGCGGCTGAGCGGGTGAAGTTGGCAGAGCCCCACATGAGGTCGTGGCCAACTGACTCCGCGTCAATTTCGGCGACGTGGTAGACCCTGCCGTCCTTCTCCCAGCTCCGCATCTTCAGCCTGCCAACCACGATGACCCGCTGGCCCTTCTTGATGCTGCAGCCAATGTTGCCAGCCAGCTGCCGGTATCCCTGGACGGTGAACCAGTTGGTGTTGCCATCCACCCAGGTGCTGGAGCCGCGGTCGTACCGGCGCTCGGTGGCGCCGAACCGGAAGGACGCCGTGGCCACGCCACCGGGTGTGGTCGAGCTTCTGATCTCCGAGGCGACGAAGCCACGGACCGTAATGTTGTCGCTCATTCTCATGTCCTGTCTCGAATTGTCGTGCCCTGCCGGGCAGTTCCAGCATCCCGCCGTGGACCGTGGCCGGGGAGGACCCGGCTGTGCCATGTGGATAACCGGCTGCCGGCAACGGTGTGGGGACCGTGTTGGGGAGAAGTCAGGGCCGGCAGGGCCAGCCAACCGGACGGCGTTGACCTCCACCGGCCGTCCGGCACTGTAAACTTTTTGAGGCGTCACCGGCAGCAGCCGGTGGGCGCCAGCGCGCCCCAGTAGCTCAGGGGATAGAGCAGCGGCCTTCTAATCCGCCGGTCGGGGGTTCGATTCCCTCCTGGGGCACAAGAGAGCGGCTCTGACCTGCGACAACGCAAGGTCAGGGCCGCTTCCTACGCCAACTCCGATTTCAACCAGAACATCAGATCCACTTGTTGTGTTTGAACGTCAGGAACAGGATCCCGCCCATGCCGAGCATGAGCGCGAGTGCCATCGGATAGCCGAAGATCCAGTCGAGCTCGGGCATGTCGCGGAAGTTCATGCCGTAAATCGAGGCGATCAACGTCGGCGCAAACAGGATGGCAGCCCACGACGAGATCCGCTTGACCTGCTCGTTCTGGGCGAAGCTCGACTCCGTCAGGAGCCGCATTTCGTCGTTCTGCCGCTGGGCAACCAGGGCCGCGTTGACGGCCAGCGCGTTCTGCAGCAACGCCCGGAAGGCAGACACCCGCTCCCCCAACCTGATGGCGTGGTCCAGGACGTCGCGGAAATGATCCTGCAGTTCGGGGTCCGGCACGCCGTCCGGTCCGCCGCCCATGAGGCTCTGCAGGATTCCGGCCAGCGGGGCCGTGGCACGCTGGAACGTGATGACCTGGCGGGAGAGTTCATAGATCCTGCGCGATACGCCGGGGTCGGCAGCGAACAGGTCGTCTTCGATTTCATCGATATCGTTTTCCAGCCCTGCCGCCACCGGCTCGTACTCGTCCACCACCTGGTCCAGGATCGCGTACAACACCGCATCCGGTCCAAGCGCCAGGAACTCCGGCTCGGACTCCATCCGCCGGCGCACCCGGGCCAGGTCGGGAGACTCCGCCCGGCGGACAGTCACCACAAAGTCCGGGCCGGAAAACACATGGATCTCGCCGAACTCGACCTTCTCCACGTCGTCCAGGTACCGCGCGGGCCGCAGCACCAGGAACAACGTCTCGCCATAGTGCTCCAGCTTGGCCCGCTGGTGGCCGGCGAGCGCGTCCTCCACGGCCAGGTGGCTCAGGTCAAATTCCTCGGCCACAGAGCGCAGCTCCTCGGCTTCGGGCCGGTAGAGCCCGATCCAGGCCATGCCCTGGCGCTGCCGCAGCAAAAAGTACGTCTCCTCGAGCCCTTCCGGGTCGGCGGTCCGGTGACCGTCCACATAGACGGCGTTGTCAATAATCGTCACGGCCGCGCCTCCTCTTCAAGGCATTCGCTTTGCTGTGACGTTATACCGTCCCCGGGCCGGTGCCAACAGCCCGCACTGCCCCGTGGGCGCCGCTGGTTTTCCGGGAACATTCCCCGGAAAGACTGCCGGGAAGAACTACGCCGACGGCCGCCGCCAGGGCTCCAACGCACAGATGCTGGCTTGGGGCAGATCGCCCGAACCGTGCACACCCTTTGCCCTGAGCCCCGCCAGCCCTCAGCACGCTTAGTATTGAGTGGACTGGCAGGCCGGCAGGGATAGCCTGTGCGCCCTGCCCGCAATCGAAAGGTACGGCCGCCATGACCGAGACACCCCGCAGATTCGACCCCACCAATCCAGACGACGCCTCCACCTCCCAGTACGCGGGGTCCGCTGACGCCACGCCCGGGCCCTCGTCCGCCGAGCAGGGCCTCAGCACGGACGTGGCCGCGACCGGCACCGATGTGGCCGCCACGACGGCGGGGCGCGCCGAAACCTCCCGCCCCGAGGAACCCACGGCTCAGGCTCCCGCGCCGGCTCCCGCTCCGGACACGCGCCAGGTCACCCGTGCGGGAATGGTTTGGGCCGCGGTTGCGTGCGCGCTCGTGGTGCTGATCCTGCTGATCGCTTTCATCCTGCAGAATCAGGAATACGTGCAGGTGAAGTTCTTTGGCCTCGAAGGCTCGGTCCCGCTGGGCATCGCCTTGTTCATCGCGGCCGTCGGCGGCGGCGTTCTGGTCGCCATCGCCGGAGCCGCCCGCATCATTCAGCTCCGGCTCGCCGCGCACCGCGTCCGGCGGCAGGCCAGCCCGGGCACGCGCACGCGCTGACGCGGAAACCGCCAGGCGCTACCCTCTTTCCATGCGCGACGCAGAACCCCGGGCCCAGGCAGCCATCACCACCGCCGCGGCGGACTGGCCCGACGTCGAGCGTCTCTTTGGCGTCCGCGGCGAGCCCTCACGATGCTGGTGCCGGTTCTTTGCCTTGACCGGCCTGCAGTGGTCCGCGTCCACCCCGGAGGAGCGGAAGAACCAGTTGCGGGACAAGTTCGACGGCGGCCAGCCGGCGCCCGGGGTCCTGGCCTTCCGCGACGGGAATCCGGTGGGCTGGTGCGCCGTCGAGCCCCGCGGGTGCTACCCAAGGATCCTGCGCTCGAAGGTGCTGGCGTCGGCCCCTGACGCCGCCCGGGATCCCGGCGTGGACCATGTGTGGTCCGTCAGTTGCTTTGTCGTCTCCCCCGGCCACCGACGGACCGGCGTGGCGGGGGCGTTGCTTGCCGCCGCCGTCGAACACGCCGCCGCGCACGGCGCCACGGTGGTGGAGGGTTATCCGGTCGACCCCGCGCAACGGCCCAAGGCCGGCCCGGCAGACCTCTACCACGGCACGCTGGGACTCTTTTTGGCGGCCGGCTTCACAGTAGTCAGCGGCGAAGTGGTCAGCGGCGCGGTGCCGGGACGCGCCGTCGTCCGCCTGACGGTGCCCCGGCCCGGCAGGAACCGCGGGCGCTAAGGCAGGGTCAGGATCACCGGCCCGTCGGCGGTGATGGCAACGGTGTGTTCGCTGTGCGCGGCGCGGCGGCCGTTCGCTGAGCGGAGGGTCCATTCGTCGTCGTCATGGTAGTAGTCGTCCTTGCGGCCGAGAATCAGCATTGGCTCGATGGCGATGACCAGGCCCTCGGTCAGTTTGATGCCGCGACCGGGACGTCCGTCGTTGGGCACGTGCGGCTCGGCGTGCATGGTCCGGCCGATCCCGTGGCCGCCGTGGTCGGCGAGCAGCCCGTAGCCTGCCCGGCGCGCTGCCCCGCCGATCGCGTAGGCGAGATCCCCCATCTTGTTCCCGATCCTTGCCGCTTCGATCCCCCTGGCCAGGGCGGCGTCCGTGGCGTCGATGAGGGCCTGGTCCACCGGGTCCACGGTCCCCACGATGAAGCTGACTGCCGCATCGCCGCACCACCCGGCCAGGAACGCGCCGCAATCCACGCTCAGGAGGTCCCCGTCCTGGAGCCGGTACTCGTTGGGGATGCCGTGCACGACGGCGTCGTTGACGGAAGTGCAGATGACCCCCGGGAACGGCACTGACGCCCACCGCGGCCGGTAGTTCAGGAACGCCGGGGTGGCTCCCGCGTCGGCGATTGACGCTGCGGCGACATCGTCCAGTTCCTTGAGCGAAACGCCGACGGCGGCCGCCTCCCGGACCCGGGCGAGGGTGGTGGCGACCACCCGGCCGGCCTCGCGCATCAGTGCGATCTCTTCGGGACTCTTGATCATGGACATGGCTTTCCCTTCCGACGCGGAGCCGCGGCTTGCTGGCTTCAACTCTAAAGCCCGCCGCGGCGTGTCTACAGTGGCCTCATGACCACCACGGAACTCATTGACGCGATCCGCGGCAGCCTCCAGGCTGCTGCCGATCCTGGCCGCGCCGCGGGGGCACAGGCCTACATGAAATCGCAGATGCCATCCCTGGGCGTGCGGGTTCCCGAGATTCGCAGCATTGTCAGGGCCGCGGCCGCGAACCACCCGCCGGGCAGCCTGGCGGAACTGCAGTCCGCGGTTCTTGTGCTGTGGCGCAACGCCGGCCACCGTGAGGAACGCTATGCCGCGATCGAGCTCACGGGGCTCAAGCCCGCAGCCGGGGAACTGAGCATGCTGGCCCTCTATGAGGAAATCATCCGCACCGGAGCCTGGTGGGACCTGGTGGACGGGGTGGCCCACCGGCTGGGCGCCCTGTTGCAGGCCCACCGGGCAGAACTGACGCCGGTGCTCGAACGCTGGAGCCGGGACGAGGACTTCTGGGTCCGGCGGGCCGCGATCACCGCACAGCTGGGGGCGAAGGGCGCCACGGACACGGAGCTCCTGGCCGCTGTGATCGAGGCCAACCTCGAGGACCGGGAGTTCTTCATCCGCAAGGCGATCGGGTGGGCGCTGCGCCAGTACGCCAGGACGGATCCGGCCTGGGTGAAAGCGTTCGTGCGGCGGCATGCGGACCAGCTCAGTCCGCTCTCGCGCAAGGAAGCGCTCAGAAATCTGGCGGCTTAGCCAGAATCAGCGCTAGATGATCGGCCGCGTCGTGACCGGCTCGTCCGACTTGGTGAACAGCAGCTTGGTCTTCGGGTCAAGGAAGATCAGGTACAGCGCGAACAGCAACGCAATGATCGCCGCGGCGTTGCGGGCCAGCGCCAGGGCCAGGCCCAGATCCGCGGTCTGCAGGTACGGGAAGACGTCGAGCTGGTCCGAGATCGCGTACACCATGAAGAAGGACACGATGAAGTAGAGCGCCTTGACCTGCCAGTCGTCGCGGATGCCCGTGACGGCGAAGAGCGGGATGAGCCAGACGATGTACCAGGACTGGATCATCGGGGACAGCAGCACGACGGCGGCGAACGCCAGGGTGAGCCGGCGCATCAGGCGGTCGTAGTCGCCGCGGAAAATCTGCCAGGCGACGATGCCGACGGCGAGCAGCTTGCCGGCGTCGAACGCCCACTTGGCCAGTCCCCAGCCGTCGAGCCCGAAGGCGTTGGAGATGGAGGCCACGATCAGGCCCACCAGGCCAACAGGCGCGTACCAGATCCAGATGCTGCCCGGGGCGGACAGCCCGTTGATCCAGCCGAAGCCGAAGCCATTGACCCGGCTCATGAGATAAAGCAAGGCCAGGCTGATGCCGGCCGTGAGGGCCCAGAAGACGAACTTGCGCGGCCAGCTGGCGCCCTTGCCCGCCCAGAGCAGGCCGATGAACGGCAGGAAGACCACCGTGATGGGCTTGACCGAGATGGAGAGCGTGACCAGCACGATGCCGAGGATGACCCGGCGCGTGGCGCAGTAATAAAGGCCGGCCAGGGCCAGGCCGATCATGAGGGCATCGTTGTGGACGCTGGCGATGAAGTTGGTGAGGAACAGCGGGTTGGCCGCCGTCAGCCACAGGGCCCGGTTCGGGTTCACTCCGTGCAGTTCGGCCAGTTTGGGCACGTAGATCACGCAGAGGACCACGCCCACCAGGGCCGCGATCCGGAACAGCATGATGCTGCCTTCAGGGTGCACGTTGGTGGCCCAGACCACGAACTGTTCGATCCACAGGAACAGTTGCCCGTAGGGGACGGGGGCTTCGGTCCACATTCTGTCGGCGCCCAGCTGGAAGTAGTTGGACAGCGCCGAAATGCCGTTTTCGTAGGGGTTGAAGCCCTCCACCATGAGCCGGCCCTGGCCGATGTACGCGTAGACGTCGCGGCTGAACAGCGGCACAGAGAACATCAGCGGCAGCCCCCACGCCGCCGTCGCCTGGAGCGTGGCCTTGCGGGCGCCGGCCCCCCAGACCCGGACGCGCTGGCCGAGCCGGAGCCAGGCGCGGACCAGCAGCATGCCGCCGAAGGCCAGCAGGACAATGCAGAGGGCGACGCCCAGGGCCTCGGTGCGCATAAAGATGAACAGCGGGACGCGGCGGAGTTCGGACGCGGGGGCAAGCCAGCCGACGCCGATCGAACCGATCGTCATGAACAGCGAGCCCAGGAACCCGGCAAGGATCGGGGACCGCGGGTTGTCGACGTCGCCGACGGCCCCTTCCCCCTCAGTGGAGGCCACAGCCGGGGTGAGCGCGGTCCGGCCGGACGCGGAGGGGCGGGACGTGGACGGGCGGGACGTACCGGCAGCCGTTTCCCCCGCCGCAGGCACAGGCGCCGTCATGTCAGGATCGTCCAATCTGTTGTGGGCCACAATTCCGCCCACAGCCGGCCGCAGTGTCCGGCCCGGGGCGCCGCGTCGAAGAAATCAGTGCCGAAATAATTCGGCGGCCGCGTATTCGAAATCCTAGCACCGGACGGCTCTGTGGCGTCGGAACGGTAGGCTGGGCGGGTGCCTATTACTAACGAACGCATCGTCTGGATCGACTGCGAAATGACCGGCCTGGACACCAAGAATGACGCCCTTATCGAGGTGGCCGCGCTGGTGACCGATTCGGAGCTCAACATCCTGGGGGACGGCGTCGACGTCGTGATCAAGCCCGACGACGCCGCGCTGGCCCAGATGAACGACTTTGTCCGCGACATGCACACACGCTCCGGCCTGCTGGCGGAGCTTCCGCACGGCAAGACGATGGCCGAAGCGCAGGCAGCGGTGCTCGCCTACATCAAGAAATGGGTGCCGGATCCCCGGAAGGCGCCGCTCGGCGGCAACTCGGTGGGCACCGACCGCGTGTTCCTTGTCCGCGATATGCCCGACGTGGTGGAGCACCTGCACTACCGGGTCATCGATGTGAGCACCATCAAGGAACTCTCCCGCCGCTGGTTTGCCCGGGCCTACTTCCAGTCCCCGGCCAAGCTGGGCGGCCACCGGGCGCTCGGCGACATCAAGGACTCCATCGACGAACTCCGGTATTACCGCGAGGCCGTGTTTGTCCCCGCGCCGGGCCCGGACAGTGCCACGGCGCAGCGGATCGCCAAACGCGTCATGGGCGGCGAACCAGCCGAGCCCACCCCGGCGGAGTAGCGGCCGCACACCTACCCTCCGCGCAGCGGGGCCGGTGAAACGTCGCCGGGGACGTGGCGCGGAAAAGTAATCTGCGCCACGTTTCGCGGAAATTTCGGCGAAAATCGCAAAAGTGGCAAAACCACCCCCAAACAGCAGGTAAGCTATTTGTCGTTGCCTTTCCAGCCAGCCGGTTCGCCGGAGGGCCTGATATGGCACATGGTGGGCGTAGCTCAGTTGGCAGAGCGCCTGGTTGTGGTCCAGGAGGTCGCGGGTTCAACCCCCGTCGCTCACCCTCATGAAGGACGGCAGTGATTGTCCGACCTTTTCCAAAGGCCGCACCGGTTATCCGGTGCGGCCTTTGTTGTCTGTATGGGAAGGAATCGCAGTGAAGCGCAAGCTGTTTGAAGAAGACCACGAGATGTTCCGTGAGATGGCCGCCGAGTTCAACGCGCGCGCGGTCGCTCCCCACTACACCCAGTGGGACGAGGACCACATGATGCCCCGGGAACTGTGGTCCGCTGCCGGCGAGCAGGGCCTGCTGGGCCTGGCCGTGCCGGAAGAGTTCGGCGGCATGGGGATGTCCGACTACCGCTTCCGGACAGTGCTCGATGAAGAATTCGCCAAGAGCAACCACCTCGCGGTCGGCCTGGCGTTCCACCTGCACGATGACATGGTCCTCCCCCACCTGCTGGCCTACGGCTCCGATGACCTCAAGGCCCGCTGGCTCCCGGGCATGGTCTCGGGCGAAAAGGTCACCTCGGTCGCCTGGACCGAACCGGGGGCCGGCTCCGACCTGCGCGGCATCCGCACCAAGGCGGTCCGTGACGGCGACGACTGGCTGATCACTGGCCAGAAAACGTTTATCGGCAACGGCATCTCCGGCGACGCCTCCCTGGTCCTGGCTCGCACCGACGGCGGTACCGGACGCGGAAACCGCGACTCGTTCTCGCTTTTCATGGTCCAGAAGGGCGAGGGCTACAACACCGGCAAACAGCTGGACAAGATGGGCCTCAAGGCCTCCGACACGGCCGAGCTGTTCTTCGACAACGTCCGCGTCCCGCACGCGGACCTCGTCGGCGAGGAGGGCAAGGGCCTGCAGTACGCGGCCGAACAGCTCCCCCAGGGCCGGCTGGCGATCGCCGTGGCCAGCTCCGCCGTCGTGCGCGCCACCTACGAGGCGACTGTCCGCTACACGAAGGACCGCAACGCGTTCGGCGAGCGGATCATCGATTTCCAGAACAGCCGCTTCGAACTCGCCGACATCCTCACGGAGGTCGAGGTCACCGAAGCGTATGTGGACCAGGCCATCCTGGCGTTCAACGCCGGAGAGCTCGACGCCGCAGGCGCCGCCCGTGCCAAACTGTGGGCGTCCGAGCGCGCCAAGTCCGTCACGGACCGCTGCCTGCAGCTGCACGGCGGGTACGGCTACATCATGGAATACCCGGTGGCCCAGGCCTACCTCGCCGCCCGGCTGCTGACGATCTTCGGCGGCACCAACGAAATCATGCGCGACGTCGTCGGCCGCACCATCGCCGGCTGAGACGCCGCGACTCCACCTGCACCCGAGGAACTTTCCTGATATGACCGTCCTGCCCATCACGATCTGGGGCGAGCCCGTGCTGCACCGCCGGGCCGCGGAAGTCGAAGTCTTCGACGACGAGCTCCGCAGCCTGATCGCCGACATGTTCGAGACCAACGACGCCGCGAACGGCGTCGGGCTGGCGGCCCCCCAGGTGGGGGTCGGCAAGCGGCTCTTCGTGTACAAGTACGACAACGACGACGGCGCCGCGCCCACCGGCGTCGTGGTCAACCCTGTCCTGACACTTTCCAAGATCTCCGGCGCCCTGCCGGACCCCGACGAGGAAGAGGAAGGCTGCCTGTCCTTCCCCGGCGGCCAGTATCCGCTCAAGCGGGCGGAATGGGCGAGGGTCCAGGGCTTCGACGGTGACGGGAAGCCGGTGGAATTCGAGGCGACCGGCTGGTTCGCCCGGGTCATCCAGCACGAGTACGACCACCTCGATGGCAAGCTCTACGTCAACCGGCTCATTGACCGCTATGCCCGCCGGGCCATGAAGCAGGCCAAGCGCAGCGGCTGGGGCGTTCCCGGCCTGACCTGGATGCCGGGAGTGGACCCGGACCCGTTCGGCCACTGACGGCCGCGGCTGGGCGCTGCTGCACGCGGATTTCCCCACGTTTGACGCCGATGCGCAGGAAATCGCCGGCGGTTTGGCGGGACGCGCCGGCGGCGGGTCCCAAAGGTGGGGAATTTCGGCGGGATTTCCCCAGTTCAGCAGTGACCCGGCCAGCCGGTTCCTTTAGGTGCGGTCGACGGCGGCCAGAATGGCGGCGCCGAGCTCGGCCGGCCTGGTGAACTGCGGCCAGTGTCCGGTAGGCAGGTCCACATAGTCGACCTGGCGGATCCGTCCGAGCTCCGCCACGAACGGGTGGCCGCCGGCAACCATTTCCGTCAGCATCGAGGACGGGAATTCGCAGGCGATGATGGTGACCGGAACCTCGAAGCGGCGTTCATCCGAGAGCTGCTGCCGGTCCTGGGCCACGCCGCGGGGCTGCGGGATGGCACGGGCACGGAACATGGCGCGCAGCTCGTCGGTCAGGTCGGTGAGGTCCTGGTCCTCGAAGAGCTCCCACGGCGGCAGCGGCACCTCGTCGCCGTCGGCCGGGAGTTCGTCATTGATGACCCCGCCCTCCCCCAGCGGTCCGCTGTCCACGTAGACAGCCCGGGCCACCCGGTCCGGGCGGGCGTCGACGGCGCCGTGGATGATGGCCCCGCCGCCGGAGTGGCCCACCAGGACCACCGGCGCGTCGAAGGAATCGATCTTCTCCACGACGGCGTCGATGTGGGTGCGCAGGCCGATCCCGGCGCGCGGCGCATCCGCCGACTCCAGGCCCGGCAGGGTCAACGGATGGACCTTGTGCCCGGCCGCGGTCAGCGGCGGGGTGACGTCCGCCCACGACGAGGCGTCCAACCAGAATCCGGGTACGAGGATGATGTCCATGCCGGTACCCTACCGGTCGAGTACCAGCTCCACCACCTGATATGGGTCCTCGCCCGGGACCAGGTTGTGCATGGTGATGCGTCCGCCTGTGCCGTCCGCCGGGTGCAGGTGGATCTGCCAGCCCCAGTCCGGGCCGGTCGGCGCCTCATAGGAGCCGTTGAGCCGGAGGACACCGTCGCCGCCCACAGTGCCGGAGAACTGCATCAGCGCCTTGCCCGTGTGCCAGGAGTCCAGCCACACAGCGGTGGCGGGATCCGCGCCGGACGCGCCGCCGGCCAGGATCAGGAGGCCTTCCTGCGGGCTCTCACCGTCTGACCAGGTGTAGGCGACACTCGCGAAGTGTGCGGCGGTCACCGTCACCGTGGCGGTGGCCGCCGAAGCCTTGTAGTCGTCCGTGGGCATGAGCCGCAAGCGGTTTTGTCCCTGCCAGGCGCCAAGGAACGGTGTCACGTATTTCACAATGTCCATGCTGCAGTCTACTGAGCCAATCGATCCTGCTCAGTCCTTGGCCGGCCTTTCGAGGCTCGCCGCGAAGTCCGGGACGTAGCGGAACAGTTCCCGCGGCGGGCGCGTGTAGTTGACGGCCTTCGGCCGCTCCGGCAAGGTCACCTGTTCTGTCCGTACTTCGGTGTAGTCGATGCTGGAGAGCAGGTGGGCGATGAGGTTGATCCTTGCCCGGCGTTTGTCTTCGGCTTCCACCACGTACCAGGGAGATTCCGCGGTGTCTGTCTGTACGAACATGTCGTCTTTGGCCCTTGAGTAGTCTTCCCAGCGCAGGATTGCCTCCCGGTCCATCGGCGAGAGCTTCCATTGCCGCATGGGATCATCCATCCGGGATTTGAACCGCCGCTCCTGTTCCCCATGGCTGATCGAGAACCAGTACTTGAAGAAGAGGATGCCGTCCTGGATGAGGAGCCGTTCAAAAACCGGGCACTGGGCCATGAAGCGTTTGTGCTCCGCCGGGGTGCAAAAGCCCATCACGTGTTCGACGCCGGCGCGGTTGTACCAGGAGCGGTCCATCAGGACGATTTCCCCGGCGGCCGGCAGATGCGCCACATAGCGCTGGAAGTACCATTCACCGCGTTCGCGCTCAGTCGGCGCCGGCAAGGCGACTATCCGGGCAAACCGCGGATTCAGGTACTCGGTGACCCGCTTGATCGCACTCCCCTTGCCGGCTGCATCCCGCCCCTCGAAGATGATGAGGACCCGCGCCCCGGTGCTCCGGACCCACTCCTGGAGGGCAACCAGTTCCGCCTGGAGCCGCAGAAGTTCGGCCTCGTAGATTCCGGCATCGAGCCGGGCCGGCCGCCGTGCGGAGCCCTTCTTGTGGCCGGCGTGCCCCTTGCCTGATTTGTCCGTGCGATGTGCCATGGTTTCCGTTCCAGCATTTGGGGCGCGCGGTTTGTCCCGCCGCGCCCATTCTCGCCGTGCATCAGAACGGCTGCAAGGGTCCTCCAGCCCGGAAGCCGGGACGGGCGCGTCAGCGCGGCACGATCGTCTGTTGCCCTGGGCAAGAGGCCAGGATCCGTTTCATCGCCTCCTTCTCTGCCGCAGTAACCCACAGCCGGTAGGCCGCCTTAACCGAAATTTGGCGGGCGACGTAGTGGCAGCGGAAAGCCTTGTTTGGCGGCAGCCAGGTGGCGGCGTCGGAGGCACTCTTGTCCTGGTTGGCGGGACCGTCGACGGCGATCAGGTTGAGCGGATCGTTGGCCAGGTGTTCACGCTGCTGCGAGGTGAGCTGCTGGGCGCCCTTTTGCCACGCGTCCCCCAGCGCCACGACGTGGTCGATCTGCACCGCAGCACTGGTTTCGGCGCCGCGCCGGAACACGATCATGCGGCCGGTGTACGGTTCCTGGAACGTGCCGCCGGCCACCTGGCAGCGGGAGCCACTGACGAATTCGGCGGCCGCCAGGTCGCGGCGGAGGATGTCGTTGCGCGTATCGCAGCCGTTGCGGTCGACGTCGAGCCACGCCTGGCCGAAGGCGCCCCGGTCATAGTTGTTCTTCGCCGACCGTCCCTTGACCGCGAGGGTGTCGAGCACGCCGGCAGCGCTTCCCTGCGGCACGGCCCGGACGGCGTCCACCGCGTTCATCCACCCTCGGGCAATGACGGGGGCCTCGCGGGGGCCGGCGATTTGCGGCTCCGCGGCGGCAAACTGGCCAGCCGTGAAGAACCAGACCAGACCGCCCAGGACGGCCAGGCCGGCCGCGGCCAGGAGAATCCAGGCCTGGCGGGAGTGGCGGCGGGCGCGGCGGAAATCCATCCAGGTGACGGTCATGTGGGCGGCCGCTCGCGGCGTTCTGGCTGCACGCCCTGAGCCTATGCGGACGCCATGCCACTCGGGCGGTTGTCCACAGTGTTGGGGACCGGTGGCGGAACGCGGGGGCCTATTGCTCCCGTGTGACCCGTTTCAGGTCTTCGTTGGCAAGATCCAGCAGGCCCTGGAGCTGGGTCACCCGGTCGTCGTTGACTTCACCGGACTGGCGTTTGACGAGGGCGTCGTCCAGCAGCCGCTTCGCTTCTTTCGCGTTGCTCCGCGCGACGTCCAGCGCGTGTTCCAGGGTGGTCTCGTGTTCAACAGCCGGGTTCGGTTCCATGGCTCCATTGTGGTTCCCTTTCCCGGCCGATTCCAGTGCATCGGCCGGGAAAGGAGGAACATGTCCCGGTCAGGGACATTCGCCCTGACTAGACCTCGACGGGCAGCCCTGCGGCCTCGAGGATGGACGCAGCGTCCTTAGCGGGGAAGGACGGCGGGTTGACCCCGGCCATTTCCTCCATGACGCGGACCACCTGGCAGCTGTAGCCGAACTCGTTGTCGTACCAGACGTACAGGACGAGGTTCTTCTCGTTGGAGATGGTGGCCAGGCCGTCGACGATGCCTGCCCGGCGTGAGCCGACGAAGTCCGTGGAGACAACCTCGGGCGAATCGATGTAATCGATCTGCTTGCGCAGCTCGGAGTGCAGCGACATTTCCCGCAGGTAGTCGTTGACCTCGTCCTTGGTGGTGCCGTTCTCCAGGTTCAGGTTCAGGATGGCCAGCGAGACGTCCGGGGTGGGGACGCGGATGGAGCTGCCCGTGAGCTTGCCGAGCAGTTCCGGCAGGGCCTTGGCCACGGCCTTGGCGGCACCGGTCTCGGTGATCACCATGTTCAGCGCGGCAGAGCGTCCACGGCGGTCGCCCTTGTGGAAGTTGTCGATCAGGTTCTGGTCGTTCGTGAAGGAGTGGACCGTCTCCACGTGGCCGTGCACCACGCCGTAGCGGTCGTTGATCGCCTTAAGCACAGGGGTGATGGCGTTCGTGGTGCAGGACGCCGCCGAGACGATCGTGTCCGAGTCGTCGATGGTGCCGTGGTTGATGCCGTGCACGATGTTCTTCAACTCGCCCTTGCCCGGTGCGGTGAGGAGAACGCGGGCAACACCCTTGCTCAACAGGTGCTGGGACAGGCCCTCGGCGTCGCGCCAGCGGCCCGTGTTGTCCACGACGAGCGCGTCCTGGATGCCGTAGGCGGTGTAGTCCACCGTCGAGGGGTTGTCCGAGTAGATGACCTGGATCTGGACACCGTTGGCCGTGATGGTGTCGTTTTCGAGGTCAACCTTGATGGTGCCTTCGAAGGAGCCGTGGACGGAGTCGCGGCGCAGCAGGCTCGCGCGCTTGCTGAGGTCGTTGTCTGAACCGCGGCGGACCACGATGGCACGCAGGCGCAGGCCGTGGCCGCCGCCTGCCTTTTCGATCAGGAGCCGGGCCAGGAGCCGGCCGATGCGGCCGAAGCCATAGAGGACGACATCGGTGCTGGTGCGGTCGTCGCCGCCGCGCTTGCCGACAACCTCGGCGAGTTCGGCGCGGAGGAACTCATCCAGGCTGGCGCCGTCGCCCTCGGCGCGGTATTTCTCGGTGAGGCGGGCAATGTCGATCGCCGCGGCGCCGAGGTCCAGCTTGGTCAGGGCCTCCAGCAGCGGGGCCGTCTCCTCAAGGCGCAGTTCTTCCTTGCTCATCCGGCGGGCGAAGCGGTGGGCCTTGAGGATATTCATGGTGGACTTGTTGATCAGGCTGCGTCCGTGGATTGAAGTCACCACGTTGTTCTCGCGGTACAGCCGGCCGATCACGGGGATCATCGCCTCGGCGAGTGCCTCACGGCCCATCCACGTATCAAGACAAGAATCTGACGTCTGGCTCACAGAACTACCTTCCTAGAATCCACCCCCTACGTCCTCGTAGGGGGAAGTCGGCCGCCGGAGGGTGTCCGGTACCGGGCACCGGCGGGGATTCGGTCCACCCCGGGCGCCTCATCGAGCGCAAAGAAAAACCGCCGGCTGCGAACGCAGACCCGGCGGCAGAACTTCTACGTTCACCATCAATTCTAAGGGCGGCCAGCCAGGGTGGGGTGCCTGTTGCGCGTGAATTGACTCACACACTGTCCGGGGCCACGTCGAAGTCGGCAAAACCATCCGCGCCGGGCGTCAGCCCCGCCGCGTCCTCAAGGATCATGTCGACGGCCTTTTCCGCGATCATGATGGTGGGTGCCTGGGTGTTGGCACTGACCAGCCGGGGCATGATCGAGGAGTCAACGACCCGCAATCCCTCCAGCCCGTGGACCTTCAGCCGCGGGGAGACAACGGAATCGTCGGTGGTACCCATGGCGCAAGTGCCGACCGGGTGGTACGAGGTCCGCCCGTAGGAGCGCACGAAATTCACGTACTCGTCGCGGGTTGCCACCCGGGAGCCGTCGCCGATGTGCTCCTTCTGGATGAACGCCGCCATCGATGACTGCTCCATGATCTGCCGGCTCTGCTGCACCCCGGCGATCGTCATCTCCAGATCGTAGTCATCCGCCAGGAAATCCGGATCGATGAGCGGTGTCATTGTGGGATCTGAGGACGCGACGCGAACTGTCCCCCGGCTGCGGGGGCGCAGGAAGTACGAGTTGAGCGTCGCCCCGAATCCGGGCCGCAGCGACGCAATGCCCGGCTCCGACCTCGCCGCGGGCAGGAAGTGGAACTGCAGGTCCGGGGTCTTCTCATCTGTGTTGGCGTAGCTGAAGCCACCGGCCTCGACGAGGTTGGACGCGAACGGTCCCGAGCGGAAAGCCAGATACTCGAGGCCCGCCAGCATTGTCGCCGGGCGCACCCGATTGAACCGGTCCAGGCTGTGGTCATCGGTGAGTTCGTAAATGATGTCCAGGTCAAGGTGGTCCTGCAGGTTCTTCCCGACCCCGGGCAGGGCGTGGATCACGTCGATGCCGGCGGCAGCAAGGTCTGCCGGGTCGCCGATGCCTGAAAGCTGCAGCAACTTGGGCGAGCCAAACGCGCCGCTGGCGATCAGCACCTCGCGCCGGGCACCGTAGGTTCGCGCGACTCCGCCTTCAATCGCCTGGATGCCGACGGCGCGGCCATTCTTGATGACCACCTTGGAGACGGCCACGTTGACGCGGACAGTGAGATTGGGCCGCCTGCGCGCGGGTTTCAGATACGCGACGGCTGCGCTGCACCGGCGCCCATTCCTGGTGGTGGTCTGGTAGAAGCCAACGCCCAACTGCTTCGCCCCATTAAAATCGCTGTTGTAGGGCAGCCCGAACTCCTGGCCCGCCTGCACGAATGCCGCCGAGAGCGTGTGCGGACGCCGGAGGTCAGAGACGCCGAGCGGCCCTGTGGTTCCATGGTGGGGTCCTGAGAGCCTGGTGTTTGACTCCGAGCGAATGAAATACTTAGACACCTCGGCGGCGGACCAGCCCTCACATCCATAGTCCCCGGCCCACCCGTCGTAGTCCCCAGCCACGCCCCGGGTGAAGACCTGGGAGTTGATGGACCCGCCGCCGCCAAGCCCGCGGCCTTGAGGGAGCGGGATGCTCCGGCCATTGCTGTGCTTTTGCGGAACACTGCTATAGGCCCACTGGTACGGTCCTCCCTTCAATCTCGGGAAGCCCGCGGGCATATGGATGAAGGGATGGCGGTCGGACCTGCCCGCCTCGAGCAGAAGCACACGGACTGAGGGGTCTTCACTCAATCTGCCGGCCAGAACGCTGCCACCTGTGCCACCGCCGGCGATGACATAGTCGTATGCTGCGTCATCCGGCACTATGACTCCTCAACCATCGCATGCACCGTTATCTGAAGCGTTCATTGAAGTGTCGGGGCTCGCCGGGATGATGTCAAGCATGCCTCAAGGTTTTCCCAAGCTTGCAACTGTGCAGGCACGCGACCCCCGGCCGGCAGCCTGTGACGGCGGAATCCCGCTCCGGGCAGGACAGGGAAACGGGCCACGTTAAGTGGATGGGTTGACCGACACGCCGGGTTCTGGACGATTAGTTGCCCAGAAAGGGGTGGGGGCTAGGCCCGGGGTAAACCGGGGTCATCAAAGGCTAGGAGCCCATCCGTGAGGGCTGGCGCGTGGTGGCATCGTCCGGCCATAGGTGGGCGGACGTCTGGAGGATCTCAGTAACCTCTTTGTGCCCTAGCCGGTGGGGCCAAGGCCACAGGGGACATGCCACAGGCGATCAGCTGCGCGGCTTCTTAGTGCCGGAGCTCGTGCCAGCCCGTCCGGCGGCGCGGAAGGGGATGACCGCCTCAGCCGCAGCGAAGCAGGCAGCCAAATGTGTGCGCCTTGAACCCGGCGCCTGGGTTTGGGATTCCACCGCCGGCACTTACTACGCCATCCCTACCTTCCGGGGAGCTTGTCGTCCGGGCGACGCCGCAATCTCTATCCGCAGCAACACCCGTCCTCAACTTGGTAACGAACCAACTCATGGCCGATCCCACACTGACCCTATTTACCGGCTCCGATCTTGACTTCACCGTTGACAAATCCGCCGGGCGTATCGCGTGGCTACGCAGGCGTCCGCGACGTCACCGGGCTGATGACCGGTGTCGCCTCGGGAACCGTGACCGTGAGCGGTGATGGCTCGACCGCTAGGTGCACGTTAGAAGACGTGAAGCTTGCTGCCATGTCGCAGACACACGCCGACGAACATGGCCAGTTCCACTTTGCCACCGGTGTCATGGCGACGTCCGTGTCCCACGTCAACACCATCAGCTCCCATTGCGCGAAGTTCGCGCTTTTGTGCGTTCCCCTAGCCGTGGCCAGCCATTAGCGACACGCGGATACTACGACAAGGCACAGTCACGGCGTCGACATGGGGCTATCGGTCTCCATGAACCAGGCCGCGTTCTCGTCGGCGGCCAAGAGTTCGGTGTTCCAAAGTTTCACGATGTTGTCCCGTTGCTCACTATTCAACTGGGGAAGACGCCGGCGATGAAGTCCGAAAATCGCGACCTTGTTAGATCTTGCCGAGTTGACTAGCTTCATCACGTCTTTGTGCTCCCGGGGCCACTTGGTGAAGAGCGTGGCTGCCATTTTGGCGCTGTGCTCGTACAAGCTCTCCTGGCCGGTGGTGACGAGATAGGCGCAGTAGAGGAAGAACTCGGTGGTCCCGGACAGCTCCTTCTCAAAGAGATCTTCAAGAGACCTGCCGGCGTATATGGTCTCCAGCTCTGACATTAGTCCCCGCACGAGTCCGGCATCCATGAGGTAGGGGGTAATGGTGGGCATCGCGGAGTCCGCGAATTCGCCGGCTCGGTCCTCTGCAGCGAATGCGCCGAACGATTTCTTGATGTGGGAGTGGTAGTTCTGGGGCGCAGCTCGACGGAAAGTCTTGATTGCCGTTTCGGTAAAGAAGTCCCGGACCAGCGTTCGGTGTACGAAGTGGTTTTTTGCATCCAGTACCAAGTAATAGCGGGCGGCCAAATGGTTCGCCACTACGAGCTTGAGGAGTTGCTGCCCCCGCCATCCTAGGGGGTCGTGGCCGGGCAGCAAGGTAGAAGCCTTGACGTAGTCGATTTTCGCCGCCAGCCCGGGCGCGATGCGGGATTCAGTGCTGGTTTTCAGGAAGCCCTCCAGCCGGGCGTTGTCCTGTCCGTTCAGCACAACGATGTATCGGCCGATATTTGAGTGGTCCAGGAGCCGGTCCACCGAGAGGATCTGGAGGACCGTAAGTCGGATGTCTCCCTCGAAAGTGATGGTCACGAGGTCAACGTCTTGGGAGTCTCTGGGCATGGCCCAAGATTAGCAGCGTCCCTTGAGGACGATAAATGAAGCCCTGCCCTGGTCCTTAACGTCTTCGTCGCCACCGAGCGCTGGAACCCCTCCCGCATTCCTCGCGTCTTGGGATGACGACGGGGACCACGCGCATTCGGCCTGGATCCCGGCCGGCAACGTCTGTCGCGTCTCCGATTCCGAATGGGAGATAGAGGACTGCCCGCGGTGCCCGGAGCAGCTCCGGGCCATTCGTTGTGGCAACGGCTGCCCGGGTTCGTGACTGCATAGGCTCCAGAATGCCGCCGAAAAAGGGCGAGTCAGCCCCATGATTTCAAGACCACGGGTCCGAATCTGGGGCGTCAACATCGCCAGTGCCAACCGGCACCCTGTGCGTATGATGCTGAACGGCTCCCCCCAAGGGGCTCGTGGGCCCCGACCTGACACGACAATAGGCATGCGGCCTTTGAATTTCCCTGCAGCGGACTCGCGGGGCTATGGGCCCTGCGTTACGTTGGTAGGAACCCCAGGAGTCCGATTCCTGATCCTATAGAGCAGCGCCTCCACGTCTTCCGCAGAGAACATCATTCCTACTCGCATGTACGTGCCATACTGCAGGGCCAGCCAACGGACGGTGGACCCCGGAGAATAGCCGAAAGTCCCCGAGCTCACGCGGGAATCAGGCCAATGGGTGGATGGGTTGACCGATACGCCGGGTTCTGTGTTCCCGCGCTGTTGCCGGCGCGGGAGTAGCGACCATCCATCTACGGACGCCGTTGCCGACGCCCTCCAGCGGCCTACCCGAACACTCGGGCGAGCAGCCCTCAAACGTGTCCTGTCTGGCCTTGCTCCGGGTGGGGTTTACCTAGCCTTCCCGGTCACCCGGGAAGCTGGTGGTCTCTTACACCACCGTTTCACCCTTACCTGCCCTGCGGCCTGTGCAAGCACACGCCCCACGCAGGCGGTCTGTTCTCTGTGGCACTGGCCTGCGGGTCACCCCGAGTGGGCGTTACCCACCACCCTGCTCTGCGGAGCCCGGACGTTCCTCGAGCCACTTGCGTGACGCGCGGCCGCCTGGTCAACCCATCCGCTGTTCATTCTACGTTCTCCCGGCCGTCGCAGCCGCACCGCGGCCTTTCGGGGCTGCCGGTGGGAGAATTTAAGCAGCGTTCCTGCTAGTCAAGGAAGAGTGATCCCGATGAACTGGACCGCCATCATCATCTGGCTGTTGGCCATCGTCCTGGTGGCTATTCTCGCCAAGATGTCGATCAAGATTGTGCGCCAGTACGAACAGGGCGTCCTGTTCCGCCTGGGCCGGGTGGTCGCGGTACGGATGCCCGGCCTGCGGTTCATCATCCCGGTGGTGGACCGGCTTCAGCTGGTGAGCCTGCGGATCGTGACAATGCCGATCCAGTCACAGGGCATCATCACCCAGGACAACGTCAGCGTCGATATCTCGGCAGTGGCGTACTACCGAGTGATCGACTCCGTGAAGTCCGTCGTGGCGATCGAAGACGTGGCCGCGGCCATCAACCAGATCGCCCAGACCACCCTGCGGAAAGTGGTCGGCCGCCACAGCCTGGACCAGACGCTGTCGGAGACTGAGCGCATCAACAGCGACATTCGGATAATCCTGGACGCGATGACCCTGGAATGGGGTGTCGAAGTGACACTCGTCGAACTCAAGGACATCCAGCTCCCGGAGAGCATGAAGCGGGCGATGGCCCGGCAGGCGGAGGCCGAGCGGGAGAAGCGGGCCAAGATCATTTCGGCCGAAGGAGAGGCGATCGCCGCCGTGGCGCTCGGCGCGGCATCTGACACGATGATGGCCCACCCGGTCGCCCTGCAGTTGCGGAATCTTCAGTCCCTTGTGGAGATCGGGGTGGACAAGAACTCAACCGTCGTCTTCCCGGCGCCCCTGATGAGCACCATCGCCGAACTGGCCGCTTTCCTGGCACGCGAGGACCATGTGGCCAAGACGGCGATGACGGCGACGGCGACGCCAGAGGCACCGACAACGACGCCGGCACCACCGATCAAGGCCGCGTAGCCCCGACCGCCAGACCTAATTATCGCGGAACCCACGGCACGCGCCGCCGGTAGGATCGTATGGTGCTAATTCTGTTGCCGCCCTCCGAGGGCAAGACTCCCGCTGTGCGCGGGGACGCCGCCGACTGGGGCGCCTTGAGCTTTCCCGCCCTCAACAGCTCCCGCGCCAAGGTCCTGGAGGCGCTCGGCACCGTCAGCGCCCACGAGGACGCGCTGGCACTGCTGGGCGTCGGCGCTTCACTGAGCGCCGACGTCGAACGCAATACACGGCTGCACGCGGAACCTGCCGCCCCGGCCCACCAGGTGTATTCCGGGGTGCTCTTTGACGCCCTCGGCTACAACACGCTGACCCCGTCGCAGCGGAGGAAGGCCGACGAATCGGTGCTGGTGGTCTCCGCCCTGTGGGGCGCCATCCGTTTCGCCGACCGCGTGCCCGCCTACCGGCTGTCGATGGGGACTTCGCTGCCCGACGTCGGACGGCTCGCCTCATTCTGGAAGCCGCAACTGAACGACGCCCTGGCGGCGGCCACTACGGGTGAGCTGTTAGTGGATTGCCGGTCCAGCACCTACGCCGCGGCGTGGACTCCCCCGCCGGAACAGACGGTGGCCGTGAACGTCTTCACCGAGACCGCCGGCGTGCGCAAGGTGGTCAGCCACTTTGCCAAGCACACCCGGGGCGAACTGGCACGGCATTTGCTCAGCCGCCGGGGCAAGGCGCCCCAAACCCCGGCGCAGCTGCAGAAGGCGGCGGCGGAGAAGTGGGTTGCGGAACTCGTTGAGGGCACGGCCCGGAAGCCGCACACCCTGAACATCATCCTGCCGGGCTAGGAACCGCTTAGGCCCACTCGGCCGAGCGGACCAGGATGCAGCCGGAGTCCGGGCAGAACACGATGTCGTCCTCGGCCGCGGCCTTAATCTCGGCCAGGTCGCCCGGGCTCAGGTGCATGCCGGAGCCTTCCGAGGTGCCGTGGAAGAGCCGGGCAGCGCCGACGCCACGCTTGGCCAGGGTCTTCTCGTAGACGGCGAGCATGCCGGCGTCGAGTCCGGCGGCGAACTCGGCACGCTGCCCGCGCACCACCGTGGCTTCGGCGGCGATCTCGGCCAGCTGCTCGTCCAGCTCGGCACGGATGGAGCCGAAGGAGCCCTGGATATCGTCCACAATCTGCTGCTGCGCCCCTTGGCGGGCGCGGAGCGAGTCGAGCCGTTCGAGGACTTCAAGCTCCACGTCCTCGAGGTCCGAGCGGCGCTTGTTCAGGGAGACGAGGTCCCGCTGCAGGGCGACGAGGTCCTTGGACAGGCCCGTGCCGCTGTTGAGCCGCGCCTCGTCGCGTTCGATCCGGGAGGCAACCTGCTCGACGTCGGCCTCTGAGCGCTTGAGCTCCAGTTCAGCGTCGTGGACGGCCACCTTCGCGGCACCGAGCTCACCGTTGGCCACGCTGAGGGCGGCCTCCAGGTCCGTGATGCGGGAGTCGCTTTCAAGGCTTCGCCGGCGGTTGGACAAGGACTTGAGCTTGGCATCGAGTCCCTGCAATTCGAGCAACTTCAACTGTTCCGCCGGTGCTGCCTTGGCCACTATTTACCTCCGCTAAATCCAATCCGGCCGAAGCCGGGCACCGTCCCGGCGCTCCTTAGACTCTAGCGCCTAGCGTGCTCCCCGGCCTCGCTACGCTCACCCGGGGCCCCTCGCACGCCAGGCTTAGCCCGGAGTCAGAATGAAGTCCCACGGGTCGCTGTTGGTGGTGCTGACCCGGATCTCGACGTCGTGGCCCTGGTCGGTGAGCACATTGCCCAGCGCTTCGGCGGCCGCAGGCAGCCACAGCCATTCGCTGGCGAAGTGGGAAACGTCGATCAGGTACGGCCGGTCATTGACCGCCGCCTCCCGGGCTTCCGATGCCGGGTGGTGCCGCAGGTCCGCCGTGACGTAGACGTCCGCGTTGCTCGCCCGCACCTCGCCGAAGAGGGAATCGCCGGCGCCGCCGCAGACAGCCACCCGCCGGATCAGCCCGTCCCGGTCCCCCGAGACACGCACGCCGCCGGCCACCGAGGGCAGGATGCCGTACACGCGGGCCGCGAAATCACCCAGCGTCAGGACCTCGTCGAGGTCACCGACGCGGCCGATGCCTTCCTCGGGGAGCCCGTTCGCGGCCGGCGTCAGCGGGGCCACGTTCTGCAGGCCCAGCGCGTCGGCCAGGACGTCGGAAACGCCCCCGACGGCGGAGTCACCGTTGGTGTGCACGGTCAGCAGCGCGGTCCCGGACTCGATGAGGCGGTGCACGGCCTTGCCCTTGGCCGTATTCGCGGCCACGGACGTCACGCCCTTGAGCAGCAGCGGATGGTGCGTGATGAGCAGCTCGGCACCGAAGTCGATCGCTTCCTCGATCACGTCAATTGTCGGATCGACCGCGAACATGACCCGGCGCACCTCGGCGTTCGGGTGGCCGGCCACCAGACCCACCTCATCCCAGTCCTCGGCCAGGGATTCGGGCCAGAGCTCCTCCACCGCCAGCTGGATCAGGCCCAGCGTCGCGGCGCCGGTGTCCTCCCCGGTGCCGGTACCGGCGTCGACGGCGGCAGCAGGGCGGTCGGATTCCGCTGAAACATCGGTGTTCACAGGTTCCATACCCCCATTTTTACCCTATCCGCGGGCGGCCCGGTCACTCGTAACACTCTCGTAAGGTGGGTGGGGAATCATCGGGGCCCTCGAACCATTGAAGAGATCATGAGAACTTTTGTCCTCGGCGGAGGCTGCTTCTGGTGCCTCGACGCCGTCTACCAGAAAACCAAGGGCGTCAGCTCGGTCGTGTCGGGCTACACCGGAGGCCATGACCGCAGCCCCGACTACTACTCTGTGTGTTCCGGGACCACAGGCCACGCCGAGGTGGTGGCAGTGACGTTCGACGAGGACGTCATTCCCGCCGAGGTCATCCTGGACATGTTCTTCGCCCTCCACGACCCCACCACGCTGAACCGGCAGGGCTACGACGTCGGAACCCAGTACCGTTCCTCGATGTTCTACGAGACGACCGAGGAAAAGATCCTGTTCGAGGAGGCGATCGAGCGGAACCAGGCCCTGTGGCGGCACCCGATCGTCACCGAGGTCAGCCGGCTGCCCCAGTTCCATGTGGCCGAGGAAATCCACCAGGACTACTTCGCCAAATACCCGGAGCAGGGCTACTGCCAGGTCATCATTAACCCCAAGCTGGCCAAGGCGAGGAAATATTACTCTGCATGGCTTAATGCTTAGCTAGGGCCTGTAGGCGCTCGTTAGGCTGACCTCAGTCAACCCTCTTCAAAGACAGGCATACATACATGGCACCGATCTATGACGATGTAACCCAGCTGGTAGGCGGAACTCCGCTGGTCCGTCTGAACCGGCTGACCGAAGGCCTTGACGCCACCGTGGCCGTCAAGCTGGAGTTCTACAACCCGGCCAACAGCGTCAAGGACCGGATCGGCGTCGCGATTGTTGACGCCGCCGAGAAGTCCGGTGCACTCAAGCCCGGCGGCACCATCGTCGAAGGCACGTCCGGCAACACCGGAATCGCGCTGGCCATGGTGGGCGCGGCCCGCGGCTACAAGGTCATCCTGACCATGCCGGAAACCATGTCCACCGAGCGCCGGGTCATGCTGCGCGCGTACGGCGCCGAGATTGTCCTGACCCCCGGTTCCGAGGGCATGCGCGGCGCCGTGGAGAAAGCCCAGGAGATCGTGGCCAACACGGAGAACTCCATCTGGGCCCAGCAGTTCGCCAATGAGGCCAACCCGGAGATCCACCGCCGCACGACGGCCGAGGAAGTCTGGGCCGACACCAACGGCAAGGTGGACATCTTCGTCGCCGGCGTCGGCACCGGCGGCACCGTCACCGGCGTCGGACAGGTCCTGAAGGAACGCAAGCCGGAGGTCCAGATCGTGGCCGTCGAGCCGAAGGACTCCGCCATCCTCAACGGCGGCGCCCCGGGCCCGCACAAGATCCAGGGCCTCGGCGCGAACTTCGTCCCCGACATCCTGGACACCAACGTCTATGACGAGGTCATCGACGCCACGCTGGAAGATTCCGTCCGGGTGGCGCGCGAACTCGGCATCAAGGAAGGCATCCTGGGCGGCATCTCCTCCGGCGCCATCGTCTGGGCGGCCCTGGAGCTCGCCAAGCGCCCGGAAAACGCCGGTAAACTCATTGTTGCTGTGGTTTGCGACTTTGGTGAGCGCTACATCTCCACCGTGCTGTACGACGACATCCGCGGCTAAGTCCGCTGACCCACGATTGCCCAGAAAGGTCTTTGTGAGCTTCTTCGCAAGACTGAAGGAAGACCTCGACGCCGCCCGGTCCCACGACCCGGCGGCTCGAGGTTCTTTTGAGAACTTCTTCGCCTATTCCGGCCTGCACGCGATCTGGTTCCACCGCCTGACGCACCGGCTGTGGCAGAACCCGGCGCTGCGGTTCCCAGCGCGGCTGATCTCCCAGCTCGCCCGGTTCCTGACCGGCATCGAGATCCACCCCGGCGCGACGATCGGCCGGCGCTTCTTCATCGACCACGGCATGGGCGTGGTCATCGGCGAGACGGCCGAGATCGGCGAGGACGTCATGATCTACCACGGCGTGACCCTCGGCGGCCGCTCGCTCGCCAAGATCAAACGCCACCCCACCATCGAGGACCGTGTGGTGATCGGCGCGGGCGCCAAGATCCTGGGCCCCATCACCATCGGCCGGGACAGCGCCGTCGGCGCCAACGCCGTGGTGGTCAAGGACGCTCCGGCCGAATCAATCGTCACCGGCGTGCCGGCCACCTGGCGGCACCGCGACGCGCAGCGCGAGACCAAGCCCGCCGTCGACCCGGCCGAGTACCTGATCGAATACCGGATCTAGACCGGGCTCTGGACCGGCTCCCGACCGGCTCCCGACCGGCTCCCGGCTGAACCGGTATCTAGGCAGCCCTACCCGGGAACCTCTTGTAGATGTTCCACAGGACGGCGTCGAACGCCCGGTCCGGCAGCAGGTGGCGCAGCAGCAGGATCCCGCGGGCGCTGGCACCCACCGGGTAGCGGGTCCTGGGCCGCCGGGCGGTCGCTGCGTGCAGGATCGCCTCGGCCACGAGCTCGGGCCGCGACGACGTTGCGGGGTTGTCCGTGGTGCCCAGCGCCGCCGCCACCACCTTGGCCTGGGCCGCATATGGACCGTTTCCGGAGCTGGCCAGCAGCCCCTGCGCCGCAATGGCGCCCCACTCGGACTGCGTCCCGGCCGGCTCGATGACGGCCACATCAATACCGTGCGGCTTGAGCTCGAGCCGCAGCGAATCGCTCAGGCCCTCCACGGCGAACTTGGTCGCGTGGTACCAGGCGCCCAACGGCTCGTACATCTTGCCGCCGATCGATGAGATGTTGATAATCCTGCCCGCACCGGCGGCCCGCATGGCGGGGATCACGAGCTGCGTCATGCGCGCCAGACCGAAGACGTTCACGTCGAACTGCCGCCGGCCCTCAGCCAGCTCGACCTCCTCGAGCGAACCGTACGTCCCGTAGCCGGCGTTGTTGACCAGGACGTCGATCCGGCCGTGCGCGGCCAGCACGTCCCCGACGGCGGCGCTCATCGAGGCCTCATCGGTCACGTCCAGTGCCACCACCTTGACCCCGGATGCCTTCAGCGGCTCCATCAGCTCCACCCGGCGGGCCCCGGCATAGACGGTGAAGCCGGCCGAGGCAAGCTTTTTCGCGGTTTCGAAGCCGATGCCGGTGGAGGCTCCGGTGACAAACGCTACGGGCTGGGGCATGAGTTGAACTCCTTGGGCGCTGAACTCCTGGGGTCGGAGCGGTGCGGAATCACGGACGGCCGGCGCCTCCCAGCGTATCTGGAAAGTACCGGCCGTCGCGTCGGAACGGGGTGGGTCAGTGGGTGTCGACTGCCTCGATCTCGGACTTGTCCTCGCCCCAGAGGGTGTGGAACGTGCCCTCGGCATCGACGCGGCCGTAGGTGTGCGCCCCGAAGAGGTCACGCTGGCCCTGGATGACGGCGGCCGGCAGGCGCTTGCGGCGCAGGCCGTCGTAGTAGGCCAGCGAGGAGGAGAACACCGGCACCGGGATGCCGAGCTGCACCGCGGTGGACACCACCCGGCGCCAGGCCGGGAGGACTTCGGCGATCGCCTTGGTGAACGCCGGGGCGAAGAGCAGGTTGGCCGGCTTCTCCGCGGCGGCGTAGGCCTTGGTGATCTCCTTGAGCAGTTCCGCACGGATGATGCAGCCGCCGCGCCACAGCGAGGCGATTTCATCCAGCTTCAGGTCCCAGCCGTATTCCTTGGCCGCGGAGGTGAGCATGTCCAGTCCCTGGGCGTAGGAGACCAGCTTGGAGGCGTAGAGCGCCTGGCGGACGTCCTCGACGAAGCTCTCGGGGACCTCGACGGCGGCCTCGCCGCCGGCCAGCAGCTCCTGTGCCAGCACGCGCTGCTCGGCCTGGGAGGACAGTGCCCGGGCGAAGACGGACTCGGCGATGCCCGAAGTCGGGGAGCCGAGCTCAAGGGCGGAGATGACCGTCCAGCGGCCGGTGCCCTTCTGGCCGGCGGCATCCACCACGACGTCGACGAACGGCTTGCCGGTCTTCGCATCGACGTGGCCGAGGACCTCGGCGGAGATTTCGATCAGGAAGGAGGCGAGGTCGCCCTTGTTCCACTCTTCGAAGATCTTGGCCTGCTCGGCCGGTTCGATCCCGGCGCCGGAGCGCAGGAGGTCGAAGGCCTCGCCGATGACCTGCATGTCGGCGTATTCGATGCCGTTGTGGACCATCTTGACGAAGTGGCCGGCGCCGTCGGTGCCGATCCAGGCGCAGCAGGGCTGGCCGTCGACGTGCGCGGCGATCTTTTCCAGCAGCGGGCCCAAGGCGTCGTAGGACTCCTTGGAACCGCCCGGCATGATTGAGGGGCCGTTGAGGGCACCCTCCTCGCCACCGGAGACACCGATGCCGACGAAGTGCAGGTCCTTCTTGGCCAGCGCAGCCTCGCGGCGGCGGGTGTCCTCGTAGTGCGAGTTGCCGGCGTCGATGATGATGTCGCCCGCTTCCAGCAGCGGCTCGAGCTGCTCGATCACGGAGTCGACCGGCTTGCCGGCCTTGACCATGATCAGCACGCGGCGCGGCTTCTCCAGCGAATCAACGAGTTCCTGGAGGGTCTCGGTGCGGACGAAGTCGCCCTCATCGCCATACTTGGCTAGCAGGGTGTCTGTCTTTTCCACGGACCGGTTGTGCAGGGCAACGGTGAAGCCGTTCCGGGCCAGGTTGCGTGCGAGGTTGGCCCCCATCACCGCGAGGCCGGTAACACCGATGTGTGCTGACATCAAAAACTCCAATTCATTTTTGTACACGATGATTTCTGTAGACCACGTGTACGGCGATTCGTCTCAGACGTTCATCTAGGACTCGGCAGGTTGCGCCGCGGAGGGCGGAACCCACTCTTGAGGATTGTGGCTGTCCTTAAACCATATGTATTTCCGCGGGCCGCGGGAAAGCCGCGCCCACGGAGCGGAATGCTGCGCGTCATAAACAGTCTATGATCACCGGCGTCCGCCCCTCCGGTCGGCCCGGACCGGGCCCACCGCATTATGCTTACGACTATGTCAACCAGCCTCCACCACCGTGCCATTGAGCACCTCGGGACCCGGATCGTGGCCGGCGAGCTTCCGGCCGGGCACGTCATGCTTGCCGAGCACCTTGAGGACGAACTCAAGGTCTCCCGCTCGGTGGTCCGGGAGGCGGTCCGGGTCCTCCAGTCCCTGGGCCTGGTGGAGACCATCAAACGCGTCGGCATCCGGGTGCTGCCCTCGAACCGGTGGAACCCCTTCGACCCGCTCGTGATCCGCTGGCGGCTGGCCGGCGAAGGCCGCGGCGCCCAGCTGCGCTCCCTGGCCGAACTCCGCACCGCCGTCGAGCCGGTGGCCGCCGAGCTGGCCGCGGCCAACGCCCCCGAGGAGCTCCGCCGCGAACTCGTGGAGATCTCGCACGCCATGCGCGACGCCGGGCAGGCCGGGGACGTGCCCCGGTTCCTCGAGCTGGACATCCTGTTTCATTCCCTGCTGCTGACCGGCTCGGGAAACGAGATGTTCGCCAACATGGTGGGCCAGGTGACCGAGACGCTGACCGGCCGCACCATCCACGGCCTGATGCCGGACCACCCGCGCGAGACGGCGCTGCGCTGGCACGTGGAGGTCGCCGAGGCCATCGCCGCCGGGGATGCCGCCGCCGCCCGCGAGGCCTCGAACCGGATCATGCGCGAGACCATCTCGGAGATGGAGCCGAGCTGGAAGAACCAGCCGCGGGTGTTTGTCCCGGTCGAGCGCCACTAACCCGCCACTGGCCGTCCCGGGCCCGACGGCGGAGCTCCTCACGCAGGGGCCCGCCTGAAGTCCAGCAGCACCTTCCCCGAAACAGCCGCGTTCCTGGCGACCTCGAACGCTTCCAGTCCGCGGTCCAGGCCAAAGGTGTGGGTCACCACGGGGTCCACCCGCAGAGAGCCGTCGGCGAGCGCCGCTATGACCTCATCGATTTCGTCATTGAAGCGGAAGGAGCCCACCAGCTCCAACTCGCGCGTAATGGCCAGGGAGATCAGGACCGGCTGCGGGCCGGATGGCAGCAGCCCCACCATCACCACCCTGCCGCCACGGACCGCGCCGGTGATCGCCGAGGCCAGGCCCTGGTGGCTGCCCGAGGACTCGATGACGACGTCCGCCTCAACCGCGGCGATCGCCCCGGCGTCGTCCCCCTTGAGGACCGCGTCGGCCCCCACGGCACGGGCTATCTCCAGCGGCAGCTTGTGCATGTCCACGGCCACGATCCGGCCGGCGCCGGCACGTTTGAGCACGGCCACGGCCAGGGCACCGATGGGACCGCTGCCGATCACCAGCGCCGTCTTTCCCGCCACGTCGCCGGCGCGCGACACGGCGTGCCAGGCGACGCTGGCCGGTTCCGCCAGTGCCGCGGTCCGCAGGTCCAGCCCCGCCGGCAGCGGCCGGAGCATCCGGGCCGGCAGGTTCACATACCGGCTGAACGCTCCGTCCGCGTGCGGAAACCGTGCGGCGCTGCCCAGATACGTGCAGCCCGGCGACAGATTCGGACGCTCCGCCGGGTACCGGGCGCCGCCCGGGCCCGGCGTTGCGGGATGCACCGCGACGGCCGTGCCGGGCCCCGGCCCGGAGCCGTCAGCGGCGGCGCGGATCACGGTCCCTACAATCTCGTGGCCCAGGACCATGGGAGCCTTGAGGACGGATTCGCCCGCGGCGCCGTGCAGCCAGTAGTGCAGGTCGGAGCCGCAGATGCCGCCGAAGGCCACGTCGATGACGGCTTCACCGGGGGCCGGCGCGGGCACGGGGATGTCCTCGATCCGCAGGTCGCCCGCGGCGTGGGCCACCACCGCCGCGGCCGTGGCCGGAAGTGCTGCCACGCCGCCCATCAGACCACCACCGTCATTCCGCCGTCGATGAAGATGGTCTGGCCGTTGACGAAGTCGGACCCGTCGGAGGCCAGCCACACTGCGGGTCCGGCCAGGTCCTGCACGGTCCCCCAGCGGTGCGCGGGGGTCCGGCCCAGGATCCAGGCGTTGAACTGCTCATCGTCGACGAGGTTTTGGGTCATCTCGGTGTGGATGTAGCCCGGCGCGATCCCGTTGATCTGCAGGCCCGAGGCGGCCCATTCCGCGGTCATGGCCCGGGTCAGGTTCCGCAGGCCGCCCTTCGCCGCGATGTAGGGCGCGATGGTGGGCCGGGCGAGGTCGGTCTGGACCGAGCAGATGTTGATGATCTTGCCCCGGCCCCGAGGGATCATGTGCCGGGCCGCTTCCCGCCCCACCAGGAACGCGCTGGTCAGGTCCGTGGAGATCACCCGTTCCCAGTCGGCCACGTCGAGCTCGAGCATCGGCACCCGGTGCTGGATGCCGGCGTTGTTGACCAGGATGTCCAGCGGGCCGACGTTCTCCTCCACCCAGGCGATGCCCCGGGCGGCCCCGGTGTCGCTGGTGACGTCGAAGGCGCAGCTGTGCACCCGGCCCGGCGCGTAGTCCGCGGCCATCGCGGCCTCGGCGGCCTTGAGCCGCTCGGGGTTGATGCCGTTGAGCACCACGGTGGCGCCGGCGTCGGCCAGGGCCCGGGCCAGGGCGTTGCCGATCCCCCGGCTCGAACCGGTCACCAGGGCCACACGCCCGGTCAGGTCAAAAAGTCCACTCATGGTTCACTGATCCTCATTTGGTCTTTGCTGCTGTGTTGGCTGTTGGCTTATCGCTGGGGTTGTCACGTGCATTGTCGCTGAGATTGGCGATGGTTTGCCGCACGACGGCGAGGTCCCGGTCCCCCAGCCCCTGGCGCAGCAGGGCAGCGTAGAGCTCGGCGCCGGCGGCCGCCATCGGCACTGCGGCACCCGCGGCCGCGGCGCTCTCGAGCACGAAGGAGAGGTCCTTGTGCATGAACTTGGCGGGCCCGGTGGGCTCGTAGTCCCTGGCGGCGAGCCGTGGCCCCACGATGTCCAGGACCCGGCTGCCCGCCAGTCCGCCCGCGAGCACCTCGTAAAGGGCGGGCACCTCCATGCCGGAGCGTTCGGCGAGCTCCGCGGCCTCGGCGAGCGCCGCCGTCGTGGTTCCCACGATCAGCTGGTTGCACGCCTTGGCGAGCGACCCCGATCCCAGCGGTCCCAGCCGCCGCACGGTGCTGCCCATCGCGCCAAAGAGCGGCAGGAGCCGGCGGAAGTCGCTGTCGCTGGCGCCCGCCATGATGGCAAGGGTGCCGTCCGCCGCGCCCTTGGTGCCGCCGCTGACCGGCGCATCGACGACGACGGCGTTGCCCCCGCTCGCCTCCGCGACCCGTGCCCCGAAGTCCCGCACGCCGGACGGCGACACGCTGCTCATCACCACGACGGCGGTTCCGGGCGCGGGCGGGCTGGCGGTCCAGCCGGCCAGGAGCGCGGCACTCGCCTCCTCAATGTCGGACAGATCCGGCAGCATGAAGACAATGACTGGCTGGTCTCGAAGCGCCTCGACCCTGGCCACACGCGAGCCGCCCAGGGTCTCGAAGGCGTCCAGCGCCGCCGGCGAACGGTTCCAGGCCGTGACGGTCCATCCTGCCGCGAGGAGGTTGGCGGCCATCGGCGCGCCCATCAGGCCGAGGCCGACGAACCCGGCCTCCCTGCGGTCCATCTCCATAGCGTTGCCCTCACTTCGTCGTGGTTAATCTTGGAATTCTGTTCAGCATCCTAGCCTCCATTCAGTATGATGAACACTATGACGACCAAAACCACCGTCGCGATCGCCGTCCCGCTCGAAGCAGAGCTGGTGGACCGCATCCGCGCCGCAGATCCGTCCGTGACCGTCCTCTACGACCCCGAGCTCTTGCCGCCGGAACGTTTTCCCGCCGACCATGCGGGTGACCCGGACTTCCGCCGGACGCCGGAGCAGGAAGAGCGCTACTGGGACATGCTCAACAAGGCCCAGGTCCTGTACGGGCTCCCCAACGAAAGCCCGGCAGGCCTCGCCCGGATCGCCGGCAGCAATCCCCGGCTTGAGTGGATCCATGCCATGGCGGCCGGCGCCGGCGGTGCCGTAAAGGCATCGGGGCTGGACGCCGCGACGCTGCAGAAGTTCAGGGTCACCACCTCGGCCGGGGTGCACGCCCTGCCGCTCGCCGAGTTCGCCGCCCTGGGCATCCTCAACGGCTTCAAGCGCAGCGCCGAGCTGGCCCAGGACCAGGCGGCCAAGCTCTGGCCCGAGCTCCGCACCCCCACCCGCCTGGTCAACGGCTCCCGCCTGGTGGTCACCGGGCTCGGCGAGATCGGGCTCGAGACCGCACGGATCGCCCGCGCCCTGGGCATGAGCGTCAGCGGGACCAAGCGGACCGTGGAGGCCATCGACGGGATCGAGACGGTCACGGACAACGACGGCCTCGCCGGCCTGCTGGGCACCGCAGACGCCGTCGTCAATACCCTGCCCGGCACGCCGTACACCGAGAAGCTCTTCAGCCGCGACGTCTTCGCCGCCATGAAGCCCGGAACAGTCTTCGTCAACGTGGGCCGCGGCACCGTGGTCGATGAAGAGGCGCTTCTGGAGGCCCTGGGCAACGGCCAGGTCTCCTATGCCTGCCTCGATGTCTTCGCCGTGGAGCCACTGCCGCAGGACAGCCCGCTGTGGAACCACCCCAGGGTGATGGTGTCCCCGCACACCTCGGCGCTCAGCGCCGCCGAAAACCGGCTGATCACCGAACGCTTCTGCAGCAACCTGCGGACCTACCTCGACGGCGGCGAACTCCCCCACCTGGTGGACACGGTGCACTTCTACTGAGTCCACTCTTCCGCACTGCACCAGCGCCGCAGCGCACACAGGGCGGCCCACCGGAAACGGTTGGGCCGCCCTTTGCGTTGGGCGAGGAAGGTTCTGCCCAGCGACGCCGGACCGTGCCTGCGCCGCGGGATCCGCCCGGCGACGCGCATAGTGCGCGTCGCCGGGCGCTTTCCGTGGCGCAGAAACGGCCGTGGCCCCTTCCTGGGTGGAAGGGGCCACGGCCTGTGCGGCGCGGACGGAGGGTCTGGAGCCCGGATTCCGCCTAGCGCGCATCCTCCGTCAGGAGAAGGTCGCGTCCCACCGTCTCGGGCGTGAAGAAGGTGGTGACGAACGAGATCAGCGCCAGGACCAGCGAGTAGATGGCGAGCACCAGCCAGGAATGGTCCGTGGCGGCCAGCAGCGCGGCGCCGACCAGCGGGACCAGGCCGCCGGCCAGGACGGCGGAGAGCTCCCGGCTCATGGCCACGCCGGTGAAACGGTACTGCGAGCCGAAGAGTTCAGGCAGCAGCGGGCACTGCGGGCCGAGCATGGACTGAACGCCGAGGGCGATGCCGACCACCATGACAATCCAGACCAGCGTGACATTGCCCAGCGTCACCAGGTAGAACGCCGGCAGCGCGATGAGCGCCTGAAACAGCGCGCCGTAGCGGTAGACGGGCACCCGGCCGAACCTGTCGGACAGCGCACCGAAGGTGATCACCATGACGGCCGCGAAGCCCGCGGCGATGAGCAGGCCGACCGGACCGATGAACTTGTCGCCGGGAAAAACGCCGTCCTTGGCCGCCAGGAACGCGATGAGCAGCGCGGAGTAGATCGAGGAATTGCCGTTTTCGCCCATCCGCAGGCCGATGCCGATCAGCACGTTCTTCTTCGAGTGCTTCCACAGCTGGCCGATGGGGTTCTTGACCACGCTCTTGTGCTTTTCCAGTTCCTGGAAGACGGGCGTTTCCTTCAGACGGAGCCGAATGAAGATGGCCACCACAACCAGGAGCACGCTGGCCAGGAAGGGCACCCGCCACAGCCAGCCCTCCAGGACGGCCTTGTCTGCCATGGCAATGAGCGCAAACGTTCCGGCGCCGAGCAGGGTCCCCAGCTGGATGCCGACGAACGGGAGCGACGCGAAGAAGCCACGACGGCGGCGCGGCGCGACTTCGGAAATGAGCGTGGTGGCGCCCGCCTGTTCAGCGCCGGCACCCAGTCCCTGCAGGATGCGCAGCGTCACCAGAAGAACGGCGCCGAGCATGCCGGCCTGTTCGTACGTCGGCAGCAGGCCGATGGCGAAGCTGGCGGTCCCCATCAGGCCGATGGTGAGGATCAGGACCATCTTGCGGCCGAACCGGTCGCCGATGTAGCCGAAGACCATCCCGCCGAAGGGCCGGGCCGCGAAGCCCACACCGTACGTGGCGAAGGATGCAATCAGGGCCCCGTCCTCGCCGAGCGGCTTGAAAAACAGCGGGCCGAAGATCAGGGCGGAGGCCAGCCCGTAGATGTAGAAGTCGTAGTACTCCAGCGCGGAGCCCACAGAGCTGGCAAGCGTTGCCCGTCGCAGCTGTTCCGGATCGACGACGGCGCCGTCCGCTTCAGCGAGCGGTGTATTAGTACTAGTTGTCACAAGCACTCCCTCAAGAACACTCCAGACCCCCGTTGGTCTGGTGGGTGTGAGCAACCCCAAGGAGTCGATCACTATGCTGAACAGCGTACAGCATAGTGATCGGCTAGCCAATGAATAATCAGATTATTCCGGGGCGTCCCGAAACGCCCAGCGGCGCGGGCCCCTAGCCCATGGGATTGCCGAGGGACCGGGCGAGGTCCTGGAGTTCCTTCACCATCAGGGCGCCCTGCTCCTGCGAGTAAGTCGCCTTCAGCGCGGTGACCGACAGGCCTAGGCTGGGCCCGTGTGCGCCCCGGGTCGGGACGGCGACGGCCAGGCACACGACTCCGGTGGTGGATTCCTCGTCCTCGAACGCATACCCCTGCTCCCGGATGAGCGTGAGCTGCGCCTTGAGCTCGGCACCCGTGCGCAGCGACTTCGGCGTCAGGACCGGAAGAGTGGCGTCGTCGGGAAACATCTCGTCGACGTCGTGGTCATGCAGCCGCGCGATCAGGGCCTTGCCCACGGCACAGAGGGACACGGGCATCTTGTCGCCAATATTGGACGTCAGGCGCACCGCCGGGTGCCCTTCGTAGCGGGCCAGGTAGATGACATTTGTTCCGTCCAGCATGGCGATCCGGACCGTCTCTCCCGAGAGCGTCGGGGCCTGTTCACAGAAGCGGTAGAACTCCTGGACCTCGTCGAGGCGGCTGAGGTAGGCAGCGCCGAGCTCAACCAACTTCCGGCCGAGGGTGAACTCCGCGCCCTGGCGGCTGATCAGCCTCGCCTCCTCGAGCGCGAGCAGGAGGTTGGAGGTGGAGGACTTCGGGATTCCCAGTTCCCGGGACAGATCACTGAGCGTGAGGCGTCCGGTCGCGGATGCCGCCAGGGCTTCCAGCACGGCGGCGGCACGGGTGACAGCCGGCGCGGGTGACGCGCTCCCCAATCCGTCGGAGGGTCGGGAAACTCGGGAATCGGCCATGATTCTCCTTCAGGTATCGCGCGCAAGTCGCCGCGCCACTCGTTCGAATGCCGTCCAGTCAGCTGAACACTAACCATCATAATGTCTGGCGCCCTGAACCGGGACCGGCAGGGCCCGCGCATCCATTGCTCCCCGTCGGCGGGCCTCGTCGGGGACCGCCGGCCCCTTAGGCGGCAGACACCACGGGATTCGTCAGCTCGCCGATGCCGGCAATGTGGCACGTGACGGTGTCGCCGGGGACGATCGGCGCACACTCGGCGGGGAATCCCGTCAGCACCAGGTCACCCGGGTGAAGGGTCATGAAGGATGTGAGATAGGCGAGGATTTCCTCGACCTTCCAGCCAAGGTCGGCGGAGCTGGCTGCCTGGAGTTCCTGACCGTTGTGTTTGATGCCGATCGCCAGGTCGTCACCGTTCAGGTCCGTGACGATCCAGGGCCCCACGGGCGTGAAGGTGTCCTGGCTCTTGGCGCTGATCCACAGCTGATCGGATTCCTGCAGGTTCCTGGCGGAGACGTCATTTCCTATGGTGTAGCCCAGGACCGCGCCCATGGCGTTGCCGGGCGTCAGTCCGCGGGCGCTGCTCCCGATCACGAGGGTCAGTTCGGCCTCCGGCTCGACGCGTCCCACGCCTGGCCGGAGTTCAACCGCGTCCCCTGGGCCGACCACGCTGGTGGAAGCCTTGTGGAAGGCCTGCGGCGGAAGCCCGCGACCGGCGGCACCGGTATTGTGCGCCATGCCCAGGACGTTGGCCGGGACACAGGGCGCGAGGAACGTGAACGACGCTTCCTCCACTGTCGCGCCGACCTCCCAACCACTGCGTGGCAGGCTGCCGGCATTGGCGGCAGAACCCGGGAACGGAGAGGGTGTCACCGTCCACACCCTGCCCGCCGCACTGCCAAAATCCGCTGCGTCGTTGGCGACGAAGAAGTTTTCGTCCCCGGCAGCCGGGGAAAGCGGGCGGACTCTGGCGATTCGGCGGGCACTCGTGGCGGTCATGAAAACATCCTAGGCGGCGGACTCCCGGGGGCCGCGATTAGGCCATCGACTGGCGTAATTCTGGCGCGCAGAAACACCGCCGGTGTTTCACATTTCCAAGCGTTCACGGTATATTCATTACAAGCCTTCCACCGCGGCATCCCCCAATAGTCGCGGTGGAAGGCTTTTCCAATGCCCGGGTGATACCAGGGTCCGGGATCCCCTTTTTAGCGGGCCGGGCCGGGCGATTGTTGCCCGCGCAGGCAGCCTACGCGGCGTCCGCAACGGCCCCCCGCAGCCGCCAGCCCCCACCGAGGCCATCCCGGATCAGTTCCATGGTGGTCAGGGCAGATCCGCGGTTGCGGCCGAGCCTCGCCTGGACCTGCCAGACCTCAACATCCACGCGGCTCAGGCCCTTGGGCATCCGGCGCTCGGCCTCCCACCAGCTGACCCGCTCGAACCAACGCACGGGCTCGGCGCCGATCAACCATTCCCTGCCCCCGCGGACCACGGCCAAGGGCCGCCCGTCCGGGCCTGTTTTCACCATCACGTGCTCCATGCCCGTCACAGTAAGGCGGAGCCCTGACATTTTTCGGGGCGGGGCAGCATCCACCTGCCGAGATGCACAAAACCCCGCCCTTGCGGACCATGTGGTCCGGAATGACGGGGTTTTCTGTGGTGGGTCCTACCGGGATCGAACCGATGACATCCACGGTGTAAACGTGGCGCTCTACCAGCTGAGCTAAAGACCCAAACCGCGGTTTCCGCGCCTCAGCGCTTCAACCAACGAACAGCTACTGTACCGGATGTCACCGGCCAAGCGCCAATCGGCCCGGCCGTCGCTACAGGGGCGGCAGCTCGGCGGCGAGCCAGGTCAAGGCCCCGCTGACGCCTGCCTCCAGCTTGATGGTGGCGAGGCCGTCCCCACGGGTCGGTCCCCTGTTGATGATGACCACGGCTTTGCCCTGCTTCGCCGCGTGGCGGACAAAACGCAGGCCGCTCATCACGGTCAGCGACGAGCCGGCCACCAGGAGCGCCCGGGCGGCGTCGACCATGGCGTACGAGCGCTCCACCCGGTCCTTGGGCACGTTTTCCCCGAAGTACACGAAGTCCGGTTTCAGGGTGCCGCCGCAGGCCGGACAGCGGGCGACGATGAACGATCCAATCAGTTCGGCGTCCTCGACGGCGGCATCGGCGTCCGGTGCCATTTCAACCACCCCGGCCGCCTGCGCCCGTTCCAGGAACCCGGGGTTGAGTTCTTCCAGGACACCGGCCAGCATCCGGCGGCTGAACCGCCGGTGGCAGTCCAGGCACACCACCTGGTCGAACCGGCCGTGCAGGTCCACGACGTTGACGCTGCCGGCGTCCTCGTGGAGCCGGTCCACGTTTTGGGTGATGAGGCCGGTGAGAAGCCCCCGCTGCTCCAGCCGGGCTACAGCGGCATGGCCATCGTTCGGATCCGCCCTGCGCAGATGTGACCAGCCGATGTGGTTGCGGGCCCAGTAGCGCTGCCGGTTTCCCGGCTCGCCGATGAATTCCTGGTAGGTCATGGGGGTCCGCGGTGCGGCGCCGGGCCCACGGTAGTCCGGGATGCCTGAATCCGTACTCAGGCCGGCACCCGTCAGCACGGCGAACTGCTCCCCGGACAGGAGGCCATGGATGTCCTGCAGGGCCTCCAACTCGGTGCGCTGGAGTTCCGCGGCGCTCCCGGCGGCCGTGACCGGCGGGAGGCTGGCAAACCCGGTCATGCCGATTCCTGGCCGCCGCTGCCTCACCGGATCAGCTCCCGCCGAGTCCCGCGAGGGCCGCCCGGTATTCGGCGAAGTCCCGGGCCTGGCCGCGCGGATTCACCACGACGTAGCGGACGATTCCCGCCGCGTCGATGATGAAGGTGCCGCGCAGCGCCATGCCACTGTCAGGGTCGAACACACCGTAAGCCGAGGCCACGGCCCCGTGCGGCCAGAAGTCGGCCAGCAGATCGAAGCCGTAGCCTTCCTTTTCGGCATAGGCACGCTGGGCGAATTTGCTGTCCACCGAGACTGCCAGCACGGCGGCGTCGGCATCCTCGAACAGTGCCAGGTTGTCCCGGATTTCGCACAGTTCCCCGGTGCAGATCCCGGAGAAGGCAAACGGGTAGAAGACTATGGCGACGTTGCGGCCGCGGAAGTCTGAGAGGCGCACCGGTTCGCCGAATTGATTGGCGAGCTCGAAATCCGGCGCGGCATCGCCGACGCCGGGAACGGCACCGGGAACGGGGCTCACGGCGGAGCCCGGCCCGGAGGCCTCGTGCTGGACCGCTTGGGTCACTTGTTCTTCCGCGTGACCAACCGGGTGGCGCTCCAGTCCTTCGAGACGCCGGCGGAGGTGGTGTAGTGGAGCCCTGCGGTGGGCGCGGCGTCCTGGATGTCCGCGGGCGAGACGTAGCCGTCCCGGCCGGACTTGGGAGTCAGGACCCAGACAACGCCGCCCTCGGTGAGAGTGGTCAGCGAATCGACCAGCGTGTCCACAAGGTCTCCGTCACCTGCCCGCCACCAGAGAATGGCGGCATCGACCACCTCGTGATCGTCCTCATCGAGAAGCTCAGAGCCCGTGAGATCTTCGATATCGTCCCGCAAGTCGAAGTCGACATCGTCGTCATAACCGAATTCCTGAATCAGGTCCCCGTCTTTGAAACCCAGTTTCTCCGCCACATTTACCGAAGTGGCGGCGTCGGCCTCGCTCACGTGTTGCTCCTATGCTTTTTGAATTGCTTCATGTTTTCAATGGCACTAGTGATTTCCATTACTCCAAGCCAACACCCTTTGGGCTCTCGCTTCAAGCTGTTGGTACCGCGATCCGCCATATTCTGCGTCACACAGGACGATCCGGAGGCTGCCGGGCAGCGCTTCGTCACACAACCAGTATGCCCGTGAAATACGGCGGCGGGTCCATAGGGCGGCTACGCATCCATCAGCCCGCACGGCTAGAGTGGCTGATGACGACTACGCCTGCGCGGGCAACCGCCCGGCTAATACAGGCAGGCGTACCGTGATTGGACCTTGCCCGGCGCATACGACCGGGCTGATGTAACCGATATGTCGCACACGTCGCGTTCACGCCAGGCAGTCACCCTGCCCGGAGCTGAGGGTGCCGATAGATGCGCTCAAAGAGAGGTTGGACGTGGCTGCAGGAGAAGATACCTCCCATATCCTCAGCGGGTTGACAAACCAGCTGCCTGATCGTGATCCGGAAGAGACCGCCGAATGGCTGGAGTCCCTGGATACCCTGATTCAGGAACAAGGCACCGAACGTGCCCAGTACATT